>JAVXND010000063.1:0-15687 GCA_036645955.1 Clostridia bacterium | reverse complement strand
GCCTTTGGCTAGAGGTTCCTACTACCATAGCCCTCAGGGGTCTTTCACCCCCTAGTTATCGCCCATGCCAGGCGCACCAAAAAAGGGAAGAGCACCCCTAAAGGCACTCTCCCCCAAGCTTTTATAAATGATAAGCAGTTTTTACTTTGTCAGCACAGATACGCCAGTGTCAACCACAGCGCCGCCTTGAGCGGTGCCGCCGATGGCCGCCACAGCCGCCTTCACGCCTTCATAGCCCATCACATCAGGATTCTGCGCCATGGTGCAGTGCAGGAAGCCATCCGCAATCAGGTTGAGAATCGCGTCGGACTTATCAAAGCCAGCGCCGATGACATCGGTCTTGCCGGAAGCCTTGATGGCATTGCCAGCACCAGTGGTGGAGCCTTCGTTGCAGCCAAAGAGGCCCACAACGCCCTGGGTGATGTAGTTTTCGGCAATGGTCTGGGATTTGGCGGCATCGCCTTCGCCATATTGGGTTTCAAGCAGTGTGAAGGCAGAGCCGTCAAATGCGGCACGGAAGCCTTCTTCACGTTTTACGCAGGAATCAGTCGCGGCGTTTACGTTGATAATGCCGATGCTGCCAGCGGTGATGTTGGCGGCCTGAAGCGCCTTGAGCAGCTCCGTGCCGGCGGTTTTGCCAGCGGCGGTGTTGTCGGTGGAGAAGGTTGCTTCGCCGGTCACGTTAGCAGGAGAGTCCACATACACAATTTTCACGCCAGCCTTGATGGCCTCTTCCAGTGCAGAAGAAATAGCGTCGGGGCCGTTTGCCGCAACCATGATGGCCTGATAGCCGCCGGCTACAGCGTTGTTGACGCACTCAATTTGCTGAGCGTCATCCTTGGTGTTGGGGGACATGAAGGTAACGGTAGCGCCAAGCTCACCAGCGGCTTTTTGTGCGCCCTCGTTCAGGGTAATCCAGTGTTGGTCAATGGAGTCCATGGTGATCAGTGCGATTTTTTCGCCTTCAGCCACAGCAGATACAGCGCCCATCATCAGGCATAGGCAGCACAGCAAAGCAATGATTTTCCTCATGTTTGTTTTCCTCCTCAATAATTGGGTTTGTTTTTTTATTTTATGAACGCCGCAAATGCGGCATTTCATACGGTTTTGGGTCGGAAGCGGTTAAGTTAAGCCTCCGTGGTTGCCTTCGCGGCTTTGGCCGCCTTTTTCTTGCCTGAAAGGTTCTTGCGGAACACCACGTCCAGCAGTACCGCAAACACCACAATCACGCCAATCACAATGCGCTGTATGCCAACCTGTGCGCCAATCATGTTCAAGCCGTTTTCAAGCGTCTGCCACACCGCCGCGCCCCCAAGCGTGCCCAGCAGCAAGCCCGTGCCGCCTAAGGGAGAGATGCCGCCGATTACGCCTGCGGCTACGCCGTACATTTCGTACATATTGCCCGCTTCCATGTTGCCCATGCCAGCCTGTGCGCACAGAATCAAGCCAACCACGCATGCGCAGAACGCACTCACAAGATAAGCCTTGGTAATGGTTGCAACCACCGAAACGCCTGAGAGCTTTGCCGCATCCACATTGGAGCCAATGGCGTAAATGTGGCGGCCCGTGCGCGTTTTGGATAGCAGGAAGAAGAACACGCCAAACAGCAGCAGCGCAATCCAGAAGGTGTTGTAAATGCCAAGCGTTTGGCCGTAGTAGAAGGTATTTTGGAAGCCATCGGCCATTTCCTTGCCAATGCCTGTGGAGATGGCGTTGGTGTTGCGGTTGTTGTTGACCATGTACGCAATGCCGCGTGCCGCAAACATCGTGCCCAAGGTGGCAATAAACGGCGGAAGCTGGTATTTGCCCACAAGCTGACCGTTGATCACGCCCACCACCAAGCAGCACAATATGGTAATGAGGATGGCAAGCACCGGATGAACGCCCACCGACATCAGCGTTGCGGAGATCATGGCGCTCATGCCCACCACAGAGCCAATGGACAAATCAATGTTGCCCGTAATCAGCAAATAGCTCTGCCCAACGCCGATCAGCAGATATTTGGACATTGACCGCATCAGGTTCATCATGTTCATGCTGGAAAACACGGTGGGGTTAATCATGCCAAAAGCAATGTAAATTACAATCAGCCCACCAAAAGCGGTCATTGCCGCACCCATACCGCGAATTCCCATGAAGCGCTTCAAGGGCGTTTGTTTCCTGACTTCCATGTACATCCATCCTTTCCCAATCACAAGCAAGCTGCGCCGTGCTTATACGGCCATCTTATTTTCAAATTGCGTCGCAAGGGTTAAAATTTCACTCTGCGTGGTTTGTGCCGCCTCCACCTCGCCTGTAATGCGGCCGTCGCACATCACCAAAATGCGGTCTGCAATCCCCATGACCTCTGGCATTTCGGAGGAAACAAAGAGCACCGCAATGCCCTCACGCTTGAGCTCGTTCATCAGGTGGTAAATTTCCACCTTGGCGGCTACGTCAATGCCGCGCGTGGGCTCATCAAAAATAACCACGCGGGAGTTGCGCGCCAGCCACTTGCCCACAACCACCTTTTGCTGATTGCCGCCCGAAAGGTTTGCCGCGTCTATGTCAAGCCCTGCGGTTTTGATCTTCAAATTGCCAATTGCACGCTGGCACATTTCACCTTCCTTGCGGTGGGAAATCACGCCTGCTTTGTTGCACAAAAGGTCAAGATTGGGAAGCGCAATGTTTTGGCGAATGCTCAGCTTTGTGCAAAGACCATCCTTTTTGCGATCCTCCGGCGCAAGCACAACGCCGCTTCGAATGGCATCCATGGGGCAGCGGATGCGAAGCGCTTGCCCATCCAGCAGTATTTCGCCGCTTTCCTTGGGGTCTATGCCAAAAATTGCGCGCGTCATTTCTGTACGCCCTGCGCCCATCAGCCCCGCAACGCCCACCAGCTCCCCCTCGTAGAGGTCGAAGCTCACATCGCGCACCATACGCCCCGCATTGAGATGCTTGACTTCAAAAACCTTTTTGCCGCGCTCGCACTGGATGTGCGGGAACTTTTCCTTTATTTCACGCCCCACCATGCAGGTGATGATATCGTTGATGGTGGTATCGGCGAAGTTTTGTGTGGTAATGTATTGCCCATCCCGCATGATGGTTACGCGGTCTGCAATATGCTGCAGCTCCTCCAAGCGGTGAGAGATGTACACAATGCCGCAGCCGCTTTGCTTGAGCTCGCGAATCAAGCGGAACAGGTCATCAATTTCACGGGAGGTAAGCGACGACGTAGGCTCGTCCATAATCAGCACCCGCGCATTCATGGACAGCGCTTTGGCTATTTCCACCATCTGCTGTTTGGAAACCGCCAAATCCCCCACCACCTGTTTGGGGGAGATATCCACCTTCAGCTCCGTAAGCACGCGCTGGGCTTCCTGCTCCATTTCGCGGTTGGAAAGCACAATGCCGTTGACCTTTTCGCGACCAAGAAACATGTTTTCTGCTACGCTCAGGTGGCGGCACATGTTGAGCTCCTGATGGATGATTGCAACCCCGACGGCCTGCGCTTGCTTGGGCGTAAGATCTCCATAGGGCTTTCCAAAAAGCTCCATTTCGCCGCTATCCCGCGTATATACGCCGCTTAGCACCTTCATCAGCGTGGACTTGCCTGCGCCGTTCTCGCCCAAAAGCGCCATGACCTCGCCCGAACGTAGCTCGAACTGCACATGATCCAGCGCCTTTACGCCAGGAAAGGACTTGCAAATATCCCGCATGGAAACAATCACTTCATTCATTACCGCGCCTCCCCCATTGCTGTTATGCCCTTGCTTTCTAAGCTCCTGAATGCATTATAGCACGGTGCGGTGACGGAAATGAGTGGGCATTCTTTCGACTTAGCGGGGGTTTTTTATGCTGTTGCGGGCAAGATGGGGGAAAGGGGGAGGGGGAGACGCGATACCAAGGTAACTCGGGTTCTTGCCACGCTTTCCCTACAGCTTCTTTTTATGGTATAGTTATTAGGATCGCAAAACATAGTTCTCCTTGTAATATACCGCCTATTGTACCATTTTACTATGATAAATGAATGGAGCTGAATATGTCCATGTTCTTATGGCTACCACTACAAATTTGGGAAGGTATCTACTATCTGGCCTTTATCTTGTTAACAGGAATAATTGTTGCCTACACCGTTAAAGCCTACTCGTTTCAATCAAAGGCTATATCCCAATTAATATGTAAATGCGTCGATAGCAGTAACGTTCATTCACGCGGCACCATATCGCTTGAAATTTACAACTTTGGAAATACCTATGCAAAAGATATCAAGGTAACCGTGCAAGGAAAAGAATATAACATTATTCCCTTTATTAAGCCAAATGAGTCCTATTATATACCCATCGCAACATATTCAATCTACTCTTCTAGCGTGGATTTTCAGCCAATTGCTATGAATGGAAATGCAGTCAATGGTCAGCTTAGTGTAACGGTGGAATTGGATACCAACAATTGCAAAAGCACCCACACTCTCACTATAACCCCAAGGCAATTTTTAAACCCAGCAAGTAGCGATGAGCAAGCGACGTTGAATACAATAAAGGAAACACTTCTCGCAATTGAGAAGCATCAGAATGGAATTGTACAGGAAACCAAAAATGTTGCTACAGCCATCAGTAAAATAAAACGTACCTAGTATGATGATAATCGAGTAGGAGGCTAGGGCTTAATGCCCCAGCCTCCTACTCGCACCACCGTGCGTACCGTTCGGCACACGGCGGTTCAACTGCTTAAATTCTGTTTTCGGTAATCGCTAGGGCTTTGCCCTGTTGTTTTTTTGAATAAGTAGCTAAAGTAGTGTCTATCGTTATAGCCAACCTGTGAAGCAATATCTTGGGAAAGCATATCCGTATTGCGCAGAAGCTCTTTTGCTTTGTTCATTCGCATGTTGGTTACATATTCTGTAAAGGTCATACCCATCTCTTGGGAAAACACAGTGGAAAAGTGACTGTTGCTCAACGCAACATATGCTGCGGTATCCCGCATGTTCAGCGCCACGTCCGACAAATGGGCGTGGATGTATTGCACCGCCCTTCTACAGGTTAGGGAATAGCAGCTAGCCGTTTTTTCCTCGCGGAAGCTGACCGTAGACGTGATAATTTTAAGCAGAAGCTCGCGCAGCTCCTCCATGGATTGAGAGGCAATGATGGCAGATTCGTTTTGCACACAGGTTGGAAGCACCGCCTTGGGATTACCGCCCTTTTCCCGAATGATCGCAGAAGCACTGAGCAACACCTGCATATACAAATAACTGCTGAGTACCTTGGAATGAAGTGCGTTCACTCCCAAGGAATCAATATAACAATCCAGCATCTGCTCTACGTTCTCCAGCGCCACAAACCGAAGCTGTTCATCCAAGGAAGCGCTTGTTGGAAAATCCGTCAATGGGATGGTTGCGTTTTTCTCAACATCCTTTACGCCGATGATATGCCTTTTTTCCTGTTCCTCCTTGTTCATTTCGCAAATTCGCAAGTCAATCTCCTGCGCCGTTTGCAACGATACGGGAATGTCCTTAAGCGTATCAACTGCCTGCCCTAGGCTAATGCTTGCATCAATCCCTGCGGTGCGCTTCACTTCAAATAGCGCAGTCTGGGCAAAGGCATAGCCTCGCTCCTCTACGTCTGCTTCACTATCCCCCATCACCAATACAATACAAAGTCCGCTCGTTTCCGTCGCGTGAATGGTGCCCCCGCTATTGAGGCAAAGGCGATGCAGTGCAGCCATTACCTGCGTATGCTCATGCAGACGCTGCTGCGTATACCTTGGCGAAAGCAGGCACACCATATAGAAATGGGCGGTCATATCGATATGCAGCTTTCGAAGCTGAACAAGCGCATTCGTTTGCTCCTGCTGTCCTGCATCCGCCTCCAACAGAATTTTCAGTAGCTGTTCCTCAAGCAACGGACGGTTCTTGATCTCCTGCTGCCGCAGTTCATGAATGTTTTGCTCCTGCTCCCGCTCCATGCGTATACTCTCTGCCGTCTTTTGAAGCGCTGGCAGCAGCTCATCCGCATCCACAGGCTTGAGCAGATAGTCCGTTACGCCAAGGTTGATGGCGGTTTTGGCAAAGGTAAAATCATCATAGCCAGACAAAATGATAATATGAATCCACGGCATGGTCTGATGAACCTGCCTGCTAAGCTCCAAGCCATCCATAAAAGGCATTTTGATGTCCGTAATCAAAATATCGGGTTTGATATCCTGAAGCATTGACAATGCGATTTCACCATCCGACGCTTCACCCACCAACGTAAAATCGCCGTGATCCCATATCCCGCAGGAACGAATGCTTTCCCTGATAATAATTTCATCATCAACCAAAAAAACCTTGAGCATTCTTAACTCCTTAATGGCACAACAAAATAAACGCAGGTGCCTTTATCGCCAGATTCAATTTGTAGCCCCTTGTCAACGCCATAATAAAGCCTGATCCTCTTATTCACGTTGTACAGTCCAAAGCCAGAGCCGTCATCCTCCATCGGGATACGCTCGTCCATCATTGCTCGTACCGTTTCAAGCCGCTGCTGGCTCATGCCTACTCCGTTATCCTCTACGCTAATGTACAGCAACTCCTGCCTGCGAGCACCGCGAATCACCACACGACCACCTTCCCGCCGATGCTTCACTCCGTGATAGATGGCATTTTCAACCAAGGGTTGAATGGTGAGCTTAAGGATTTCAAACGAGTACAGCTCTGGATCAACGTCGATTTCATACGTTAAAATATCGCGATAGCGAACCTTTTGAATAATCAAGTAGCTTTCAATATGGCTGACTTCCTGTTGGATGGTAATCCAGTCTCTGCCCTGCGACAAAGAAATGCGGAAAAAACGGGACATCGCCTTTGTCACCTTGACCGCTTCCTCCGCTCGGTCTGTTTGAGCAAGCCAGACAATCGCATCCAGCGTATTGTATAGAAAATGCGGCGTAATCTGCGCTTGCAAGGTTCTCATTTCGCTCTTTTTCAGATTTTCTTGTTCCAGCTTGTTTTCTTCAATCAAATGCTCCAGCTTATCCGCCATGGCGTTGAGGCTGTTGGATAGGGGCACCAGCTCCTCTGTACGGATGGTTTGAGCACGCGCTTGCAGATTACCAGAGGCCAATTTAGCCGCCAGCGTTTCCAGATTGGCAATGGGGCTGCGTATGGCATTGGAAAGGGAGCGTTGCGCCAAGGCGGCAAAAATGCAGGCCAACGCCAAAAACAGGCCGACGCCTAACAAAAGAAACTGCTGACTGCTTTGCAGCCGTCCGCTGGCCGTTTCTGCCGCTTTGATTTCCAGCGTTACATAGTCGTCCAGCATGTTTCCCATCAAGCCTGCCACTGCACGAATTTCGTCCAGCATTTTCTCCTGCTCGGAAACAGAAGCTTCTTGTTTTGCCATGTCCAAAAGCTGTGTTACGTATTCCTTGAGCGTGTCCAGCGTTCGGTCCACCACCAACAGCTCCGTTTGATCGCCATTATTCTTCATCAGCTCTGCCAGCTGTTGCTCAAACTGAAGCAGATAAGCCGAGGTCTCCGTTTCTTCCACGGTTTCCTTACCTGCTACCACCATGAACAGCTCGTCTGGCAACGTACTGCTAATCAACGGGCGCAAGCGAGCCACCTGTCCCACCCGACTGATGACCGTATGGTATTGGTTGCCATAATTCTGCAAAACCATCAGGCTGACAACCGCTGGAAGCAGCATAATCAGCATAATCACCACAAAGGCAATTTGCAGCCGTTTGCGAATGCTCTCCTCCACGTGTAGTTTATCCAAGAAACGGTCAAATAGCGAGCTCATTTTTAGTATCCTCGCGGAGCTAACGATTCTAAATCGTCGTCGTACTCGGAAAAAGTTCTTTCGTTGGAATAGACCACGCGATCTATGGTTTCTCCTGCAACCAACCGTTCCGTAAGCTGCATCACCGTTTCACCTAGCATGGGCGTGCATTCCACAACACAATTGATTTTGCCTTGCTTGAGCAAATCAATCGCCTTTTGTTCCCCGTCAACGGTAATAATCACAATATCCTTGCCAGGCACAAGCCCAGCGGCTTCAATCGCCTCCACCGCACCCAAGGTCATGCTGTCGTTATGGGAATAGAGCACATCAATATCCTCATGCGCCGCCAGCAGCTGCTTCATGCATTCCTTTCCCCGTGAACGCAGGAAGTCCCCGCTTACGCTATCGATGATCTGATACTTGGGTTCATCCCCAAGCTCCTCTCGGAAGCCCTGATAGCGATCCTTCATGGGCGTGGATTCTTCTGTTCCCGTAATTTCCACAATCCGCACCTGCTCGTACTGCGCTGTGCGGCGCTTCAGGAAGCGGGCCGCCGCGCGCCCCTCCTCTACAAAATCGGAACCGATAAAGCAATCATATAGGCTTTCATCTGCCGTTTCAATGCCTCTATCCACCAGCAGCACAGGAATGCCCGCTGCCTTTGCTTCGCTAAGGACCACATCCCATCCATCCGCTACAATTGGCGAAAAAGCAATAACGTCTACTCGATACGCAATGAACGAGCGGATGGCATCGATTTGTTTGCTTTGCTTCTGCTCTGCATTTTCAAAGCGGAGCTTGATGCCGTGAGCCTGCGCCGCATCGTAAATAGAGCGCGTATTGCCTTCGCGCCAGCCGCTTTCCGAGCCAAGCTGTGCATATCCCAGTAAAATCACCTTGTCCGCATCCGCCATGCTCCGCTTCACTTCCGGCGTTTTTTGACACCCGGCAAGCATGCCCAAGCACAGCAGCAAAGCCACAAAAACAGCTGCCTTCTTCACGCAAATCTCTCGCTTTCTCTATTGCTACTCAATGATTATACACACTCTAAACGAAAAGTAAAAGAGCAAGGCGCAGAAAACTACGGCTTGCTTTTTTTACATAGGCTGCTACATCTGGATATTTTGACTTCGGTTATGCTCTGCTCGTATGGCGATAAGACGCTGTATGAGCACAAACAGGCACAGCAGTCCCGCCATGGTCACCTTTGTCCACCAGGTATTGAGGTTTGCATAGGTGACGATGGTTTTAATCGTGCCCTGAATCATCACGCCCAGCAGAGAACCAACGACCGTGCCTACGCCGCCCGTTAGTAGTGTACCTCCAATGACTGCGGAGGATATGGCGTCCAGCTCCATACCAATATTCTGCAAATTATAGCCAGACAAGGTATACATCGTAAATACAATGCCCGACAGCGCCGCAAAGCAGCCGTTGAGCGTATATACCGCAATCTTTGTCCATTTAACGGGCAGGCCCATGAGCAGTGCGCTTTGTTCATTGCCGCCGATGGCGTATACATTGCGGCCAAACCTTGTATATTTGAGCACATACATTGCGCCAAGCACAACCACCAGCGCAATGATAACGGCCGCATTGATGGATACATTAACCAGCTTGCCCTTTGCGTTGATTTCCTGAAACAGCGTAAGCTTCCACATGCTAAGCCCCACAAAGGAGGGGTCGCTGACCACGATGGATTTGATTGAAACCAGCGAGCACATGCCGCGCATAAAGAATTGCCCCGCCAGTGTGGCAATAAAGGGCTGAATTTTGAACACCTGTATCATATAGCCCATCACAAAGCCCGCAAAGGTACCCACCAGCAGCGCCAGCGGCAGCACCAGCCAAAGCGGCATGCCATTGGCAAGCCAGAACGCCGTCAGCATCCCAGTCAAGGCTACGTTGGAGGCAATGGAAATATCAATGCCGCCCATAATCAACACAAAGGTGGTTCCAACTGCGGCAATCAAAAGGAAAGCGTTATCCTTAAAAATATTCACAAAGGACTGCCACGTCAGAAAATTACGGGAAGCATAGCTAACGCCACCAAAGGTATACAGCAATACAAACAAAACAATGGTAATCAGCAACGATAGATTGCCTAGCTTACGTCCTTTTTTCATGCTTGAACGCCTCCTTCCGCAGACACTGCCGATTTACGGTGAAACAGCGCCCTTAGGCTGCTGCGGAAGGCAGGTGATTGAATGAGGCAAATCACGATCACAACAACCGCCTTAACCACGCGTGTGGTTTCGCTTGGCACACCCAGTGCATAGATCGTGGTTGTCAGTGCTTGCAGCACAAACGCGCCAATCACAGAGGCGGCAATCGAGAACTTACCGCCGTTCATGGCGTTGCCGCCCAGCGCAACCGCCAGAATTGCATCCATTTCAATGTATAGACCAGCGTTGTTGCAATCCGCACTTTTGATACCCGCGCTGATAATCACCCCTGCAATGCCTGCGCACAGGCCGCTAATGGCATATACAATCAACTTGATGCGATCGCTTTTCACGCCTGAAAACGCCGACGCCTCTGCATTTACGCCAACCGATTCCAAAAACAAGCCAAATGCTGTTTTCTTGACGAACAATAGCACAATCACCAATAGCCCCGCTAAGATGAATGCGGGAATCGGCAAACCCAAGAAGTAACCGCCGCCAATGGCATAGTAGCTCAAATTGGATATGGTGACAATTTTGCCATCTGTAATCAGCTGTGCAATGCCGCGACCTGCCGTCAGCAGAATCATTGTTGCCACAATCGGTTGGAGCTTGATCTTGGAAACCAGCAGCCCGTTCCACACACCACAGCACAGTCCCGCCACAACCGCTACTGCAACCGCGCCAACCAAGCTGCCAGAGAAAAGCGCCATTCTTCCGTCAATGATGGAGCAAGCAAGCGCTCCCGAAATGGCAATCACCGAGCCAACAGAAATATCCGTGCCGCCTGTGGCGATTACCATGGTCATACCTACCGCTAAAATCGCAAGAGGCGCACCGTTTTTGATGATATCAATGATTCGCCCGTACAAATGCCCATCCAAGACAGTGATGCGGAAAAAATCCCCCTGCGTATACACCAAATTAAAGAGGAGTACCAACGCCAACGAAAGCAGCGGCAAAAACAGATGGGATTTGCAAATCTTCTTCCATGTTTTCATGCCACCGCACCCCCTGCAATCATTTTCATGATTTTATTTTTGTCGATTTGAGCGCCGGAAAGCTCTCCAATCTTTTGCTGATCCCGCATGATGGTCATACGCGTACAGCAGCGAAGCATTTCGTCCAGCTCTGAGGAAACAAAGATAATAGCCATGCCCTTTTGTGCTAGATCCACCACGATTTTTTGAATTTCCGCTTTGGTTCCCACATCAATTCCTCGCGTGGGTTCATCTAGCATCAATAACGAGGGGTTTGTGGCCAGCCAGCGTCCTAAAATGACCTTTTGTTGGTTACCGCCAGATAGGTTCTTTATCGCCTGCTCCTGGCTAGGTGTTTTAATTTGCAGCTTGCGGATGTATTCGTCCGCGATTTTTTCTGCTTCCCGCCGTGAAATTGCATGAAGCATGCCCTTCTTGGCCTGCAGCGCCAAAATGATATTTTCGCGGATGCTTAAATCGCCCACGATGCCTTCGGTTTTGCGGTTTTCAGGGCAAAAGGCAATTCCACTGCGGATTGCGTCTAGCTGGGAGGTAAAGGTAACGTTTTGCGCCTCCACCACCAAATGGCCTTGCTCCGCTTTATCTGCACCGAAAAACAGGCGCATCATTTCCGAACGTCCCGATCCAAGCAAACCAGCAATGCCCATAACCTCTCCTTGATGAACCGACACATCAAAGGGCTTGAGTGCCGCAGAAGCAAGGGAATGGGCGGATAGATAAATTTCATGCTCTTCATCGGCAGCTTCGTCTACAGGCGACAGTGTGCTCAGCTCATCGTACTCCTTGCCAATCATTTTGCCGACAAGCGCAAGGCGCGGCAGCTGCGCCGTATCCCATGCGCCCACCAGCTCACCGTTTCGCAATACCGTGATGCGGTCGCTCACCTCATAGACCTGATCCAAAAAGTGTGTGACGAAAACAATGCCCATTCCTTGCTGCTTAAGCATTTTCATCACATCAAATAGCTTGTGGGTTTCCACATCATCCAGCGACGATGTAGGTTCATCCAGAATCAAGATTTTGGCGCTTACATCCACAGCGCGTGCAATGGCAACCATCTGCTGAATTGCCACAGAATAATGATCCAAGGTTTGCGTTACATCCAATTTGAGTTCAAAGCGCTCCAGCAATTTTTCTGCCTTTGTACGCATGGTTTTCCAGTCAATGCGGCCATGCTTGATCGGCTCTCTGCCGATATAGATATTCTCCGCAACCGTTAAATTGGTACACAAATTCACTTCCTGATACACTGTGGAAATGCCGCAGATCTGCGCCTCCAAGGGGTTTTTGGGTCTGATTGAATTGCCCAATAGCGAAATGGCTCCACCATCCAGGCTTTCAACGCCTGTGAGCACCTTAATCAGCGTTGACTTGCCTGCGCCATTTTCGCCCAGAAGCGCGTGAATCTCTCCCGCAGCCAGCGTAAAGTCCACGTCTATCAACGCCTTTACGCCTGGAAAGGATTTGGTAATGCCTCGCATGGTTAATAGCGGCATCGTGTTCACCTGCGTCAACCTTCTCACTCCCTTACATCATTTTCAAAAGCCTCCCCCCAAAAAGGAGGGAGGCAAGGAGGATGGGAAACTTAGTACTTGCGATTGGGCAGATCCTGCTCCGCAGTATCAGCAAAGAATACGCCTTCGTCGCTCTTGACCCATTTGTCAACGGTCTCGCCAGCCACCAGCTTGCGGCACACGTCGAGGAATTGCGGTCCCAGCAGGGGATTGCATTCAACGGTGCAGTTTGCTTCGCCTGCAGCCATTGCCACAAAGATATCATGCACGCCGTCCATGGAAACCGTTACGATATCCTTACCAGGAAGCAAACCAGCTTCTTTGATCGCTTCGATTGCGCCAAGCACCATGTCATCGTTATGAGCATACACAGCATTGATTTCGCCAGGATAGGTTTTCAGGAAGGATTCCATAACTTCCTTGCCGCCAGCGCGGGTAAAGTCACCGCTCTGGGTTGCAATTACCTTGATGTCGGGATACTTTTCGGCGATGGCATCCATAAAGCCCTTCTGACGGTCGATGGCAGCAGAAGCACCCACGGTACCCTGAAGCTCTACCACGTTGCCCTTGCCCTCCAACAGCTTAGCCATTGCATCTGCGCCGTTTTGGCCTTCAAAAATGAAGTCAGAGCCAATAAAGCAAGTGTATAGCTTCTCAAATTCCGCATCTACGCCGCGATCCAGCAGCACGATTGGAATGCCCGCATCTGCCGCTTCCTGGAACACAGCACCCCAGCCAGTGGTCACTACGGGCGCCAAACCGATAACGTCCACACCCTGATTGATGAAGTTGCGGATGGCAGCAATCTGGTTTTCCTGCTTCTGCTGCGCATCGGAATAGTAAAACGTCAGCTCTCCTGCTGCCTGTGCGGCTTCAAAGGTTTCCTTGATTGACCCAGTTTCTGCATCACGCCAGCCAGATTCCTGCCCAATTTGGGCAAAGCCTACCGAAAAGCCTTCTGCGAGCGCGCTCGTTGCGCCCAGTACCATGATTGCTGCCAGCACCAATGCAAGCAATTTTTTCATGAATGAAACCCTCCTTTTACTTTGCGAGTTTGTCGCTCACTTGCTGTAAAAAGGATACCGCAAACACGCCTACAAATAAATAGAGCGGAATTGGAAGTTGGTTTCATTCTTTTCCGCCGTTGAACGGATGTTGTTTCATTTTGATTTGAAAGGTTCAAATTATTTCGATAACGCATAAAGCACAGACGCATCATATCCAGAATGTAACGAGCAATCCCCCCCTATCAAAAAGTCTCCCCCCCTCTTGCCACATCCCCCTTCACCCGCTATAATAAAACCACCATGCAAAAGATATTTCGCTATATTTTTGCAATCACGCTATTCTTCGAAAAGGCGGTGAACTTGTTGCACGAATTGGATGCCATGGCAGCAGGCGTTGCACTAAACCCTGCCGATCGGGAGGCATTGCTCCTACAGTACCAGCCCTTTATTCTCAAATGCGCCTGCGATTGCGCAAAACGTTATATCACAAAGGCTGATGATGAATGGTCGATTGCGCTATCGGCTTTTTCAGAGGCGCTGGACCACTACAACCAGCAGGAAGGCTCTTTTTTGAGCTTTGCAAAGCTGGTCATTCACAGACGGCTCTATGATTTTTTTGATGCGAACCTCAAATACAAAAAAGAAATCAGCGTAACGCCCTCCGCCTTTAGTGCCGATGCGCAGGAGGATGAGCCCGCAAGCGCCGTGCTTCTTCAAATCAAAAGGGCGCTGGTTTGCACCCCTGCCGCCACCATCGCCGATGAAATAGAAGCGGCCAGCCTGGCGCTTCACCCCTATGGCTTTACCTTCTACGACCTTACCGCCTGCTCGCCAAAGGCTGAAAAAACCAAGCTTGCTTGCCAAAAAGCCATTGTTTGCCTGCTTCAAAACCCCTGTGAAGTTTCGCAAATGCGCAAAACCCGACAGCTCTGCATCCAATGGCTTCAAAAGAATGCGGGCATACCTCAAAAAATATTGGAGCGCCATCGAAAGTATATTATTGCGGTGGTTGAATTGTTGCTGGGCGATTATCCTTGCCTTGCGGACTACCTGCGCCCCATCAGAGAGGAACTAAAGCCATGAAAGCAATGATTGTGGAAATCAAGAAGCAAACTGCGGCGGTGCTCACCGATCAGGGTGATTTTGTTCGCATCAAGAACAAGGGCTACCACATAGGTCAGCGCCTTGAGCTTCCTTGCGTTTCTGCCGCTCCCGCCCCGCATTTCATGCGCCTTGCCGCGCTGGCGGCTTGCCTTGTGCTGATGCTTGGCTTGGGCGCGGGCGCGTATAGCTACCTGCAGCCCACCTGTTATGTCAGCATGGATGTAAACCCGTCGATTGAATACACCTTAAACGCCTATCATCGTGTGCTTACGGTACAAGCGGTAAACGAAAGCGGTGCCGTTGTTTTAGCCGATTTAAAGGCGGCGGAGCTTCGCAATTGCTCTGTAGATGAAGCCATTCAAGCCACCCTGCGCCAAATGGACAGCAACGGGTTTTTTGACGGCACGGCGCAAGGCGGCATTGTGCTTGCGGTTTGTGAAAAGGAAGAAGCCGCTTCCCAAAAGCTCGCAGGCCATCTAAAGGAAGTTGTCGCAAGCCAATGTGCCGCAAACCACCGCAATGTAACCGTGCAAGCCATGGCCGTGAACCGTACACAGCTTGCACAAGCAACGGCCATGCACGTAACCCCCGGCAAACTGCTGCTTGCGCAAAAGCTCATGGCCAAGCAACCCGCCGACACCGCGGACACGCTTGATGCTTGGCTCCAAAAGCCCGTGCGTGAAATCTTAACCGCGCTTGAGCGTGCGGAGGAAGCGGAGGATGCAGCGGATGCGTTGGAGGATGCAGCGGAGGATGCGGCGGATGCGGCCGATGCGTTGAAGGATGCAGCCGAGGATGCGGCGGATACGTTGGAGGATGCAGCCGATGATGCGGAGGATGCGGCGGAGAATGAAGCCGATGCAATGCACCATGATAAGGCAGAAGAACGCAGCAATGCCGTAAAAGAGCAGCAGAAGGAGCAGAAGGAAGCCGCTGAAAAAGCCGCCGAGGCTAAAAAGGAAGCTGACGAAAAAGCAGCCGAAGCCAAAAAGGAAGCCGCCGAAAAAGCAGCCGAAGCTAAAAAAGAAGCAGCCGAAAAAGCCGCTGAAAAAGCCGCCGAGGCTAAAAAAGAATCAGCCGAAAAAGCCGCCGAAGCCAAAAAAGAAGCAGCCGAAAAAGCCGCCGAAGCCAAAAAAGAAGCAGCTGAAAAA
>JAVXND010000062.1:0-16417 GCA_036645955.1 Clostridia bacterium | reverse complement strand
AGGATTTTTGCGTTATTGGTATCTTCCTCCACAATGGCTTTTTCAAGCTCGTCCATGCAGGCAGTTAAGTCGGCTTCCTGCTGGAAAACGGCCGCACTGCTGACGGGGTCGCTGTAACGAATGCTTTCCGACAGTGCTGCTGCGGCCTTTTGCAGGGCTTCGTCCTTGCATTTGGTGGGGAGAATGGCCGCATGGGACTGCAATGCGCGCATGGCGGCCGTCTGCGCTTGCAGGCGGTTGTCTTGGTGCTGAATTTCATCCCGCATGGCATCGGTTGCCACAACGCCCACCAAAGCAGTAGCAAACAGCACCATATAAACCAGAAAGGGAATCCACATTGGTACCGTCAGGGCAAAGCCAAGCGCCATGGCCGCAAGCCCCAGCACCAGCTGAGCAATGCCATACAGCAAGCCAATTCGTGCAACGGGTATGCCATAGAGCTTACTGCGAACGCCGCCTTCGCCGCGGAAGGAAAGCCAGAAGATGTACAGCTGCATGGCAAATGCCAGCGTTGTAAACAGGTAGGACAACCAGAAGGTGCCGTCCTTTACAAAGGGAACCACAAAAACAACCAAGGAATAGACCACAAAGAGCGCTACGAGCACCAGCAGACTTTGCTTTGCGAGCTTTTGTTTCATGATGGGTTATTCTCCTTTCGGCTGTCCGCATTCAGGGCAGAACTTTGATGTAATATTCTTTGCACCGCAGGCACAATCCCACATGAGCTTTTTGGGCTGGGGTTTGCCGCATTCGGGGCAGAACCTGGTTTGAATGTTACTTGCGCCGCAAATGCAATGCCATGTGTCGCTCATCGGCTTGGGCTTGCCGCACTCGGGGCAGAATTTGGAGGCAATGTTCTTTGCGCCGCACGCGCAAGACCATGTGTCGGCACTTGCACCTGTGCCTGTGGGGTCGCTTGCTTGGAACATAGGTGCCATGGCTTCCTTGGTTATGCCCATTACGCCGCCCATGGCACCAAGGGTAACGCCCAAGCCTGCAATGTCGCCCAAGCCACTGCCGCCGCCGCCGCCAATACCGCCCTGCATGGCTTCCAGACCCACTTCGCGGGTGGTCTGCTGTTGGTAGGTGAAGCCCTTCATGCGCATTTCGGCAGCTTCGGCCTCGGCCTGCATACGGTAGGCTTCGGCTTGTGCGGCCTTCTCAATTTTCATGGCTTCCGCACTGCCCTGTGCGCCGATCATTTTCAGCTGTGCTTCGGTTTGCGCTTCCACAAGCTTGCGCTGTGAGGCGGCTTCCGCTTCGCTCTTGCGGATTTGCTCCTGCCGAACCTTCAAATACTGCTCGGCATATTGCTCCTTCATAAGGCGATAGTTGGGGTCATCGTCAGGGGTTACAATGCGGCTGATGTAGAACTCGGGCATTTGCAAGCCATATTCCGCGAGCACTTCGTTGATGCGGTCCCGCAAAGCGGAGGAGAGGTGCAACAGCTCTGCATCAATCTCCAGCACATTGATACTGCATGCCTTGATGACTTGCGCGAGGTAGGTTTTGGCTTGGGTCATGACCAAGGAGCGGAACAGGCTTTTGCTGGTGCCTGTGCCTAACAGCTCCGATTGGCTGAGCACGGCATTGGTGCCGACCACCTTGAGCAGCAGCTTGCGGGAATCCACCACGCGAATGTTGAATTCGCCGCTTGCACCCAGCTCCAAATGCAAGCCAGACGCAGGATCAAACAGGCGCACCTTGCTGTCCGTGCCCCACTTGATGCCCATTTGGGTTGCCATGTTGATGTAGTAGACCTCGCTGTGGAAGGTGACTTGGGTATCTGTGGGCAGCTTGTATAGCTTTTCCAGCAACGGCAGCTGCTGTGTTTCCAGTGTGTAGCGGCCTGCACCGAACAAGTCAAGCGCCTGCCCATCCTTGAAGAAGATGGCTTCCTGGGTTTCGTGAACAATCAGCTGTGAGCCGTAATTGAAGTCCTCAATGGGGTGCTTCCACACGATGGTGTCGTTACTGCCCTCATATTTGATGATGCTGGCCAAGCCATCTCGCTGGGTTTTTTCTTTTAACAGTTGCTTGGCGATATCGTTTTCAAAATCGCACACGGGGCAGGTATACATTTCTGCGCCCTTGCTGGTTTGCAAACGAACGCCGCATTGACCACAGGAGAACGCAAACAGGTTGCTCCGCTCTGTGAGGGTGTTGATGGGTTCATGGCAAACAGGACATTTGGCACTTGCACCCTTGGACTGATCAAACACGACCACATTATGGCAATGTGAGCACTCACAGCTGCTCATTTTGTCCGTGCGCACATCCATGCTGTAGCCGCAATCACATTGAATTTTCTTTTTGGAGAAGAAACCGGTTTTTGCTTGAGCAAACTTGCCGCAATGAGGGCATTCCATCACAAACTTGGACATGATTGTTGTTTCCTTTCCTTATGTGTCTTCTTTATTCTCTTGGTTCACAATCTCAATGTTTTTGAGGGCGAACTCTAAACATACGAACAACAGATCGTTTCGGGTTCTGCGCGTTTCTTTGGCTACAAAATCCAGCTCCTGCAACATTTCTTTTGGAATACGCATGGAAATGACAGTGGATTCACCGGTGTATTTTTGCGGCATGAGCTTTAGCTTGGGATTGTCCATAACACCTCCACCTTATTGGCTTGTATGCGCTATTTTTTGCACAATATGGTTACATTTAGTATACTACAAAAGTATTCTGAATGCAATCGTTTGAAGATAAAATGCTTTATTTTAAGATGTAAAAGACAGGTAAAAGACAGTTCTTACCATGCTGTACAAAAATCCGAAAAACGCTTATACTATCAGCAAGGAAGCAATCGACGGCGCTTTTTACGCAGGTTGAACAGGAGGTGGCTTGTGCATAGACGCGCGGCTGGCGAAGGAAAGCCTTTGGCACAGCATAGCATACGCCCCGAAAGGGTGCTGGCGCTTGGCTTTTTGGTTTTGATTGCGCTTGGCGGCTTTCTGCTTTCTCTGCCCATTTCAGCAAACAGCGGCCGCTCGCTGGGTGCTTTGCGCAGCTTTTTTACGGCAACCTCCGCAGTGTGCGTAACAGGCCTTTCCATTGTGGATGTGGGGCGCGAGCTTTCTGGCTTTGGGCAAATTGTACTGCTTAGCCTGATCCAAATGGGCGGCCTTGGTTTTATGGTCTTTGCCACGCTGTTTATGGTGGCGCTGGGCAAGCGCATATCGCTTCGTAATCGCATGCTCATTCGCGAGTCCATGAACCAAAGCAAGCTATCGGGTATGGTGCGCTTTACGCTGTGGCTGTTTCTGCTGGCACTGGGCATTGAATGTGCAGGGGCTTTGCTGTTAATGGTGAGGTTCATTCCGCTCTACGGGGTGAAGCAGGGCTTGTGGTTTGGCGTGTTCCATTCGGTGAGCGCTTTTTGCAATGCGGGCTTTGATTTGTTTGGCGGCTACCAAAGCCTCACGGGCTTTAGCGCTGACCCCATGGTGCTGCTTACGCTGGCAGGGCTGATTATTTTGGGCGGTCTGGGCTTTACCGTTTTGCCTGAATGCCTCCATTTTCGCTTCCGCATCCGCAAGCTATCGCTTCACACAAAGCTGGTGCTGACCATGACGGGCATTTTGTTAAGCACGGGTACGCTGTTGATTTTGGCATTGGAGTGGGGGAATCAGGGCACGCTGGGAGCGGAGGGCTTTTCCTTTTGGCAAAAGCTTTCCAACAGCTTTTTTCAAGCGGTTACCTTTCGCACGGCAGGCTTTGCAAGCTTGGAGCAGGCCGCTTTGACAGATTCCTCTAAATTGCTGGGCATTGTGAGCATGTTTATAGGCGCTTCGTCCGCCTCCACAGGCGGCGGCGTTAAAACCACAACGTTTTGCATGGTGGTGCTGATGGCGGCGGCTGTGGTGCGCGGGCATGAGCAAATCAATGCTTTTGGGCGCGAAATAAGCGCAGAAATTGCTCGCCGCGCCATTACCATTGTTATCATTTCCATGGGGGTGATTTTGCTGTTCACCTGTGCGCTTAGCATTGCGGAGCAGGCTTCGGGCGTGCCGATGCTGGATTTGCTGTTTGAAGCCGCATCGGCCTTTAGCACCACGGGCTTGTCCGCCGCCAACACGCCCGAGCTTTCCATTCCTGCCCAATGTCTGCTGATGCCGCTCATGTTTTTTGGGCGCGTAGGCCCCCTTACGCTGGCCTTTGCGCTGGCAGGCAGAGCGGAAAACCGCCTGCTCAACCGCATACGCTTTCCCAATGAAAAAATCATGATTGGTTGAGGGCTTGCATGAAAGCAAAGCAATTTTTGGTTCTTGGTTTGGGGCGCTTTGGAAGAAGCTTGGCAAAATCCCTGTATAGCTTGGGGCAGGAGGTTTTGGCTGTGGATAGCGAGGAACAGCCCGTAAACGAAATTGCCCCCTTTGTAACGCAAGCCTTACAGCTAAACGCCACAGACGAGGCGGCTTTGAGCACATTGGGGGTAACCAATTTTGATGCGGCCATTGTCAGCATTGGCGAAAACACGCGGGATAGCATTTTGGTTTGTGTGCTTTTGCAGGAATTGGGCGTTCCCTATCTGGTGGCAAAGGCAAACGACGAGCTGCATGCCAAGGTGCTCAGAAAGCTAGGGGTCAATCGCGTGGTTTTTCCAGAGCGGGACATGGGCGCTAGGGTCGCACGCTCCATCATCACCCCCAATGTGCTGGAATTGATGGATTTGAGCGACGATTATCAAATGATGGAAATCCGCTTGCCCAATCAATGGGCAGGGCATACCATTATGGGGGTGAATGTACGCCGCAAATACGGGGTGAGCATTCTGGCGGTACACCGCAACGAGCGCTTTTTGGTAGCGCCTGCGGCAGATATGCAGTTTGTATGGGGCGACACCTTGCTTGTGATGGGCAAAAAGGCGGATATTGAGCTGCTTGGTGAATAACGTTCAAAAACCTTACATAGAATGATGAAGCAGATACGAAAGGAGCATTCACAATGAAACCTACTGAGCTTGGACACTTTGACGGTGAACGTTGCAAACCCTTTTACCACGAGGGAAACGAACAGGGCATTTTGCTGATTCACGGCTTTACAGGCAGTGCCGCGCATATGCGCAAGCTGGCTGATTCGCTGGCTGAAAAAGGGTATACGGTGCGCAGTATCAACCTGCCCGGACATGCCACCACCGAGGAGGATATGGCCAAAGCAGATTGGAAGCAATGGCTGCAGGCCGCCAAAGAAGCAACGCTTGAAATGCTTCACAAACAAAAAACAGTAACCGTTTGCGGGCTTTCCATGGGCGGCGTGCTGGCGCTGCTGGTGGCAGAGCAAATGAAGGTGGATGCTTGTGTGCCTATTTCAGCGCCTATGGCAACCAAAAACAAGTTCATGCCCTTTGCACATATTGCCGCACCGTTTATCAAGCGCATTGCGTGGGAGCCGCCTGCGGAGCGGAGCACTGTGCTAGACAGCACATACGATTTTGGCTATACCGGCTTTCCGACCAAGAAGGCGGCTGATTTAAACCACTTAATCAAGCTGGCAAGGCAGAATTTATTTAACATTACCTGCCCTGTGCTGTGCGTGCAAAGCGATGGGGATGAAACCATTTGGGAAGGAAGCGCGGACTGCATTTTGCAGGGCGTGGGGAGCGAGAGCCGTCAAAAGCTATGGCTGCACGGCGTACCCCATGTGTGCACCATCTCCAAGGAGGAGCCCGCCATTGCAAAGGCCATTGATGCGCTGATGCAAAAGCTTGGGATGGAAAAAGCAAAGGAGTAACCTTTATGAAACCACGCGAAGCAGGATATTTTGAGCATGAATATTGCAAGCCCTTCAAGCACGAGGGCAGTGACAGCGGCATTTTGCTGATTCATGGCTTTTCAGGATGTGCCGCGCGCATGCGCAAGCTGGCAAATACATTGGCTGAGAAGGGGTATACCGTACACAGCATCAACCTTCCCGGGCACGCTACCACCGAGGAGGATATGGCAAAGACGGATTGGAAGCAATGGCTGCAGGCCGCCAAGGATGCAACGCTTGACCTGCTTGCCAAGCAAAAAACCGTAACGGTTTGCGGTATTTCCATGGGGGGCTTGCTGGCGCTGATTGTGGCAGAGCAAATGAAAATTGATGCTTGTGTGACCATTTCTACCCCAATGGCAGTAAAAATCAAGCTGATGGCTTTGGCGGGCATAGCGGCGCCGTTTATCAAACGCATACAATGGAATGAGTCCAACGAACCAAGCGCATTGCTTGACAGCGCTTATGACTTTGGCTATTCGGGCTTTCCAACGCAAAAAGCGGTGGATTTTAACCGCCTGATGAAGCTGGCAAGGCAGAACCTAGCCAGCGTTACCTGCCCTGTGCTGTGTGTACAAAGCGATGGCGATTCTATTGTTTGGGAGGGAAGCGCAGACTGCATTTTAAAAGGCGTAAGCAGTAAAAGCCGCCAAAAGCTGTGGCTGCATGCTGTGCCCCATACCTGTACCATTTCCACAGAGGAACCCAACATTGCCGAGGCGATTGATGCGCTGATGACCAAAATCGCGAGTGAAAAAGCAGAAGCGTAAAAAACCAGCAGAGGAAGCGTGGGTCAGAGGGTTTGGGTGACCATGCAAGGGCTGTATGCGGTGCTTAAAGCGTGGCTTGCGCTTTGAGCACTCTTTTCGTCCCTGAATACGCCGTAAACCACGGAGCCGCTGCCGGTCATCATGGCTCGCACGGCACCCTGCTGCTCAAGCGCCGTCAATGCCCTTGCCATTTCGGGGCGCTGTTTGAGGCTGACAGCTTCCAAAACATTGTTCATGGCATGGCTAAGCGCGGGCAAATCGCCGCATAGCAGGGCGGTAAGAGCCGCCTGTGTGGCGGGTCTTTGGAGCTGATGGGCTGGCAGTGCGTCAAATGCGGTGAACACCTCCCGCGTGCTTAAACCGTCGCAGGGCTGCAGCAGTACAAGCCAATGCTTAGGCGCTGGCGTGAGCGGCTCAATGTGCTGGCCGATGCCGCTCACATGCGCAAGGCCTCCCGTGAGCATAAAAGGAATGTCTGCACCAAGCGATAAGCCGATGGTAAGCAGCTCCGCTTTGGAAAGCCGCAGCTGCCAAAGCTCATTAAGCCCAATCAAAGCCGCCGCCGCGTCTGCACTGCCGCCGCCCATGCCAGCGCCTGTGGGAATGCGCTTGAGCAGCTTCATGCTTGCGCCAAGCGGCGTAGCGGTGTATTCCTGAAGCTTTTCGGCGGCGCGGTATACCAGATTTTGCGGCCCATAGGGTACGGGCTGTGCGGACAAACCATCGGGGGGGATGGACGGGGGGGAAGGTGCGGCTGAAGGTGCGGCCGAAGGTGCGGCCGAAGGTGCTTCGGATTCTGATGCCGCTGTAAGCGTTAGCCGATCAGAAAGCTCAAGCCAGAGCGTATCGTGTAATGCGACTGTTTGCATCAGCATATCCATGAGGTGATAGCCATCTGCACGGGTTCCCAAAATATCAAGCGTCCAATTAATCTTGGCATGCGCTTTAAGACAAATCATTGCAACGCAACCCTTCCTATGGTATAGTAGCTCTATTATAACAGGTTTTTCGCAAACCGATAAGGGGGTAGACCACCTTCATGCCAAAGATACCCGTATTGATCTCCATCAGCGCGAATGCACACCGTGATGATGATAACGATGAACCCATGTCCCTGCTTACAGTGGGGGAAATGACTTTGGATGGCGAAAAAACCACCATCCACTATGAAGAAACACTGGATGAAAGCATACCCGCACAGCCTGTGGAAATTGTGGCATTTCAAAACACAGTGAGCATGATGCGCGCAGGGAGCTATGAAACCAACATGGTGTTTCAAAAAGGTCAGCGCTATGAGGGGCAGTACCATACGCCGGTAGGCACCATGGAGCTGGCCATTTACTGCACGCGGCTCCGCTATGAATTTGATGAGGAGGGCGGAGAATTGCTGTTAAGCTATCAGCTTGATTTAAACAGCCAATTTACTGCCGTACACGATTTGGAACTGAGGCTGATGGTACAGCATGATTAGTATGCCAGCTGCGCAGGAGAATGCCTTTGCTGAAATGCGCCTGCACTGCACGCATCCTTTTTTTCTGCACGTTTGTAAGGATGCAGATGCGCTTTGGGTGAGCGATTTTCCGCGCAAGGAACAAAAGCCGGAGAAAACGTTGGAAGCGCTTGCCTGCATGCATATTCATTGCCATTTTCATGAACACTCCTGTTTGTGGTATATGGATTGGACGCTTGACGGTTATGCGCAAGCCATGCAAGGCCTGCCAACCGTACCTCCCGCCCTTCCCAAAGAGGGGGCGCTTCATTTGGTCTATGCCTTTTGCCGCTTATTGCTTGCACATCCAGCACCGCTGGAAGCAGAACCGCTGGAAATACTGCGGGAGGTGCTCAAGCTTGTGCATAGACCGCAAAATGCACTGCTGCAAGCCGTTCCCGCATTGCATGAAGCATGCGCACAAAGGCTGAGGGTTCAAAAAAGCTTGCCCTATTCCGCAGGGCGGGTGCTGGCACAATGGTTGCTGGAGAAGGAGAGGTAAAGCCATGATTATCAAATACATGGGACACTCGTTTTTCACATTCACAACGGAAAATGGAACAGTGATTGCAACCGACCCCTACGGTGCGTTTTGCCAATATCCCAATCGCAGTATACGGGCGGACATTTGCACCATAAGCCACCACCACAGCGATCATGATGGCTTGTCAAGCATACAGGGCGCTCCGCTGGTGCTGGATCAAGCGGGGGCATACCGTACAGAAGCTGATATCCGCATCAAAGCCATTCCCACCCAGCACGACGATCAGCACGGCGCGCTTCGCGGGAACAATCTTTTTTTTGTGCTTGAGGCGGAGGGGCTTCGAATTGGTCATGCGGGCGATTTGGGTCATTTGGTAACAGCGGAACAGCAAAAACAAATTGGGCCGCTGGATCTTCTTTTCCTGCCAGTGGGCGGATATTACACCCTTGACGCTCAAACTGCTTTATGCGTTCAAAAGCGTCTGTCGCCCAAGGTAACCATTCCCATGCACTACAAAACGGCTTATAGCAAGGAAATGCCCATTGCGGAGGTGGATGGCTACGTAGCGCTTACGGGTCTGCACTGCACGCCTATGCCGCTTCTTCGCATAGCCAAGGAGGATGTTTCCGAACGGGAAAGTGTGATTGTACTCGCCGTTGAGGCTTGACAATGCGAACGTTGGCTTGTACAATCTCTTTTGGTAACCATTTTCAACAAAAGGAGCCTACTTTCATGAAATATGTATTTATTACAGGCGGCGTGACCTCCTCCCTTGGCAAGGGCGTAACAGCGGCGGCACTTGGCTGCCTGCTCAAGGCTCGCGGTTACTCTGTTAGCTTGCAGAAGCTGGATCTTTATTACAATGCAGAGCCGGGCTTTTTAAGCCCCATGGAGCATGGGGAAGCTTTTATCACGGATGACGGCTATGCGACCGATCTGGATTTGGGCAATTATGAACGCTTTGTAGATGTTACGCTCAAGGGCAGTGCTTGCTGTACCACGGGCAAAATTCATCGCCGCTTGCTGGAACGCGAGCTTCACGGAGAGTTCCACGGCTCCACTATACAAGCCATTCCCCATGTGACCAACGAAATTAAGCAGAACATCCGCGATGTGGCACTTGATTCGGGCGCGGACATCTGCATTGTAGAAATTGGCGGCACGGTAGGCGACATGGAAGCCTCCGTGTATTTAGAAGCCATTCGCCAAATGCGCCTTGAATGCGATAGCCCTAACGATTGCTGTTATGTGCACCTGACCTTCATGCCCTACATATCCACTGCGGGTGAGCTTAAAACAAAGCCGACGCAAAACAGTGTGAAGGTACTGCGCTCCGTTGGCATTCAGCCTGATGTGATTGTTTGCCGTACAGAGGTGGCCATGTCGGGTGAAGCAAAGGACAAGATTGCGCTTTTCTGCAATGTCAAAACCAGCAATGTCATTCAAAATTTGGACTTGGACATGCTTTATGACCTGCCCATTGTGCTTGAAAAGGAAGGGCTGGCGCGTGCGGTAGCCATTGAACTGCATTTAAGCGATGCGGCTCCGAACTTGGAGCAATGGCGTGCATTTACCAAGCGTGCCCGCGAGGCCAAAACCCCTTTGAAGGTGGCGCTTGTGGGTAAATATAACGCCGTGCCCGATGCGTATTTATCGGTAACAGAGGCGCTCAAGCACGCAGGCATTGAAAACGGCGTGCGCGTGGTCATCGATCCCATTCAGGCGGAGGAGCTTACCGAGGATACGGTACAGGATTTGCTTGGCAAACACCGTGCCATTATCGTTCCCGGCGGCTTTGGCGACCGCGGAACCGATGGCATGATGGTAGCCGCTACATTTGCGCGGGAAAATCAAATTCCGTTTTTGGCCATTGGCTTTGGGATGCAGCTTGCCGTTGTGGAAGCCGCGCGGAATTTGTTAGGCATTGCGGATGCACATACCACAGAGGCAGACCCAGACACCACCCATTCCGTGGTGCGCATTCCAGAGGACCGCATTTGCCAAAACGATAGCCGAAGCGCAACCCGCATGGGGCATAGCGGCGTAAAGCTCATGGAAGGTCTGGTGCGCGATGTATATGGCAAGGACGTAATTGAAGAGCGCCACAGCAACCGCTATGAGGTTGACCCTGATTATGTACAGGCTTTGGCAGACAAAGGCTTTTGCATGGTGGGCACCAGCATGGAGGCTGGGTATCCAGAGGTGTTTGAGCTAAAAAATCACCCGTTCTATGTGGCGGTGATTTATCATCCTGAATATTTAAGCCGCCCCGGAAAGCCGCACCCGCTGTTTTGCGCGCTGGTAAAGGCCGCAGAAACCAGAAGATAAAAGAGTATACAAAAACAAGCCTCTCGCGCTATTGCGTGAGAGGCTTGTTTTTGTAGCTTATTTAGAAAATAAAACCTGATCCTGCTTAATGGTAGCAAGAACGGAAATGTTTTGAAGCTCCATGGAAGGAATGGTCAATGGGTTTTGATCCAGTATGACAAAATCGGCGCTCTTGCCAACGCGGATGCTGCCTTTTTGATCCTCTTCAAAATATTGATAGGCGGCGTTGATGGTAACCGCCTTGAGCGCCTCATAAACGGGAATGCTTTCGCTTGCCCCAAGCACTACGCCGTTTTTTGTGATGCGGTTGACCGCGCAGGAGATGGTTTCCAGCATGTTTGGCTCAATCACGGGCGCATCTTGATGAAAGGTAAAAGGAATGCCGCAATCCAGTGCGGAACGGGCCAGGCTTATTTGGGATGCACGCGCCATTCCCACATTTGCAATATGCACATCGCCCCAATGGTACACATGCGCGACAAAAAACGATGGAATGATGCCTAGCGCTTTCACATCCGCCAGCTGATCCTTGGCTAAAAACTGTGCGTGAATCATCACGGGGCGTTGCTTTGTGATTTCAGTTTCGCGGCTGACGGCTTTGATGGCATCAATGTATTGCTGAGCGGCGGCATCTCCATTGCAATGCGCCAATAGCTGCCTATGGCTATTGGAAGCAAGCTTTACCGCGGCAAGCACCTCATCGCTTTGCATGGTACCATAGCCGCAATAGTCCGTTTCTCCCACATAGGGGGTTTTCATCCATGCGGTACGGCCTTGCGGAGAGCCGTCTAAAAAGATTTTGTAGCCGCCCAGCTTGAAATGCTGGTGATACTTGTCAACAGAGTTGGGAAAGGCTGAAAACAGCGCTTGCGCATCCTTCATATCCACATAGGCGACCACATCCAGCTTGAGCAGGTTCTTGCTCAACAGCAGGGCATAGAGCGCTATGAGCTGACCCACAGCCATTCCCTCTTGAATGGTGGATATGCCGCGCGAGGCATAGGCATTCTGTGCTTTTTCAAATGCGGACATCATGGCGTTCATATCGGCCATGGGTACTTTTTTGAGATAGGTAATCAATGCGTTTTCTTCCATATAGCCTGTAAGAGCGCCGTTTTCATGACCAATCTTGCCGCCTGCGGGCGCTGGTGTTTCGTTGGTAATGCCAAGGGCGGTCAGCGCAGTGGAATTGAATACGCCCACATGACCAGAGGCGTGCTGTAAAATCAACGGATTGTTGGGCGCGCAAGCATTTAAAAAATCAAGGGAGGGGTGCTTTTTCCCCGGAAGCGAATTGTGATCGTAGCCTCTGCCGTTGATCCATTGCCCATGGGTTACGTGGTTTTCATCGATGTAGGCTTTAATTTTCTGCGCAATTTGGTCAAGGCTTGTACAGTTTTCAAGCGAAACCTGTAAAAAGGAGGTGGCGTAGGAGGAAAAGTGGCTATGCGCATCGATAAACGCGGGCAGCATGGTTTTTCCTTGAAGATCAATCAGCTCGGCGTTTTTGGCATTTGCGTGCAGTGTATGGAAATCGCCAATGGCCGCGATGGTACCATTCTCTGTTAATACAGCTTCGGGTTGGGCGTGGTTTTCCATTGTGATGATGACACCGTTGTAATATAGCCTTTGCATGTTCAGCCTCCTTTGGCAGTTTACACTCCAGCAATGCTTGCTCAAAGCCGCAAGCGCTTACATTACCCCACGAAACCCCTTGCCGATGATTTCCGTGGTGTTTGTAATGAGAATAAAGCAAGAGGGATCGTGACTTTTGGCAAACTGGCGCAGCTTTACAGCCTGCAAGCGGTTGACCACCGTTAAAATAACGGTTTTGTCTTCGTGCGTATAAGCGCCTTCGCCGTTTATTTCCGTAGCGCCGCGCCCTAATTCCTTCACGATGTAGTTAATGATCTCGTCTGGCTTGGCGGTGATGATTTGGAAGCACTTGTGTACTTTGATGTTTTCAAGCACCATGTCCACAATAACAGATTTCATCATCAGACCCAAAACGCAAAAAAGGCCGGTTTCCATTCCAAAGGCCACACATGCGGCAACGGTGATTAAAAAATCAACCGCAAGCAAGCAATTGCCAATGTTCACATTGGTTTTTTTCTTGAGCAGCATGGCAACAATGTCCGTGCCGCCGCTGGAGGCTTGCATGTTAAACAGCACTGCACTGCCAATGGCGGGAAGCGTTACGGCAAAAATCAGCTCCAGCAAGGGCTGATGCGTCATGGGGGCTTGCATGGGGTAAAGGTATTCCAGCCCCCAAATGACCCCTGACATGAGCAAGCTGGTATAGGCCGTTCGCACGCCAAAGCCGCGCCCAAAGGCGATGAAGCCAATCAACAGCAGGGCTTGGTTGATGATGAACACAATGGCACCTGCGGACAGGTTGGGCGCGTAATGCCCTAAAATAATGGAGATACCGCTTACACCGCCTGTGGAAAAATTGTTGGGGAACTTAAAAAAGTAAACGCCCAGTGCAATCAACAGTGTGCCCAATGTGAGCATACCGTAATCCTTTAGGGTTTGAAGGGTAAAATGTGGTTTGTTTTGCAGCTGCATGGCTATATTTTCCTCCGATATCGTAGCGAATGATACGCGGCGGTTAAAGTGTGAACTCCACCTTTACCACACGCCCTAAAATGCTGATTTCCGGCAAAGCGCAGGTTTCAGCGGCATACTCACGGTCATAGCTCTGCAAGAGCACATTAACCGCGTCAAGCTTTTTTACCTTGCGCAAATAACGGTGCTGATTGTGCTCCACCAGCATAACAGCACCGTCAATGGGGCTGTTGGAGGGGGCAATCAGGCATAAATCATCCTTGAGAATGCGGAAACCGCGCATGCCGTCATCAGGTGCGCACAGGTAATACACCTTGTCGGGCGCGGCACCCTCGATTCGCCCATCCAAAATCGGAAGCAAGCGATGATCGATTTCCTTGAGCACGGCATTGTAAACAGGCACACGCTTGAGCACGCTTGTAAGGGCATCTAGCCAAATGCCGCCGCCTACTTGCTTTTCGTTTTCATCGGCGCGGCTTTGGTATACGGTTTCACTATCCAATGTTGCTTTTTTGGTTTCGACGGGCTTTGGCGCCGCTTGCTTTGGTGTGACGGTTTCCAAATCAACCGTAGAAGCAATGTCGTCAAGCGTGAAGCCTTCTTCGTTATGCTCCTGCAAACCGATTTTTTTGAGAATGCGGCGCGCCTGATCGTCTCCAATAATGCGCGTGCCTTCTTCCACATCCTTTAAATAGCTTTCGCTTACACCGCCGATTTTTGCAACCTGCTTCAATGTCATTTTTCGGCGCAAACGTTCTGTACGCAATAAATCCCCTAAACGGCTCATAGATTTCGCTCCTTTGGCTTTCAATCGGTATACAGTATACCATATTTCGACCTGAATCGGCACACATGACAAATTTTTATCAAAATCTTGTGAAAAGACTTTTTAGAACCGTAAAAATGTGTTATAATTTAGTTGTATGTGTCCGCATCACAGACTATGTTGGAACAGGAGGATACAATCAATGCAATATTCAAGAGAAGTAGAGGAAATGGTTTGCGTCAAGAAAGGCCCGAACCATGGTCCCGCACCCATTCCCGAAGAGGGCAAATGGGTACAAAGCCGTGAGGTCAAGGATATCAGCGGCCTAACGCACGGTGTGGGCTGGTGCGCACCCCAACAGGGTACCTGCAAGCTTACGCTCAACGTCAAGGAAGGCGTTATCCAAGAGGCACTGGTAGAAACCATCGGTTGCAGCGGCATGACTCACTCAGCAGCTATGGCGGCTGAATTTTTACCCGGCAAAACCATTTTGGAAGCGCTGAACACCGACCTTGTATGCGATGCCATTAACACCGCTATGCGCGAGCTGTTTTTGCAAATCGTCTATGGCCGCACGCAAAGCGCTTTCAGCGAAGACGGTCTGCCCATTGGCGCAGGCTTGGAGGACCTAGGCAAGGGTCTGCGCAGTCAGGTTGGCACCATGTACAGCACGCTGAAAAAGGGCGTTCGCTACCTTGAAATGGCTGAGGGCTATGTGCTCAAAATCGCCCTTGACAAGGATCATGAGGTCATCGGTTACCAGTTTGTTCATCTGGGCAAGATGATGGAGGCCATCAAAAAGGGTATCGACCCCAAAGAGGCCTATGAAAAGAATGTAGGTACCTATGGCCGCTTTGATGAAGCCGCCGAATACATCGACCCGCGTCATCAATAATCCGAATTTGATAAGAGGTGAGTAGAAATGGCTACTTTTGAAGGGTACGACAGAAGAATTAAGAAGCTGGAAGGCGTGCTGGCTGAGTACGGCTTTGCGGATTTGGATTCGATGGCACAGTACGTTAAGGACAAGGGCGTTGATGTGGGAAGCATCGTTCGCGGTGTTCAGCCCATTGCTTTTGACAATGCCGTTTGGGCTTATGAGCTTGGCGCGGCCATCGCGCTAAAAAAAGGTTGCAAAAATGCCGCCGATGCCGCTGAGGCCATTGGCATTGGCTTGCAAGGCTTCTGCATTCCCGGCTCTGTTGCAGACCAACGTGCGGTAGGCTTGGGTCACGGCAATTTGGGCGCAATGCTCCTTCGTGAAGAAACACAATGCTTTGCTTTTCTAGCAGGTCACGAGAGCTTTGCCGCGGCAGAGGGTGCAATTGGCATTGCTCGCACGGCCAACAAGGTTCGCAAGAACCCGCTCCGCGTAATTTTAAACGGCCTTGGCAAGGATGCCGCCTGCGTAATCAGCCGCATTAACGGCTTCACCTACGTGCAAACGCAGATGGATTACAGCGCTGGCGAAGTGCATGTTGTGAAGGAAACCGCCTATTCCAACGGTGAAAAGGCAAAGGTGCGCTGCTACGGCTGTGACGATGTTACCGAGGGCGTAGCAATCATGCGCCTTGAAAAGGTGGATGTGTCCATTACAGGCAACAGCACAAACCCCACCCGCTTCCAGCATCCCGTTGCGGGCACTTACAAGAAGTGGGCCATCGAAAACGGCAAGAAGTATTTCTCCGTGGCTTCTGGCGGCGGCACAGGCCGTACACTGCATCCCGATAATATGGGCGCAGGTCCCGCCAGCTATGGCATGACGGATACAATGGGCCGCATGCATTCAGATGCCCAGTTTGCGGGTTCCTCCTCCGTACCTGCACATGTTGAAATGATGGGCTTAATTGGCATGGGCAACAACCCCATGGTCGGCGCGACCGTGGCTGTGGCTGTGGCGATTGAGGAAGCGAGCAAGTAATCATCTTGCAAATTGAGGAGCTTATCCGAAAGGATAGGCTCTTTTTTGCAAATTTATAACAGCTGGATATCGCAGAAGCGAAAGAAGGTGGGCAATCCAGAATGGAAGGCTGAAATTCTGGAGGATATTCGTACCGCATAATGTAGGGGCGAACTGTGTTCGCCCGTTCTCATCGGACAATACCATGATCATTGCGTGGATAGGGTCGGGCATAATGCAATATGGTATTGATTTTTGAATTTCATCATCAACGATTGTACCAATATCGGATCATGGCGGCAATTCGTTCGGGCGAACACAGTTCGCCCCTACATTCGCCCGTTCTCATCGGACA
>JAVXND010000061.1:0-16441 GCA_036645955.1 Clostridia bacterium | reverse complement strand
AATTGAAAATTTTACCTCAGGGTATCCTATTCTTATTGAGCAAGATTTTTATGCTACTGTATTAATCGCAAACTTCTTATCTATCTCAATAAATGAAACCAATCACGATCTTTCAGAGAAACTTAAAGATAAAGACTACAAAAACGGGCGAAAAATCAACTACAAAGCCGCTTTTTCCATTCTAAAGCCGATTTTCATACAGGCTTTATGTGAATCAAACCCTGAAATCGCTGCTGCCTTGCTTGAAGAAGCACAACTTGAAATTTTGAACTTCACTTCGGTTGTCAGACCTAATCGTTCATTCCAAAGAAAAAAGAAACATTCAGCTGCAAAGTTTAACTTTTCTACCAAGTGAGTTACCCTGATGACATTGCCCCTAGCGGGGGATGGCAATCCCCCCCCGCCCCCCCGCAGGGGTCACCCCTCCAGCAACCCTTCCAGCACCTGCGGCAAAGGGCTTTCCGCCTCGACCCACTCCCCCGTTATCGGGTGCAGCACGCAAAGCCGCGCGCTGTGCAACGCAAACCGCCTTGGCAGCTGTTCAAGCTCCGTACCATACAAAAAATCCCCAGCCACAGGGCAGCCCAAAGCCTGTAAATGCACACGAATTTGATGGGTGCGCCCCGTATCCAGCTTGAGCCAGAGCAGACTGCGCCCATTTCCCGTTCGCAAAAGCTTGTAATAGGTACGCGCCTCCTTGCCCAGTGCGCTCACCTCGCGGCGAACCGTTGCGCCGTCCGCCTTGGCTATGGGCAAGTCAATACAGCCCTCAGGCAGCGGCGGCACGCCCTGCGCCACCGCCAAATATTCACGTATAAAGCGCTCGCTGTGCAATTGCTGTTGAAGCAAATGCTGGGCATGCGCTGTTTTTGCCACCAGCATCAACCCGCTTGTGCCCTTGTCCAGTCGGTTCACAGGGCGGTATACAAAGCCATCGGGGCAACCCAAATACGCATATAGCGCGTTTTCAAGCGTAGGCCCTTCTTGCTTGGCGGATGCGGAGGAGGAGGGCAGCGGGGCGGGCTTGTCCACCACCAAAAAATGTTCATCCTCATACGCCACCCCAATGGGGATATCGCAAGCCACGGGCTTGGTGTTTGCTGGTTCTGGAACGCACAAAACCAGCACCTGCCCCATTTTCAGTCGAGCATTTGCCAATGCGGGCACGCCGTCCAGCAACACCGTTCCATGAAATTTTGCACGCTTAAACTGCCCGCCAGACATGTGAAGCACGCAAAGCGCCGCATGGCGCAGCGTACAGCCCTCCAGCTCTGCGGGTATCACCAAACGAAGCTCTTGCATGCTTTGCATACTGCGGCCGCCCTTCCCCTTGTTATCAAGCGTACTGTAACACAAGCATGCATCAGGCGCAAGCAGTGCTGCGCAATGCGGCATGTTTCTATTGATTCATCTTGCTTTTGGCATCCGTACCTTACATCGCATCTTGCTTTTTATTTGAGCGCGCACGCCTTGTCTTTATGATCACCCATCTGATCAGGAATACAAAACCCGTCAACATTGCCAACAGCAGGACACCGATCACAATCCCCAAAATGAGCAGCATATTGGGAGTCGTCGTTTGGCTAAGCTCTTTTTTTCCGGGTTGAGGCACAAATGTTGCTTCATTCCAACTGTCATAGGCAGGATAATTGGTTTGTCCTTTGCTGCTGACCATTCCAAGCATTTCTGGTTCAAGTATGGACCGACTATCAATGGTTATGCTGAAGGTATCGCCAGCTTCCATTGGAATGTCTTCATAGAGCATTCTGCGCTGTGTCGCAGTTGTACCATAGTATGCGCGAATTTCATTTTGCAAAACGCCTTCCTGTTTGGCTGTAAAGACCACTCGATACAATTCGTCTCCCGGCAAGGTCAAAATCGTCTTGCTTCCCGCATCAATCATGCTTAACGGAAGATTTCTTCGTTTATAGGTCATCATATCAAAGGCAGTTCCATCCGCTTTGTACACCGTCAAATCCACCGGCCCCGAAAAAAAGAGCCGCCGATAACAAACATTTTCCGGATAGAGCTCCGCAGGATCATCATCTGAGAACAGCCACGATACATACAGGGTCGGCATATGCTCAAACGCCAACGTGCTTAGCAATTGTAACGCGCCATAGTTGTGTTTAGACCACCCCAGCTTCTCAAGGATTCCCTCATATAGAAACTGATTCACAAAGCTGACGAACACATCCTGCTCATTGCCGATTTTTTCTTTCAGCTCTTGGGAGTTGTTGAGGATGTTTAAAAAACCGCCCAATAATTTGATGGGATCCTTCTTATCTGTGTACAGTTGTTTGAGTAAGGGCTCGAAATACTTTTCATAGGTTTCGGGCGAATCGACCAAATCAATCAAGATTTCAAATACTCTAAAGATCATCCAATTCCGCTCCGGCGCATGCGGATACGGTTTCCCGCACAATTTTTCATAGACCGCCTCGGCGCGCGCAAGCTTGGGCAAATAACCGCTATCTGTTTCCTGCGACGGCAGGGTGAGCGTTTGCCCTTTTCGGTAGAAGCCCCACTCCAAAAACGGCACGCTTGCCACAGGATCAAACATACCCACAATATTAAAAAGCTGCGGATATGGGTTCGGTTCTTTTGTGGTACACGGAGTTGCAAATGTATAAGCAAAAATATCGTCCGCAATCAAATCCCCGCGCTCAAGCAGGGTAGCGGCCACCAAATTGCTCACAGCTGCCGCGCGGCTGTAGCCGCTGATCCAGACCTTGATTCTGCCGCTGATTTCGTGCTTTTTAATATATTCGTCAAAGCGCTCTAACGCTAGTTGCGTCGCTTTCTTAAAGCCTATGTGTTCTTCCTTCATGCCAATGGAAAAATTGCTCAGCCACTCGTTCTTATAGTTTCCCCCACTCACGCCTATCGCAATCAGGGTGGAGCCGTCCTCAAGCGTCTTACTTGCCATCGCAGTGCCGATGGTTTCCAAGGTAGGAACCGTGTCATATTGTATCAGTTCAATCTGTTCAAAACCCGTATCCTGCAAGTAACGGGTGATTGTGCTCCCTGGTTGATCGCCTTTGGTCCGAAAAGAAGCGATGGCTAACCCAAGGGACGTTTGAGCCAAAGTATGGTTATATTCGCTGGAAGGAGAAAAAAACAGGGTTTCATCGAATGGAAAGCTCCAATCAAATTCTCCCCCAGCTGCCGTATTGAAAAAATGTACTTCAACATCCTTTTTGGTTGCAGGCTCTGCAAAGGCCAAACCGGAGCAAAGTAGCAAAACGGCACAAAAACCACAAAATATTCTTTTTCCAAGCATACCGATCCACTTCCTTCTGTTGTTGTAAATAACAAAACACAGGAAACGGTGATCAAAGCATCGCCGTTTCCTGCGAAAGGAATTTTTACTTTTTATCCGCGATCTTCTTCGTGTTTTCGATCAATTCGCCAAAGCCGTAGACCAGCCACGCAAAGACCTTAGCAATCCCCTGTATTTTTTTACCGATGTTTTGATACATTGCAAAGTCCTCCTTTTATGATTGGTTTCTTGTTCTTTGTGCGATGATACGGATGCGATTGTATCTCGGCTTTGGAGCGGCTTTACAGCAACGGCGTAATCAAGCTCTCCAACATTTCGTAGGTAACCGAGCCAACCTTGTTATAGGTAATCATTCCGTTCTTATCCACGATCACCGTCATGGGCAGCATCGTAGACCCGCCCAGCATCTTGATAACGTCTCCGGTTTCATCCAACGCAAACGGGAATGTAAAGCCTTCCCGTGCCAAGAACTCCTCCACGTTGTCTGTAACGAGATTGGAATGAAGCGCAACCAGCGAAATTTGATCCGCATAGCTGTCGTGAAGCTTCTGAAAGTACGGCAGCTCTCCAACGCAAGGCGTACACCATGTTGCCCAGAAGTTGAGCACCGTTACCTTGCCGGGTGACAAAGCAAAGCTACCTTTACCTTCTCCATACAACGGAACGGTAAAGCTTGGGCAAAGCATCCCAGGCTCGTTCCCAACGGGTGCGGTGCCCTGCGCATCCACCTGCGTTTGCCCCGCGTCCTGCGCAGGCGTGCTTTCAGAGGTTGTAGCAGCAGGTACAGCGGGCGGCTCCACAGGGCGGTTAAAGTACCACAGCGCCCCTGCCAGCACTGCCAAAGCCACGATCCATGCAATGATACTGTGCGCTTTGCGCAGTTTTTTGTCAGCTCCCGCTTTTTCCGGATCCTTTTTACATGTTTCATTGGCCATCAGTGTGATCTTACCGCACTTGAGGCTGATGGCACCCGTCGGACACACATCAATACAAGCGCCGCAGTGGATGCATTCGTGATCGCCCACGCGGCGAATGTCCACCTTACAATGCGTTACACAGCGTTGGCAGTGCGTGCATTTGCTTGCCTCCACCTTCACACCCAGCACGGACAGGCGGGCGAACAGCCCGTAAATCGCGCCCAAGGGGCAAAGGAAACGGCAAAATGCACGGTAGATGAACACACAAGCCGTAAGAATGATGACCATGATGATAAACTTGCGTGTAAAAAGGATGTTGAGTATGGAAAACTTCGCGGCGTTCACAGGGTTGGCCAGCAAAGCCATGGCGCCCTCAAACGTGCCTGCTGGACAGATGTACTTACAAAACCCAGGCACGGGGAAATGCTGTCCGCTGTAGAGCAGCGGAATCGCCACCACGAAAACGGCAAGAACGACATATTTGAGCCAAGACAACACTTTTGTGAAACGATTTTTCTGGATTTTGGGCGTAGGTATTTTATGGAATAATTCCTGAATCAAGCCCAATGGGCAGAGCCAGCCGCAGATGGTCCTCCCTAAAATCACTCCATAAAGCATGAGGATTCCCAGCACATAATACGGTGCCCGTGCACCCGAGGATGCCAATGCATTTTGCAGCGCACCCAGCGGACACGCGCCCACAGCACCTGGGCAGGAGTAGCAGTTGAAGCCTGGAATACAAACATTTTTGGTAGGCCCTGTATAAATCTCCCCTTGAATGAAACCCTTGAGATTGGCGTTGAACAAAAGCGCGGCATATACCTGAATCAGCCTCCGCTTTGTGGGCTTGTGCGCGCCCAGCCATGCACTTACTTTATTAGCCAAGTCCAATACACTCCGTACAAATATTGATTGCTTTGACCAGCACATCGTACATGCCGCCGTTCAAAACACCTGCGATTAACAACGCAATCGCGCCTGCACCCAGCGCAATCCGCCCTGTTAACATAAGGGTATTGTTTCGTGCCGCAATCGGTTCAGGTTTCCGCTTGGGCGCGTTTTGAGCCGCCTGGATTTCCCGCAATGTGCTTTTGTTTCTCATCTGCGCTAGCGCCATGAGCGCGGCAAAGGCAATCACGATCCAAGGCGTAATGTGCAGCATCATCGCCGCTATGACCATCTCCAGATCTCTGGATGCGAAATGGTCAAGGTTAAGCATATACACACCCACCATTCCCGTGCAAATCGCGCATACCACCGCACAAAGAATGCTGAATGTCCGCCTTTTTTGCTCCTCAGCCTGCATTTCAGGCGTTAAAGTAATGCGCCGCTTCATTAAATCCAAGCGGCCCTCTGGCGAAATAACAGGGGTAGGGGTAGGGCACTGCTCCTGAGGCTTCAAAATGCGGCAAGCGATTGTTCCGCCTAGTGCAACCACCCAAAGAATTACGATCCACAATATTTCGCTGAAATATTGGGATACAATCGCTGGGCTGTAGATATCGTTGATCCGAACGCCCGCTTGGGTCATATTTTCGGGCGATATTCCCGCTACGTAAATTCTAAGACACTGTAAAATCAGCAGTGCAGCCAACAGCAGCGTAGCTCCCGACAATGTAGAATTAAACATATAGGTCCAGCTTGATTTGTTTTGCTTATTCATCCATTTCCCTCCTTTGCGTACCATCTCTTGGACGTGTACCCCTTGAGGTTAAAACTGGAAAAGCGGAGACGCAATACCCCTATACAAGCGGTACGCGTCTCCGCACAAATCTCGTTACTGCTTTTTCAGCGTAATCGTCAAAGAACCGCCTTCTTCAGGTAGCTTATAGAGTTCTGCGTCGCTCGCAAATTCTGCGGGAACGGACAGCACATGGAATTCATACGCATAGGGTGCGCCCGTATGGATGACCTTCCCCTCAGCATCCGTAGGTACAACCTGACAGGTCGTAGCGTCGCAAATCTGAATCATCACGCCGGGCACAGGGTTGCCCGCTTCATCCACCACGGTAACAGCATATTTGCCCGCCATATCGTCAGCCGCAGCAGGCGCAGCAGGCGCAGCCTCGGTGACCGCCATTTTGGCAGAGCCGTCCGTGTACTCCCAATCTATCGTCATATTGTTGTCGATATTGAGCTGTTTAAGGTCTTCATTCAGATCCTCTTCTCGCTCGTACCATCTGTAGTCGCACAAAGACGGAGCGGACAGGTCGTTGATCGACGAATAAACTGACAGCACGTTGCCAAAGTCCGGCGTTTCCAATTCCCCATTGGTCACAAACTCAAACAAGTACCCTTCACTATCGCGATTGAGGTTGTCCATAAGGATGAAACTTCTGTTGAGGGTAATAAATGCAAGATTTTCATCCACGTCCGCGCCCAGCTTGATGCGCAGTGTAATGAGGTCATCCTGCAAAATGTCCATCACCAGCGGGCAATTCTCCCAGTTTAAAATGGTGACGGGTTTTGCGCTGCCCTTGACTATTTCGATCGTAGCAGTGTTACCTTCCAATGTTTTTTGGGGGGGCACGGGCTTGGCCGCCTCAACGGCCGCAGCCTCATCAGCGGAAATCATGCGCACATTGCGCAGGCCCACCATACGCTCGCGATATGGTTCAAAATTCATCATACAAGTGTAGTTGAAGGTCACCTTATACTCGCCCGCCTGTTCAAAGGTGACACAGTCGGTCTGCCATTCCGTTCTGTTGCCGTATGCATGGACAGTTGCATCGTTGACAGCTACTGTGAGGCCTTCCACCACCGCCGAGGAATTGGCCAGATAATCATACCCTAGCGATTGTCCCGCCTCTGCGGTGACAACGACATCGAAAGAGGCTTCCGTATCTTCGATGCCGACGTTGCCTGCCGTTACAGAGGCGCCGTCGTCTGCAATCGAGAAAAACCATTTTGTCGGATTGCTATTCACATTCACCTTGATTTGCTCATCATGGACGTTGAGCGCGGCGCTCACCTCTTCAGCCGTGGGAGCTTTTGTCGTGGGTGCCACTGCGGGGATTTTCTCAAGCAAGACAGGCTCGCTGTAATCCTCAGCGGTAAAAGGCTCGAACAAGCGCAGGAACTTCTCTTTGCTGGTAACGGATCCGCTTTCCTGAAAGCAAACAATGCCGTTGCGGTCCACCAGCACAGATGTGGGGATGGCTTCAAAGTCAAAGAGCTTGGAAACACCAACGTCTCTACCCATGGGGAGCGTGGTTAAACCCAGATCATCCTTGAGAGCGTTGATAGCCTCGTTTGTATCCTGGGAATCAGTGCTCAGCGCAATAATACCGATGTCGTCGGACATTTCGTCATACGCCTGCTGCATAAAGGGAAACTCGTTTTTGCACGGAGAGCACCAGGTTGCCCAGAAATTAATCAGCACAGCCTTTTTTTCGGCCAGCAGGCCATACAGTGAAACCTCTGTGCCATCCGTCAGTGTGGCGGTGAAATCCTCCATTTTGTCGCCCAGTTTGTACTTTTTTTCACCTTCAGCGGAGGCAAATGTGACCATACCCAGTGTCAGCATCAATACCAGTACCCATGCCATCAGTTTTTTCATTGTTTTTTTTCCTTTCTTAATATGTTTCGTATTCACTTTTTTTCAGTTTACCAGTATTTACAATAGCGTATCATCCATGACAACATATTGACAAAAACGACACTTCCCAGCTTGGAAACGGCTCGAAAACAGCAAAACGATCAGCCTGCTTGTCAATATGTTGTCATGTTATGGAATATAAAATAAAAGGAAGAGCAGTGGAGGCAAACGGCTGGTTGTTTGAAAGCTTCGTCCCACACCACAGCCATCTCATGCCGCTGTTTATAAAGAGAGGAGATACACAAATGGTAAAGTCAACTCAAAAATGGATATCTCTATGCTTAGCGTTGATGCTGCTGCTGAGCTGCACGTTTGCATTGGCCGCTGAAGGCACACCCACAACAGAGGCGACGGCAAAGGCCGACTGGACTGTAATGATGTACCTTTGCGGCACCGATTTGGAAAGCCAGCATAGCATGGCAACATACAACCTTGAGGAGATTGCCAAAACCACCCCCACGGATTCTGTGAATATGCTGATCCAAACCGGCGGCACCCGCCAATGGCACGCAAAAGAGAATCTGGGTCTGGACATTGCTACAGACAAGCTCCAGCGCTACCATTTCGGCACAAAGGGCTATGCCTTGGTTGACGAACAGCCTTTAGCCAACATGGCCGCCAGCAGTACCTTGACGGATTTTGTGAAATGGGGCGCGTCTGCCTACCCAGCAGAAAAGTATATGCTTGTGCTGTGGGATCACGGCGGCGGCAGTTCGGCTGGATTGATCTTAGACGAGCTTTACAACAGCGCCATCATGAACTTGGAGGATTTGGGCAGTGCTCTTGGAAATGCAGGGGTTCATTTCGAGAATATTGTGACGGACACCTGCCTCATGGCCTCGCTGGAAACCGCGCAAGCCATTGCTCCCTATGGCAATTATTTTGTTGCCTCCGAAGAAGTGGTGCCCGGACAGGGCAGCGCCTATCAGAGCTGGCTCCAATATTTGTACGACACGCCTTCTTGTAAGGGAGATCGTTTCGGCAAAGTATTTTGCGATGTAACCCAACAAAAATATGCGGAGCTAGGCGATGCCACCTCCAACATGCTGACCTATTCCGTTATCGACCTAAGCAAAATCGACGCTGTCACGGTGGCATTTAATCAAATGTTTTTGGAAATCGGTAAAATGCTTGAAGATCCCTTGCATTTTCAGACCTTTGGTTACTTTACACGCAACACCGAGCACTACTATTTGTCCACCATGGTGGATCTTTACGACATGGCCTCCCGTGCCAGAAACACGGCTATGAGCAACGAAACAGCCAATGCCGTGCAGGAGGCCGTCTCTGATGCGGTATTTTATTCCATCCGCGGCGACGGACGCACCTACTCCAACGGTCTGTCCTTTTACTATGAGCCCACCGCCCATGCGAGCACGCTGGATCATTACGCGCGCAATTCCAACAACCCAGCTTATCTGGCATTTTTAGACGCGGCAAACATGGATTGGACCGCCCCTGCCTGGGTCTATGAAAAGACTGAGCGCCTGCCAGACATCAAGCGTGAAGACTATATTGTAGAGTCGGAGACAAGCGTTACGGAAAACGGTACCTATCAGGCGCAGATCACCAACGCCAAATCCTCCGTCGTTGCTGTGGATAGCGTTTTGTACAAATACAACAAGGACAACAACGCTTGGCTTTTGCTAGGCCACAACTTCGATGTGGACGGCGATTTTGAAAACGGTATCTTTACAGATCGCTTTACTGGCATGTGGCCGACCCTTGGCGGCGTTCTTTGCCAGATCAACGTACTGGAGGAAACCGTAACCCATACCCTCTATGGAATCCCCTGTCTGCTGGACGCAGGAGACGAAGGGCAGAGGCAGGTCACCCTACGCGCTGGGTATGTATATGATGTCCCGTTGGATCAAGCCATGCAAACGAGTGCAGACAGCGCACCTGCTGACAGCGCACCTGCTGACAGCGCACCTGCTGACAATGCGGCTGCGGTCGAGCCAGCGGAGCAAGCCGCTGCCGAGGATGCAGCCGCCGCTGTTCCCGCCGATCCCTACAGCGGCGCCTATGCCCTTTATGGTGTCTGGAGCGAATATGACAGCAGCGTTAATATGCCCTCCCGCGACATCGCAGATTTGAAGCAATTCAACGGCCTTACCCTCCAGCCGATGCTCAACGCCGTGACCCTCTCCGGTCAAAAGATGGGGTATGTTCCTTCTGGCAAGGTGACAATCAGCGATACGCTTGATATTGTCAATCAGCCGCTTCCCAAGGGTGACTATGCATATGCTTTTGTCATCACCGACTCATTTGGCAAAAAGCATGAAACCGCCCCCGCCATCATTCACTGGAACGGTAAAAAGGCTGTTTTTGAAGCCATGAAATAATCACGCAAAGAATTGCCCCCGCTTTTCAGAAACGAAAAACGGGGGCTTTTTTTATTTATGGCTGTTTTAAACCCTTTTGTTGCTCCAAGTAACCCACCACAAACTCACCCCACTCATATTGGGACATGTATTCCCCCATAAATGCAGAATGATACCCTTCGCTATGGCTGAGCCAATGGTAGTAATCGCAATCCACCTTGTCGATATTCACCGATAAATGATTGTATTGCTTTCGAACAACCTCCTCCGCCCCCACCTGCTTGAGCGTCTGCATCATTGAAAAAACAATTTGCTGCATATAGCTTTGTTGCTTATTGTCATACGGGTTATCCTCAAAAAGCACAGCCGCGATTTCCTTAATGGAACAGGCCGCGCCGTTGCGGTGAACCAAATACGCAAATACCTCTTTTGCTTTGGAACGTTTAAAGTACAGCGGCAGACCCATTGTGTCAAGCACTTCAAAATTGCCAAAGCACCGAATCTTTAATAAGCCCTTTGTGCCCGAAGCTACGGGATGCCTCAAATCCTCCAGTTCCTTGAGCACCTTTTCTTTGGTCACGGGTTTCATGATATAGCCGCTGGCGTGCATCGCCATTGCATCCGTCGTGTACTCATCATAACCAGTCACAAAAACAATGTTGGTTTGAGGATTGCTTTTTTTAATGCTTGCTGCCAGTGCCACGCCATCCATGCCCCGCATCCGAATATCTAAAAAAGCAACGTCACAGGCGTTTTGTTCAACAAACTGTAACACTTCAGAGGGTTTTGAAAAAGAATAAATTTCCGCATTGGGGCAAGCCTCGTTAATCGCCTGTTCCAGCATTTCTCTGGCAAGCACTTCATCATCCGCCGCAATAATCTTCATTGATACACACTTCTTTCCACCTTGTTGCGCCTGCGTCTGTCAAAAAAGAGACTGCGCGGCTTCCTCCTGCTTCCCATACTCCTGATGAACGTCCACCGGGATATGTATGGTGGCGGTTGTTCCCACTCCTTTAACGCCAGCTATGCGTAGCGTGCCGCTGCACATAAAGCTAAGCCGCTGGCGCACATTGTTAATACCTATGTGGGTTCTTCCATCAAACTGAACCTCCGCTGGATCATATCCCACACCGTCGTCCGCTATGGTAATTTCCACCCCATCGGAAACATGCCGGCTGGAAATGGTAACGGTACCGCCGTTTTCAGACATTCCAACTCCGTATTTGACCGCGTTTTCCACCAAAGGCTGTACGGTCAGCGGGGGGAGCCTAAAATCAGTTGCCTCAATATGATAAACAATTTGCAACTCCTCGCCAAAACGCATTTGCTCCAACATAAGATAATTGGCCAGATGCCTCAGCTCCTCCTCAAAAGGTACCAAACGATTGGTCTTGAGGGATTGCATGTTGTTTCGCAGGTACTCCGAAAAAGCAATGGTGGCCTTCTTCGCGCTTGCCGGCTTTGTTTCACACATTTGCGCAATGGCGGAGAGCGCGTTGTACAAAAAATGGGGCTGGATTTGAGATAGCATAATCGTTGTTTGAGATTTGACCAGCTCTATTTCCATATCGCGATAGCGGTCACGCTCTCGTTTGAGGTGTTGCTTTTGCCGTACAAACAGAAAAAACTGGGTAAAAAACGCGATTAACGTGCCCACACGTATGGCAACCCGCTGTGGCAGCCCATCGTGCCCGCCGCAGAAAATTTCAACAATGCCCGCAACCGCGATAGGGATCAGGGAAATCAGCGTCATTTTGGCATTTTGATTGTTATACCGTTTTGCTTCTACAGACAGGCAAAGCGCACCGCCTGTGCAGCACAGCATAATGGCAGGAAACAGCAGTATTTGCCCTGGATAGAGATCCATTATGCCCCATCCATGCAAACAGATGGACAGTATGGAGCCGGCCATGGCCAATGCCAATACCACCGCCATAAAGCATCGGTTCCCGTGCTTGTTCAAGGACGTAAACACAAAGTAAACGACCGCAATGGTACACAAATGCATCGTGGACAAATCCAAAGCCATACACAGCACTGGATTGGAGATGAAGAGAGGCAGATACAGATAAGCTGATTCCTTCCCTAAATACAGCTGACAGCCAAGGGTAACCAGAAGAAAGGCCATAAAGTGGTAAGGCTCGGTTTTGCGAATAATGCCCGAAGAAAAAATCAGCATCGGCAGCAGTGCGCACAAGACCAAGCTGAGTGCCATCAACCCTCCTTGCTCCACAATCATTTTCGCATACAGCATATCCCGCGTACCCACATAAAGGTTCTCCATGAATTCCGTATAGGGATCCTCCTGATAAATCCGATACGGATTGCAAAGCGATAGTTCAACGGAGCTCCCTTTTGGAATGCTGCTGCCCTTAGCATAAGCAATCGAGTAACCTGGTGTTTGCGCTCGCGTTCCATCCTGCATGACCCTATTGGTGGCAACCGTCGTTCCATCCACGCGCAAATCAGCCCACAAATTTCGCATCATTAAAATAAGGTACTGTCCCTGCGGAATTTCCACGGAGAGCTGTCCGCGAATGACAACCGTCTCGTAGTTTTTGTTCACAAACGGATGATCTTGTGAAAGGGCAAGCCATTGACCTCCATCCGCACAATACTCTCCTCGTATTTGAACCGCCGGAGGCAGCTCAAGCAGCTGATTCCCTGTTGTTCCCGGTCCAATTCGGAAACACATCACTAAAAAAAGAGCAACAGGAAGCACCATGGCCATTAAAATAATGGGATCAGCCTTTCGCTTTTGCATCCAGCATCACGTCCTTTAAAAGCGGCCTCGATACACACTTTCGACATCATGTAACAAACTCCTTCCTCTTGTAACGAAGTTGTCAATTGTCCAATGATAGACTGGCTCGAAATGCAAACGTCTTTATGGAGTTCATCGGGATCAACGGAAGCTTACGTATTTTCCCATTGATTCTGCGATGTTGGCGGTTGTAGAAAAAAAGGAGGATTTTCTATGAAATTAAACAAACGTTACCACTGTATGCGAACCATTCTTTGCCTTGCACTGCTATGCAGCCTGCTCTGTTCCTCTTTCGCTTTTGCCGCGGAAGCTGCACCAGAAGCACCGATCGAATATATCACTGTAGAAGAAGCGATATCCGAATTGGTGCTGGATATCGGACGCAGTGACCTGCACGACAGCTCTTATGTTCTTTCTACCTTTGAAGATGCGAACCTGATTTCCGAGCCTTACCGCGAGGATTTTGCGAAGGCTTGCAACATCGGCCTGATTCGCACCAGCGACAGCTTCACCCTTGCGCCGCAGCAAAATATTACGGAGCTGCAAGCCTTGGTGCTTTTTGCGCGCGCGCTCAGGTACAATCCCACGGAGCTCCCATCTGTGGAAAATCCGCAAAAGGTAAACGTCAAAAAGCTTCCCGACTGGGCAAAGGACGAAATTACTTTTCTAGCCGACAAAGGGATTCTCAGCGCAGAATTTGATGAAAAAAAGAGCGCCAAGCAACCGATGGCTAAGGACGATTTTCTGGCGCTTTCAACTGTTACAGACATGCATTTCAACACCGTTGCGCCCGGGGAAAGCTTTTATGGATATATCAACAATAAAGCCTTCCGCAATGCTGTTTTACAAAACGCAAGCTATGTGGACGCGCGGCGCGGCGCTGTCGTTCAATCAGAGGACGAATGGTCTTACCTTACCGACATTAACAATTCCGTTACCGAACGTGAAAAAGACCTGCTGACCAAGCTGATGGACGGCGAAATCAAGTACGAAAAAGGTTCCGCCGAGCAACGGATTCACGACATGCTTATTTCCATGGTGGATGCAAAAACACCCTCTGCGCAAGAGGTCGTGCTGCTTGACGGATATCGTCGTCAGATTATGGACGCAGCGGACATCGAAGCCTTGTTGAATTTGACTCAAAGCATTCAGCAGGAAACTGGCATTGCCACTTTGCTTTCCTATCAGCCGATGCTCAACCCCGATACCAGCCGCTACGATCCCAGTGTAAACTTTGTGTACGCGCAGGCGGGATGCCTTTTGCAGTTCAGCTCGCGTTGCCGCGAGGTATTTCAGAGTGACTATTACGGCATGATTTCCCAATATTTGAACGCTATAGGCATGCCCTTCTCGCAGGAGGATTTGCAGCGCACTGTGGAAATTCAGGGTGTCACCGGCTTGGGGCTGGAGGAAGCGCTGTATTTGACCTTCCAGCAGGGTTTCATGCTGCGTTCTCTCTTTGATCCCAAATACACTGCCGAACAGCGCGCCGTGGATTTGGCCAATTTGTTGAGCGAGCATCCGGAGCTTGATCCACAAACCCACGCTTTGATCACACCCTCCGAGGCTGCCTTCACCTCGCAAAAGGTGCGTCAGGATATCCCCGCAGTGGATTTAAACAAGGCCTTGGATGAGCTGGGCTTCTCTGGATATGGCCATTTGATGTTTAAGAGCGCCCAGATTATGCCGGAGCTCAACCGCATTCTCAGCACGCCCGAATATCTGACGGCGCTCAAAATCAACGCCCTCATCAACCTAGGCATCGTCTCCCAATATACGACCAGCGAGGAAGAGGAGATGGCGCTTACCACACTTAGTTTCTCTGGCGTTGCCGCCTGCATGTGCCTGCCCATCAACGACAGCAACCCAGATCCTACGGCTGCCCAAGAAGAGGAACCCGCCGCGACGGAAGAGGACGTAACCGTTGAAGGCGAAGAAAAGGCAGACTCCACCCAGGAGCCGCAAGAGGAGATGACCCCCGAGGAGCCGCAAGAGGAGATGACCCCCGAGGAGTATTATAAGTCCTTGGGAATGGAAATCACGACGGGATATCTCGCAGAGGAAAACCTGACCAAGCTGCGCGAGCTGCTTCCCAATGACATTGGTGTTTTTTACTGCACCAACTATTACGATGATCAAACCACCGCCGAAATCGCCAAGATGGTCGAGGATATCAAGCTTGCCTATATTAAGCGTTTTAGCGACAACACATGGATGGAAACGCAAACCAAGCTTAAAGCGATCGAAAAGGTACAAAACATTGTGGTATCCATCGGTTATCCAAAGAACGCACCTGCCCCCGAAATCATTTCTGTGGAGGATGGCGGTACCTTTTTCACCAACCTGTGCAGCATCAACCGTTTTACATTGCAAAGCAGTGTCAAACAGTGCCAGGATCCCTCGTTGGCCAGAACGATATGGCTCATGCCCCCCGATACTGTAAACGCGTTTTACAATCCCGAAGCCAACTCCATCAATATTTTGGCTGGCATTCTTGCATGGCCGGTATTCGATATCAACCGAAGCTATGCGACCAATCTAGGCGGGATCGGCGCAATCGTTGCGCATGAAATCGGCCATGCCTTCGATGCAAACGGCGCCAATTATGACGCTTACGGCAACAAGTCTGATTGGTGGACCAAGCAGGACAAAGAGAAGTTTATGGAGATTCAGGAACAATTTGTAACCTATTTCAACCGTTTTGAAGTGGTGCAGGGCGTTGTGCAGGATTCCAAAATCACCATGACTGAAAACATGGCGGACGTTGCCGGAATTTATTGCATCTTCGATATTATTGGTGATGATGCGACAGCCCAGAGGGAGGCCATGGAAAACATGGCAACCATATGGGCGCAAATGGGCACGGAAAAGGCGATTTCCAGCACTGGCAGACTGATGGATGTGCACTCCGCCAATCAGGTTCGTGTGAACGCATGCATCGCTTTGATGGATTGCTTTTATGAGCTTTATGACGTGAAGGAAGGCGATCCCATGTACATCGCCCCCGAGGAGCGGTTGAAGCTTTGGTAAGCATGCATCGGGTATTTTACGGTTGGAAATAGCCGACCAAAACGCAGGTCCGCTGTCGCATCCAACTGCGGCAAGGCTGGCAGAGCTAGTTTAAATAGCCGTACCATGAATTGGCGGGAAAGCAAGACCCCGCTTTCCCGCCAATCATGAGGCTATTGGATATATTGAGCTATTTTTGCAAAATCGTGCTTGACACAGGCTCGCCGCTAACACTATAATGTACTTAATTCCCATTTAAATTCAAGGAGGATACGATTCATGCGCACATTCTTAAAGGTATTATCCGTACTGCTCATTATTGGCGCTATTTTGGTCATGGTGATGGGTATTCTAGGTTTTGTAAGCGGCGGCGTGTTCACAGGCGCAGGCTTCAGCAATTCTTTTGATCAGGAGACTGGCATGGGCTTTGCCGCCGTGGGCATTGTCGCCATATTCGCTAGTATTTTGGCCATCCTTATGGGCGTGTTCGATTTGCTTACGGGTATTTTTGGTTTCAAAGGCGCAAACGGCAACACAGGCAAG
>JAVXND010000060.1:0-16466 GCA_036645955.1 Clostridia bacterium | reverse complement strand
GGACTAATGGGAAAATATAGTCAATATATGTTTGATGAAGTACTCTTATCGTGGTCGGTAGATGGTGGTGGAAAATTTTTCTTTAGAGACAAACATAGATTCTCTTTGACAAATGTATCAGGTTGGTTAAGAGTATTAAGAAATGATTTACTAGATGTTAAATATCTGTACTTCGTAATCGACAACCTTTGGTTAAGGAAAAATTACGACTATACTAATAAGGCGCATCCGTCTGTTATTAGAAAGGAATATGTAATCCCTCTTCCTCCTCTCCCTGTCCAGCAGGAAATTGTTCGTATTCTAGATACTTTTACGGAGCTTACAGCGGAGCTTACAGCGGAGCTTACAGCGGAGCTTACAGCGAGAAAGAAACAGTATGAGTATTATAGAAACAGGCTATACATCCTTACTGCTGAATCGTGGGAAAAGTTGGACAATGTAGCCATTATGAAACGTGGGGATTATATTACAAAAAAAGGTGTGATTCCGGGAGACGTTCCAGTCATTCTCGGCGGGCAAGAGCCTGCTTATTACTGCAATCAGAGCAATCATAATGGCGAAGCTATTGTAATTTCACGTAGTGGTGCATATGCAGGTTTTGTTTCTTTTTGGAATTGTCCTATTTTTGTGACGGATGGATTTATAATTGAAGCAATGAGTACGCTTAACTTAAGATTTCTTTATCATTATTTAAAAAATATACAGCAAGATTTACATGATACAAAGCGTGGCGGTGGCGTACCTCATGTTCGCGGTAATGAAATTATGAATATGAATGTCCCCATTCCGTACCCGCAAGATGTAGCAAAATCACTTGTTGAGCAACAACGTATCGTGGACATCCTCGACCGTTTCGACACTCTATGCAGCGACATTTCAAGCGGCTTGCCTGCCGAGATAAAGGCAAGACAGCAACAATACGAGTATTACCGTGATAAACTGCTTACCTTTCCAAAGGCTGAAGTCGAGGTGTGATATGGGAAAGAGTTTAAATGAAATTGCGATGGAGCTAAAAGATAATAACAAAAAAGTGCAACTAATTTACGCCTTTAACGGAACGGGAAAAACAAGGCTTTCCAGAGAGCTTAAATCTGTGATTGAGCCTAAAAGCGACCCCGAGATAGAAGAAACCGAAGAAACAGGCTTGACTGGAAAGAAAATCCTTTACTATAATGCCTTTACAGAGGATTTGTTTTACTGGGATAATGACTTAGAGAACGACTCTGAGCCTAAGCTTAAAATACAGCCCAATATTTTCACGAATTGGGTCTTTGTAGAGCAAGGGCAAGAACAAAACATTAGCAAAATTTTTCAGCACTATACTGATGATAAACTTACGCCAAACTTCAATGTTGATTTTTCGGAAATTACCTTTACCTATGAGCGAGGACATGAGGAAGATTCACTCCCTATCAAAATATCAAAAGGAGAAGAAAGCTGCTTTATTTGGAGCGTGTTTTTTGCTCTGCTCCAACAAGCGGTTGAAAACTTGAATATTGACTTGGATAGCATTGACCAAGAGCGAGAAACCGATCAATTCAATCAATTGGAATATATCTTTATTGATGACCCTGTGACTTCATTAGATGAAAACCACTTGATTGAATTGGCAGTGGATTTGGCACAGATGATAAAAAGTAGCAAATCGAATTTAAAGTTTATCGTTACGACCCACCATCCGCTGTTTTATAATGTGCTACATAACGAATTTAAAGGAGCAGGCAGGCACTTTTTAGAAAGAGATGACAGTGGCAACTATGATTTGATCCCTCAGGAAGATGATTCCCCTTTTTCATATCATCTTTTTCTGAAGAAGGAACTTGAAAAAGCACTGGCAACAGGACGGATACAAAAATATCACTTCAATTATCTTAGAAATATTTTGGAGAAGACCTCCACATTTTTAGGATATGAAAAATGGGGAGAGCTTTTGCCAAAAGGAGAAGATGGAAAAGCAAATCCGTATGAGAGCAGAATTATCAACATTTCAAGTCATTCAAAATTTTCAAGCGATGAAATTGTTGAGCTAACAGATAAGGACAAACGGGTATTGGACTATTTATTAAAAGAAGTCACCAAAAATCTGCAATTCAAGTAATTTGGAGGTGCGAAAATGTACGAGTACAATCCAATCGCTGAATCGAATCACTTTATCGTTTTGGATCAGTATACAAAAATAGAGCAGCAAGGCGCTGGTTATCAAACCGAGGCCGATTTAGAACGCGAGCTCATTGCCGATTTGGTGAAGCAGGGCTATGAAACGCTACCAAAGCTCACGACGCCTGAAGCATTGCTTCAAAATGCTCGCGTGCAGCTGCAAATGCTAAACAAGGTGGCGTTTTCGCAGGAAGAATGGAAACGCTTTTGTGAGGAATATTTAGATCAACCCAGTGACAGCCAGATTGATAAAACGCGCAAAATCCAAGACGATTATATCTATGACTTCGTTTTTGACGATGGACATATTCAAAACATTTATTTGGTGAACAAAAAGGACCTAGCAAAAAACAAGCTACAGGTTATTTCACAATTTGAACAAACGGGAACCCATGCCAACCGATATGATGTGACCATTTTGGTGAATGGACTACCCTTGGTACAAGTGGAGCTAAAGAAGCGTGGCATTGCGATCAAAGAGGCCTTTCATCAGATCAATCGATATAGCAAGGAGAGTTTCAATTCGGAAAGCTCCCTGTTTAAGTATCTGCAGCTCTGCGTAATCTCCAACGGAACGGATAGCCGCTATTTTGCCAATACCACGAAACGAGATAAGAACAGCTTTGAATTTACCATGAACTGGGCCAAGGCAGATAATACTCTGATTAAGGATTTGAAGGATTTTACAGCAACATTCTTTCAAAAAAGCACATTGCTCAGTGTGCTGCTGCACTATTCTGTTTTTGATACGAGCGACAATTTACTCATTATGCGCCCCTATCAAATTGCTGCAACGGAAAGAATTTTATGGAAGATCAAAAGCGCCTATCACGCCAAAAAATGGAGCACCACAGAAAGCGGCGGGTATATTTGGCATACCACGGGAAGCGGTAAAACGCTAACCAGCTTTAAAGCCGCACGGCTTGCCACAGAGCTTGATTTTATAGACAAAGTGGTTTTTGTAGTGGACAGAAAAGATTTAGACTATCAAACCATGAAAGAGTACCAGCGCTTTTCTCCTGATAGTGTGAATGGTTCTGAAAACACCGAAGGGCTCAAACGCAACATTGAAAAAGACGATCATAAAATCATTGTTACCACAATTCAAAAGCTAAACAATCTCATTAAAAGTGAAGCAAATTTACCCATCTACCATAAGCAGGTGGTATTCATTTTTGACGAGGCACATCGCTCGCAATTTGGTGAAGCACAAAAAAACATTCATAAGAAGTTCAAGCAATATTACCAGTTTGGATTCACTGGCACGCCGATTTTTCCCGAAAACGCCCTCGGCGCTGAAACCACGGCTTCCGTGTTTGGGTGTGAACTACATGCCTATGTGATCACTGATGCGATCCGTGATGAAAAGGTGCTAAAATTCAAAGTGGATTATAACGATGTTCGCCCAAGGTTTAAATCAATCGAAACGGAGCAGGATGAGAAAAAGTTGACAGCCGCCGAAACGAAAAAGGCGTTGCTGCACACTGACAGAATCAAAGAAATTTCCCAGTATATATGGAATAACTTTAGGGTAAAGACCCATCGCTCCCATGCTGGGGCAAAAGGCTTTAACGCCATGTTTGCTGTAAGCAGTGTGGAGGCGGCAAAGCTCTACTACGAAGCATTCGCCACCTTACAAAAGGAAAGCGAAAAGCCCCTGAAAATTGCAACCATTTTTTCCTTTGCGGCTAACGAAAAGCAAAATAGCATTGGCGACATAGCGGATGAAACTTTTGAGCCCAAAGCCATGGACAGCAGTGCAAAAGAGTTCTTAACTTACGCGATCAATCAATATAATGTGATGTTCAAAACCAATTTTGGCGTGGAGAGCAAAGAGTTTCAAAACTATTATCGTGACCTTGCAAACCGAGTCAGAAGGCAGGAAATAGATCTTTTAATTGTGGTCGGAATGTTTTTAACGGGTTTTGATGCGCCAACACTGAACACGCTATTTGTCGATAAAAATCTTCGTTACCACGGCTTGATTCAAGCATTTTCAAGAACCAACCGCATTTATGATTCTACAAAGACCTTTGGCAACATTGTTACCTTTAGAGATATGGAACAAGCGACCGTTGATGCCATTAAACTCTTTGGAGATGAAAACACAAAAAATGTTTTGCTCGAAAAAAGCTATGCAGAGTATATGCAAGGCTTTATTGACATCGCTACGGGGGAGGCGCGTCGCGGCTATGTTGATTTGGTAATGGCGCTGAACAAAGATTTTCCGACGATTGACAAAATCGTTACTGAAAAGGATAAAAAAGCCTTTGCCAAGCTATTTGGTGAGTATTTACGAGTTGAAAACATTCTACAGAACTATGATGAGTTTGCGAGCTTGAAAGCATTACGATCCATTGATTTACAAGACCCTCAAGCCGTTGAAGCATTCAAAGCTACCCACTATGTAAGCGATGAAGAAATTGCCGCTATGCAAGAGGTAGCAATGCCCGAAGAACGAACCATACAAGATTATCGTTCTACTTATAATGATATACGTGACTGGCTATGCAAAGAAAGCGACGAAATGGGAAAAGAGGCATGCTCGGTTGATTGGGATGATGTTGTATTTGAGGTGGAGCTGCTAAAATCACAGGAAATAAATCTGGATTATATTTTGGAACTCATATTTGAGAAAAACAAAGCATTACAAAACAAAGAAACGTTGGTTGAAGATGTCAGGCGTTTGATTCGTTCGAGCGTAGGCAATCGTGCAAAAGAAAGCTTAATGGTTGATTTTATCAATCAAACAGACTTGGATCAAATTGAGGATAGAGCAAGCATTATCGATGCCTTTTTCGCATTCGCCCAAGCTGAACAAAAAAGAGAGGCAGAGGAATTGATTTGCGCTGAAGCACTCAATGAAGCTGCTGCAAAACGATACCTTCTCGCCTCCTTAAAAAGGGAATACGCCAGCGAAAACGGAACGGAGCTCAATGAAATTCTACCTAAAATGAGTCCGCTTAATCCAAAATATTTAACGAAAAAGCAAACCGTTTTTCAGAAAATAGCCGCCTTTGTAGAAAAGTTTAAAGGTGTGGGCGGCACGATATGATACGGATGTCAAAAAGCATATTGATTTGAATTGTGTATTGCAACTGTCCGCATGATCAAGCATATCGTAAACCATTGACTGCTTTGTTTAAGGCGTGCTTTTATGCTCAAGGAACCCAATAGCACAGCTGAAATGCTGTAGCGGCTGATGGTTTATGAATGGCAAGGGACGAAATGAGGTGCAGTATGAAACAAATAGGTTTATTAAAAGCATTATGGCTTACACGAAAAGCGGATCAAATGACCGATGAAAGCCGTTTTGACCTTCAGCAGCGGCGGCTTATGGAGCTTGTGGCCTATGCCAAAAGCAACAGCCCGTATTTTTCGAAACGCTATCAAGGCATAGAGGAAGGCATGCCGCTATCTGCTCTGCCCACGACCAACAAGGCGGAGCTGATGGAGCACTTTGATGAGTGGATGACGGACAGAAGCATCACAAAGGAGAAGGTTGAGCGCTTCATGGAGGATATCTCCAATGTAGGCAGAAAGCTTGATGGAAAATACTTAGTCTACACAACCTCCGGCTCCACAGGCAAGCCCTGTACCCTGCTGTATGACGCTACGACGATCCACGTGGCTTCTGCCATCGGTGTATTACGCAGCTTTGCCAGAGGGCAGGATATGAAAGCGTTTATGAAAAACGGCGGCAAGACAATCGCTCTGTTTGCAGACGATGGTTTTTATTTGGGTTGCGGCTCTGTCAAATACAATCTCCGCAGAATGCCGTGGAAGAAGAACAAAATGAAAACGCTTGACGTTCGCAAGCCAATGTCCGAAATGATCAAAACATTGAATGACTTCCAGCCCTCTATGATCGGCTGTTACCCCACGGCGATGGAGCTGCTTGCGGCTGAGCAGGAAAATGGGAGGCTGCACATTCATCCCGCAATCATTATGACGGGCGGTGAAAGGCTCGACGACGATGTGCGGGAGCATCTATCCAAGGTGTTCGGATGTTATGTGCAAACGAATTATTCTTGCACCGAGGGCGGCACGGTTGCCTGTGAATGCAGTGAAAAGCACTTCCACATCAATGATGATTGGGTCATATTGGAGGCTGTTGACGAAAACAATCAGCCTGTGCCTGCTGGGGTTCAGTCTACAAAGGTATTGCTGACAAACCTTGCAAACAAAATATGCCCGATGCTTCGTTTTGAATTGACCGATCGCATTGTACTGCACAATGAGCCCTGTGTTTGCGGAAACGCCAAGCCGTGGCTTACCTTGGAGGGCAGAACAGATGACATTTTGACTTTTGGAAACGGTGTGAGAATTGCACCGCTGGCTCTGTATGCAATTTTGAAGGAAGTGCATGGCATAGAGCGTTTTCAGCTCATTCAACACAGCCAAGACCGTTTGGAGCTCCGTTTGATAGCAGAAAACAGAGAAGAAGCATTTGCCCAAGCAAAGCAGGCAATCAATAGGTATTTACAGCAAAATGATGTAACCGCCGAAATTTATTTGACGGATGAGCTGCCAAAAGCAAATCCGATCAGCGGGAAGTATAAGCATATTGTTGCAAAGGCTGGAAGGTAAGGGATGAATAACCGAAAAGATCAATCCAAAGGTGAAGCTGATGCGGTCATGGAGCACGGGGAGGGTGAACGTGAGCTCTAGGGACACCATATATGGTGTCCCTAGAGGGGTAACGGGAAGCGTGCGGGTTGCATGGGGCGGGGTGAACGGCGGCGTGACCGTCCAGCGCTAACGGATAGCGTGCGGGTTGCATGGGCGATTCCTATCAATACCGCGTTTTGTCACGAATACTGTACTTTGTCACGAATGCCGCTGTGCTTGTAGGGACACCATATATGGTGTCCGCCCAGCTCGCGGTCAGAACCTCCCATAATGCATAACTACCACGATTTGCATCATGCATTGCAACTGTCCGCCGCATGCAATTTATTCTGCAGCGGCAGCTTTGCCGACAAGCGCTAGCGAGGGAACCGCGTTGAGAGCCAACTCGGCCAGCTCGCCATTTTGCAGGCGGTAGAAGGCGGCGGAGCCGATCATGGCGGCGTTGTCGGTGCAAAGCCATTTTTCGGGCATGCAGAGCGTGAAGCCTTTTTGCTGGGCAAGCTGTTGCAGCTGGGCACGTAGGCGGCGGTTAGCGCTTACGCCGCCCGCCACGCAAAGGGTGTGTAGTCCGCTTTCATCCAAGGCCAGCATGGCTTTTTCACAAAGGGTATCGGTGACGGCCTTTTCAAAGGACGCGGCTAAATCAGCGCGGGGCAGAGCCTCGCCTTTTTGCTCCATTTTGTGGCATGCGTTTAAAAATGCGGTTTTCAGACCGGAAAAGCTAAAATCATAGCGCCCCTCTGGATGGGGATGGGGCAAGGGCAGATAGCTGGCATTGCCATCCTGTGCGAGGTTGCTCAGCAACGGGCCGCCGGGGTAGGGAAGGCCAAGCACGCGCGCGGCTTTGTCAAAGGCCTCGCCCGCCGCATCATCCACCGTTTGACCCAGCAGGGTATAATCCGCATAAGCGTTTACACGCACCAAATGGCTATGCCCGCCGCTTACAATCAAGCAGATAAAAGGGGGCGTTAAGTCAGGGGTGGTGAGAAAATTCGCACTGATGTGCCCTTCAATGTGGTTGACGGGAATCAGCGGCAAGCGGGCGGTATAGCTAAGCCCCTTCATGCAATTGACCCCTGTGAGCAATGCCCCCACCAGCCCAGGCCCATAGGTAACGGCGAGCGCGTCCACCTCTTGCAGGGACATGCCTGCCTCGCCAAGCGCCCGATCAATCACGCGGTCGCAGGCATCCACATGCGCACGGCTTGCAATTTCAGGCACCACACCGCCGTAAAGGGCGTGTACATCCACCTGCGAAAAAATGACGCTGCTTAACAGCTTGCGCCCGTTTTCCACAATGGCGGCGGCGGTTTCGTCACAGCTGGATTCCAGCGCGAGAATGCGCACGGAGGGTTTGCCTTGCAGGGCGGCCAGCTTGTTTTTCATGTCTGCATATGTATTCATTCGTTTTCCAATCTATGATCGGGGTGACAAAAGCATGCTTTTGACATCCGCATCATTTACGGTCGAGGGGATTTGTGCCTTGCGAACGCTTGCACAAGGTGGGAAACGGCCAGCGGCAGCAGCAGCACAAGGCCGCAAAGCAGCGCGAAGGTTTGAACCACATTGGGCAGATAAGCGGAAAAAAGCGTGATGGGAAAGAGCTGCATCACCAGCTCGCCAGCGGAGAAAATGCCGTCAGGAATGAGCACGCGGTGCAAAACACCCCAAAGGCTGTTAAAATCCAAAACAGCCCACAGCCCAAGGGCGGCCAGCAACAGAAACGCCGCGCCCACACCTGCGTAATAGCCGCCCAAGCAAAGGCCGTGCTTGCCGCGATGGCGTTTGACAGCCAGCCACAAAAGCAGCAGCACCAAGGCGGCACCCGTCAGGAAAAAGGGCGGCGCAAGCTGAACCCAACCGCGAACCTCCGCCATATGCGCACGAAAAGCCATGGGAATGAAGGTGCTCGCGGGCGTGCCAAGGAGCGTGATTTGCGGGCTCCACACAGCCTCTTCCCCCACCAAATAAGCAATGGTATGGCTTGCGAAGGCTTGCAGGCTTTTGGCATCCGTGCCAAGGCGCTGTGCATCTACGGTTTGAAGCAGAGCCTTTTCAAAGCTGGACGGCTTGATGGCGCTAAGATACACGGCATTGAGCGCCGCAAGCCACACCAGCAAAAACGCCGCCAGAAAACAGGGAAAAAAGGCGCGATGCGCCTTTTTTTCAGCCGTCATGGCATAACCTCCGCTTTATTGCATTTTGAGATAGGCGGTAATGAAGCCGTCCAGATTGCCATCCATGACATCGGATACATTTCCGCTTTCAAAGCCCGTGCGATGATCCTTGACCATGGTGTAGGGCTGAAAGACATAGCTTCGGATTTGACTGCCCCACTCGATTTTTTTCATTTCGCCCTTGATATCGGACATGTGCTCTTCTTTTTCGCGCTCATGCAATTCAAGCAAGCGGCTTTTGAGAATCTGGAAGCAGACCTCGCGGTTTTGCACCTGACTGCGCTCGTTTTGGCATTGCGCCACGGTGCCTGTGGGAATGTGCGTCATGCGGACAGCGCTATCCGTGCGGTTGACGTGCTGACCGCCTGCACCGCCTGCGCGGTAGGTGTCTATGCGCACCTCTTCCATATTGACCTCAAAATCCAGCTCGCCCACCAAAATGGGGGAAACGTCCAGCGAGCTAAAGGAGGTATGGCGGCGGGCGTTTGAATCGAAGGGGGAGATGCGCACAAGGCGGTGAACGCCCTTTTCACTGCGCAAAAAGCCATAGGCGTTTTCGCCCTCCACCTGAAAGGTGACGCTTTTAACGCCTGCTTCATCGCCGTCCAAAAAGTCGTTGACAATGACCTTGAAGCCGTGGCGCTCACAGTAACGGGTGTACATGCGGTAGAGCATCTGCGTCCAATCCTGCGCTTCGGTGCCGCCTGCGCCCGCATGCAAGGAAAGCACGGCGTTGCAGCTGTCATAATCGCCGCGCATGAGGGTTTCAAGCTCCAAAGCATCCGCGTCCATGGCAAGGGAGCTAAGCTCGGCTTCGCATTCTGCGGCGATTTCCTCGTCTTCATCCTCGCCTAGCAGTGCAAGCATGGCTTCCACATCGTCGGCGCGGGCTCTGAGCCTTGCCACGTGGTTTAGCTTGCTTTCGATCTGGCTTACCTTGCGGTTGACAGTGGTGGAGTGCTCCAAATCGTTCCAAAATTCGGCGCTGTTCATTTCTTCTTTAAGCTCCGAAAGCTGTTCCACAAGCAATGGCAGGTGGAGCGCGTCGGCGGCCTTTGAGATGGTATCTCTTAACCGGTTGAGATCCTGCTTGATTCGGTCTTGGTCGATCACCGTTTTGACCATCCTTTCAAAACCACGAGTTTGGGGGGGACTTTACTTTCCCGCGCCGCAGCAATGCTTGTATTTTTTGCCGCTTCCGCAGGGGCAGGGCTGGTTGCGGCCGGGTGCGCCCGGGGTGCTCATGCGGGTGGGCGCGCCGCCTTTTTTGGCTTGACCGTTTGTGTTTTCATCGCCCTGCAGGCCTGCCTTGAGGCTGGCGGGGTCTACCGTTTTTTGACGCTCCGGCATGCGCTCAATATGGCTTTGGTAGAGGCGGCGAACGGTTTCCTCACGGATGAAGTGAACCATGTCGTTGAACATGTCATAGCTTTCCATGCGGTATTCCTGCACAGGATCACGCTGGCCGTAGGCGCGCAGGCCAATGCCCTCGCGGAGGTTGTCCATATCGTCTATGTGATCCATCCAGTGGTGATCGATGGCGGAAAGCATCACCACGCGCTCAAACTCGCGCATATCAATGCCGATATCGGCCAACAGCTTTTCACGCTCTTCATAGAACGCATCAGCATCCTGATACAGCAGGGCGGTAAACTCGTTTGGCTCCTCCATGGTTTTGATGGACTCCGCATATTTTGCGAAGGTGCCCGGCTTTAAGCATAGCTTTTCCAAATAAGCGCGCGCGTCCTCCAAGCTCCAATCAAAGCTGCCCTCGCCTGTGAAATTGCGCTCGGCGGTGGAGTCGATCAGGTTATGCGCCATGGTGATGACGCTATCGCGGACGTTGCTGCCCATGAGGATATCGCGGCGCTGGCCGTAAATCAGCTCGCGCTGTTTGTTCATGACATCGTCGTATTCAAGCACGCTTTTGCGGATGCTGTAGTTACGGCCTTCAATGCGGCGCTGAGCGGATTCGATCTGCTTGGTGAGCAAGCCTGCTTCTAGAGGCTGATCCTCCGTCATGCCCAAACGCTCAATCATGGGGGCAATGCGCTCACTGCCAAAGAGGCGCATAACATCGTCCTCAAGGCTGATGAAGAACTGCGTACTGCCCGGATCGCCTTGGCGGCCAGCGCGGCCGCGAAGCTGGTTATCAATACGGCGGCTCTCGTGACGCTCGGTGCCTATGATGTGCAAACCGCCTGTTTGCATCACGCGTTCATGCTCTGCATCGGTTTCTTTTTTGTAGCCTGCGTAGAGCTCTTGGTAGCGCTTGCGTGCTTCTAAAACGCTGGGCTCCACGTTTTCGTTGTGGCCTGTGGCGTTTTCGATGACCTCCTCGCTAAAGCCCTCTTGGCGCATGGCGCGGCGGGAGAGGAAATCGGGGTTGCCGCCGAGCAAAATATCGGTGCCGCGGCCTGCCATGTTGGTGGCGATGGTTACCGCGCCCGCATGGCCTGCCTGCGCTACAATTTCAGCTTCCTTTTGGTGGTTTTTGGCGTTGAGCACTTCATGAGGTACGCCGCGCAGTTTGATCAGGCGGCTGAGCATTTCGCTGGTTTCCACATTGACGGTACCCACCAAAATGGGCTGTCCCGTTTGGTGGCGGGTGACAATCTCCTCCACAACGGCGTTAAACTTGCCCTGACGAGATTTATAAACCATGTCGTTTGTATCCACGCGGATCATGGGCTGGTTGGTGGGGATTTGCACAACATCCAAATTATAGATGCCTTGAAATTCCTCTTCCTCTGTTTTGGCAGTACCCGTCATGCCGCTGATTTTTTTGTACATGCGGAAGTAGTTTTGGAAGGTGATGGTTGCAAGCGTTTTGCTTTCGCGCTCTACCTTGACGTGCTCCTTGGCTTCAATGGCTTGGTGCAAGCCGTCGCTGTAGCGGCGGCCCACCATCAGGCGGCCTGTGAACTCGTCTACAATGAGCACCTCGCCGTTTTGCACCACGTAGTCTACATCCAGCTTCATAATGGCGTGCGCCTTTAAAGCTTGCAGAATGTGGTGATACAGCTCGCTATTGTCCAGATCGGCGATGTTTTCCACGTTAAAGGCGCGTTGGGCCTTGCTGACGCCCTCCTCGGTTAAGGAAACCGCCTTGTCCTTTTCTTCAACGGTGAAATCCTCCTCCTTATGGAGGCGTGCGACAAAGCGATCGGCCTTTTCGTAGAGGTCGGTGGATTTATCCCCCTGACCGCTGATGATGAGCGGCGTGCGGGCTTCATCAATGAGGATGGAGTCCACCTCGTCCACAATGCCGTATTCATGGCCGCGCTGTACCATATCGCTTTCATGGATGACCATGTTATCGCGCAGGTAATCAAAGCCCATTTCGTTGTTTGTGCCGTAGGTGATATCACAGCCATAGGCCTCGCGGCGCTGAAGGTTGTCCAGATCGTGCACAATCAAGCCCACGGAAAGACCCATGAACTTGAAAATTTTGCCCATCCACTCGCTATCGCGCTTGGCGAGATAATCGTTGACGGTGACGATGTGAACGCCCTTGCCTGTGAGGCCGTTTAAGTAGGCGGGCAAAGTGGCGACCAGCGTTTTGCCCTCGCCCGTTTTCATTTCAGCAATGCGGCCTTGATGCAGGCACACGCCGCCGATGATTTGGACGGGGTAGGGGCGCATGCCCACCGTGCGATCCGCCGCCTCGCGGCATGCGGCAAAGGCATCAGGCAACAGAGCTTCTAAGGTTTCGCCGTTTTGCAGGCGCGCCCGAAACTCAGGGGTTTTGGCCTGAAGCTGTTCATCGCTCAGGGTTTTGTATTCGGCTTCTTTTGCAAGCACCAAGTCCGCAATTTTTTGAAGACGTTTGACTTCCGTTTCATTGCTCTGCCCCAGCAGTTTCTTAAATACATCCATTATTCCCAAAATCGTAAGTCTCCTTACATCTGGCGACGCGGCGCACGAATGCGCGGCATAACTCAACTTACATTATAGCATGGGGAAGGAAATGGCGCAAACAGATTTTACAGGTGGGGGGGCAGTTCCCCTAAAACCCATACTTTTCAAACGCCTGCTGAAACGCCCTATGCCTTGGGTAGCTGCCGCGAATGGCTTGCAATGTGCTTTTGATGGTGCAGGAGGGGAGCACGAGGGCTTTGACCTGCGCAAGGAGCATGGCGTTTTCGGCGGCGCGCGCGTAAGCACTGCGGTGCTGGTTGGATACAATGCTCTTCACACGCTCCAGCACCATCTGTTCGCAATCCGCAAGGTACAGGCTGGCATCCACCGTGCCGATGTGTTCCCGCCAAAGCGCATAGCACTCGCAAAAAGGCGGATCGTCATACTCGGGGGCATAGCCTAGGTGCGGGCTGAGGGCGTTTAGCGCATCCTTCATAAGCGCGGTAAGCGCCTGCGCTTCCACGGGCAGCAGCAAAAACAAGGCGGTGAGCACGCTATAGTCATCACCTGACCATGCAAGCGGCTGATAGCTTTGCTTGAGCAGTGAAAAAAGGCTTTCAAAATCGCCGTGAAAAAACCGAAGGATGCGGCTGGATTGCGCCGCACTGGCATTTTCAAAGATGCTTGGGTCGGGCAATGCAAGCATGCGAAGCAGGTTTTGCGTGTCTGGCTTGGCTTGAAAGCAAGCCTCCATCATGGCTTGTGCAAGCGGATCAAGCCCCCGCTGCTTTGCGGCATAGAGGCCGATGCGGGCCACATGCGCTTTTGCTTTTGGCGCAAGGGCGAGCAGGGCAACGGTGGCTTCCGCCTCGTCGCAAATTTGCGCAAGCTTGTGCTGGTTAAAGAGAACGTCAAACCATTCGGCGCAAAGCGTTGGGTAGCTTGCGGCGCATTCCCTGCAAAGCGGGCCGAGAGCGTCGGCACCATCGCGAATAAGGACGGACTCCTTTAACAGGGCTTGCGCGTCCAAGCCCTGTGTTTGTTTGAGCTGGAAAATCCAATCGTCCAAAAAAGCGTCAAAATCAGGCAGCGGTTCGGGGCCTGCGGATAAAAGCGCGTCCAGCGTGATGGTGCCCCACTGCTTCCATGCCCAATGGTTCATGAGGCGCATGGCGCGTTTTTCCTTGGGCGCATCGCGGTACACGGCATACAGGCAAAGCGCCGCGGCTTGCTTCAAGTCCGCCGTTAACAGCTCGTTATCGTGCAAGTCTGGCAAAGAAAAGTCTTCATCGTCAAAGCCGATGTCGTCGGCATCGTTGGCCATGATGCGTACATCGGTCATACGATCGTAAAATTGCCGCGCCTGTGCATAAGCGCCGTCCAAAACCAGCTCTTTGATTTGCGCCAAAATACGTTCAATTTCGGCGCAGGTGCCAGCGTTGTCGCAATAGCAAGGCTCCTCCTCATCCTCTGGATAGGAACGGTAGCTGTAATATTCTGGCTCCCGATAGGAAAGGTCAATGGCAAAACGCTCCGTTTCCAGCGCAGAAATGGCTTCTGACAGCGTGGGAAGGATTTCGGCCGCTGGCTCAGCAGCCTGCGGCTCCGTGCCAAAGCACGCCATAAAGGCGGCGCGTTTGCTTGGCGTAAGCTGCCTTGCGTAATTGAGGATATGATAAAGCAGTTCATCCTTGCCAAAGGCCTGAAGACGCTCGTGAAAAGGTTTCATTGACTCCTGGTGATCCATGTGATGCAACACCTCGTTTGTTTTGTATCACTGATTTCTTTCGACAAGCCTATGGGGTTCTCCTTTTTAGAAGGGGCGGCGTGCTTGCCGTGGGCAAACAAAAATGCGGCGTCGGGTTACCGACGCCGCTATCTATATTTGTCACAGCCACGCAATGGGGAAAAATGCGCGGCTATGCAGTGCGTAGTCGCGTGTGAAAGCGGAGAGGTTTTGGCCGACCGCCGCACGCGAGGAAAAGTTGGCTTTCCTCAAAGGCATGCACCTGCGGTCGTACCATTTGCCATGGGCTACCATCTTACGTAAGAGGTCTCTCTGCGCCGCTTTCACAACGCATAGTGTCTTTATCGACAATAGGATTGTATCAAAACAATGTGGCCATATTGTGACAGATTTAAGAAAGAATGACGAATAGAGCGAAGTGCCAAAAAAATAGGCGAGGGCGTTTAAACCCTGCCTACTTTTTGGCGTGTAAAAATTATGGCGCGGCCTTGAGCATTTCCAGCACGGCGGGCAATGGCAATGAGGTTCTTTGGGAAACCTGCGCGGGCGAAAGACCTTGCTTGGTAAAGCGCCCGACCATGGCGGGCATGGTTTCGCCTACTTCAATCAGATGCCCATCGGGATCGTAAAAAACGAGCGAATACTGCCCCCAAGGGGCTTCGCGCTTTCTATGCCGAAAGGTAATGTTTCCATAGGCCTCCAGCTTTGCAATCACCTGATCTAGATCGTCCTCTTCAAAATAAAGCTCAAAGCTGTTGGATTGCTGGGTGACCTCTGTTTGCGCAATGCCCATGAGGCGCTCATAGTCGGATTGAAGCGAAAAGCCGCCCTCAAAGGTAACATTTTGCCCCATATCCATGCTGATGTGCTGTGCAAGCGTTTCTGTATAGAAGCGCTTTGCGCGTTCCATATCCTCCACCAATAGACAAACACCGCTGTATTTCATCAAAACCCCTCCTGTACTATAAATACCTCTTTGAGGATACGCTAAAACTTCAAGGGTTCATTGTAAAAATCGGACATGCTGCGTCGGTAGTCACCGGGCGTGACTGCGCAGACCTCCTTGAATTCACGTATGAAGTGCGCCTGATCGTAAAAGCCGGATTCCTGCGCCAGATAAGCCAGGGGCAGACCCGACCCAAATTGACGAACGGCGGCATTGATGCGCAGCAGCTGTGCAAATTGCTTTGGGCATATGCCCAAATAATGAGTGAGCATTCGGCTGAGGTGACGCGGGCTATAATGCTGGGTTGTGCTCAATGCTTTCATGGTGAGCAATCCATGCGCTTGCTTAAGCGAGGCAATCGCAGAAAGCGCGGCGGGCGGCGTTACCCTTGCAAGCATGATGGGCAGCAGAAGCGCGTCGAGCCCCTCCACCAGCTGCTCCACTTGGTTTGCGGTTTCCAGCAGACGAACCAGCGCGGCAAAAAAGGGAGGCATGAAATCAGCAAGGGGAAAAACACCGTCTGTGAGGGAAAGCTGGCTCATGCCAGTAAGCTGAAACAGTCCGCCGGGCAGAAACTCAATAAACACGCGCACGGGCGCTCCGTCGGGGCTGCTATTTACGGTAACGGCTCGCGTGGTAGCGCCCCACAGTGTGCCGCTTACGCAAGCACCTGTCAAGTGCAGTACAACACAGCCAGAGGCATCGGGTACAAGGGTCAGCAGTCCGCTCGCGGACGGCTGGATGGGGGAGGCTGTCCACAGGGTATAATGCGCAATGGTTGATTGCAGCAGCAGGTGCGGGCGCAGATAGATGTGATTGGGCGTGCGTCCTATTTCGTATGCGGTTTTGCTTCTCCAATGGGTAATCAACGGCATCAGCCTCATTCTGGTGGTTTGTGGGGGGAGGGCGGGTGTGAACGCCCGCTGGGCGGACAGCATATATGCTG
>JAVXND010000059.1:0-16777 GCA_036645955.1 Clostridia bacterium | reverse complement strand
TCACTGTAACTACTTGTTTAGAATATGTTTTTATCTTCTAAAAGAGGTTCCATTGGCAACTCATAACGTAAACAGTAGTGTGGCAGGCAATTAAGTAGATGTATCATGCGTCGATCGGGTTGTAATAAAAGCTTCATTGTGATAAACTGTAATGGTAAGCAACAGCTACCATAAGCCGTAATGAGGAACTTTGTGTTTTATACTCGAAGAGAGTAAATACAACAGAACTGTTACAGATGATCTTTGTATAAAACAAGGAGGAACACTTTTTAAAAGGAACAACGTACAAAGCTTGAACTGATTCGCATTGAAGACATATGCAGAAAGTATCTAAAAAAGATGAAACTATCCCAAGTGGATTTCCGTGAAAGGCAAGTTTAAAATGAGAAAATATCAGTCTGAATTTGGTTTACATGCATTTCTGGCCAACCACATGATTCTTTCCTCCAACCAACTATACGATCCTTATATGAAAAAGTTGGATTTTTCTTTTCACATGTATTCAATTCTATCGGTACCGAAACTTTTCTTTCGTACAGATGGTATTCTGCAAACAAAGCAAGACATTACTCTTAAGTTGTTTGCTAGTAACAACATGCTGGAACCACAATATGAGTTCAAAATGACTTTTGAAAGTATAAAAGATCATTCAAAATTGGACATTTCTTCAAAGCCACCATATACTAACATAATTGTAAAAATTGATGATGAACAGTATAGGAGTGATGCTGTATCAGAAGCATTTTCACAAATAACAGATTATTCTTCCTTGGAAATAATGATGGAGTGTGCATCGCAGATTCAAAGCGACTTGGTCTGTGAAGTGCTTTATATTGGACAGGCTTATGGCAAAGATGGTTCTCGAAATGCAGTCGATCGTTTGCTGTCCCATAAAACGTTTCAAAAGATTTTACTAGACTGTCAAAACAGCTATTCAGATAGAGATCTACTCATAATGCTTATGGACTACAATCATTGCTTGCTGTCATCGTTCGATGGAATATCGGATGAGTTTGAAGTAAGCGACAACGAGGACAATGAACATATTCAATCCGTTACTTCCGATATACTGGATAAGAAACTAATTATTAACATTGTTGAAGCAGCTATGATCCATTATTTTAGGCCAAAATATAATGTATCTTTTTCCGATAGCTTCCCACGAGCGAAACACAGCAGTTATAGACATTGTTATGATAAAGATTACAATGCTATATCGATTGAAAACGATTGGGATATTGATGGCTTTCCGCATATTGTACTACATACAAAAACGGCTTCAATTCAGCATAAATTTGACTTTATAAGATATACACTTAATAATAGCAGAAATCGAAAATCAATGTTTGACATATTTTCTGCTGATCGCAAAGTCAATCAGTCTGGTTAACATTTTGAAAGGTCTCATGCAACACTACAGTCTTCCACTACATGATGAGGTTTTGATTCAATTGAGGTTCCGATTTTGCTGCTCATTTTTTCTGTCTTTCGCTTCCTGTATTAAATTAAGAAATAGTACAGGAATTAAGGATAAGTTTGCCGCAGAATTTGGCTCCATGTAAACAGTGCAAATTGACCTTGTAGATATACCCCAAATCATGTAAAATAGTAACGAATAGACGTTGAATGGATGCGATTCATATATGAAATAAATCATCTCACTGATTCCAGATGCTCATTTGATGATGGAATTGGGATGCAGCGAAAAGAACTAATTACGTCTATGAAGACAGGTTCAGCAAACTGGCATTCCGTTCATTCAGCCGATCAATGGCTATACAAGGAAGGACACATTCAGTAAACAACTAAAATAGAAAGGAGCATTCAGATGGAAACGATTAAGGTGAAGTATCATAACAAAAGCATTCCTAAGCTTGCAAAAATCAAAGTAGGAGATTGGATTGACCTCTATGCGGCAGAGAGCATCACATTGTCTTTTGGAGATGATTGCATTATCCCCCTTGGTGTTTCAATGAAACTGCCCGAAGGATATGAAGCCACGCTCGCACCGAGAAGCTCCACATTTAAAAAATATGGCATTATCCAGACAAACGGATGGGGCGTTATCGACAATACATTCTCAGGTGAAAATGACATATGGGGTATGCCGGTACTGGCCATGCGCGAAACCACCATTCACGAGGGTGATCGCATTTGTCAGTTCAGGATTGTACAGAAAATGCCTGAAGTCAGTTTTGAAGAGGTGGCGTTCATGGAAGATGATACTCGCGGCGGATTTGGGTCAACAGGAAACCGATGACAACGGGGGAAAGGCTTGATATACGCGGAGATGTGTAGTAGAATTCGTTCGTAGACTACTATCTGATAGGAGGTGTAACCATGCGAAGTTATGATCTCTACAATAATGATGTCCTGGTCGCTGAATTTCAAACACAAGGGGGAACGCTCCACTCGTTCACACCCTTGCGCAAGGAGCTTCTGCCAATGCAGGTGGCAAACGCTTCGGCTGATGGATTTGCGCTTTGGCTGCAAAATCGCTCCATTGATCTGAACACATTTCAGCACAGGCAGCTTGTTTATGCGCTTACCGGCAGCAGAGATAAGATCTCTGTCGCCATTGCAACACACATGTTCAGCATTTCCGATACTTTTACGTGTTTTGATAAAGCTGAGTTTATCCCGCGCGGCCAATTATGTAATCCTTTGGATCAAGCACAGGTCAGCGACTTTATTTTGGTATCGAGCGATACATCTCTCAAGAATACAGGAATGGTTACACCGAATGCATCAACAGACGGCTGCTTCACAAAAACATGGAAGTACGAGCGCGGCGAATGGTGGCTATACAAGCTGCAATCCGCAGATGCTACGAAGAGCGAATGTGAGATCAGCAAAGTTCTGCGTGCGTGCGGATATAGCGCCGCCGAGTATGAATACGACGGTTGTGTGAGAACCAGAATCAAAACCCGGAATTTTGTAGGCGATAATGAATTCTTTGAACCCTACGAGTCTGTTCGCTTTATGTTTGATGATAAAAGCGATGATGAGCAGGTGGTTTATGACAATATTGCATCGTTGGGATCGTCGTTTGAATTGGAGTGGCGCAGGATTTTGCTTTCAGATGCGCTATTTATGAACACGGATCGGCATATGCGTAATTTCGGGGTGATCAGAAGCGCTGTTACGGGAAAGCTGCTGAGAATGGCACCAAATTTTGATAACAATCAAGCGTATCTGGCGAACCCAGGTGGCACGTATTCTGAGCGCATGCTTACAAATTTTTTTCAGAGCTATCACCCAAAGAAACAAGACCATAACGACTTGGCCCAAATGGTAGATGCTTGTGAACATATTGATTATATGAAGCAGGCGGCAGAAGTTGGACGCAGGATAATATCTTAGAACGATTAAAGCCTACGAGATGACAAAAGCATGCTTTCACCTTATTTTTCCAAATGGCTTGCGGTAGCATCGGAGGAAGAAGATCCCCGCACAAACCAGTGCGAATAAAATACCGATGGGATAGGCAATGCTTTTCGCCAGCTTCAAACCCTCGTCCGCCATCAAGATGTAGGTACTGCACATCGCTGACATGAACGCGGCAGGCAGGGCGGCCATAAGACTGCTCGCCTTGCCGCAGTTTTGGCACAGATAAACCGCCGCCGCCCACAGGGCAATCATGGCGAGAGTTTGGTTACTCCATGAAAAATAACGCCAGACAATATCAAAATCAAGCTGCGTGAGCACCGCACCAATCGCCAGCAGAGGCAAGGTCAATAGCAGTCGTTTCACAATTTTATTTTGGTCGATGTGAAACCAGTCAGCCAAAGTGAGCCGAGCCGAGCGAAATGCCGTATCCCCACTGGTGATGGGGCACACCACCACGCCGATTACCGCCAGCGCCCCGCCTGCGACACCCAGGAGTGTGGTAGAAATATCGTAGACCACGCCAGACTGCCCTAAAGAGGAAAGTGCCGCCTGCAAGCCACCCGTGGAGCCGTAAAACGCCACGCCTGCCGCCGCCCAAATAAGGGCGATGACGCCTTCGGTAATCATAGCTCCATAAAACACCTTGCGGCCGTCCGCTTCTTTTTTTATACATCGAGCCATCATAGGCGATTGAGTGGCATGGAAGCCGGACATCGCACCACAGGCTACGGTTACGAACATATACGGCCAGATCGGTTTTCCGTCCGGGTGGAGATTTTGAAACGTCAATTCCGGAATTTGGTAGCCACCCACGAGAATGCCTCCCGCCACGCCTACCACCATAAGAATCAGGATCACGCCGAACACGGGGTAAATTCTGCCAATCAGCTTGTCAATAGGCAGCAGAGTCGCCAGTAAGTAGTAAATGAGGATGACCACCACCCAAAATGGGACATTCAGAGCCTCCGGAGTCAGCATGGCAATCAAAGTGGCCGGGCTTGTGACGAACACCGCACCAACCAAGATGAGCAAAATCACCGAGAACACCCGCATGACCTGTTTCATGCCGTTTCCCAGATATTTTCCTACAATTTCGGATACTGACGCACCACCCATACGGACGGAGATCATGCCGGTACAGTAGTCGTGAACGGCACCGCCTAAGATGCAGCCGAACACGATCCAAAGAAACACCACAGGCCCGAACACCGCCCCCATCAGTGCACCGAAGATGGGGCCGGTTCCCGCAATGTTGAGTAGCTGTATGAGAAAGACCTTCCAGGTTGGCATTTCCACATAGTCCACGCCGTCCGCCATCGTCACAGCGGGGGTGGGGCGTGCATCTGGATGAAAGACACGCTCCATGATCTTCCCATAGGTGAAGTACCCGACGACCAACAGGGTCAGGGCAATCAAAAATGTTATCATGTAACAGCACATCCTTTCTTTTTCTTGAGTATTGTAGCTACAAAAGGTTTTTATGGGTGAAAACACCCGGAAAAGGCTGATGTCATCGGAATTTCTACCGATGACATCTTTGATTGCCTTTTATTCTGGTGGAGGTGGGGGGGATTGAACCCCCGTCCGAAAGCACGCCGATATGGTTTTCTCCGAGCGCATCCAAGGATTTGGGATTCCCCTCACCGCACGCCCCTTGGCAGGCTTGCGGTTACGGTAGCTTCATATTTACGGGTTACGCTTCAAAGCTTTGGCGAACTCGTTCCTCACATTAATGACGCCGATATCCCTAACCTGTGAGTAATCAGGATCGACGGGCGGCATTAAGCCGCGAATGCGTAGTTATTATTGTCAGTTATTGTTTTTCCCCGTTGTTGCGCGGTACAGGGTCCGCGGCTCGCTTATCATACCTCCGAAAACTCCCGTCGAAACCAAAACACCCCCATAATGCGGTGAACGCTGACAACCTTCACCTGCTTAGCGCTGCTTGAATGCACGCTCAATTTCGCGCTGTGCATCCTTTGCGGCGGCTGAGTCACGCTTGTCGTGTAGCTGCTTGCCTTTGCATAGTCCGAGTTCAAGCTTCATCCGCCCATCCTTTAAGTAAATCTTGAGGGGAATCAATGTGTACCCCTGCCGACTGACCAACCCTTCAAGCTTGCGAATTTCACTTTTGTGAAGCAACAGCTTTTTGGGGCGAAGAGGGTCTGAATTGAAGATGTTGCCTTGCTCGTATGGGCTGATGTGCATACCCTCCGCAAAAAGCTCGCCGCCGCGAATCAAGCAAAAGCTTTCCTTGAGGTTCACACGACCCTGCCGCATGCTCTTAACCTCGGTTCCCATCAGGCAGAGGCCGCATTCGTAGGCTTCCTCCACAAAATACTCGTGATACGCCTTTTTGTTCTGCGCCACTGGCTTAATGCCAACTTGATGCGGCATAGCGGAAGCCTCCTTTCTGCAAAGCTTGCTTTGACAAGCGATTTATTATATCACGCCTAAGAACAAAAACGCAAGCACTTGTCAAGCGTTTCAAGATGTTCTATAATTGATACGGTTAGGAAGCGCAGCTTTGGTTGAAATCAAGCATTTGTCAGCCTAACCATTATGGAATAATCAACACAAGGGGGATGCGGCATGCAAGAAGCAGCAGAAATCCAGCAAATGGCGCAAAATGCAAGAGAGGCTTCCTTGCGTTTGGCGGCGGCATCGCTCGACGTTCGCAATCAAGCGCTGTTGGCCATTGCGGATCAGATAGAATTGAACAAACTTGAAATCATGGAGGCAAATCAGAAGGATCTGGCGCTTGCAGAAAAAGAAGGGCTGGACGCACCGCTGCTTGCTCGCCTGAAGGTAACCCAGGATAAGTGTGCGCGTATGGTGGAAGGCTTGCGTGCGCTTGCAAAGCTTCCAGACCCATTGGGAAAGGTTCAATACGCAAAAGAAATTGCTGAGGAATTGGCGCTTTACCGCGTAGCTTGCCCCATTGGTGTGGTGGGCATCATTTTTGAAAGCCGACCCGATGCACTTGTACAAATATCATCGCTATGCTTAAAAAGCGGAAACGCTGTATTGCTCAAAGGCGGGCGAGAGGCCGCACAGACCAACGAGGCGCTTTGGCGCTTGATTGTAAGCGCAACCGCATCGTGCGGACTGCCTGAAAACTGGTGCGGACTGCTTCATTCGCGTGAGGACGTGCAGGAAATGCTCAAACAGCACGAAAGCATAGACCTGATTATTCCGCGCGGGAGCAACGCTTTTGTGCGCTACATCATGCAAAACAGTGAAATCCCAGTGCTTGGGCATGCGGAAGGGCTTTGCCATGTGTACATCGATAGCCCCTGCGACCTTGATATAGCGGTAAAGGTAGCCGCTGACAGCAAGGCGCAAAACCTTTCGGTGTGCAATGCCGCTGAAACACTGCTTGTACACAAAGATATTGCCGCGGCTTTTTTACCCTTGCTTCAAGCGGAGCTTGTGAAGAGAAAAGTAGAAATTCGCGGAGATTGTGCGGCGCAAGCCATCATTCCATGCAAGCCTGCCGCACAAGAAGATTGGGAAACAGAATATTTGGACGCAATCCTATCCATCCGTGTGGTGAATACCATGGAGGAGGCCATTGCGCATATAAACCGCTACGGTTCACATCACACGGATTGCATTGTGTCCTCAGAGCTTGCGCATGCGAATGAATTTATGACATTGGTGGATAGTGCTGATGTGTTTCATAACTGTTCAACGCGCTTTGCGGATGGCTTTCTATTTGGTTTTGGTGCGGAGGTGGGTATTGCAACAGGCAAGCTGCATGCTCGCGGCCCCATGGGGATGGAGGGACTTTGCACCTATAAATACAAGCTTTATGGGAATGGGCAAACGCTTGCGGAGCTGAATCAAGGCAAAATAGCGCTGACACACCGTGAGCTTAAGACAGAGCTCCCTCACTAAAAAGCGTGCGGCGGATGAATCCGCCGCACGCTTTTTAGCAAAAGGCATCTTTATGCCAACTCGTTTAAATGCAAGGGCTTTTCCAGCCGCATGGCCAGCAATGCCGCCAGCACAGCCTTGACAATATCCAAGGGCAAAAAAGCAAAGCAATAGGCAAACAGCAAGGTGCCAATGGGCACGGGCGTTCCAAGGTACAGCCCCTTCAATGCCGCAATGTAGAGCAGTGCAATCACATAATTGACCACAACCCCAATCAGCGATGCAATCAGCCGCCCGCCCTTTATTTGCTTTAGCTTGCCGCAGGCGATGGATACAGCCGCCGCCGCAAAAGGAAAGCCAAGCAAATACCCAAAGGAGGGCGTGGCCAAAACAGCAGGGCCTGCCGCGGCTGAAAACACGGGCACACCCACCAAGCCAATGAAGAGATAGGTGCCCATGGTGTATAGGCAGTATCTTGCGGGCAGAAGCTGGCCGCAAAGCAAAACAAAGAATACCTGCGTGGTTACCAGCACATCGGTACCGGGAATGCCAAATTTGAACCAAAGAGTAGATACGATGATCAATGCGCACATCAATGCTGAATAGCTTAGCATTTTGACCTGCCTGTTCATTTGAATACCTCCACATTGCGTATACCAAATTTAAAATTCGGTATACGCATAGTAACGAACTTTGACGGCTTTGTCAAGCCCTTCTTTTTTATGCTTTGCATGCATAAGCTTTGTACGAGGGGAGGCTATGCCATGACACCAATTGCGACCGCTATATCAGAAAATCAACCGATCAAAGCAAATCACGCGGTTACCATTGATCGCCGCAAACACACCACCATCACGGGCGTTACGGATGTTTGCAGTTTTCAAGAAAACGAGGTTGTACTTAAAATGGATACGGGCTTAATGTTTTTGCAGGGTCAAGGGCTTCATATTGTAAAGCTGGTGCCAGAGGAAGGGCGATTAGAGGTTGACGGGCATGTGGACAGCGTGATCTATGAATCGCCCAAAAAGCAAATCAAACATATCCTTGCTTGGAAGTGGCATAAAAAGTGAGACTGTTTTTTGAAACGGGAGATCAGGCACACATCTTTTTGGCGGTGCTTCCCATTGGCTTTTTACTTGCCATGAGCTTTGACGCAAGCTCCTTCGCGGGAAAGCTTCGCCCTGTGATGGATGTGCTATGCCTCCTGATGTCGGGGCTTGCATTCATCATGCTCCTGCTTGTTTTTAGGGATGACGGCTTGCGCGTATACCATATGCTTGCACTCCTCACTGGCGCGGTGCTGTACCTGTGCGGTATGGGACGGCTGTTTCGCGCAATCGGCCGTAAGCTCGCCCGCTTTTTTGCGCAAAGGGCAGAACAAAAATTTAAAAGAAACCAAGCAAGCTCGCAGGAAATTTGAAAGGGATGTCGAATAAGAATCAGAACCAATGATGGAAACAGGAGGAAGCCAAAATGCGCAAAACGATGAACGTATGGACGTTGATTGCAATTTTGGGATGCGTCCTAATTGGCTTTTTTTGTTACAGCACTCAATTTGGTGCGAGCATTCATGACCTCAATGAAACCTATGACCGCAGCAAGGTGCAATTGGCCGATTTAGAAAGCAAACAAGCAACCCTCCAAAACACATTGGAAAACGTGGGCACAGATGCTTTTATTGAAAACCAAGCACGCACAGTATATGGGTACATGAAACCAAACGAAATTCGCTTCGTGATTACAAATCCCGAGGCGCTATATGGCGGTGAAGAGGTGCCTTCTCGATAAGAGAGGGTATTTCTGTATACAAAGGCGTTTTGCCACGCTTTCATCGCTTCTCTCTTTGAGGGAAGCGATGCTTGTAAAGGGACAAATCTAAACAAATGAGGTGTTTTCTTTGCGAACGGCTGTGATTGGCATCGGCTCAAACTCCCTGCGCATGTTGGTTGCGGATATTACGAATGGAAGGCTCCACCGACTCAGGCGTTACCGCGAAGGTCTGCGCGTGTTTGCGGCGCTGGATGATCAAGGAAACATCACACAGGACATGATTGATATGGCGTGTAAAAGTGTGGTTGATTTCCGCAACGAAGCGCTGGCACAGGGCGCGGAACAGCTTTGTTTGTTTGCGACCAGCGCCGTGCGCGATGCGCGCAATCAGCAAGTGCTAATTTCCGCTTTGGAAAAAACAACGGGCTTAGAGCTTGATATTTGCAGTGGCGAGCAAGAAGCACTGCTATCCTTTATTGGGGCAACGGAGGGTCAGCGCACTGGCATGATTGACATTGGCGGCGGTTCAACGGAAATTGTGGTGGGCTACGGGAAGGAAATGCTCAAAGCGGTAAGCTTACAAATGGGAGCGGTTCGGCTTTGCCGCAAGCAACCCATCAATAGCGTTGCCACCGCAGAAGAAGTTGTAAAAACAGCGGAAAGCATGCTATTACCGTATCAAGAAAGCTTTTTGGCCTTGAATGCGGAAAATTGGATGGGTGTGGGCGGCACCTTTACCACCAGCGCGGCGTTTGTACAAAAAATACCGCTGGAAAGACGCGATTCCATCCATGGCTTTGTGCTTACCCAAAAAGACGTTCGCTGTTCCATGGAACAGCTTGCGCCTATGCCCATGGAACAGCGGCTTCAATTGCCCTATTTACAGCCACAGCGTGCGGACATTGTGGTACATGGCATAGCCATTTTACTTGCGTGCATGAACGTACTGCACATGGAGCAAATTGTGGTGAGCGAACACGGCAATTTGGAAGGCTACTTAAAAACAAAGTATCTGCTTTGCTAAGCGTTAAGGTCTATGCTTTGAACCCGTGACTGCATGGGCGCGGTTGCCGCGCGTGTTTTTTTGAGCACGCGTGTTTTTGTATGAACTAACTGGCTCCTGCCGATGCGCAAAACCCTGTGAGGACATTGGTTTGCGAGCAAGCTCTCTTGGCGGCACAAGGCAATTTTGATCAAAGCCGATCAAATCGTCACGGCCGCAAAGCCTGAGCGCTTCCCTGACCAATGCGCCGTTTACTGGGTTTCGAAATTGGAGCAATGCGCGCTGCATCGCTTTTTCATGAGCACCCTTGGGTACATATACGCTTGACATGTTACGCGGATCAAGCTCTGTGTAATACATACAGGTGCTAAGTGTGCCAGGTGTGGGATAAAAATCCTGCACCTGCTCTGGCTGATGACCAATGTCGCGCAGGTATTCCGCCAATGTAACTGCGTCGGCTAGCGTACTGCCGGGATGACTGCTCATTAAATAGGGCACAAGGTATTGCTTCAAACCCAATTTTTCATTGATGGCCGCATACTTTGCCGCAAAAGCTTCATATACCTCGCGTGTGGGCTTGCCCATTTTAGCCAGAACATTGGGGCTGATGTGCTCTGGCGCTACCTTTAACTGACCGCTCACATGGTATTTGCACAATTCGGTTAAGAAGGTATCCTCCTTATCGGCCATGACATAATCAAAACGAATGCCAGAGCGAATAAAGACTTTTTTTACACGCGGCAAGGAACGAAGCTTGCGCAAAAGCTCGCAAAGCTCTGTATGGCTTACACGCAGGTTTTTACATGGGGATGGATACAAGCATTGCCGATGCTTGCAGGCACCTTCTTTGAGCTGCTTTTCGCATGCTGGAATGCGGAAATTGGCGGTAGGACCGCCCACATCGTGAATATAGCCCTTAAAATCAGGGAAGGTGGTTAACAGCTTGGCTTCTTTGAGCAGGGATTGTTCACTGCGCGAGGTGACAATGCGCCCCTGATGAAAGGTGAGCGCGCAAAAACTGCATGCGCCAAAGCATCCGCGCACGGCGGATAAGGAAAAACGCACCTCCGCTAAGGCAGGCACGCCGCCTAGACGCTGGTAGCTTGGATGAAAGGTGCGCGTGAAAGGCAAATCATATACGGCATCCAGCTCTTCGCGTGACAGCGGCATGGCGGGTGGGTTTTGTACCAAAAAACGTTGAGCATCCTGCTGTTGGCAAAGAGCTTTGCCGCGAATGGGGTCCTGCTCCTCGTATTCCAGCAAAAAGGCTCGCGCATAGGCTTCATGGCTTGTGGAAACCTCTGCGTGGGAGGGAAGCAGGGTCATGCTCTTGGGCGCTTCCTTGGTCATGTAGCAGCAGCCGCGAAGGGTGGAAAGCTCATAGGCAGGCATGCCTCTTCCTACCCATGCACAACAATCCAAAATGGTTTTTTCACCCATGCCGTACATGAGCAGGGTGGCGGCACTATCCACCAAAATACTGCGGCGCACCTTATCATCCCAGTAATCATAGTGCGAAAAGCGGCGAAGAGAAGCTTCTACTCCGCCCACCAATACGGGCAAGCCGGGATAAGCCTCATGAATGCGGTTGCAATAAACCGTTACAGCACGATCAGGGCGCAGGCCCGCTTTTCCGCCGGGTGCATAAGCGTCTTCACTGCGGCGCTTTTTAGCGGCGGTGTAGTGATTGACCATGCTATCGATTACGCCCGAGGTGACCAAAAAGCCCAGCTTGGGCTTACCAAATCGTTTGAAATCTTCTGCACTATGGTATTCGGGCAGGCATAGCATGGCCACATGATATCCTGCATTTTCTAGAACGCGGCTGATGATGGCGTGTCCAAAGGAAGGGTGATCTACATAAGCTTCGCCTACCACATAGACAAAATCGGGCGCATCCCAACCGCGTTGCTGTACATCCTCAGGGGAAATGGGTAAAAAATCCATGCATGTACCTCCGTTGTTCTTTCGTAAATCATTATAACACAAGATGGGGATTTATTGCGCGTTATGGTCAGCAACTAGTAAGTGATGGGCCATGCTGTCCAGCAATGCAAAATGCGCTTTGCTTCCCATACAACAGCCGCAGTGCCTTCTTGTGAGGAACTTTGCTGTGCTGACAAGGCTTGTGCTTCGTTCTTTGCTAAATTCGGGACATTTGCTGTTTGGGGTGCTGCTTGCCATGGTTCATCACCTGCGGCCGCCAAACAAAGCTGTGGAAACAGCACGCACCACCAATTTTGTCCTTCTCCGCTGCCTAGCGTAACGCGTAAACCGCGATACTCGCCCTTTGGCAAAGTGATGTTTCCGTAGCTTTTAGCGGGTAGGGTAAGCAAACCCACATGGGCAGATACTGTTCCATCAAAACCGTTTTGCTTTGCACAGCGCTGTGCTACCCCTCGCATATCCTCCTCATGGCTTGTTAACAGCTCGAATACGGCATCGCTATTGCTCGCACCCGCTGTTTTCAGCTGTTCGCCAAAGGCGCTTAACAGTGCATCCCGCACGGCAAGCTTGATGCGCTGTGCATTTTCACCGTCATTGTCTGCCAGTACATGCAGGCGGATCACTTCGCCATGCGTATACGCATCCCAAAGGCGAGCCTCCTCTTCTGTCCATACGGCGGCTTCTGCAAGGGCGGGCGGTATGCTTAGCACAAAAACCATCAGCAATATCGCCGCCGCTAAAATCAGTATTTCCGGGAGAATTTTTCGTGCAATGGCAAATGCGGCTTGTTTGTTATTCATAGGCATCCCCTCCTGCGAGCTAGTTTGTCCGCAGAACGAATATGTATACAGTGTAAAATGAAGCGCCGAAATCGACATTGTGTACAAATCAAGTTGAATTTTTGCAAAAATGGTGTATGCTATGAGAGTAGTCGATCATCGACGCACCCATTTTTGTTTTGGGAGGTATGTCAATGTTTTATTGGGATTGGACGATGATACTTGTCATCCCTGGTTTGCTGTTGGGGCTGTGGGCACAGCATCGGGTAAGCGCCTCGTTTAAAAAGTATTCCAAGGTGACAACCAGCAACGGGGAATCTGCCGAACAAATTGCGCGTGAGCTGTTAAGCCGCAACGGCTGCAGCAATGTAAGCGTGCACCAAATCAGCGGCAATCTAACGGACCATTTTGATCCGCGCACCGATACTTTACGCCTGAGCGATGGCGTATATGGCGCACAAAGCGTTGCGGCCATTGGTGTAGCGGCACATGAATGCGGACATGCCATGCAAAAGGAGCAGAACTATATGCCGCTCAAAATTCGTTCTGCGATTGTGCCCGTGGTAAACATTGGCAGTAACCTGTATTTCCCCATTTTTGTGGCTGGCTTGATTTTTAGCTGGCAGCCGTTGGTGTATGTGGGTATTGCTTGCTTTTCGCTGACATTGGTTTTTTCGCTGGTTACCTTGCCTGTTGAGTTTAACGCATCCAAGCGTGCTGTTGCGGCACTTGAACAAGGCGGCTATATGAATCAGGACGAGCTAAGCGGTGTGCGCGCGGTGCTCAATGCCGCCGCAATGACCTATGTGGCCGCTGTGATTAGCAGCTTGCTACAGCTTTTGCGCCTGCTGATTATTTCGCGAAACGATCGCGACTAACCGTTTGATTCCAGATACGAAGAGGGGGCCATGGCTGTGGATGAAATATTTCATGTTTCTGTCCGCGAGCTTGTGGCCTTCTCTTTTTTTCCAAGCGATATCATGCCCGCAACGGATATGAGCGCCTTGCATGCAGGCACAGCGGCGCACAAAGCAAGGCAGGTACAGCAAGCAGGAAAAGCAGAATGCCCCGTCAAGCATCTGTTTTCACTGCATGGCGAAAATGTGCTTGTGTACGGACGTATGGATGCTTTTACAGATGGGGAAATACCCTATGTGGAAGAAATCAAGCACAGCGCATGGGAGGATACTGCGACGGTGGCGGCTTATCGCGCACAGGCTTTGTGCTATGCCGCCATGGTGGCATTTGAAAAGCCCTGCGCAAGCGTATGCTTTTGCCTTGCTTTTGTAGATAGCAAGGGCGAGATCATCCACGAAATTCCGCAAACCATGTCGTCGGAAGCGCTTCTTTGTGAAATGGAAGCCTTGCTCATGCCGTATGTAGCCTTTGCAATCCGCGAGCGCGAGCATCGGAGGCGCAGGGATGAAAGTTTAAAAGCGTTGCCGTTCCCTTTTGAAAGCTATCGAAGGGGACAGCGTGAACTAGCGGCACAGGTTTATACAGCCATCTCACGCAAAAAAAGGTTGTTTGCCAGCCTGCCCACGGGTACGGGCAAAAGTGCCGCCGTGCTATATCCTGCACTGAAGGCCATGGGGGAGGGCAAAACCAAAAAGCTCCTCTACCTGACCGCACGCAGTACCGCAAGGCAAAGCCCCATTCAAGCCTTGGAACGCATGAGCAAGCAAGGCATGAAAGCGCGATGCACCATGCTAAGCGCGAAGGAAAAGCTCTGCCCAAAGCCTACGCGCTGTCATCCCAGCCATTGCCCGCGTGCAAAGGGGCACTTTTTAAGGCAAGGCGAGGGCATTGCAGAATTGCTCAATGCCGATGCTTTTTGCTGGACGGACGATTTGATCATACAGACGGCCGAAAGGCATTTGCTTTGTCCCTTTGAACTGGCATTGGCCATGACGGAGCTGGCAGATGTGGTGCTGATGGATTTGAATTATGCCTTTGATCCCTTTGCACAATGCAAACGCCTGTTTCAGCATACCAGAAATACAACCCTGCTCATAGACGAAGCGCACCATGTGGTGGATCGTGTGCGAGACAGCTTGTCTGGCGAGATGGACAGCCGCGAGCTTGTGAGCATGCGGGTCAGCTTCGGCAAAGAGATGGGGCGCAGGCATCCATACTATCGCGCCCTGACGGAATTGATTCATGCACTGCGAGGCCTTGCGCCGCAAGCAGAAGGCGAGGAAGAAGAGCATGAGCAAATGCTTTTAGCGCTTCCGCCGGAAATTGCGCCGTTGGTACAAGCATTGGCAAATGAAGCGCTTGCGTTGATGGCACAGCCCTTGCCAAACGAGCAAATCATGATGGAAGTGTCTGCCGTACTGCGGCTTTGCTTCCCCTTTTTGTACGCAGTGGAACATTTGGATGAGGATTATGGCATTTTGTGGAGCGCGCACGGCCGCGAACGCGGATTGCTGCTTTACTGCTTACTGCCTGCAAAAGAAATTGCACGCATTACCAAACCCATGCGCGGAACGGTTTTTTTCTCCGCTACGCTTACACCCCTGATTGCAATGAAACAGCTGCTGGGAGGGGCGGAGGAGGATGCTTGCTTTTCCCTCCCGTCGCCTTTTCCGCCTGAGCATTTAGCGGTGGTGAGGAAACGCGTTTCAACGAAGTTTGCCATGCGGGAGCAAAGCGCGCCAGCTGTGGCAAAAAGCATTGCGGAGGCGGTACAGGCAAAGCAAGGGAAATATATCGCGTATTTTCCCAGCTATGCCTATATGCACTTGGTGCTGATGCATTTGGATGAACATACACTGCCGCCTTTGTGGGTGCAAGAGCGTGAAATGGATGAAAAGGCACGCGCGGCGTTCTTTGCCGCTTTTGATGAAGAGCCTGCGCCCAAGCTGGGGCTTTGCGTGCTGGGAGGCTTGTTTAGCGAAGGCGTTGATTTGCCTGGAGATAAGCTCATAGGCGTGATTGTGGTGGGTGTTGGCTTACCAACGCCCTCTGCGCGCTTGCGTGCCGTTCAAGCTTGCTACGAAAAACATTTTGGGGACGGCTTTCATTATGCTTGCCGCATTCCGGCATTGCATAAAGTGCTTCAAGCAGGGGGAAGGGTCATTCGGTCGCAAAACGATCGCGGCCTTGTGCTATTGATTGATGAACGGTATTACCAACGCGGCTATGAAGCCTTATTGCCCGCTGAATGGCGGCTCCAAAATGAAAATATCGCCCTTGCGATGAAGCGATTGGAGGAGGAAGCATGAACAGGGTGAAAGGAAAGCGCATGCTTTGCGCCGCACTATGCATTGTTCTCTGCCTGTGTACCACGGGGTGCAGTGTGGCAAATGGGAGTCAGGGCATATGCTACCGCGTTACAGGCGGTAAAAACGAAATGTTTTTGCTTGGCTCCATCCATGTTGGCAGCAAGGAAATGTATCCCATGGGGGAGACCATCCTATCTGCACTTGAGGATGCAGATACATTGGTGCTGGAATGCGATACCGAAAGTGAGGAAGCGTTAGCGGCATCGCTTGAAGCCATGCGCTATCCACAGGGAGAAACGCTGAAGGAGCAATTATCTGCTGAAAGCTGCCAGCTTTTGGAACAGGCAATGCGTATCGCGGGCTACCCAGCGGGCGCTTTTGACACATATAAGCCTTGGGCGGTGGTCAGCACGCTTTCGGTCTACACAACGGGCAAAGAAATGGGCGTTGGCAATGCACAGCAAGCCATTGATTTTGGGGTGGAAAAAAAGCTTCTTTCACTTGCGAAAAAAGCTGGAAAGCACATGGATTATTTGGAAACCGTTACAGAACAGTTTGATGTGATGGATGGCTTCAGCCCCGAGCTTCAGGAGTACATGCTGCAAACAGCCTGCAAGGCGATCGCCGGTGATTCTGCACCTGCGGCAAATGGCACAGGAATGCGAGATTGGCCTGAATGGTGGCGCACAGGCAATAGCGATGCGTTTTCACAAGCCTATTTAGCGGGCTTAGCGCAAGACCCCCGTGCTGATTTAATGCAGGAATATCACCAAAAGCTGCTT
>JAVXND010000058.1:0-17118 GCA_036645955.1 Clostridia bacterium | reverse complement strand
GGCTCGCTATTTGGGCGGTACGGGTACCGCCCACGCTCGCCCTGATCCTCGCCGTTCATTCGCAGGGTTTTTGATCTGCGCTGCTAACGCCGCATTTGGACGCGGCATTGGAGGGTGGGGGCTTGGATGCGTGGGGGTACATGCGGGGTGGATTTGCGACTTACGCTCATGCATTTGCAATGTTGGTTGACTGCGAACGGGGGCAGACTTGCGAAGCTGTTCGTATGGTATTGCTTGCAACGTTCCTTATTATATCGCTGCTTGTTTGCTAAATAGAATAACGGTTAATGCTGATAACGCAGGGCGGGCACCATATGGGGTGTCCGCCCTGCGTTATCTGTACCACTGCGCGGGTGCTATGCCACGCTAGCAATGTTCATTATCATAAATGAAGAGTCTGGAACGCGAACTAGGCGGACACCATATATGGTGTCCCTACAAACATCGCGGCATTCGTGACAATGCGCTACATGTGCAGGCCTGCCGCCCTGCAGCAGTTTTGCCCGTAACCCCGTAGGGAACGGTCTTGACCGACCATTCCGACCTCGCACAGGAATTGCCCTTGCAATTGCGTAGGGGTGTCTACCCCCCTTGTAATCACACTTGTCAATAACGTTGTAGGGCATCATATATGGACGAAGATTCGCTAAAAACCAGTGATATAAGATAATAAGCACAAATCGAACCAGGAAATAAATGCTATATATAAAAACTATGGCATCTATTCTAAATTATTCTTAAAATACCCATGAATATATATTTCCTTAAACAAATTGCTCCAAAGATTGCTGTTTTTTGCAATTGAATCAGGATTATCAACCTTTTCATCAAGAATTATCGTGACGAGTTTTTGCCCAATCTCATTCCACACCTCATGGGGTGAGCATTTCCAATAATATGAACCATCTTGATTTGTTTTGATCAAAGCACGAAACGATCCTACTAAGGGATATAAAATCCCTTTTGGAATAATATATTGGATATCTTTTTGCTTAAAGTAGGATTTTCCGACAGCTTTTCCTCCATCATATTTAGCGTATTTCCTTGTTCCGTACCTTTTTCCAGTGCTATTAGAAACTGTTGCGAAAGATATTTCTATTTCCTCCCATAGTTCAAAAACATCAGACATAATGGTTTGCATATTCTTTATCATTTGCTCTCTTTTTTGTTTTTGTTGGTCTTCGCAGACACCGCTAGGATATAAAAACTTTTTAAGGCTTGACTCTTTTCCAGAGTAACACTGTATTGGTTGCGTTTCAGACAATGTCCCTTGCGCTGTTTTTATAGGATATATTTCTTGGCTGAACATTATTAGAATAGCAATGATCTCTCGCACATCTATTGTGGATAAAATAGAATCATCGTTATAGTGTTCGTTCATTTTATATTGAATGCGCTTCGCAAAAGATATATCGGCAAAAGCATTCTTAATTACTTCAAAGCTGTTTTCCAATTCTGCAATAGACTTTAAGTCAACCTGAACGGATGTGTTTCTTGCCGCAGCCAACTCAACCGGCGAATCAAGTCCCACAAATATTTCAAAAAACACATATTTATCATCTGGAAGGCTATTTTTACTTTTGGCTTCTAAAATAGCGCGCAAAGTATGTCCGCCATCAATATTTCCATGAAGTTCTGCATTATCAAGAAGCAAACATAATTCCTCAGTTTTATTGTTCCATTCAACAGACGATACCGACATTAATATACCCCTATTGAGTTCATGAAAATTTGGATTATTCGATAAACTTTCTCTGATTGTGTTTGCAACATTAGTTGTCATTTTTTGTTCTCGAGGGTTAGTTTCCATCCATTTATCAACTTCAAGAGGAATACTGCTTGCTTGAACGTAGCAAACATATTTCACATGTTCGCTTTCCCTGTTTATAGGGTCTTCCATTTTTTTGAATTCTTTTGCCTTAAAAATCAATTCTGTCATACCCGCATCTCCTTCACAAGTGTAAAAACCGTACTTTGCAAAAGCAAGAACTCAGAATAACATTTCATAAAGGATTTTATATTGTAATCCACATCTGCAAAAGATACTAATATTCTAATAAGCTATTCTGCTTTATAGAATATGTTTATTTTATCATTACACGTAAATACTGTCAATGATGTATGGAATCTAAATTCTATTCATGAGCTATGTAAAAACCCGTGCTCGGGTAAAAAGCAACATTGTATCAAGATACAGTTTGCCCGCCTGAAGAAAATACGGAAACCATAACATGATACGGATGTCAAAAGCACATTTTGGGAGAATAAAGCACCATCCGTATGTACACAATAAAGTAAAAATATGCTTTGACACGGGGGATGCATGAGGATAAACGCAAATCCCTCGGTATTGTTTATAGTCAGCCCCTGCAGTTTGTCCCCCCGCAAGAAAATCCCCCTTCCCTCAATTTTCTCTAACGATTTATTTTTTTATTCAAAAATCGTTCGGATTTTCCATTGACAATGCGAATATTATCGGATAAAATAAGCACATTGTTCGGTATAGGAGGTTGTGTATGAAAAAGGTTGCAGTCATCATGGGTTCGGACAGCGATTTGCCCGTTCTGGAAGGTTGCTTTCAAACCCTCAAGGCTCTCCATATTCCTTATGAGGCGCACGTGTATTCCGCGCACCGCACCCCCGCAGAGGCGGCGGCTTTTGCGCATTCCGCTAAGGAAAACGGCTTTGGCGTTCTCATTGCGGCGGCAGGCAAGGCGGCTCATTTGGCAGGTGCGCTCGCGGCGCAAACCGTTTTGCCCGTGATCGGCATTCCCGTGAAAGCAAGCGCGCTCGATGGGCTGGACGCGTTATTATCCACCGTTCAAATGCCTGCGGGCATTCCCGTAGCCACCGTGGCCATCAACGGCTCTGAAAACGCCGCGCTGTTGGCCGCGCAAATCATCGCCCTAAGCGATGATGCCCTCTATGAACAGCTCACCGCACAGCGCGAGAAGCAGCATTTAGCCGTGCTGGAAAAGGATGCCGCCCTTTCCGTATCATACCCGCCCCTTTCAAAATAAAGTAACGGAGGATTGAACCACCATGAAAAAAATGGAACAGCTTTATGAAGGCAAGGCCAAAAAGGTTTTTGCAACGGATGATCCCACCCTTGTGTTGGTAGACTATAAAGACGATGCCACCGCGTTTAACGGCCTTAAAAAGGGCAGCATTGCCGGCAAGGGCATTATCAACAACCGCGTAACCAACCATTTAATGAAGCTTTTGGAAAAAGAAGGCGTGCCCACCCATTTGGTCAAGGAGCTTTCCGACCGTGAAACGCTTGTGAAAAAGGTTGCCATTGTACCCTTGGAGGTCATTGTGCGCAACATTGCCGCAGGCAGTCTTTCCAAACGCCTTGGCTTGCCCGAGGGCACCAAAATGGCCAAAACCGTGCTTGAGTTCTGCTACAAGGATGATGAGCTGGGCGACCCCATGGTCAACGAATACCACATTGCCGCCATGGGCTGGGCCACCGAAGCGGAGCTCAAGCTCATTTGCGATTACAGCCTCAAGGTAAACGACGTGCTCACCGCCTACCTGAAGGATCTGAACATTGAGCTGATCGACTTTAAGCTTGAGTTCGGCAAAACCGCCGATGGCACCCTTGTGCTGGCCGACGAAATCAGCCCCGACACCTGCCGTTTTTGGGATAGCAACACCCACGAAAAGCTGGACAAGGATCGTTTCCGCCGTGATTTGGGCGGCGTGGAGGACGCTTACCACGAAATTATGAAGCGTCTGATGGGAGAATAAGCATGGCGATCTTTGACAAGCTTCACGAGGAATGCGGCGTGTTCGGTATTTTTTTGAAGGATGGCAAGACGGGCGTTGTGCCTGCCGCTTACCATGCCCTATACGCGCTTCAGCACCGTGGGCAGGAAAGTTGCGGTATTGCCGTTAACAGCGACGGTGTCATTGATTGCTACAAGGACATTGGGCTGGTGAACGAGGTTTTCACCCGCCCCGTGCTTGACAAGCTGCCCGAGGGCAGTATGGCTGTGGGACATTGCCGTTACGCAACCACAGGCACACAAAACCGCAACAATGCCCAGCCCATGCTCATCAACCACCACAAGGGTGCCATGGCGCTATGCCACAACGGCAACCTTGTTAACGCCCAGGAGCTTCGCCAGGAGCTGGAGCTTGGCGGTGCCATTTTCCACACCACCAGCGATACAGAGGTCATTGCCTACATCATTACCCAAGAACGCCTCAAAACCAACAGCATTGAACAGGCGCTTTTAAACGTTATGGAGCGCATCAAGGGCGCTTATACCCTTGTGATCATGAGCCCCCAAAAGCTCATTGCCGCGCGTGATCCCCACGGCTTTCGCCCGCTTTGCATGGGGTCCTTGGACGGCGATACCGTTTTTGCCAGTGAAACCTGCGCTTTGGACGCCATTGGCGCAACCTTTGTGCGCGACATTGCGCCCGGCGAGGTGGTCGTGGTTTCCAACGAGGGTACACGCTCGCTTCAATGCCCGCAGAAATGCGATACCTCCCTTTGTGTATTTGAATTCATTTACTTTGCACGCCCCGACAGCGTGATTGAAGGCAGCAGTGTGCATGTGGCACGCCTCCGCGCAGGCTCGTTTTTAGCGCTGGAGCATCCCGTACAGGCGGATGTGGTGATTGGCGTGCCCGACAGCGGCATTGATGCCGCCATTGGCTATGCACGCCAAAGCGGCATTCCCTACGGCATTGGCTTCATCAAAAACAAATACATCGGCCGCACCTTTATTCAGCCCAGCCAACAGCAGCGCGCAAACAGCGTGCGCATCAAGCTCAACGCCGTTTCCGCCACCGTTAAGGACAAGCGCGTGGTGCTGATTGATGATTCCATTGTGCGCGGCACCACCAGCGCGCGCATTGTCAGCCTATTGCGGGAAGCGGGCGCGAGCGAGGTGCATATGCGGCTTTCCTCACCGCCCTTCATGCACCCCTGCTATTTTGGCACCGATATCGACAGCACCGACAACCTCATCGCCGCCCACCTCAGCGTGGACGAAATTGCCGAAAAGATTGGGGTGGACAGCTTAGGCTTTCTGAATGTGGACTATTTGCCCATGCTGGCAGATCAATCCACCTGCGGGTTTTGCACAGGCTGTTTCACAGGCAAGTATCCCGTGGAGCCGCCCAAGGAAACCAAAAAGCTCAAGTTTGAGCGCAAGCTAACCGAAAAGACCGAATAAGGAGATTCATGCAATGAAGAGCGAAAGCGCAAGCTACAAGGCGGCAGGTGTGGATATTACGGCGGGGTACCGCGCCGTGGAGCTCATGAAGGGCCATGTGGCACGCACCCTCACAAATGGCGTGCTGGATGGCATCGGCGGTTTTGGCGGCTTATTTGAGCTGGACATGACAGGCATTTCAAAGCCCGTGCTTGTAAGCGGCACCGATGGCGTAGGCACCAAGCTCAAGCTCGCCTTTTTACTAAACAAGCACGATACCGTCGGCATTGATTGCGTTGCCATGTGCGTTAACGATGTCATTTGCTGCGGCGCAAAGCCCCTTTTCTTTCTGGATTACATCGCCGTGGGCAAAAACGTACCCGAGCGCGTGGCGCAAATTGTGAGCGGCGTGGCGGAGGGCTGTGTACAGGCAGGCTGTGCGCTTGTAGGCGGCGAAACCGCCGAAATGCCCGGCTTTTACCCCGAGGACGAATACGACATTGCGGGCTTCAGCGTAGGCGTGGTGGACAAAGCAAAAATACTGGATCGCAGTCAAATGCAGGCAGGGGACGTTTTGATCGCCCTCCCCTCCAGCGGCGTGCATTCCAACGGCTTTTCCCTCGTGCGCAAAATTTTCAATGTGGAAAACGGCGGGCTTGACATTGCCTACGACGAGCTGGGCGGCTTATCCCTCGGTTCCGCACTGCTTACCCCCACCAAAATTTACGTCAAGCCCGTTTTAAGCGTGCTGGATGCAGGCGTGCGCGTGCGTGCCATCAGCCACATCACAGGCGGCGGCTTTTACGAAAACATTCCGCGCTCCTTAGGCGCTGGCATGACCGCCAAAATTGAAAAATCCGCCGTCAAAACCCCGCCCATTTTTAGGCTGATGGCCAAGCTCGGCAACATTCCGCAGCGGGACATGTTCAACACCTTTAACATGGGCGTGGGCATGTGCTTAACCGTTGCCAAGGACGATGCGGACAAGGCGCTTGCACTCTTTCACCAGCACGGCGAGGACGCGTATTTGCTCGGCGAAATCACGCGCGGCGAAAGCGGCATTGAGCTATGCTAAAAATCGCTGTTTTGGTCAGCGGCGGCGGCACCAATTTACAGGCGCTATTGGATGCGCAAGCAAGCGGCGTGCTTCACAGCGGCACCATTTCCCTTGTGCTATCCAGCAAGAAGGACGCGTTCGCATTGGAGCGGGCGCGTCGTTCGGGCGTTGAAACCGCCATACTGCCCAAGCTCGCGGGCGAAAGCCCCGACGCTTACGGCCTACGCTTATTATCCGTCCTCAAAGCGCACGGCATAACCCTCGTGGTGCTTGCAGGCTTCATGCTGATTTTGGACGCATGCGTGATCCGTGCCTACGAGGGCCGTATTTTGAACGTACACCCCAGCTTGATTCCCGCCTTTTGCGGCGAGGGATATTACGGTCTACGCGTGCACAAGGCCGCTTTGGAACGCGGCGTAAAGATCACCGGCGCAACTGTGCATCTTGTGAACGAAATTGCCGACGGCGGCCCCATCCTTGCCCAAAAAGCCGTGCCCGTGCTTGACGGAGACACCCCCGAAGCCCTCCAGCAGCGCGTCATGGAGCAAGCCGAATGGCTCCTCCTCCCCCAAGAAACCGAAGCCCTAGCCGCAAAGCTCGCGGGAGCGGGGGCGGGGACGGGGGCAGGGACGTTGGGAGGCTCCGCCTCCCAAACCCACCGGCAAGGGCTTTGCCCTTGACCCTTTATGAATATCATATGCACGATTGCTTGACATTGCCCGACGATTGCTCAACAATTGCCTGACGATTGATTGTCCCATCGATTGCCCGTCGATTCACCGACGATTGATTACTCGACGCTTACCCCGTACCCTGTAGGGACACCATATATGGTGTCCGCCCAGTTCGCGTTATACCCTCCATCTCATAAACGATTGTCCGCATGCAAATTGTCGATGGTCAAACGCAAATGGGAGGTGTCGGAGGGCAAAGCCCTCCGACTGCAATCGTATCGCGCGGCTCTGCCGCGCGGGCGGGCAGTTTTAGGCTCTGCCTAAAACACAACCCGTCCCGTCAAAAAAGATCGCCAGAGCTTTTTTGTCGCTCTCCCTCACACGCATTTCAAAAAGCCCCTATGCTTTTGATGCGGGAAAGGATTCCTATGAAATTATCCAATCTTGAAGCCCTGCTCACTCAAAACCCTTACCCCGGGCGCGGCATTGTGTTAGGCCGCACCGCCACCCATGCCGTCATCGCTTATTTCATCATGGGGCGCAGTGAAAACAGCCGCAACCGCGTATTCACGGAAAAGGACGGCGGCATCATCACCGAGGCCTTTGACCCCGCAAAGCTCGTTGACCCCAGCCTCATCATCTACGCGCCTGTGCGTGTGCAGCAAAGCGGCGTGACCGTTGTCACCAACGGCGACCAAACCGATACGATTGTTGACTTTTTAAATGCGAACCAAACCTTTGAGGCCGCGCTTCGCACCCGCACCTTTGAACCCGACGCGCCCAACTTTACCCCGCGCGTTTCGGGCGTGCTCAACGTTTCAGGCGGCAAAGCAAGCTATCAGCTTTCCATACTCAAAGCCTGTGACGGCGACCCCGAAAGCCCACAGCGCTTTTTCTTTGATTATGCCGCCCCAAAAGCCAACGAGGGGCATTTCATTCACACCTATGTAACCGACGGCAACCCCATCCCCAGCTTTGAAGGCGAACCAAAGCGCGTCAGCCTGTCGGGCGATTTGGATACCTTTACCTCAAACCTGTGGCAATGGCTCAACCAGCAAAACAAGGTGAGCCTGTTCACCCGTTTTATCCATCTGGAAACAGGCAAGACCGAAACCCGCATTGTCAACAAAAACCGCTGAATGATAAAGGAGAACACAATGAAAGAGCTTGAACTCAAATACGGCTGCAATCCCAACCAAAAGCCCGCACGCATTTACATGGAGCAAGGCGAGCTGCCCATTCGCGTGCTTTCCGGCAAGCCCGGCTATATCAATTTTTTGGATGCGTTTAACGGCTGGCAGCTGGTTCGCGAGCTAAAGCGTGCCACCGGCTTGCCTGCCGCCGCCAGCTTCAAGCACGTAAGCCCCGCTGGCGCGGCCGTGGGCTTGCCCCTGAGCGATACCCTCCGCAAAATTTATTTTGTGGGCGACGCGGAGCTTTCCCCCCTTGCCTGCGCCTATGCCCGCGCTCGCGGCGCGGATCGTATGTCCAGCTTTGGCGACTGGATTGCCCTTTCCGATATCTGCGACGAATCCACCGCAAAGCTCATCAAGCCCGAGGTGTCCGACGGCATCATTGCCCCCGGCTACACGCCCGAGGCTTTTGCTGTGTTAAAGGAAAAGCGCAAGGGCAATTACAACATTGTCGAAATCGACCCCGATTATGAGCCTCGCAAGCTGGAACGCAAGGACATTTTCGGCATTACCTTTGAGCAGGAGCGCAACGAGCTCAACATCAACGATGGTTTTTTTGCCAATGTGGTCACGCAAAACAAGGTGCTGACCGCAGCCGCCAAGCGCGACCTGGCCATTTCCATGATCACGCTCAAATATACGCAGTCCAATTCCGTATGCTACGTATCGGACGGGCAAGCCATCGGCATTGGCGCGGGACAGCAAAGCCGCATTCATTGCACGCGTCTTGCGGGCGACAAGGCAAATTGCTGGTGGCTCCGTCAGCACACAAAAACGCTCAGCCTGCCCTTCCTGCCCACGCTTAAAAACCCCGACCGCGATAACGCCATTGACCGCTACATCAGCAACGAGCCTGAAATGGTTCTGGCGGATGGCATTTGGCAAACCCTGTTTACAAATAAGCCCGAGGAATTCACAGCCGATGAAAAAAAGGCTTGGCTTTCCCAAATGGCGAATATTACCTTGGGCAGCGACGCGTTCTTCCCCTTTGCTGATAACATCGACCGCGCGGCCCAAAGCGGCGTTCGCTACATTGCACAGCCAGGCGGCTCCATCCGCGATGATTTGGTCATTGAAGCTTGCAATAAATACGACATTGCCATGAGCTTTACGGGCTTGCGGCTGTTCCACCATTAATACGAATCTTTCGCTTTAGCGCAAGATTCGTATAATACGCGGAGGTAAGCACATGAAGGTTCTTGTGATCGGCGGCGGCGGACGCGAGCATGCCATTATCCAAAAGCTCAAGGAAAGCCCGGAAATCACTGCGCTTTATTGCGCTCCCGGCAACGGCGGCATTGCGGCGGACGCAACCTGCGTACCCATCAAAGCCACGGAGGTTGAAGCGCTTGCAGACTATGCCTCGCACGAAAAAATGGATTATGTGGTGGTTGCGCCCGACGATCCCCTTTGCTTGGGCTTGGTGGATTTGCTGGCCGCACGCGGCATTCCCGCCTTTGGGCCAAGCAAGGCGGCGGCACGCATAGAGGGCAGCAAGGTTTTTAGCAAGGAGCTTATGCGCCGCTTTGGCATTCCCACCGCGCGTTATGAAGTATTTGACGATCTGCCCAGCGCCGTTTCCTATGTGGCTCGCGCCGCTTGCCCCTTGGTGGTAAAGGCGGATGGGCTGGCGCTTGGCAAGGGCGTGCTCATTTGCCAAACCAACGACGAAGCTGTAGCCGCCGTAACCGACATGATGCAAAACGGCAGGTTCGGCGCTTCAGGCAGCCGCGTGGTGGTGGAAGAGTTTTTGCAAGGCCCCGAGGTTTCTGTGCTTTGCTTTACCGATGGGGAAGCCATCAAGCCCATGCTTAGCAGTATGGATCACAAGCGCGCGCTTACAGGGGATTTGGGGCTGAACACAGGCGGCATGGGGGTCATTGCGCCCAACCCCTACTACACCCGCGAGGTGGCGGAAAATTGCATGCAGCACATTTTTCTGCCTACGCTTGCCGCCATGCGTACGCTGGGCTGTCCCTTTCGCGGCTGTCTCTATTTTGGGCTGATGCTCACGGCGGACGGCCCCAAGGTGATTGAATACAATTGCCGCTTTGGCGATCCGGAAACCCAAGCCATTTTGCCGCTCATGCAAAGCGATTTGTTTGCCGCCATGCGCGCCGCCACGCAAGGCACCTTGGCACAAACGGAGGTGCGCTTTGCGCAGGGCGCAAGCTGCTGCGTGGTGCTGGCCTCTGGCGGCTACCCAGAAAAATACGAGGTGGGCAAGCCCATCAGCGGGCTTGACGTTGCAGGTGCGCAAGCGCGGATCACCCATGCGGGTACCAAGCTTGCGCCAGACGGCACGCTGGTTACGGCGGGCGGGCGCGTGCTGGGCGTAACTGCCGCCGCAAGCACATTGCCGCAAGCCATTGAGCTTGCATATGCCGCCGCACAGCACATCACATTTAGCGGCTTACAGCGCCGCGAGGATATTGGCGCGGCCGCGCTCAAGGCGCTCAGGCAAAATGCCGCAGGCAAGTTTGATTAAGGAGGCATCCCCATGGCTGTTGATCGCATTTATGTAGAAAAAAAGCCCGAGTACGCCATAGAAGCAAAGGGCTTGCTTCAAGAAATCCGCCACATTTTGCTCATTAAGAGCGTTACGCAGGTGCGTCTGCTCAACCGTTACGATGTGGAGGGCGTGGAGCGTGCGTTATTTACACAATGCATGCCCATTGTGTTTTCAGAACCGCCGCTGGATGATACCTACAGCTGCATGCCTGAAGGCGCGGATGCGGTCATTGCATCCGAATATTTGCCTGGCCAATTTGACGCGCGCGCCGCAAGCTGTGAGGAGTGCATTCAGCTGGTAGCCCGCTGTGAACGCCCCACCGTGCGCACGGCGCGTGTGTACCTGTTTTATGGCAACCCAAAGCCCGAGGAGCTAGAGCGCATCCGTCACCATTTGATCAACCCCGTGGAAAGCCGCGAGGCTGATTTGGCGGAAAAAAGCACACTGCGCCAGCATTACGAAACCCCGGACCACGTGGAAACCCTCGCAGGCTTTACCGCCATGGAGGATGCGCAGGCCGATGCCTTTGTGCGCAAATACGGCCTTGCCATGGATGCGGACGACCTTCGCTTTTGCCGCGAATATTTCCGCAGTGAGCACCGCGACCCCACCCTTACGGAAATCCGCATGATTGACACCTATTGGAGCGATCATTGCCGCCACACCACTTTTTTAACCACAATCGACAAGGTGGACATCCAAAAGCCCGCCGTGGAAAAAGCGTTTCAGCGCTATTTGGCACTGCGCGATACCGTACATGCAGGCAAAAACAAGCCCATGAATTTAATGGACTTGGCCACCATTGGCGCAAAGGCGCTCAAAATGGCTGGCAAGCTCACCAATTTGGACGTGAGCGAGGAAATCAACGCTTGCTCCATCAAAATTGATGTGGACGTAAACGGCACAGCAGAGCCATGGCTGTTGATGTTCAAAAACGAAACCCACAATCACCCCACCGAGATTGAGCCCTTTGGCGGCGCGGCCACCTGCATCGGCGGCGCTATACGCGATCCGCTTTCGGGGCGCACCTACGTTTACCAAGCCATGCGCGTTACGGGCGCGGCCAATCCATTGCTGCCCGTGAGCGAAACCCTTCGCGGCAAGCTGCCCCAGCGCAAGCTGGTGACCACGGCGGCGGCTGGCTACAGCGCCTATGGCAACCAAATCGGTCTGGCCACAGGCTTGGTGGATGAGTGCTACCACGACGGCTATGCCGCCAAGCGCCTTGAAATCGGCGCAGTGGTAGGTGCAGCGCCCGCAAGCAATGTGCGCCGCGAACAGCCCTTGGCAGGCGATCAAATTATTCTGCTTGGCGGCCGAACAGGGCGCGACGGCTGCGGCGGCGCAACAGGCAGCTCCAAAAGCCACAAGCTGGAAAGCATTGAGCAATGCGGCTCCGAGGTGCAAAAGGGCAACCCTGTGGTAGAGCGCAAGCTTCAGCGCCTGTTCCGCAACGCGCAGGTTACGCGCTTGATTAAGCGCTGTAACGATTTTGGCGCAGGCGGCATCAGCGTAGCCATTGGCGAGCTGGCCGACGGTCTCACCATCAACCTGGACCGAGTGCCTAAAAAATACGATGGGCTTGACGGCACCGAGCTTGCCATTTCCGAAAGTCAGGAGCGCATGGCGGTGGTGGTATCGCCCGAGGATGCAGACGCTTTTATTGCCTTTGCCAACGCAGAAAATCTGGAAGCCACCGTGGTAGCGTCCGTAACCGCCGCGCCGCGCTTGCGCATGAGCTGGAAGGGCAGCACCATTGTGGATTTAAGCCGCGATTTTTTAAACAGCAACGGTGCGGAAAAGCATGCCGATGTTTGCGTACCCAACGACGCGATTCACAACGTGCCCTTTGCGGGCGGAGATTTTGCACAAAAGCTTGCCGCCATGGCGGGCGACCTCAATATTTGCAGTAAAAAAGGCTTGAGCGAGCGCTTTGACTCCACCATTGGCGCGGGCACTGTGCTCATGCCCTTTGGCGGCAGGTATCAGCTCACCCCCATTCAAACCATGGTTGCCAAGCTGCCCGTAACACAGGGGCAAACCGAAACCGTCAGCGGCATGAGCTACGGCTTTCATCCGCAGATGATGGCGCAAAGCCCCTATGAGGGTGCCTACCTCAGCGTGCTGGAAAGCGTGCTCAAGCTGGGTGCCGCGGGCTTTGACACCACCCGCGCCTACCTCACGTTTCAAGAATATTTTGAGCGCATGACAGGCAGCGCCACCCGCTGGGGCAAGCCGTTTGCCGCACTGCTGGGCGCGTTGGATGCACAGCTTGAGCTGGGCATAGCGGCCATCGGCGGCAAGGACAGCATGAGCGGAACCTTTGAGGATTTGGATGTGCCGCCAACGCTGGTCAGCTTTGCCGTTGCGCCTGGGGTGAGCGGTGAAGTGATCTCGCCCGAATTCAAGGGTGCGGGGCATGCCCTGCGCCTGCTCTATGCCGATCCCTTTGATGCGGATGCCATCAAGCGCAACCTGTCGGCGCTGTACCAAGCCATTCAAAGCAAGCAAGTGCTGTCCGCGTGGGCCTTGGGCTTAGGCGGGCTATCCGAGGCGGCGTTTAAAATGGCGCTTGGCAACCAAATCGGCGCAAAGCTCACCTCCAACGGCGACCCCTTTGCACAGCGTTTCGGCGGCATTTTGCTTGAAACCGTCAGCGGCTGTGAGTTGGGCGAAATCATCGGCCACACCATCAGCGATTACACCTTGGCATGGGGGCACGAAGCCGTTGCGCTAGAGGCCATTCAAGCCATTTATGAGGGCAAGCTGGACAAGGTATTCCCCTACCGCGGCACAGGCGAAGCAAGCGGCGATACGGCCGCCGCCGTCGTGCCCGCGCCCGCGTTTTCCGCCAAAAGCTGGCCAAAGCCCGCCCTTCGCACGCACAAGCCCGCCGCCTTCATTCCCGTATTCCCCGGCACCAATTGCGAGGTGGATACCGCCCGTGCCCTCACCCGCGCAGGCGCACAGCCGCACATATTGCTCATCAACAACCTGACGCCCGCCGCCATTGACCAAAGCCTGCAGCAAGCCGTATCGATGATTGCGCAAAGCCAAATGATCGTTTTGCCGGGCGGCTTTTCCGGCGGCGACGAGCCTGACGGTTCAGGCAAGTTCATCACCGCGTTTTTCCGCAATCCCGCCATGAAGGACGCGGTTCACGAGCTGCTTAAAAACCGCGACGGCTTAATGCTGGGCATTTGCAACGGCTTTCAGGGTTTAATCAAGCTGGGGCTTGTGCCCTACGGCGAAATTCTGGATGTGGATCAAGCCTGCCCCACGCTTACCTTTAACACCATCGGCCGCCACCAAAGCATGCTGGTTCGCACGCGCATTGCCTCCAACAAAAGCCCTTGGCTTCAAAGCACGCACGAGGGTGATCTGCACACCGTTGCCATTTCCCACGGCGAGGGGCGCTTTGTGGCCAGCGAAGACATGCTTGCCCAGCTTCAAACGCATGGACAAATTGCCACGCAATATGTGGATTTGGACGGCAACCCCACCATGGATTTGCGCTACAACCCCAACGGAAGCTTGCTTGCCATTGAGGGCATCACCAGTCCGGACGGGCGCGTGCTTGGCAAAATGGGGCACACCGAGCGCAACGGCTTTGACCTGTATAAAAACGTGGACGGCAACAAGTTCCAGCCCATTTTTGAAAGCGGCGTGGCGTATTTCAAATAGGCGGGGGGATTCCTGCCTCCCCTTCAAATTGCTATTCACCCTCATCAATGCTATAATGAGTTGAAAACAAGCCGTTTTCAAATCCCATCATCGCTATAGGAGGCCGTTGCCACATGCCAGATCATTCCGGATACATCAGCCCTTTTTCCACCCGCTACGCAAGCCGCGAAATGCAATTCGTTTTTTCTGAGGATAACAAATTCCGCACCTGGCGCAGGCTGTGGATTGCGCTTGCGCGTGCCGAAAAGGCGCAGGGTCTGCCCATCAGCGATGCGCAAATTGCCGAGCTGGAAGCGCATCGGGACGATATCAATTACGACGATGCCCAGCGCCGCGAGCGCGAGTGCCGTCACGATGTCATGAGCCATGTCTATGCCTACGGTCTGCAATGCCCCAGCGCAAAGGGCATTATCCACCTAGGCGCTACCAGCTGTTATGTAGGCGACAACACCGATGTCATCATCATGAAGCAGGGGCTTCAAATTGTGCGGCGCAAGCTGCTCAACGTCATGAGTTTGCTCGCGCGTTTTGCCGACCAATACAAGGGCCTGCCCGCGCTAGCCTATACGCATTTACAGCCCGCGCAATTAACCACCGTAGGCAAACGCGCCACCCTTTGGCTCAATGAACTGTATATGGATTTTGAGGAGCTTGAGCACCGCGTACAAAGCCTTGCTTTGCTAGGCAGCAAGGGCACCACGGGTACACAGGCCAGCTTTATGGAGCTGCTTGACCAAAACAGCCAGAAGATCAACCAAATTGAGCAGGACATTGCCGCCGAAATGGGCTTCTCCCGCGTGGTGCCCGTGAGCGGACAAACCTACAGCCGCAAGATGGATTATTTGGTGCTGAGCACCCTTTCAGGCATTGCGCAAAGCGCCAGCAAGTTCAGCTACGACGTGCGCCTGCTTCAAAACTTCAAGGAGCTTGAGGAGCCCTTTGAAAGCTCTCAAATTGGTTCCTCAGCCATGCCTTACAAGCGCAACCCCATGCGCTCGGAGCGCATTTCATCGTTGAGCCGCTATGTGATGGTGGATGTGCTCAACACCGCCATCACCGCAGGCACCCAATGGTTTGAGCGCACCTTGGATGACAGCGCCAACCGCCGCATTGCCGTAAGCGAGGCGTTCCTTGGCATTGATGCCATTTTGAACATCATGATGAACGTGTGCAACGGCCTTGTGGTATATGAAAAGGTGGTTCATGCCCGCGTTATGAACGAGCTGCCCTTCATGGCAACTGAAAACATCATGATGGATGCCGTCAAAAAAGGCGGCGACCGTCAATTGCTTCACGAAAAGCTGCGGGTACACAGCCAAGCCGCCGCGCGCGTGGTCAAGGAAGAAGGCGGCCGCAACGATTTGATCGACCGCATTGTAGCCGATCCCGCTTTCATGGTTACGCGCGAAGAGGTGGAAAAAATCCTCAACCCCGTAAACTTCATAGGCAGAAGCCGCGAGCAGGTGGAGGAATTCCTGAATGGTGTGATTCAGCCCTTGCTGGATGAAAACAAAGAGCTGCTCGGGGAAAAGCAGGAGCTGAGCGTGTAATTTCATACGAAGCCGCCACCGCCCCTGTCAAAGCAAGTATGTACAAGCTTTGGCAGGGGCGGTTGTTGTGATGGCGATGTTTCTTACATAGGAATGCTTTGTGGCTGAACGCCCACTGGCGGTCACCATATATGGTGACCCTACGGGGAACGGCGCAGAATGCTGATGACCAGATGGGGGCAGACAACCCCGCGCCAGTAGCGGGTCGCGCATTTACAACGCAATCCCCCGCGCAAGGTCGGAATAGTCAGATCGCTCCCTGCAAGGTTGCAGACAACATAAAGCCGCCGCATGGCAGCCATTGCGTGGTATAGCAGCATGCCTATACATGCTGCGCTTTGTCACGAATGCATTACATTGTTACGAATGCGCGTTTTGTCACGAATGCTGTGTTTGTCACGAACGCTACAATGTTTGTAGGGACACCATATATGGTGTCCGCCCAGTTGGCGTTCCCGTCCCTGCATTTACAATAAGGAACATTGCAATACCATTTGAACAGCCCCGCATGACTGCCCCCATTCGCAGTCAATCAACATGATAAATGCAACACACCAGTCACAAAGCCCATGCACTCCTGTACATGCAGCGTTTTGTCACGAATGCCGCGCTTTGTCACGAATGCACCACGATGTCATAAACGCTGCGCTTTGTCACGAATGCTACAATGTTTGTAGGGACACCATATATGGTGTCCGCCCAGTGGGCGTTCAGCCAACAAACATTTATGTAAACAAAAAACATTGCCATACCATACAAACCGTCCTGCATGCATGCCACCGTTTGTGACACGCCACCCCTGCCAACGCAATCGCGCATGCTCAAAAGCCCATGCATGCCGACCTACCCACCCAAGGCAGAGCGCCGCTCCCAAGGGCGGCGATAGAAGCGGAGGTTAAAAACCCCGCGAATAAACGGCGAGGATCAGGGGGGGTTGATCGGAGTCGCGTGCCGCTGTTTTACGCAAACTCTTTTGCGGAGATGTGCCCGTGGGGGGGCAGTCCCCACGCCAGTGGCGCGGAAAGCCATTTCCGCATCCCCCGCCCCCTGTGGGGAATATGGATGGGATAATATGTCCCCCATGATATGGGTACCCAACGCCAACTGGGCGGACACCATATATGGTGTCCCTACAACGTATGCTTTGATAATGCAGGCGCGTAAGGTGCAAGCCCTGCGCACGCACCCCCACGCACCCGCGCCCCCACCTTCCAATGCCGCGTCCAAATGCGGCGTTAGCAGCGCAGATCAAAAACCCTGCGAATGAACGGCGAGGA
>JAVXND010000057.1:0-17367 GCA_036645955.1 Clostridia bacterium | reverse complement strand
GTCAACCAGCAAAAAACACCGTTTTCCACGGATGACGATGTTAGTCATCCCATCTCTCTATATGCTGCTACTAAGAAATCAAATGAACTCATGGCTTACATAGTGAAAGGCGAGTCCATCAAAATATTCAACAATGGCGATATGAAGCGCGACTTTACCTATGTAGATGACATCGTGCAGGGTATCGATAACATGCTTGACTGTCCGCCAGAGGGAGATGATCCTGCTGCTGTCTACAACATCGGCAATAATAAACCAGAGGATTTACTGTACTTTGTGGAAACACTGGAGAAATGCCTGATGAATGAAGGTATCATTCAAAGTCCCGCCGTTAAAGAATTCCTGCCTATGCAGGCGGGTGATGTGTACCAGACATATGCCGATGTGGAGCCGTTAATGCATAACTTCGGCTTTAAGCCATCAACGCCGATTGAGGTCGGGCTAAGCCGCTTTGCCAAGTGGTACAAGGAATACTATACCGAGGGAAAGCACTAAGCGATTCAGTCGCGAGTTTCTGACAACAAAAGCAAGGCGGGTTAGAATATGGAAAGCAAACAGTCGTATCAAATCGTCGTAGCCGGTACGGGCTATGTAGGACTCTCCAACGCCATCCTCCTATCGCAGCATAATGCAGTCAAAGCGGTAGACATCATCCCTGCGAAAGTAGAGATGATCAACAAGAGAATCTCGCCAATTGTTGATAAGGAGATAGAGGAATACTTGTCTGGTTCGGGCCATGAGCTTAACCTCATCGCTACCACGGACGGTGATGCCGCCTACGCAACGGCTGATTTTGTGGTCATTTCCACACCAACCAACTATGACCCTGTCAAAAACTACTTTGACACATCCTCTGTTGAGTCAGTCATTCAGCAAGTTATTGCTGTTAACCCTGATGCTGTGATGGTTATTAAGTCCACGGTACCAGTCGGTTACACAGAAAGTGTTCGTCAAAAGTATAACTGCGACAATATCTTGTTCTCTCCGGAGTTTCTCCGAGAGGGTAAGGCACTCTACGATTGTCTGTACCCAAGCCGCATTATTGTTGGCGTGCCTGTGGGCAATAAGCGGTTGGAAAAGGCGGCTGAAACCTTTGCTGATATGCTTGCACAGGGCGCTATCAAGAACCCGATTGATACGCTTTTCATGAATCCCACAGAGGCTGAAGCTGTGAAGCTGTTTGCAAATACGTACCTTGCGCTTCGCGTCTCTTTTTTTAACGAACTAGACACGTATGCCGAGGTTCGCGGCTTATCCACCAAACCAATCATAGATGGCGTGTGCCTCGATCCGCGCATCGGGAGCCATTATAACAATCCCAGCTTTGGCTACGGAGGTTACTGCCTGCCAAAGGATACGAAGCAGCTGCTGGCGAACTATGATAACGTCCCCAACAACATCATCGGCGCTATTGTGGATGCCAACAGAACGCGGAAGGACTTTGTGGCTGATAGGATTCTTGAGCATGCTGGTTATCCCAAGAAGGAGAAGCCTATCGTCGGTATATATCGTCTCACAATGAAATCTGGTTCGGACAATTTCCGCCAGAGTTCAATTCAAGGCGTGATGAAGAGGATTAAGGCGAAAGGCGTCGAAGTAGTAGTATACGAGCCTACATTGAAAGACGATGAATTCTACAATAGCAGAGTGATTCGAAACATTGATGATTTTAAGGGACTATGCGATGTAATTGTGGCCAATCGGTTTGACAAGGCGCTGGACGATGTTGCCGATAAGGTGTACACGCGAGATCTGTTTCGGAGAGATTGATCAACATAGGTGAGATTGACCAACAGCAAAGGAACATCCCAGCAAAGACACTTTGATCGTGAAGCGTGAGGAATGGTGTGAAATGATCATAACACTCTCCTTATCGCTTTTTTATTCCAATTGAAAATTAGATTGTAACGAAATAACGCATGGAAAATCAATCTCCCCCGCAATCAAATCAACAACATCTCCATGACAAGCATTGCCTACCCAGCGCATAGTAACCACAAACTATTTTTACAAAAGGAATTCGCCTTTCATTTGTCGAAAAATACAAAAAGACCATAGCGCTGCTGTTGCGAAAGAGATAACGACCAAGCTTAACAGCACAGCAATTGCAGCGATTATAGCGATTGCGGCGATTGCAGCAATCGCAGCAAATGAAGGAGAATGAACATATGTCCATCACCACAAACGCGGAAACCCTCATGGATAAGCTCTATGAGCTGGCCTTTCAATTTAAAAAAGCAAAGCTTTGGTATAAAATGAATGACACGCAGTTATTTGCCGTCAGGCATTCGGATGGAAGCATTGGGTATTGCTGTGTGATGGGCATGATGGGGCAGCATAGGGCACTGGCGGTTTATCCCGGCGCAGAGGGCTTGGATTCGTTTCGCATACTGAGCAAAAATAACGTATTCGCCGAAAGCATTGCGGAGTATATTGAAACGCCGCTTTCGCAGAATTGTGTAATGTGTTCCCTTCAAAACAAGGATGCGCTGAATCAAAGAGAGCTGGATGAGGTACACGACTACTGCTCGAGGCATGGGCTTGTGCTGCGCGGGCCAAAAGCACATCCGCAGTTTGAACGCTTTCGCCCATTTCATTACCCATGGCGCATAACGGATGCGAACGATCAGCTGCATTTGCTGGAGGCCTTCGAGGCTTGCTTGGAGGTGAATACCAAGGAGGAGATAGGAGCTGGAGGAAATCTACGGGGTGATCGATTGTGCGCCCTACGATCACGATATACCGCTGCTTGAAAAGAAAAATGGGAGCTTTGAGTGGAAAAGCATCGCATTGCCAAAGCCGCAAAAAAAGCAATATCCATCAGCTGAAATTCAAGATGAAATTGCATTGGCTAAGCTAAAAAAATCAAAAAAAACCAGCAACGAATGGGCTTGCGATGTCCTTTTGTACACCAATCCCATCTGCGACGAAGAATCTGATGAGAATACGCCAGCGGGCGAGTACGGCTACGTATCAAATCCGACCCAACCGCCTTATTTCCCGTTCCTGCTCATTGTTGTAGACAATCAAACAGGCATGGTCATGGAAGCCAAGGCCTTTGGTCGCCCAAATGATTACGCAGAAATCTTTGCAAATGAACTATTGAGGCTGGCCATTAACATAGGCAAGCCAAAGCGCTTATTGGTGTGCAATGAACGCGCTTATGCCTTGCTTGATAAGTTTGCGGCGCAATTGGGCGTAAAACTGACGATGGAAAATAACATTCCGTTGCTCAATGAAGCGGAAAGCGCCTTTTCAGATCGTTTTCCAAATGATGATGATGACGGAAATAGCGTATATTTCACGGCTGATCCCGTGGCAGAGCTTGTTGCCATACTCAATGCCCCAGATATGCTGTCCGCTATGCCAGACGAAATATTCGATCAATTAATGGAAATATCACAGGAGCCATCTCGTTCCGATATTTTCACAGATGAAGTACTTTTGAATATGCGGCGCGAAAGTCAAAAACGGAAAAAATAAGGAATTCCTTCTGGAATAAACTCTATATCAGAATTAGAGTTTTGCAAGGAGAATGCAGCGATGAACGAAAAACGGCTAAGCATTGGGCGAATGGCTGAAATGAACCATACCACGGTGCCCACCTTACGGCTGTATGATCAAAAAGGCTTGCTGACACCCGACTATACGGACCCCGATACCAGCTATCGCTATTATGATATCAAACAAAACGCTCGCTTTAGCATGATTCAATACATGAAAGAGCTTGGCATGAGCCTAGCGGAAATTCAAGATGTGCTTAACAAGGAAAACATCCAGCTGATTGAGGATATTCTGATCCGAAAACGGGAGCAGATGTTTTTGGAAATTCGCCAGCTCAAGCAACAGCGGGATGCGGTGACCCGCGCCATAGATAGCATTGAACGGTATCGCAAATCACCCTCCATTGGCAAAACGTTTTTGGAGTATATAGACCGTAGGCGAATTTATGCCATTCCAGTCAGCGTCAATTTTTACGATCACGACATTGAAACCTACGAGCAAGTGTTAAGCGAGCTGCGGGAGCACATGATTGACAACGCTTTGCCGCAGATTTATTACGACAACGTAGGCACCTCCATGAACATGGGGGATTTTATGGCACTGCGCTTTGTGGCTGAGGAAATATTTGTGTTTGTGGATGACCATTTTCCGTTGCGTGAAAACGTTCGTCAGCTTGATAGCGGCATGTACGCCTGCATTTATTTGGATCATTACGATGATGAGAAGCGTTTTGCTGAAACGCTGCTTCAATTTTGTTTGCAGAATCAATATCGCATTGTGGGGGACTATATCTGTGAAGTGCTTACGGAGTTTAACGTTTTTAACAGCGAACAGCGCTCCATGTTTCTGAGACTTCAAGTGCCCATTTCTTTTCAAACCGCTTGACTCTCATCTAACAGCAGGGTTTATAATGTTGTTAATAAAATAACAAGGAGGCTTCTTGTATGAACAAGGTTAAGGTTGTCCAATATGGCTGCGGCAAAATGAGCAAGTATATTTTGAGGTATCTGTATGAAAAGGGCGCTCAGGTGGTGGGCGCGATTGACAACAACCCCGCCATTGTAGGCATGGACATTGGGGATTATGCCAATTTGGGATGCAAAACTGGTGTGCTGATTAGCAACAATGCCGACGAGGTGCTCAACAATACCGATCCCGACATTGCGGTTGTGACCCTGTTTAGCTTGGTCAGCGATTGCTATGATCACTTTGAAAAATGCCTGAGCCGCGGCATCAACGTCATTACCACCTGCGAAGAAGCAACCTATTGCTGGACCACCGATCCTGTGCGCGCTAACAAGCTGGATGTGATGGCCAAAGAGCATGACTGCACCTTTGTGGGCAGCGGCATGGAGGATATCTTCTGGGTGAACATGGTAGGCTTGGTTGCGGGAGGCTGTCACACCATTCAAAAAATTGAAGGCGCAGTGAGCTACAACGTTGAGGAATATGGGCTTGCGCTGGCCAACGCACATGGCGCAGGGCTCACGGCTGATGAATTTGAAAAGAAGATAGCACATCCGGAGGTGCTGGAGCCCTCTTATGTTTGGAATGCAAACGAAGCGCTGGCCTCTCGCATGGGCTGGACCATCAAATCCCAAACGCAGAAATGCGTGCCTTATTTCCATGATAGCGATCTGTTCTCCAACACCTTGGGAAAGACCATTCCCAAAGGCAACTGCATTGGCATGGCGGCAGTGGTAACAACGGAAACCTTCCAAGGCCCCATCATCGAAACCCAGTGCATTGGCAAGGTGTACGGCCCCAACGACGGCGATATGTGCGATTGGAAGATCACGGGCGAGCCTGATACGGAATTCCATGTGGTAAAGCCCGCTACCGTAGAGCATACCTGCGCAACCATTGTCAACCGCATTCCCAGCGTGCTCAATGCCCCCGCAGGCCTTGTAACGTTGGATCAGCTGGATCCGCTGGACTACTTAGCCTATCCCATGGAGCATTACTGCTGATGGCTTGGAAAAACCAGCCAAAGCAAAAAATAGCGTGAAATGAAATCCGCCGAACAACCTCGCAAGGGGGCTGTTCGGCGGATTTTTGCGTTCAAGGCGGGTTACGCGCCAGCCATGGCTTGTGTGAGAACGGACATGGCGGAGGCAATGTCCGCCGTGCCAGCGGAGGAATTGTTGAGCACGTTTTGCAGATTGTCTGCCGCGCTTTGGATGTTTGCATAGAGCGAAGAGGCGGGATCAAGCGTTGCCAACTGATCATAGGCGCTTTGAAGAAGCTGCTGCGCATCGGGGTAGAGCACGCCGCCATCGGAGGGGGTTTGCTCTTGATAGCCCTCCCAATGCAGGGGGCAGGTGCTGAAGTTGCCTGCCGTGCCTAGGTATTCCGCAATCACGGGGCCGTATTCACCATCGTTTGCATAGGCGCTGAGCGGGTGACCGTTGGGAATAACCACCACACCCCTTGTAACCACATCGGGGCAATAAGGCGTGGCGACCATACTGCTTTGTGCGCACACGTTCATGGCTTGATGCATTTGGCAATTGACGGTGGGTACGGTTGGCTCGTACCAATAATCGGTAACGGTGCCAAAGCCCTTGTTGTCATTTTGGCATGCATCGGTGGCGAGCTGACCGCTTACGGCGCAGGTGGTCACCTTCACCAGCCCAAGCTGAGCGGGGTCGGCTTCAATGATATCACGATCCTCCAGCTTTTTTAATTCGTGAATTTTTTTCATATAGCTTTGCCAAAGCGGGGCGGCGCTTGAATTGCCTGTGGATTTGGAGGAAAGCGGCTTGTAGTTATCATGCCCCACCCAAAGGGAGGAAGCATACCAACCCGTCATGCCGCAAAAGGTTACGCCGCGCTGATCGCTATTGGTGCCTGTTTTGCCAGCCACTGTTTGGCCGCTGATTTTGGCTTTGCTGCCAGTGCCGCTGCTGATTACGCCCTTCATCATGTCCACGGTCATCCATGCAGTGGCGGGGCGAAACACTTGGCGGTGCTCCTGCTGGGCGTGGCTATCGTAAACCACGTTGCCGTTGGTATCGGAAATGCCCAGGAAAGAAATGGGCTGCTGATAAACCCCTGCGTTGGCTATTGTGCCATAAGCCACGGCAAGCTGTAAGGGCGTGATGCCGCTTGAACCGAGGGAAAGCCCAAAGGGCGTAGCATCAATATGATCGCGCGAAACGCCCATTCTTTGCAAAAAATCAACCGAACGGTCTACGCCTACCATGTTGAGCAGCACCTGTGCGGACGCTACGTTATGGCTTTGGCGAATGGCTGTGCGCAGGGTTTCAGGGCCGGCATATCCGCCGCCGCCATAGTTCTTTGGCCATGTATCTTTACCGTCAGCGCCCGTCCAGCCTGTGATGGGCACGGGAATGTTATAAACGACGCTGGCAGGGGAATAGCCCAATTCCAGCGCGGGCGCATATACCGCAATGGGTTTGATGGTGGAGCCGATGGGCATGTTCATATCGGTGGCGCGGTTGAGGGTTTTACGCGCAACGGGTTTGTTGCGCGAGCCCACAATGGCTTTGAGCTCGCCTGTGCGGTAATCCAGCACCACGGCGGCGGCTTGCGGCTGAATTACCTCGGTGTAGGTACCATCGCTGTTGCGTGTACGGTACACCTTATCGGCAGGGTCGCGCAGGGTGGGGTATTTATTCCAGCTTTCAAGCGTTTCTTCCACAATGGTTTGAATTTCGGGGTCGATGGCGAGCGTTACATGATAGCCGCCTGTGCGAAGCTCGTTTTCCATTTTGGCGCGATTTTCGCTGGTATCCTCTAAGCCCTTGAGCTTGAGGAAACAGTTGACAATGTCGCGCACCGCATATTCCACATAATGGGCGTAGGGATACATGCCGTCCCCTGCAAGGGACGAATTTTCCACGACTGCGGCCGTTGTGGGGATGAGGGCATCCTGATATTGCTGTTGGGTGATGAATTCATTTTCATACATACAGCGCAAAACATAATCCGTGCGGTCGTTTGTAAGCTTTTGATAATCAGTTTGCTCGGAGGTGCGGGTGAAAAAATTGCGGCGCGGGTTGTAGTAGTAGGGGTTTTTGGTAAGCCCTGCGAGCATGGCGCATTCGCGCAGGGTAAGCGCGCCAAGCTCTTTGCCAAAATAGCCTTTTGCCGCTACCTCAACGCCGTAATAGTTTTCACCCAGATAGATGGTATTTAAATAGCATTCCAAAATTTGCGCTTTGCTGTATTGCGTTTCCAAGCGCATGGCTAAGTAAGCCTCTTGAATTTTGCGTTTATAGCTTAACTCGTTGCTCAAAACCGTATTTTTAATCAGCTGCTGCGTAATGGTGGAGCCGCCCTGCTGAGAGCCGGAAACAAAATTTTGCACAAAGGAGCCGATGATACGCTTGACGTCAATGCCGTTGTGGGTGTAAAAGCGCGCATCCTCCACGGCCACAAAAGCGTTGCGGAGCTGCTCCGGCATTTGAGCGATGTTGACCATTACGCGGTTTTCAGTGCCTTTATAATCGGTAATGACATTGCCCTTGGCATCGTAGAGAAAGGAAGTTTTGTCCTGCTCGTCCAGCAGGGCCAGGTCAAGCGTTGGCGCGGTTTCCATATAGCCCTTGGCAATGCCAAGCACCGCGCCGCCCACCGCTAAGCCGCACAGCACCAGCACAATGAGTAAAATGCGCACGGCATTCACAAGCACAGAAAAAATAAAATTGGGCTTTGTAAGGCGAGGCTTAAAAATGCTTCGCTTTTTGGGCTCGTCAAAATCTGCGTCATCAGAGCTGGGCATGCGGTAAGCAGGGTTTTGCTCATAGGGCACGCCGTCTGTTTCAAAATCAACCTCATCGGCATAGGGCTCGCTGGGAGCTTCAAAGGGTTCTTGGGAGTGTTTACGCAAGGCAATACCTCCGACCTAAAAATCATCTCTGCCATTATATCATACAAGGCAAGTGCATATCAATCCAACGAGGGAGTGAGGCAAATGCATGCAAAGAATCGACAAAAAAAAGGCTTTCGCATTTTGATATTGCTGATTTTACTGATATTGGCGGGTGTGATTGCGCTGGAACAGCAATTGAGCCAGACCATGCTGGATATGGCTTATGCGCGCGCCTATTCATTGGCGGTGGAAACCATGAACCGTGCGGTTAAAAGCACCGTTGTCAATGGTGCAAGCTACGATGAACTCGTGACCATCCAAACCGATTTACAAGGGCGTGTGTCTGTGATGCGCGCCAACACCATGCGCATGAATGAAATTGCAACCAAAACCGCGCTGATGGCGGAGGAGGAGCTGGCGGGGATCGAAAATCAAATCATTCACATTCCGCTGGGCTCTGCCTTTGGCATCCGCTTTTTAGCTGGCTTTGGGCCGACCTTGGCAGTGCGTATTTTGCCCATAGGCGCTGTGCGCACCAATTTTGAAACAGAGTTTGAATCTGCGGGCATTAACCAAACCAGACACAAAATATCGCTTTCCATGCGCACAACGGTGAGCTTGATTGTACCCAGAGGTGCAAAAAAGGTGGAGGTTGTGAGCCACGTTCCCATTGCGGAAAGCATCATTGTAGGGCAGGTGCCCACCAGCTATGTGGATGTGAGCGATCAGGAGGATATGCTGAACTTAATTCCGTAAGATGTTTTTGCATGAAAACGTTATATTGCGCCGTTTTATTTGCATTGCGCAAGCCGAAAGGGTTGTTGTGCTTGACATGTTCATGAATTTGCAATAAAATAACATGGAAGAAGCCAAACAATCCCGCAATAAAGACATAATGAAGCGTGTAAAGGGTCATAATAACCGCGGATTATGCTTGTACCAATACCGGCCAGCGGCATGCCGAAGGGAGGAAGGGCGGGTTACACCGCCCAACAATACATGATGAAACGCAAGGTGCTCATCGTATTTATGGTCATTACAGCGCTTCTGCTTTGCATGGGCTATGCACTTGCGCAAACCGATCCCATTGTTTGCAGTATGGAGCTTGATCCCTCAAAGCTAGCGGGTCCAGGCAAGGTAAAGGTTACCATTACCATTTCCAACTCGGGAGATACTGATCTCAAGGATCCCGTTGTGCTTTACGACCCATCCATCAAAATCGTTTCTGATTTTGGTACCAATGGCGCGGCACTGCTCAAAGCGGGTGAAAGCAAAACCTGGACAGGCGAATATGCTGTGGATCAGCTAACGCTTGATAATGGCTTTGTGGCTTATTTTGTCAAGTATAAGCTGTATAAAGAAAGCGGCGAAGCCGTAGCCACAAGCCAACCGATTCGCGGCAAAATTTCTGTACAAACAGCAGAGGCGGCCATGGATGTCAAACGCACCATCAGCCCCACGGTAGCGCGTGAGGGGCAGAGCGTGGTGGTAAAATACGATATCACCAACACCGGCACCGTTGATCTTTTGGATATTACCATTAAAGAAAATGGGGATATCCACAAAGAAAAGCAAACCATCGAAAAACTCGCGCCAGGGCAGACTGCCGAGGTAAAATATCCCGTAAAAATGGGCAAGAAAAACCTGACGAGCGGCGCTACCCTTACCTACAAATCCGAAAGCAATAAAAAAGCAAAATCCTATGTGGTGGAGGATCAAACCATTGCATTTGGGGAGTCTGCTTTGGTTGCCAAGCTCACCGCAAGCGCCAAGGGTGTGGCAATCGACGGCAAAGTAACCCTCACACTGAATTTGAAAAATACGGGCAGTGTGGATTACAGCGATTTGCGTGTGACGGACGCTTCCCTTGGGGATGTTTTTGTCAACCAACAGCTCGCGGCGGGCAAGAGCCTGAAGCTTGATAAGGAAATCACCCTCACAAAAACAACCGACTACCAGTTCAACGTGACCGCCATTGACAGCACGGGCACGCAAACCGTGGTGGCCAGCGAGCTTGTGAACATTGTGGCGGTTGATCCAAAGGATGTACTATCCCTGCAGATTGTTGCCACACCTGACCGCACGGAGGTTTATGAGCAACCGGGAATGGTGCGTTTTTCCATAGCGGTAACCAATGACAGCGCGGTAGAAGCAAAGAATGTGACCGTTTCGCATGGTGCAACGGAAATTTACACCTTTACCTCCATACCCGCAGGGGAAACGCGCAAGCTCACGCGTGATGCCGCACTTTCTATGGCAGGTAAATTCCGCTTTACAGTGAGTGCGCAGGACCCGCTTGAAAACAAACTCACCTTTGAAAGCAACGAGGTTCAAATTGCGTTCTCGGTACCCACACCTGCACCTGCAACGCCTACGCCGCCGCCTGTGCCTACCGCAGAACCCACCTTCCATGCTGTGACGGTGCCGCCCATTACCAATGCGGCGGTGGGCGCTCTGCCAAAGACGATTCAAATGGTGCTGCTGCCGCTGTTGATTGTGGCGGGCTTGCTGCTGCTTGCGTCGGGCGTATTGCTGATTATGGCGGCCAAGCGCCGCGCCGATCAGCGCAAGGCCTCCGAAGCAGCGGTAGATCATTTGGAGCGCGCAAAACGCCGCGACTATGTAACCCCGGCAGAGGAAGAGGAGCCGACCCAAGCAACCCCTGAGGGCGATGCAGGCGACGCACTTGGGTTAAGAAACGACCGCATGGACACCCTTGACGAGGAAGACTTTGAACTGCCTCATATGAAATATGCCCGCAATGCGTCCGAAAGCGTGCTTCATTCCGATGATGATTATTCCGAAATCGGCAAGGGGCTTTACGATGCGGAAATGGTGAGTGATTTAAGCGCGTACCATGTGCAGGGCGAGGAAGATGTGCTTTACGAGCAACCCACGATCACCGACGAAGCTGCTTATGCAAAGCCTATTGCGCAAGGCGAAGAGCCAGATGGCTATACCGATGATTTTTCATACGTACAAGACCATACTGCACAGGTTGATGATGGGTTGGCGGGTTATGATCCTGCTTATGATTCGCTTTTCTCAGAATATGATGACCTGCCAGAGGAGATCGACGGCCATGTGCCAGATGATCGCCAAGAGCAGATCGTATGGGAAGAAACGCCGCAGGAACCCAATCAACCTACAGCCGCACCCTTGCGGGACGACAATGCCCCCCGCACCACGGGTAGGCGCTCACGCAAAAATGGCGGCTGAGATGTTGGGGTGTAACCAAAGCCACAACCCATAAACGTTATTGTGCTTGAACCGCATCTGCTTAAACCACAGATGCGGTTTTTATTGTTTACACGCATAGTGACATCGCCCCCCCTTGATGTTTTTAACTGAAACGAGTATAATATCCATGGAAAGGGTGAAAGATTGCATGTTTGAGGGCTTTCCGGAGGAGACCGTCCGTTTCTTTTTGGATATCCGCTTTCATAATGAAAATTCGTTTTTCAAGGCGCACGAAGATGATTATCAAAGCTTTGTGAAAGAACCATTTTATGATTTTATCGAAGCCTTAGCGCCTGCTGTGCAAACCATTGCAGACGATATAGAGCTTCGACCAAGCAAGTGTTTGGCGCGCATCCGCAGGGATACGCGCTTTACAAAGGATAAATCGCCTTTTCGTGATCACATGTGGTTTCTTTTGCGCAGAAGCGGAGAGCCGCGCGATACGGCGGTGGCCTATTGGTTTGAGCTGTCACCAGAGGTGTTGGAGTGGGGTGTTGGCTTTTGGGGCTATAACCGCCCTGCGATGGATGCATTGCGCAGACGCATGGTTAACAAGCCGCGCGAGGTGTTAAGCGTGCTCAAAAAATGCGGCATTCCCGACGATACCTTGATGATTTATGGTGACCGTTATAAGCGCATGCCGCCGCCAGACACCATGCACAAGGAGCTTCAAATGCTCTATCCCTGCAAGGAGATATACGTAAAGCGTGTGGGTACGCCCGTTTCCGCTTGCTATTCGGGGGAGCTTGCGGCACTTGTGGCAAAGGATTTGATCAGGCTAAAACCGCTGTACGAGCTACTTCGTGCGGCGGCGGATGAGGGTATGGCGCAGTTGGATGCATAGACGGAAGTGTAGAGAGGATGGCAAGGCATGGATTATCGGAAGCTGAAGAGTGGCTCGGATGTGCGCGGTGTGGCCATTGGTGAGGACGCAAGGCTGACAGTGGATGCAGCCAAAACGCTTGGCATGGCATTTGCGCGCTATGTAGCCGAAAAAGCAGAGAAGCCCATTACAGAAATCAGCATTGCGCTTGGACGCGACAGCCGCATTTCTGGACCAGAGCTGCTCAAGGCAACAGCGGAAGGCATTACAGCGGCGGGAGCGCAAGCGGTGGACTATGGCATGTGTACAACACCTGCTATGTACATGGCCATTTTGACAGAGGGCTTTTGTCCCAATGGCTCCATCATGCTTACGGCCAGCCATCACCCTTGGCAGCTGAATGGTTTGAAGTTCTTTTTGCCAGAGGGCGGCATTGGCTTCCATGAGCTGGATGAAGTGCTGGAAATGGCGCAAAGCCTGGAAAAAACGGAAGCGGTGGGCACAGGAAGCCTGATTCAAAAACCGTTTTTGCCCACCTACGAAAATCATTTAAAGCAACTTATTGTGAATGAAATTGATCCCGAGGTGCAAAAGCCGCTCTTGGGCTTGCATGTGGTGGTGGATGCGGGCAACGGTGCGGGCGGCTTCTATGCCGCCATGCTGGAGGAACTGGGCGCTTGGATTGAGGGAAGCCAGTTTTTGGAGCCTGACGGGCATTTCCCCAACCATATTCCCAACCCTGAGGATCCCGCGGCCATGGCCTCTATATCTGCCGCAGTAAAGCGCGTGGGTGCGGATTTGGGCATTATTTTTGATGCGGATTGCGACCGCGCCGCTATTGTGGATCATACGGGCAAGGAAATTAACCGCAACCGCCTGATTGCCATGATCAGCGCAATCTTGCTGGATGAAATGCCGGGTGCGACCATTGTGACGGATTCCGTCACCTCCTCCGGGCTGTCGGATTTCATCAAAGAGTGGGGCGGAGAGCATTACCGCTACAAGCGCGGCTATCGCAATGTTATTGACGAGGCCATTCGGCTCAACGGCGCGGACATCAATTGCCCGCTCGCCATTGAAACGAGCGGGCATGCGGCTTTGCGCGACAATCATTTTTTGGATGACGGCATGTATTTGGTTACCCTGCTATTGATTAAAGCAATGCAGTTAAAGCAGCAGGGCGAAACGCTTAGCAAGCTGCTGGACGGCTTGCGCGAGCCTGTGGAAAGCGTCGAAATCAGACTGCCCGTGCAAACGGAGGATTTTGCTGCCACGGCAAAACGCGCCATCGAATATGTGATGGAATATGCCAGCGAGCATGAGGATTGGCATATTGCGCCCGATAACCGCGAGGGTGTGCGCATTTCCTTTGATGCAGACGGCGAACTAAACAGCGCATGGTTTTTACTGCGGTTGAGCGTACACGATCCCGTTATGCCGCTAAACGCTGAAAGCGATGTGCCAGGCGGTGTGAAGCTCGTGCTTGGCAAATTGCTTGAGGCGCTGAACGACGTGGAGGGGGTAGAGCTTACACCGCTGAAAGCGGCGCTGTAGGGCAAAGGCTAACGGAGGCTTGAGCGCATGGCCGACAGCAGCTCGCCGCTTGAGTCTCCGCCATACTCCCAGCACATGAGCCCCATCAGGCCATTCTGCTGTACATAAGCGCCCTTGTGAGCAATGGATTCGGGATTGTCATAGCTTATAAATTGCTTTCCGTTGGTTGCATAGGGCGCTTTGGCTTGCTCATCAAAAGCGTGCTTCCAGCTGGAATTGTCTGTGATGTTCTTGTAAAGAACCGTTTTGGCGCCCGAGTCGGTCGCAGGGGCAAATACAGGGGCGCTGGCGGTGCTTTTGAGGTTGAATATGCGGCCGTAAAAGGCCGCGCCCAGCATCAGCTTGTGATGGGGAATGCCCGCATCGGTAAAAGCACGCACAGCGTGATCCACCGAAAGCGGATAGCGGCTATCGGAGGAATAAAGGGGCGTGTGGTGACTTGCGACTTTCGGGGTTTGCAGGTCATAGGTCATGAGGTTGACTTGATCAACAATGCCGCCGACAGCCTTGCAGTCGATGTTTTTGATCAGTACGGGATCAGCGCCGAGGGCGATGGCGAGCAGGCGGCTTTTGCCATCCTCCGCACTCAAACGATCCAAGCCTGTGCGTAGCTCCTTGAGCAGCAATGTATAGTTTTCGCGGTCGTTGGGGCTTGCGGCAATGCCTGCCGCTTTGGAGCCTGGGTATTCCCAATCAATATCCACCCCAAGAAAGCCGTGCTGTTCCATGAGGAGCAAGGTGCTTTCTACAAAGCGGGTACGCCCTTCGGGGGTGGAAGCGGCTTGCGAAAAGCCATCTGCACCCCAGCCGCCGATGGATAATACGGGCCGAATGTGCGGATGCTTTTTGATAAAGGCACGGTAAGCGGAAATCGCGTTCCAATGCTCGCCGCTGACCTTGCCGTTTTTGAGCAGTGCGAACGAGAAATTGAGCTGATCCAGATTGGCGGCGTCGCGGTCTGAAAAAGTGAGCTTTGGGCGGTCAAAGACATAAGCGGCGGTTCGCTTCTTGGGTGCCTCCGCGCTTGCGCTTTCACCCACCTGCGCAGGGGTGGGCGGAACCCCTGGTTCCATGCCCAGCCATAGTAAAGATGCCAGCGCTAGGCTGTGCCATAACAAACGATTGCGTTTACGGTTCTGAATTGGTTTCATACGAGGTTGCTCCTTTCAGGCAAATCAAATGCTTGCCGCAAGTATAGCATGGATGTGTGAAGGTACGCAATGTAACATCTTGTTATGGAAACAGTACAAACACAAGGAAATACAAGGAGGCTTCAGCAATGGGCGAATACATCATGGACATGAGAAAGCTCGTGGGGCATATCCCCTTGATGCAGTGCGGCGCGTCTGTTATTGTAGAAAACGAGCGCGGTGAAGTTTTGCTTGAGCTGCGCGCGGACAATGGCCAGTGGGCTTATGTGGGCGGCGCAGTGGAGCTTTATGAGCGTGTGGAGGATGCGGCGGCGCGGGAGCTTTTGGAAGAAACGGGTTTGGTTGCCGAAAAGCTGGAATTGCTGGGCGTATTTTCGGGTGAAAGCATGGCGTACACCTATCCCAATGGGGATCAGGTAAGCAATGTGGACTGTGTGTTTGTGTGCCGCGAGTATCATGGCACGCTTTTGTGTGAAAAGGGCGAAGTGGAAAATTTGGCGTATTTTCCCATTGATGCATTGCCGCAGCCTTTCTTTCATGTGAACAGCCCTGCGATGGAACGCTATATAGCGCTCCGCAAGGAAACAGCGCGAGGGGAAATGAAGCGATGAATCTTCATCAGCTGCGTTGTGCAGTAACGGTGGCACGGCTTGGCTCGCAAACCCGCGCCGCTGAGACGCTTTACATGAGCCAGCCCAACTTGAGCAAGGCTTTGAAGGATTTGGAACAGGTTTGCGGCTTTCGCATTTTTAACCGCACGGGTTCGGGCATGGTTCCAACCCGCAAGGGGGAGGAATTTTTACTTCGCGCAAGGTCCGCGCTTGAGCAAATGGATGCGATGGACGCGATTTATCAAGGGCGAAACCGTGCCGCGGCTTACTTAAACATCGCCATTCCGCGCGCAAGCTATATTTCGTTCGCAGTTACGGAGTTTATCAATTCACTGGACGAGCATGGCGGTATGCAGCTGAACATACGCGAAGCAAACACAACGGACATCATACACGATGTGCTTAGCCGCGAAGCAGACCTTGGCATTGTGCGCTACAGCGTGGAGGGTCAGAACAAGCTGTTGGGGAGCCTGTCTGAACAAGGACTGCATTATATCCTGTATAAAACCTTCACGCATGTGGTGATCCTGTCCAAAAAGCATCCGCTGGCACGTGAAAAGCAGCTTCTAAAAGCACAGCTTCATCCCTATACGGAGATTATACACGGCGATATGCCTCAACCCATTCCAACGGAGGACGGAGTCAGCGACGGTGCGATAGAAGCAAGGCAGATTCGCGTATATGAGCGAGGAAGCCAATTTGATCTTTTAAGCCGATGTCCCTCTAGCTATATGTGGGTATCGCCCGTGCCCAAGGAAATTCTGAATCGAAACGGCCTTGTACAGCTTACCTGTGCAGAGGAACAGCGGGCCTATCAGGATGCGCTCATTTATTTGAAGGGCTATACCATGAACCGCTGGGAACAGGCTTTTTATGACCGCTTGATTCAAGTTGCGGATGTCAAAAGCTCATTTTGGTAGAATGAAGCATTATCTAAACAAACAGAAAAGAGCGACGCAATCATGGCCAACGACCTTACCATGGGCAAACCCAATCGGGTGCTATGGGCTTATTCACTTCCCCTGTTTGGAAGCGTGGTTTTTCAGCAGCTGTATAACATTGCCGATAGCGTGGTGGCAGGCAGATTTATTGGAGAAAACGCATTGGCGGCTGTGGGAAACAGCTATGAGGTAACGCTTGTATACCTTGCCTTTGCCGTGGGGCTAAACATAGGCGTGTCTGTGGTGGCGGCCAGGCTTTTTGGCGCAAAACGCATAGGACAGCTGAAAACAGCGGTGAACACAGCGTTTTGGCTAAGCTTAGCGGTTTGCCTGGTGCTGATGCTGTTTGGCTTTTTTGGCTCCGCCGCGTTGCTTGAGCTGATTCAAACCCCCGAAGAAATTATGGGTGACACCCTGCTGTATTTGAACATCTATACGGCGGGACTGCCATTTTTGTTTCTATATAATATTTCCACTGGCATTTTTGCCTCGCTGGGGGATTCCAAAACGCCATTTGTATTTTTGGCCATTTCTTCCGTTTCCAATATTTTGTTGGATATTTTGTTTGTGACGGCTTTTCATATGGGCGTTGCGGGTGTGGCTTGGGCAACCTTTCTGTGCCAAGGCGTGAGCTGTGTGCTGGCTGTGTGCGCCTTGCTTAAGCATGTACACGGCATGCAAACGGAAGAACCGCACCAACGGTTTT
>JAVXND010000056.1:0-18616 GCA_036645955.1 Clostridia bacterium | reverse complement strand
TGGTTTTACATCAGCAACGAAAGCCTGTCTTTGCTGGAAAACCTGGCGATTGCTGGTGTGCCTGTACCCAAAAAAATAATTGGCATGTTTGAACGGATGACAATAGACGAGGAAGGCGGCGCGGGCAAAGTAACGGGGCAGCCTGAACCGTCTGCGACAGTGCAAGCAGGCGAAAACGCGCCATCCGCTAATGCGCAATATGCCAACGCGCTATCTGCAAACGCGCCATTCGCCAACACATCATCCCCCGCGCAAGAGGCACCACATGGGCAAAGCAACGGTCAGAATGGGTAAAAAAGCAATGCAATCCAGCCCCGCGCAAGAGGCACCGCACGGGCAAAGCAACGGTCAGAATGGGTGAAAAGCAATACAAGCCAGCGCCGTCAGCCCTTACCGCTTCCCCCATTCCCCAATAATCTGCACAATTTTTTCACATGCATGCCCGTCGCCAAAGGGCTGCTGCGCTAACCCTGCCTCTGGCTCTACGGCTAATTTTGCAAGCAAATCCTGCTGCTGCGGCTTCGCTAGCTGATTGCGGTTGTTTTGCATGGTTTCAGGCCAAACCACATAATCAAAAACGGTTACGCAGGGCACGCCCGCAAAAAAAGCCTCGCGCTGCACGCCGCCTGAATCGGTTACAATTTTGTGCGCGTGGGCGCATAGCGCAATGGATTCAAGATAGCCCAAGGGGTTCAAAAAATGAATTTGGGCTAAGCCCAGCTGGTCGCGAAGCCTCTGCGCCATGGCGCGGTTGCGCGGGTGAAGCGGGTAGAGTGTGGGCGCGTCCAACTGGTTCATGGCCAATAAAATTTCTGAAAGCGGGGCTTCGTCATGCGTGTTTTCCTCACGGTGGCAGGTGAGGTAATAATACCTTGCAGGCACCGTGACGGGCTTGCCGTCAAGCCCGGGCAGCACTTGAAGGAGGCGGTCGCCTTGCAGGGCGCGGTAATAAAGAAACGCATCCAGCATGGGATCGCCTACAAAATGCGCGCGTGCGGCTAAGCCTTCACGCGAAAGCTCGTCCATGGCGCTTTGCACGCAAGCAAAGAGCAGGGTGGAGGTGTGGTCGGTTAACGTGCGGTTGATTTCCTCGGGGTTTTCAAGGCTGTGCAAGCGGTTGCCAGCCTCCACATGCAGCACGGGAATGTGAAGCTTTGCGGCGGTTAAAGCGGCGGCCAGCGTGGAGTTGGTATCGCCGTACACAAGCGCCGCATCGGGCTGTTCCTTGAGGAAAACCTCCTCGAGCGCAAGCATCATGCGCGCGGTCATCTGCGCGTGGGAGCCGCCTGATATGCCAAGGTTGTAATCAGGGCTGGGAATATGCAGCTGCTCAAAAAAAACGTCGCTCATTTGAGGATCGTAATGCTGACCTGTGTGTACCAGCACCTCCTGATGGGCCTGCCGAAGCGGACGAGAAAGCGCCGCCGCCTTGATAAATTGGGGTCTTGCGCCCACCGTGGTAAGAATCTTCATACAAAAACATCCTTTCTTTGCAAAGCGTTACGCAAAACGGCTGAGGATATCACTCAGAATGCCATCCCAGCTCATGTGCGCCTGCGCATAAGCACGCATGCTCGCAGGCAAAGCCGTATTTTGCTTGGCGGCTTGCGCAAAGCGAACCACCTGCGCCATATCAATGGGCGCATCGCTGTTGGGCACATGGAGCACCATGGCGGGATCGTGCGGCAAGGTTGCGTCCGACACGGCGGACAAAAACGGAAGCCCCCGCGCCATGTACTCGCGAAGCTTGAGCGTGGTTGCGTTTTGAAGGCCGTAGCGGTACATGCCGAGGCTCCCCACCCCAACATCACAAAGGGCGACAAGCTCGTTGAGCGCATCGCCGTGAAGGGCGCCGTGAAAGGTGACCTTGCTGTCTAGCTGCAGCGCATGGGTGAGCAGCTGCCAACGCGCCAAGGAGCCGTCCCCATCGCCGCCCGCAAACTCAAGGCGAACGTCCGCAGAACCGCGATAGTTCGCCAGTGAATGCAAAATGCGGTCGTACCCATGCCAGCCGCTCATGCTGGCCAGCGCAAGCAGGCGTATGGGCGCGTCTGCATTGGGCTGGTGCAGGGGAAAGGCGTTCACATCCACCCCATTGAATATGTTCTGGGCGGGGCGGCCATTAAGTGTGCCATGGCAAGGCTCGCCGATCAGCGTGTACAAATCCACCAGCGGGTTGATTTTTGCAAGCACGTGATCCGCATATCGAAAAACCTGCCGACGTAAAAAGAAACGATTGTTTTCTTGGGCAATGGGGTAGGTCGGGTATTCCATAATCAGCCGCCCGCCCTGCGCTTTGAGTGCGCGAAGCGCCTTTGGCGCGTTGCCAAAGGTGGGCATGTAGCGCATATACACAAAGTCGATTTTGCGGCGCTTGAGCACGGCCCCTACGGCGGACATCAGGTTGTGAAAAATAACGGTGTGATCATACCCGGGCATGCTTGCAAAAGCGCTTTGCAATAACGGCTCGCTGGTGTTTTCACCAAGGAGCGTCATGCCGCGCTTGTCATAGCCGATGCAGTAGGTTTCATACCCGAGCCTTCGCGCCGCCGACATTTGACCGTCAAACTTGCGTTTGAGGTTTTCATCGCGGTGAAGCGGGTATTTCATCACAAACAAAATGGCAGGCATGGGTTGGAAAGCCCCCTCTTTGTGTGCGGCTGGCCGCTTATTTGCTCTTTTGACTGCGCACTGCCTCCGCGCCCTTGTGCCCTAGCAGGCGCTGGGCAAAATGAATGACAAAATCCTGCGAAAAATACGCGTCGTTGGGCGTGGGCGGGGTTTCAAGCACGGCCTGCCACTGCGCGGGCGTAATGTCGAGCTTTTTTAAAATATATTGCTCATCCTCCTGCATTTGCGGCGTTGGGTAGGGCGGGCAGGCCAGCTCTTGCAGGGCTTGCTCACGCGTCATTTCCCCATTCATCACCAGGCAGGAAAGGTGGTAGCGGCGTTTATCGTAATGAAAACGGCTGGGCAGATAAACCGATTGAAACCATTTGGTAAAGCGGCTTTCAAAATGCTTGCCGCCATAATATTCCCAGCCAAATTCGAGGGAGAGGCTTTCAATGGCGGCTTTTTTGCTGTAGGGCACGTAATTGAGCAAATCCACCTGCGTAATGGCGGCGTAGCGCCAACGCGCCTTCCATAGCGAAAGCATGGGGTATTTTTGGAGGCTTTTGCCGCGCCCGTGGCGGCGGTATACACTGCGCAAATGCCACGAATCCATACAGCTATGCTGTGCTGAAAACGGCGGCCACGCGCCCTCTGTGGCAATGTTGGTACCGTTGAGCACATAGCGCAGACCATAGCGCTTGGCAAAGCGGTAAACCTCCGCAACGAGGGCATGATCCTGCGGCACATCCAAATTGGCAAGGCCAGACAGCAGATAGGCGCGTTGAAGCTCCTTCATGGTGGGCCAATCCATCACGATGGTATGCAGCTCCATTTGAAGCTTTTCACACAGGCGCTGTATGTTTCGCACGGCAATTTCGCTGTTCCAGCCCGTATCCACATGCACGGCCAGCACGCGCAGGCCTAAGCGCTTGGCGGTAAGCGCCATAAAAGCGCTGTCCACGCCGCCTGAGATGCCCAGAACGCAGTCGTAAGGCTTGTCTTTGTTATCCTGTTTGATTTTGGCAACAAGGGCTTCCAGCTCTTTTTCGCTCTGCCCTTCGCGGTAGCCGCGCAAAGCACGCTTCTGCTCGTACTGATGACAGCAGCTGCAAATGCCGTTTTCGTCAAAGGTGAGAGCCGGGTCGGTTTCATCCATCACGCAGCGCGTGCAAGTTCTATTCATATCGGTCATTCCCCGCTTTGCTGTAGGTGTGGCGGCGCGAAGTGCGGTGGGTGTGTGAACGCGCCGATAAGCGCTTATAGCATAGCATAGGGGAAAGTGGTTTGTCAAAGAAAACTGGTTCACTCGATGGCTTGTGCGATGGCTTGTAGTAGGGCGGTACATTTCTATCCGCTTCCTTAAACAGTCATGTTGTCGGAATACAGCTTTTGACTAAAATTCACCGCAAAGCGGATGAAGTAGTCATACAGTCTTTCAACACCCCCGCTCCCCCTCGTTTGTTTTCAATCCTGACATTTATATTTGCGTCTACTTATGTTATAATGCATCCTGAACAACTCTGCGAACGGAGGAACGGTTATGTTTGGGAAAATGATGAACCGCTATTATTATGGCAAGAGCGGAAAAGGGGATTACACAAAGGAAGATCTACCTCAGAACCGCTGGCAGCTATTTTGGGAAACACTGCGCGTGCGCTTTACGGGGCTGGTGCGGCTTAACATGATGTATGCGGTGGCGTGGCTGCCTGCCATCCTTGTGATTGGGCGCGCACTGATGCTGTGGTATTCGGGCATTATGAACATTGCGACCATGCAGGCAGAGGTGGAAGCGGGCACCATGGCACAGGCTTTGTTTGTGCAACACCTTGGGGATTTTAACGCCGCTGTACAGGGCTTGGTGATGCAAACGCTTCTGCTGCTCGTTCCCTGCTTGGCCATTACGGGACCCTGCACGGCGGGTATTTGCTACGTAACCCGCAATTGGGCAAGGGATGAGCATTCCTTTATTTGGTCCGACTTTAAGGACGCTGTGAAGGAAAACTGGAAGCAGGCGCTGATTACCAGCACCATCACCGCCTTTATGCCGCTGATTGCCTATGTGTGCTTTCGGTTTTATGGCGATATGGCAAAAACCAACTGGCTGTTCATGCTGCCGCAGGTGCTGTGCATCATGGTCATTGCCGTTTGGATGTGCGCATTGCTCTACATCTATCCTCAAATGGTCAGCTACACGCTTACCTATGGCAATTTGGTGAAAAACAGCTTGTTCTTAGCCGTGGCACGCTTGCCCATGACGGTGGGGCTGAAGCTGTTATCCCTTGTGCCGGCACTGCTTTGCGCGCTTGTGGGCTTTATTACCCCCTACATGCAATATGCATTGATGGTTTACGGCCTTTATTATGTGCTGATTGGCTTTGCACTTTCACGCTTCATAGGCGCCAGCTATTCAAATGCGGTGTTTGATCGCTTTATCAATACAAAAATTGAGGGCGCGCCTGTAAACAAAGGGCTGTATGTGGAAGAGGACGATGGCGAGGACGAAACCGACGATTCCGCCAAAGCGTAAGCCAGCTTGCCAATCCTGCGCATGTTTGCACTGCCTTTTACGCAACCTATCCCCCATGGACGCATGTAAAATGCGCAAGCAAGGGGGCTGGGGAACGATATGGGCAAGAGGGACGAACTGCTATCGGGCGCTACAAGGCGCAGTGCGCTAAGCTATTTAAGCAAAGCAGAGCGGCAGAAGTACGAAATTGCTCGCGAGCTTGGGTTGCTGGAGCGCGTGCGCGAGGTTGGCTGGGCTGGGCTTACCACAAAGGAAACGGGAAGAATCGGCGGCCTCATCGGCCAGAAAAACCGCAAATCTCGTTGATAAAGGAGTATGGGAAAACGAATGTATACCGCATTTGCATCCGTCTATGATCTGCTGATGGCAGATGTGGACTATCTGACATGGGCGCGATTTTACCATTCGCTGATTGAGTGTTATGGTATACCGCGCGGCAAAGTGTGCGAGTGCGCTTGCGGCACGGGCAGCCTCTCCATCTGCCTGAGCCAACTGGGGTATCAAGTAACGGGCGTGGATATTTCGGCGGATATGCTTTTTGAAGCATCCCAAAAAGCGCGCAAGGAGGGTGCCATGATTCCCTTTGTGAAGCAGGATATGCGCACGCTTCATCTGCACCGCTGTATGGATGTGGTGCTTTGCACAAACGATGGCATCAATTACTTAAAGGACGAGCAGGAGCTTTTGAGCTTTTTTGGCGCGGCCTATCGCTGTGTGCGGGAGGGGGGTGCTTTGCTGATGGATGTAAGCACGCCCTACAAGCTGGAAAACGTGCTGGGCAACCATTTTATAGGGGATGAAACCCCTGAAATTTCCTACCTGTGGCAAAACCGCTACAGCCGCTCCCAACAGAGTGTGGAGCTGAATTTGGCGGTCTTTGTGCGCCAAAAGGATGAGATGTACCTTCGCATCAGCGAGCATCAGCGCCAATATGCGCATAGCGAAGCAAAGCTGGTGGGCTTGCTTTCACAGGCGGGCTTCGTGGATGTGCGTGTTTTTGCCGATAAAAAGCTGGAGGCCCCAAGAGAACGTGAGCTTCGTTGGTTTATTGGCGCACGCAAGCCCATTTTGGAAGCATAAAAAAACAAAAGCGGGTCAGAAACACCCGCGAAAGGTGGCGATGATTACATGACACAAGTGAACCTGAAGGATCAAATGCTTCATATCACATTGGCGGATGGAATGGTGCGCGGACTATTGCTTACCGCCACACAAACCGTTGCAATGGCGGCGGCCATTCATTCCACAAGCCCCGTGGCTACGGCGGCGCTCGGACGTGTGCTGATGGGCACTGCCATGCTGGGCGCTATGCTCAAACAGCCCAAAGCCTCTGTAACCGTCACCATAGATGGGGGCGGCCCCTTGGGGAAGCTGGTTTGTGTGGCGGATAGCGAAAGCGTGCGCGGCTGTGTGGACGTGCCCAATGTGCAGCTGCCCGCAAGGGAGGATGGCAAGCTCAACGTGGGCATGGCGGTGGGGCAAACAGGCCGTATGAGCGTAGTCAAGGATTACGGACTCAAAACCCCCTACGTGGGTCAGGTTGCGCTTACCTCGGGTGAAATAGCGGAAGATTTTGCAAGCTACTATGTCAGAAGCGAACAGCAACCCACACTGCAAGCCCTTGGCGTGCTGGTGGGCGGCGAAACCGTGCTTTGTGCGGGCGGTCTGCTGCTGCAGCCTCTGCCGGGCTGTCCCGATCACGTGATTGAGCAGCTGGAGCTTCGCAGTCCGCTGTTTTCGGATATCAGCCGCGAATTAAGCCAGGAGCCCATGGAAAACCTGATGGAAGCATGGTTTCAAGGTCTGAATCCTGTGGTGCTGGAAGCTCGCCCCTTGATTTATCGCTGTGATTGCTCGCGCTCCCGCATGGAAAAAGCGCTGATTGCCTTGGGCAAGGACGAGCTTAGCGCGATGATTGCGGATGAAACCGAAGGTGCGGAAATGGTTTGCCACTTCTGCAAAAAAAAGGAGCTTTTCACCCAAGGGGATTTGATTAAGCTGCTTAATGCGGCGATTCAGCGATAGCAGGCAGAACACACCACCCGCTATGGGTATTTTCATGGATTTTTTTTACCCACCATCCATGACTATGTATGCTTTTTCAAGAAAATGCCAAAATCCCTGTAGGGACACCAACTATGGTGTCCGCCCTGTTGGCGTTAGCCCATCCCTCTAATCCACCCATGTGGACAACTCCTTGCCTGATCGCCATTGGGCATCCGCTATGTTTCGTCGGAACGGTCAATGACGTTTCCAACATGAACGACCTGCCAATGTATATTGACATACATGAATGGGGTAAAACGCAAACTGGGCGGACACCATATATGGTGTCCCTACAGGGATCGCAGCATTCGTTGCAATGTGCTGTATTCGTTGCAATGTGCTGTATTCGTTGCAATGTGCTGTATTCGTTGCAATGTGCTGTATTCGTTGCAAGGCGCAGCATTCATTGCAAAGCGCAGCATTCATAGCAATGTGCTGTATTCGTTGCAATGTGCTGTATTCGTTGCAAAGCGCAGCATTCGTTGCAATGTGCTGTATTCGTTGCAAAGCGCAGCATTCGTTGCAATGTGCTGTATTCGTTGCAAAGCGCTGCATGTAAAGGCAGGTTGCTATTTTGCAGGGAACCGTTTTGCCCGATAGGCGTTTACCCCCCGCCGCCCAATATGATGATTTACATGTGTTTTTTACCCCGAATGCCGTAATCCCTGTATGAACACCATATATGATGATTCACATGTTTTCCCTCCATGAATGTCACTATCCCTGTAGGGACACCAACTATGGTGTCCGCACAGTTGGCGTTTACCCCCGCCGCCCAATGCGGCTCTTTCCGCATATTTTTTTTACCCCTATCCATAACGACGTATGTACGGAATCCATGTCGCTGTATGTTCGGAACCCATAACGCTGCATGCTCGGAACCCATAACGCTGCATGCTCGGAACCCATAACGCTGCATGCTCGGAACCCATAACGCCGCATGCTCGGAACCCATAACATTGTATGCACGGAACCATCTTGCCCGTTCCCTGTAGGGACACCAACTATGGTGTCCGCCCAGTTGGCGTTCACCCCTTCGCCCAAGATGGTGATTTCAATATGTCCGCCCCCCCCCACCCCGCCAAAGAAGAAAACCCCTGAAGAAGGAGCGACATCATGCAAAGCAATCCCCCCACGGATGTATTTAGTCGATCGGTTGAGTATTGGTTACGCCGCGCTCAGCGCTGCTTAAAAAGCGGCAATCTGCGCAGTGCGGCGGGTCTTGCCCGCCACGCCGCGCGCTTTGAACCTCGCTCGGAGGAAGCAAGCTTGTTTTACGCGACCGTGCTGCGTGAACTGCATTGCTACGAAGCCTCAAACCGCGAGGTAACCTCTGCGCTTGCGCGAAATTGCAAATGCGTGGAGGCTTATGGCATGCTTGCGCGCAATTTGATTTCCTTGGGCCGCAAGCGGGAGGCGCTGGACGTATTCTCGTTTTACCTGTCTGGCCTGCAAAGCCTTTCGCAGGATCTGCCCATGTGGGACGAGGTACTGTACAACCTTGAGGAAAAATACTACAATAAAAAGGGCCGCGCCTGTGCCAGGTTCCATGAGCTGCTGAAAATAGCGGCTTCCCATATGAGCGCAAACGATTGTGAGGGCGCTAAAAAAGCGCTTGAAAAAAGCGGCAATGCATGCTTCCCCAAGCACTGCGCAGAGCGGGAAAGGCTGCTGTCCCTGTTTTACATGATGGTTGATTCGCCGGAAGCGGCGGTTGCCTATGCCATCAGCGCCCTGCGCTATGCGCCCAAGGCTTGCGGTATCGCGGTTTCCGCCGCAACGGTGTTTCACCTTGTGGGGGAGAGGCAAAGAGCGCTCACACTGCTTCTTCGCGCCGCCGCGCTTGCGCATACCGTGAAGGATGAATTTGTGGTGTGCGTGGCGGCAGAGGAGCTTCACGCGCTCCCCATCGCCCTGCAAATGCTTCTTCGCAACCTGAAGCGCGAGCCGAACCGCGTGCCTACCTGCTATAATTTGAGCCTCTGCATGTTCAGGAGCGGCATGGGCGACGAGGCCCTGCAGTACATTCACCTCTGCCGTGAGCTCGACCCGCAGGACATCGCGGTTGCGAGCCTGTTTCAAAAGGCGGTGGCTTGGTCTGAAAAAGGCGAAGAGGACGATGCCGTTGCGTGGCAGGCGAGCGAATTTGGTTTTTACGGCGTGCAATGCATCAAGGAGCAGGAGCGCTGCTTAGCGCTTGTGAAGCGGTGGGTGCAAAGCGATGTGAAGGGCTTTTGCAAGGAGCTCTGCGAAAACGACCAGTGCTATCAGCGCTGTCTGTTGGCATTTTCCGCCAAAGCACAGGGGGCGGAACAGCTGCTGCCGGTTATTTGTGAGCATTTGTCCCCCAAGGATGCCACGGAATTGCTCTACCAAGCAATGCTGTTGCCCGAATGCCCCGCCTTGCTCAAAAGGGTTGCGGTTACGGAGCTCATAAAACGGGAGCAAAAGCCCCCCTTTGTGATTTGGCAAAACGACCGCATCGTGCTGGTAAACCCAACCATAGAGCCGCCCGCATCCGCAAGGCTGATGTACCGCCTGCTGTTTCGGCGCGTTGCGCAGGCGGCGCGTTATGTGGGCACGGCAAAGCTTAACCTGTTTGCGCTGGAGCGCATACGCTACTTAACCCCCAAACAGCGCGTACATATGGCCAATGACCGTTGGCACATCTGGTCGCTTGCGATTGCCATGCGCTGTACGCAAATCAAGCATTATTCCGCAGTGTTTATGGACATCAGCGCCTTCACACGCGTGCGTGCAGAGGCATTGCTGGAAGCACTGCAAATCCTGCGTAAAATAGACAAAAAAATAGAAGCAAAGGAGAAGAAACATGGACTGCATTGATTTTGACGCTCACTTTACCGAGTACCTGAACAACTGGATTGAGGAAAATCGCGATCGCTTCAAAAACACGGAGGCCATGGAGGATGAAATGCCCGCCGTTTACTACGAATTTTTAACCACACCCGCCCCTTGGCTTGAAAATGTGAAGCCGGGCGAATATTTTGATACCTGCATGGACGCTCAGGAGCTAAACGAGCTGATGAATCGTTATATTGACGAAAAAATTCCTGTGCCAGATCCGTTGATGGAGCGCCTCAGCGTGTTGGATGACGAACCAATGATGCTAAAGCTTGCGCTGGATCAAACGGCAAGGCTGGAATCACGCTTAAATGCGGTTCATCTGCTTCGCGAGGTGGGTAGCACCATGCCCATGGTGGATTTTATCCGCTGGCAGGTGGAGCGCACGGAAGATGAGGACTTGCTTGAAATGTCACTGGAATGCTTGCGCGGCATGGGTGAAAAGGCCGTGAAGCCCGCAAAAATCGCCTTTTTGGCGGCGGATGCGGAGGGCAAGGAGGCGCTGTTGGATTTGCTCTGCGATTACCCCTGCGACGAGGACGTTTTCCAATTTGCGCTGGAGCGCTTTGAGCATGTGAAGGAAAAACGCGCCCTCTACGCAGGCTATTTGGCAAAGATAGGCAACGATCACGCGCTGGAGGCGCTCTTTGCGGCCGCAGAAGCGGAGGATGTGGACTATGTGGACTTTATCGAAATCAGGAGTGCCATTGAGCGCTTAGGCAGCGAGGCGCCCGTTCGGGATTTTGCCAACGATCCCCTGTACAAAGCTGTTCAAAAACTACAAAAACAATAGGAGCATGGATGATTACATTACAAGAAATTAAGCAAAACGAAAGCATTAAGGCGCTGGTACGCGCGGGAAACCATCATTTGGAAGCACTGGGCTATACGGATCACGGGCCAAGGCATTTGAGCTATGTAAGCCGCACAGCCAGCGATTTGCTCAAAAACCTGTCCTACAGCGAGCGTGAAGTGGAGCTTGCGGCCATTGCGGGCTGGGTACACGATGTGGGCAACAGCATCAACCGCCACGATCACGGCCCCAACGGCGCGGTGATGCTCTTTCCCATACTGCGCGAGGCGGGCTTTGAAATCAACGATGTGCTGGAAATTATTACAGCCGTTGGCAACCATGAGGAGCAAAGCGGCACCATCAGCAGTGCGGTGAGCGCCGCGCTGGCCATTGCCGATAAAAGCGATGCGCACAAGAGCCGCGTCCGCCATGGCAAGCCTGATCCAAGCGATGTGCACGATCGTGTGAACTTTGCCATTCAAGAAAACAAGGTGAGCGTAGACCGTAAAAAGCACGTGATTCGCCAAGAGCTTCAAATGGATGTGTCCTCAAGCGTGCTGGAATACCTGAGCATTTACCTGCCCCGCATTTTAATGTGCGAGCAGGCGGCTGAGTTTTTGGGTCAGCACTTTGAGCTCTACATCAACGATCGCCCTGTGAACAACCAAGTGGGCGTGTAAGTTCAGACAAGGGCGCTATGCCCAAAGGAGGCCATTCATGATCTGCGAGCATTGCGGTTATTCCATGCCGGACGGCTCTTTAACGTGCGAGCATTGCGGCACGTTTTTAGGCTCGTCCTGCGGAGCAAAGCAGTACGACACAGGTGTGCGTGCGATCCGTCAGGGGCGCGTAAGCGCCGCGCCTGTTTCCCTGCCCTCACAAGCTGGTCACACCAGAGAATACGGCGATTATGAGCTCTCTGCCCTGCCCCCGGAGCTGGACGCACCCGCGCGGCGGAGCAGGCCTGTGGGGCCCATGAAAAGGGAAACCGCAAGCCGTCCCAACACCCGCAGAGGCGTGCCTGTAAACGCGCGGGGGCACTCCGCATCGGTGCCGCACAAGCGCGGCAAGGTGCGCAGTGTACGCCACAGCCGCGTGAATTGGATGCTGATCGGCTTGATATTGGCAGTGCTTTGCCTGCTCAGCTTTGGCGGGTATATGATCTACATGAGCAAGAGCGATAGCGGCCAGCGAGCCACCGCGCGCAAAAACGCCTTGGCTGTGAACGAGGGCATGTTCGCGCTTGCCACCAATACCAAGGATGTGTTGGTAGCGCCCGAGCGTGAGGAGCTTCTCAAGCAATGGGGCAAAGCGCCTGCGCAGGCCTACTGGCTTGCTGGGCAGGATTATTTGGATGTGGGCGATGTAGATACCGCCGTCATGAGCTTTCGCATAGCGGATGTGATGGACCCTGCCAATTACGACGGTCTGCTGCAGCTTGGCTCCGCCTATGAGCTTGCGGGAAACGATGCGGCCGCCGAACAAATTTACCTGGATTTGGCCAAAACCGTCAGCCCCTTTCGCAGTGAAGCCTATACCATGCTCATCCGCATGTATCAGGATCAGGACCGCAAACCCGAAGCCGCGGAAACGATGCGCCTCGCCTACGAAAACACGGACAAAGAAACCTTCCGTCTACAGCGCAAGGACTACATCCCGCTCTCCCCCCAAACGGATTTGGCCGCCGGGCGGCACGAGAAGGAACAGCCTGTACACCTAACCTCCCCGCAGGGGTATGATATTTATTACACCACGGACGATCAAGCCGTTTTGCCCAAGGATGGCAAGCTGGTGGAAAACGGTACGGTTTTGCTTACCGAGGGCACGGTCAAGCTTCGCGCCGTTTGCGTCAGTGAGGATTTGGTCAGCGACCCGCTCGTGGTGACCTATGTCATCTTCTATCCCTCTCCCCCTTCCCCCAAGAGCAACCTTGCGCCAAACACCTATTCCAGACCCCGCGAGGTGAGCCTGCGGCCTGGCGAGGGCGTTCTCAAAACAGATGAGCTTGTCTACCATTACACCATTGACGGCTCCACCCCCACCAAAAACAGCCCGATTTATGACGGCACCCCCATCAAGCTCCCGTCTGGCAATGTGGAGCTTCACGCAGTTTGCGTTAACCAGTACGACAAAATGAGCAGTGCGCTGGAGGTGGGGTACAAGTTCACCTTTAAGCCCGCGTTGCCGCTCATGTATGAAGAAACGGATGTTTTTGACGGCTTTGTGCTCAACAAAACCACCCTTCCCGAATTTACCGAGCGCTTTGGCAAAGCCCAAAAGGAGGAGCCCACCACCTATTTGAACTTTGAAAACGAGGCGAAGCACTTAACCTATTCGTGGGGCTATGCGGTTTTTATGTTGGAAAACAAGGAATTCATGCTGGTTCGCATTGAAATGAACAGCGCCATTGCGGGCGCGCCGCGAGGCGTGGGCATTGGCAGCAGTGAAAACGAGGTGGTGGCCGCCTATCGGGATTATGGTCAAAAGGAAAACCTGGATGGTTCGCGCGGGCTCTATTACAAATACCCAACCGTGGGGCAGGTGGCTTTGCGCGAGGATGGCACGCGCGTGATTGAATACACCTTGACCACCATCGAGAACAAAATGTGGCATTTGGAATATTGGCTGAAAAAAGGTCGGGTTGAAAAAATCCTGCATTACAATCAGCAGTAAAGGCAAGCTCATCCCCTTTATTTTCAAATCATTTGGAAATTGCGCAACAACCAATGGCACTCAATCGTCTATTGTTCAGGGGTCTCAAGACCCCCTAAGAGGAGGGAATTCAATGAACAGGTTTTTACACAAAGCTTTATGCCTGTCTCTGGCGCTTTTCATGGCACTTTCGCTCACGCCGATGGGCGCATCAGCGGCACAGGCGGAGGAAAAAATCAACAAAAACCTATATGTGCGCACCGATTATAACAATCCCGAGCAGGTGAACACGCAGGCGCTGACCGTGGTGGGCAATTCGGTCTATCTGTTTGTATCGAACCTTGACAAGCTAGCGCTGGAACGCTGGACGCCCGGTATGGACAAGCCCGAGCACCTGCAAAGCTATGCGCCGCCGGCGCCTAAGGCAGAGGATGTCCCCCCGGAGGTCGCTGCGGCAGAAGCCGCCGCCGCCGAAGCCGAAGCCGCTACGACCGAAGCCGCTACGGAAGCCGCCGCGACGGATGCCGCCGCCCCTGCGGAAAATGCGCTCCCACAGCTTGGCTACGTGAACATGCTGTTTAACGACGGCAAAAGCGTTTATGCCTATAACAACGGCGATGTGTATCGCCTGACGGACGAGCAGGGCACGCCCTCTTTTTCAAAGCTGTATACCTTGGATGTTTCCGCCATGCGCGTAGAGCAGGATGGCTACGTAGACGAGGGCAGCATGCTCAACATGTTTGTGATGGACGGCAAGCTATTCATGCTTAACGAAAGCTATGCCAACGAAGTCACGCACATCCTTGCCCAATATGATTTTGCCACGGGCAAGCTCTTGAAAACAGAGAAGCAGCAGAAGCTCTATGCTGTTTCCCCCTACAAGGACGGCCTGCTCTTAGGCTTTTGGCAGGAGAGCGCAAACCCATACGACGAAGAAACGCAGATGATGATTCCCAACGACCTCATCACCTACGACCCGCAAACAGGCGCGACGGTTACCCTTGCGCAGGCGCATGCCTATGGGGACATGAACCTTGCCTACAACCCCGCAACCAATAGCGCGTACTTTGTTTCTGGTTCAACCGTTTACAGCCTGCCCAATATGCAGGGCGAAATAAAGCTAAGCGCGTATTTGCCCCTGCAAAGCTTCATGGGAAATTCGCAAAACTACGGCATCATGGACTGCGGTAGCTTTGTAACCGGCAATTACGACGGCGTGTTTATTCGTGCGCTGGATATGCCCAACCTTTCTCAAGGTGCGCTGACCATTGCGGGCGATTACAACTCCACGGCGCACAACTCGGTTATTTCCGCACATCCCGAAATGACCGTTGCCATATCGGATGGCTATTATGATAAAATGGAAACCTTGACTGCCGCCATGCTAAGCGGTACGGATGCGCTGGACCTCATCAAGCTCAACTCCGCCTACGCGCCCCTGCAGCGCTTGATTGAAAAAGGCTATGTCACGGATTTGAGCGCCTTCCCTGATTTGATGGGCGTAGCGGGTGCCATGGACCCGCGCTTTACCGATGGCTTGAAGAAGGATGGCAAGCTATACGGCCTGCCTGTTGCCTTTGACGGCTCCATTCTGGGCTACAATTCGCATGTGTGGACAGAAACCTTGGGTTTAACCGAAGCAGATTTGCCCGCAACCTTTGTGGAGCTATTGGACTTTTTTGCAAATTACTATGCGGATTACGGCGAGGATCATCCCGAGATATCCATTATGGATAACCTGGATATGCGCAACCAGCTCATGGGGATGCTGATGGATTACTACTGCGCCTATCAAATGAAGAACGAAGGCATTGTGCGTTTTGATACGCCCTTGTTCCGCAAGCTGATGAAGGCGCTTGAAGGCATCAATTTCAAGGAAATAGACCCCTTTGCGGTGAGCGGTCAGGATATTTACAACGATCAGGAAGCAACGAATGAGTTCTGGTCCAAGCCCTGCCTGTTTACCCGCTATGTTTCCGTCAATTCACCTGATATGTATAAAAAACCCATTGCCGATGCCGAGCGTAGCATTGCACCGCTGGTGCTGGCGTTGGATGAAGGCATGGAACCCATTTTGCCTGTGACCCTGGATGTGTTCATCATCAACCCCAAAACCAATCGGATGGATCAAGCGGGGATGTACTTGAGCGAATACGCCAAGCACTACGATGTAGCCAGCGCTAACATCACCCTGTTTCCAGAGCATAACGAGGCGGTGCCCAACAACTATTATGAAATCAACCTGAAGCAAAACAAGGAGCGCATAGAGGAGCTTAACAAGCAGCTGAAAACGGCGGACGAGGAAAACAAAGCCAGCATGCGCGATGAGCTCAAATATCTTGAAAACTATATCGCCAACAGCGAAGCGGATCGTATGCGCATTACGGAGGAAATGATTGCGGAGTATCGCCAAAAGATTTCCCCCTACCTGTTTGTGATGCAGCAAACCCCGCTTACTGATTACGGTTCCTCGGGCAGTGAGCTGCAAACACAGCTAAACCAATACAAGGAAGGCGCCATTGATCTTGAAACCTTTATCCGCGAGATTGACAAGCGTGTTAAAATGATGATGTTGGAAGACCAATAAACAAGGGAGCTTCCCGCCGCCGCACCGCGCAGAGCGGCGGCGGGAAGCACAATCAAAAAAGCTGGCCGAAGCGCCAGTCATTGAGGAGTAGCAAAGTGATCAAAAAAGTTCTCGCATTTCTTTTGTGCCTAACGCTGATCGTGGGTATGTCCACAAGCGGGTTCGCCATGGCAATGAGCCTGTCAACCACGGCGGAGTCTGATGAAAGCAAAGTCATTACAAGCGTAACTGCGGCGGGCGATACGCTTTATTTGCTGATGATGGACGGTCAAGTGTTTTCCCGTCCCGCAAGCAAGGATGAAAGAACCGCGCTAGGCAAGGTGCGCAACACCCAAGGGGAAACCAATGCGGAAAACCTGAAGGATAGCACAGAGGCATCCTTTGACAAGCTTTTTACCATGGAGGGCAAGCCCTACGGGCTGTGCACCGCCACAGGCGAAGCCTATGCCTTGCTGGACGATCAGGGCCTTTTTGCGCCTGTGAAGCGCGAGGGCGCAAAGCTGGATACCAAGGCGTGGATCATCCCCGATGAGCAGTACCCGGAAAGCATGAGCCTTTCGAGCTTTTTTTATCAAGCGGGCTATCTCTATTATACCGCCGCGAGCTTTTCACAGGGCTATCAAATGCTTGCGGGGCGCATCAGCATGGAAACAGGCGAGCACAAGGCCTTTGCCTGCAAAAATATAAGCCAGCTGATCCCCTACGAGGGAGAAAAGGTGCTTGCGTTCTTATATGATGCATCTGCCATGTACTCTGGTGCGGTAACGCCAGAAGCGCTTGCCAACGCGGGGCAGTACGGCATTTTTGACCCTGCCGCAGATGTGGTCGCGGAGCCTGTAGACCTCAAAACCAATAGTCAGTACGGCGGGTTTGGCTTATCCGGCTTTTGCTATGGCAACGGCTCGCTGTTTTACAAGGACGGCTCCAAAATTATCGGCATTGATATGGCAACAGGGGAAACCCGCAACGCGGCCTATACAGGCGGCGGCTTGTACGATAGCATAGGCGCGGGCGGCGGAACTGTGCTGTATGCGTCTGGCTACTACGTTACCCTGCGCAACAACGAAATGGTGGTTTACGAGCTGGACAGCCCAACGCTTGCCAACGGCGCATTGCGCATTTTCGGCGAGTTTGGCACCGAAACCCACAAGACCTTTACCCAAAACCATCCAGAAATCCCCGTGGAGGTGAGCGGACAGCTGACCAACAGCCTTGAAAAGCTGACGCAATCCATGGTGAGTGAAAACGATTCCTACGATGTACTGCTGCTCATTTTGAGCTACATGCCTGTGGATCAGCTGATTAAAAAGGGCTATTGCAGTGATTTGAGCGCTTATCCAGACCTTGTAGAGCGCGTGAACCAGATGTACCCCGAATACAAAAACGCCGTTATGGCAGATGGGAAGCTGTACGGCGTGCCAGTGGACACCATCGGCACCACCTTTGGCGTAAACATAGCGCTGTGGAAGGATCTGGGCCTGACCGAAGAGGAGCTGCCCAAGACCTTTGCCGAGCTTTTTGACTTTGCGGCCAATTGGGCAGCTGATTACGGCGAGGATCACAGTGATATTCCGCTGTTTGATTATATGCAGGCAGATATGATGCTGTTTACGCTCATGCTCAATCAGTACATGGCTTACACCCAAAAGAAGGGTGAAAACCTGCGCTTTGACACGGAGGTGTTCCGCAAGCTGCTGGACAGCTACAAAGCCATTGACTTTGAGGAGCTCAAAAGCGTGTCCGGTAGCGATAAAAACGCCTATTTCGTACAAAACTCTCTGTTTAGCGTGAGCATGGCCGTGGGGCAATACACCTATCGGGATGAAAACATGAAGCCGCTCTATCTTTCCGTGAAGGAGGGGGAGGAGCCGTTTGTTACCTCCAACATGAGCCTGCTTATCATCAACCCCAAAACCAAGCGCATGAACGATGCGGTGCTGTACGTGCAAAACTATTTGGATAACCTTCCCAAAGCCGGCGCAAACATGATGCTCTTCCCCGAGCATAACGACCCCGTGGAGGACCCCAGCTATACCCAAAAAAAGGAAGAGCTCGAAAAGGCGTTAGCTGATGCAAAGGGGCGGCTTGAAAAGGCAGATGCAGAAAACAAAGCCTCCATCAAGGAAGAAATCACGGGCCTTGAGGAGGGCATCAAGTACGTAGAGGCGCATCGCTATGCGCTGACGGCGGAAAACATCGCGAATTTCCGTGAAGAGGTTGCGCCGAAGATGTTTGTACAATCACAAAATGTGCTGATGAGTGCGGACGAAACGGCCATGGGTGAAATGAACAAGCTGCTGCTTCAATACATTGGCGGCACCATTGATTCAAACAAAATGGTGCAGGAGATGGACAACAAAATGAAGCTGATGGAGCTGGAGAATCAATAAAAAAAAGGGGGGGTTCCCCGCCCCCCTCGCCCCTGCCCGGGGGGGGCGCTCTTTTGCGGAATTGGCATTCTGCGCTGCATTTCCCCCTGCGGGGGGAGCGGGGGATTGCGGAAATGGCTTTCCGCGCCGCTGGCGTGGGGACTGCC
>JAVXND010000055.1:0-19798 GCA_036645955.1 Clostridia bacterium | reverse complement strand
TAATGATGATGGTGCAAACACAAATAGGGAGCCAGGCGTTAAGCCCTAGCTCCCTATTTGTTTTGCGTGTAACGGATGCAAATATCCCCATCATGAAGAGCCGATACCTAGCCTTTTGATTGTATCATTCCTTGACGATATGCGCCGCTCGGCTGGTTTTGATGCGCACAAACCCCAGCACAGCCATCAATGCGGCTGAAAGTGCATCGATTACAAGGTCTTTCATTGTGTCTTTGAGTGCCAAACGTCCCATGAGCTGCTCACCTGCGCCTGTTGCGTACTTCTGCATGTTTAAGCCTAGCAGGGTGTCGCAGGAAAACTCATAAATTTCCCATATGGCACCACAGCTTAACGCAAAGCAAAAGGCAAAGAGGGAAATGAAGGCGGGGGAGAGCGATACGCGCACTTTTTCACTTGCATTGAGCCATTCCACCAGAATAAAGCCCAGCGCTCCCAGCATCGCGCCAGAGAAGAAGTGAAGAATGGTATCCCAATGAGGCACAAGATAGTAAAAATCAAGCACTTCACCAAGGATAATCGCGCAGTAGAGGAACAGGTAATACATAATGGAAATGAAATTGGGAATTTCAAGCTTCCATTTTCTGCTTGCCAAGGCGGGGAGCGAAAAGACTGCAAGCCCTAACAGGCATTGAATCAGCATGAGCAAATAATCGCTTTTGAGGTGCGTATAATCTTGCCCATCTGGTAAAGCATCGGGTGCCAGGAGCATGCGCACGAGCGAGTAGATTGCGGACAAAACCAAGGTAAAAAACAACAATGCACTCAAAAGTTTACTTGTATCTCGCTTTTTTTTAGGCTCTGCCATGGTTACGCCCCCTTCGTGCGTTACGGCTGCGGATGATTGGTAGCGTAGTTTAAAATATCCTTCCAAAGCGGGTGCTCTTTGTCCAAAACCAAGGTGCTGTTTTCATCAATGGCTTTTTCAAGCGCCTGTAAGGAGCGCCAGTAGGAGAAAAACTCCGTATCCACATTATAGGCGTTGGCGTATATTTCAAGCGCCGCCGCGTCGCCTGCACCACGAATGGCACCTGCTTGGCTAATGGCATCCGCCTCAATTTTGCGCGCTTCTAAATCAGTGGTGGATACTGCTTTTAAGTAAGCCTCCTGCCCCTCACTGCGCAGCTGTTGGGCAACCTTTGCACGGTCTGCTTGCATGCGGGAGTAAGTGCTTTCAATATTGGCATTGGGCAGGATGGTGCGGTGCACCTGAATATCCTTGACTTCAATGCCGCGCGGCGCAACATCCGCATTGATAATTTTGAGCCCCTGCGCCAATGCGGTGTTCAGAGCTTCTTTGTTGCTGACAAAGTCATCTGCGCTCAAGCGGTTGATCACCTGCACAATCACAGGGTGAATCAGGTTATCCAGCTGATTTTCAGCACGTGCCATACTGCCGAGCTTCAAGCTGAAAAGCGCAGGATCTGCAATGCTCCATTGTGCGTAGGTTTTTACATAGTACTGCTTTTTTTCGGCGGTATTGACGATTTCACTATCGCCAATATAGGTGAACAGCCGTGATGAATAGGTCTGAACCGTATCCACAAAGGGCATTTTGAAGTGCAAGCCTCCGCCTGTAATCACTTTCACATCGCCGCTTGTGGTAATTTCGCCCTTAAGGAGCTCTTCATAATCCTTATGAAAGGTGTTGTTGCTGTTTAAAACAATTTTCTTGATCACGCCAAAGCGGCTAACCATGCATTGCTCCGCTTCGCCAACAATGAAGATGGATTGGCTGAAAATGACCAATACAGCGAGCAAAATAACGCCAATGGCGATCCATTTGCCTAGGTTCTTGCGCATCATACGTTTCTTTAATTCGCTTTCAAAATCGTAGGATTGCTGACTCATGGTTACATACCCCCTTCCACGATTGCCGCGGCATCGGTTTTTGGTTTCGCATTGGGAGTACCATCTAAATCGAGAATTTTAACAACCTCGCTGTCTGGCTCTGCCACAATGATCCGCCCGCTGTTGGATAATACCTGCTCCATGGTTTCAATGAGCAAGCGCGTGCGGGTAATTTCGGGTGCGGCTTTGTATTTTTCATATACGGCGCTGAATACAGCTACCTCGCTTTGTGCGGCGGCAATGGTTTCAGCCTTGTAGCCTTCGGCTTCCTGCACAGTTTCGTAGGCATTACTGCGTGCTTTGGGCAGAACCTCGTTGGCGTATTTTTCCGCTTCGTCAAGACGCTTGGTTTTCTCGTTCTTTGCGTTGTTTACATCTTCGTAGGCGGCAGAAACATCCGTGGGTACGGTGATGTTTTGAATGCGGACATCATTGATTTTGACGCCGATTTCATAGGTGTCAATCAGCGCTTGAAAATCCGGCAGTACCTGCAGCTCAATTTCTTCCTTGTTAAGCAGGGCATCATCCAGCGGGCGGTTTTGAATGTTGCGGCGGATGATGGCTTCAAAGGCCAGCTGAAGCGTGCCTTCGGGATCATCAATGTCAAACAGGTATTGCTTCACATCGCGGATGGTATATTGATATACCGCACCGATGGATACAATGCTGTTGTCGTTTGTGAGCATGACGCTTTCATCAAGATCCTCGGTATGCTTGGCCGCCGAGCTTGCGTTGCCCTGAGAGGTGGTGCGAAAACCGTATTCCTTGGTGTGAATGGTGGTAACGCTTTCGCTTAAAATGCTTTGTACAATGGGTAGCTTCCAATAAAGGCCGGGGCCCTTGCGGTCTGTAACGCGGCCAAAGGTAAGCACGAGTGCTTCTTCGCCCTGCCCTACGCGGTAAAAGCTGTTGGCGGCAAGCAACAAGCATACTGCGGCGATGCAGATGGCAACAATGCCGCCTGCTTTGAGTTTTCCTTTCATATGCGGAGATACTCCTTTCAGTCTTTCCAATTGTGATGATAACGTTTAAATCATAACATATTTTTGGCGATTGATGTTGTTTTTTAGCTGAAAGATACATTTTAGCCGTTCAAACCGTCAGGGCAGCCAGCGAACTATTGTCCTGTTCTGCCAATACAGCGGTTCAGCCAGCTGCCTTGGCGGTAATAAATCACAAACATAATGGAGGTGATGGTCCACGTAATGGGGTAGCTGAGCAGCATAAAGGGAAGGCTATGGTAGCTGGGGGTAATGCCCATGACCCACACCATACGCAGCAAGCATATGCCTGTAAGCGTCATCAACGTTGGAATCAGGGAATCGCCTGCGCCGCGTACCGCACCCGATAGTACCTCCACACATACATAGGTGATATAGGTGGGTGCTAACAGGTTGAGCATGGTAAGCCCTTGACGGATCACCTGATCATCATCCGAGAACAGGCGGAACAGCGTTTCGCCAAACAGCATATAAAACACGGTAAGCAAAACCGTAGCGATGGCGGCCATGCCCAAGCTGATGCGAACGCTCTTTTGAATGCGGTCATATTTACGCGCACCAAAATTCTGCCCCACAAAGGTGGTGATGGATATGCCAAAGGCGCTGATGGTCATCCAAAAAAGACCGTCCAGCTTGCCGTACGCCGTCCAAGCCGCGAGCACGGAGGTGCCGAAGCTATTGACACTGGCTTGGATAATGACATTGGACAGGGAGTACATGACCGATTGCAACCCAGCGGGGAAGCCAATTCGTATGATTTTTTGAAGAAGCTCCATGTGAAAGCGTATTTTTTTGATCTCCAAACGGTACGCTTTGGGGGAGCGGCATAATGTGATCACAACCAAAACTGCACTGAGCATTTGCGAAATAATGGTGGCTAACGCCGCGCCTGCCACACCCATTTCAAGCCCGACTACGCAGATGATGTCCAGCAGGATGTTCACCATGCAAGCGCAGATGAGGAAATACAGGGGGCGGCGCGAATCCCCAATGGCGCGCAAAATGCCTGAGCCGACATTGTAAATCAGCGAGGGCACCATACCGACAAAATAAATGCGGATGTACACAACGGCGTACTCCATTACCTCTGGAGGTGTACCCATCATGCTAAGAAAGGCGGGTGAAAAAACAATGCCCACAACCGTAAACACCAAACCGCCTGATATGGCCAAGGCTGTGGCGGTATGTACCGCATGACTTAATTCCTGATCCTTTCGGCCGCCAAAAAATTGAGAGATGATGACGGTGGCACCAGAGGAAAGGCCGACAAAAAAACCGACCAATAAATTGATCAAATTTCCTGTGGCTCCGCCAACGGCGGCAAGTGCGGCTGTGCCGACAAACTTACCAACAATAATGGCATCTGCGGTATTGTAGAGCTGTTGAAAAAAGGTACCAAGTAAAATGGGAAAGAAGAAAACCAACAGCTGCTTCCAGATCACACCCTCGGTGATGCTGTTTTCAGCGGGAAGGGATGACGCATTGCTGACAGCTGCTTTTTTTGCATTGAAACGAATTGGCATGAATGTGCTCCTTTTGCGTGCGGAATTGTGGAAAGATGCTTTGACATCCGTATCATTATATATCATACACAGAAGCGGTTGTCCATAGCTTGCGTGATTAAATATTCATGGTGAGGTAGGAGAAGGTTACGAGAGGAATCCCGAGGAATCCCGAGGAATCAAGACGGCTTCAATTGCTATACGCAAGCGCCAATTCGTGGTATAATGCGCAATGTGAACCCACAAATACACAAAGGAAAGGGTTGTTGCAAATGAATGCAAAAATACAGGGCGTGATTTTCGACCTTGACGGCGTACTGGTTTCCACAGATAATTGCCATTATTTGGCGTGGAAACAGATGGCAGATGAAGAAAATATACCCTTTGACAGAAAGACCAACGAACGCCTCCGAGGCGTAAGCCGTATGGAAAGCTTGGAGATTATCCTTGAATGCGCAAAAAAGGACTATTCCCAGGAGGAACGGCTTGCCATGGCGGCACGGAAAAATGCATACTATGTGAAATTGATCGGAAGCCTAAGCAACGCAGACCTATTGCCTGGAGCGCTTGAAACGCTTGCGAAGCTACGCGAGCAAAACATCAAGCTCGCCATTGGGTCTTCCAGCAAAAATACACCCTTGATCCTCAAGCAAATAGGATTATCGGAAGCCTTTGATGCCATTGCAGACGGTAACGCAATTCACAATAGCAAGCCAGACCCCGAGGTTTTTTTGCTGGCGGCAGAGCTTTTGAAGCTATCGCCTCAAAACTGCCTTGTGGTAGAAGATGCCGACGCGGGCGTTGAAGCCGCGCTTGCGGGCGGAATGCGGGTGCTGGGTGTGGGCTCTGCGGCAAGCAATGCGCGGGCAACCTTTGCGGCGGAGGATTTATCGCATGCAAATTTTGGACTCATGCTTCAATAAAAGCTAGTAAGGAGAATTCACCATGTTGGAACAAAAAGTGGCGATGGACGTGCTGGATGCCGCACTGTCCACGGGCGGAGATTTTGCCGAAATATTTATGGAGGACAGACGCTCAAACAATTTGATTTTGCAGAGCAAGCGTCTGGAAACCGTTAATTCGGGGCGCATCCATGGTGCGGGCATTCGCGTTTATGTAGGTCTCAATGCTATTTATGCCTATACCAATGATACGGACCGCGAAGGGCTTTTGCGCTGTGCCAAGCAAGCCGCGTCGGCTGTGCGTGAATGTAAAAACGGCATTGTACATGCCAAACCCTTTGTGATTGCACAAACGTCTAATATTCACCCTGTGAAGCATGCGCCCTGCGCAACCGATACAAGGCGCAAGGTGGATGTATTGCGCGAAGCCAATGACGCCGCGCGCGCCATAAGCGATGAAATTTCACAGGTGGTGTGCAATTATCGCGATAGTGAGCAGGATGTGGTGATTTGCAACAGCGATAGCCTGTACGTGACCGACAAGCGCATTTATTCGCGCATGTCCTGCATGGCGGTAGCGGGCAGTGAATCCGAGAATCAAATGGGGCATGACGCGCCTGGAGCTCTCAAGGGCTTTGAACTGTTTCTGGAAAACATTGACCCCAAAACCATTGGCCGCAACGCGGCGGAAACGGCTGTTAAAATGCTCCATGCGCTGGTTTGCCCTGCGGGTGTTATGCCTGTTGTAATTGATAACGGCTTTGGCGGCGTTATTTTTCATGAGGCTTGCGGTCATAGCCTGGAAGCCACCAGCGTGGCTTTTGGCACGAGTGAGTTTACAGGCAAGCTCGGGCAGCAAATTGCCGCAACCTGCGTAACCGCTATTGACGACGGCACCCTGCCAAACGAGTGGGGCAGTGAAAATGTAGACGACGAAGGCACCAAAACCACGCGTTTGGTGCTGATTGAAAATGGTATTTTGAAAAATTATATGATCGACCGCTTGAACGGCAAGCGCATGGGCATGCCGCCTACAGGCAGTGCACGCCGTGAAAGCTATGCCTATGCGCCCACCTCGCGCATGCGCAATACCTATATTGCCGCTGGTAAGGATGAAAATGACGAAATCATCGCGACCATGGGCGACGGCCTTTATGCCGCCAAGCTTGGCGGAGGCTCTGTGAACCCCGCAACAGGTGAATTTAACTTTGCGGTCAACGAAGGCTATTTGGTGAAAAACGGAAAAATCACCACGCCTGTACGCGGCGCAAGCTTAATTGGCAAAGGCGCGGAGGTGCTTCAACGCATTGATCGCGTAGGCAAAAACATGACCATGGCACAGGGCATGTGCGGAAGCCTAAGCGGCAGTGTACCCACCAATGTGGGGCAACCGATGATTCGTGTTTCAACAATGACCGTCGGCGGACGGGCTTAAGGGAGGAGGAAAGCAGAATGCAAGCATTTTTAAATCGTTTAATGGAAGCCGCAAAGTCGGCGGGAATTGAGGCCGCAGAGGCTTATGTGGTGGAGCAGGATAGCTTTAGCGCCATGACAAACGACGGTGAAATTACGGAATATAAAAGCAACACCACGCGCGGCATGGGCTTTCGCGGAATGAAAAACGGCCGCATGGGGTATTCCTCCACAGAAGCGTTTGACGATGAAGCCATTGGTCAGCTGATCAAGGGTGTTTTGGAGAGCGCAGAGCTATGCGAGGATACCGATGTAGAATTTTTGTACAATGGCGATGAACCTTTGCCTGAGCTTGATTTATTCAATACTGAGCTTGAGAAGGTTACGCCTGAAGAAAAAATAGCCTGTGCGCTTGAAATGGAAAAAATCACAAAGGCCTATGACAAGCGCATTGAACAGGTGCCCTACAATATGATCCAAACGGGGAAGCACACCATTCGCATTATGAATACGCATGGCTTGGATCGCAGCTACAGCGAAAATATCTGCGCTTTGCTAAACGAAGCAACAGCCAAGGACGACGGCTTTGTATCGTCTGGCTCCTATGGCTTAATCAAGCATAGCTTGGATGCGGGAGATGCCAAGCGAGTAGCCAGGGAAGCGGCAAGCCGTGCCGTTTATTGGCTTCATGCGTCTCCTGTGCCTTCAGGGAAATATCATGTGGTGTTTTTTAATGAAGTAATGACGGGCTTGATGAGCGCTTTTGCGGGTATTTTTATGGCCGATACCGCGCAAAAAGGGCTTTCACTGCTTGCGGGAAAGCTGGACACCAAAATTGCCGCGCCTTGCGTAACCTTGGTGGACGATCCTCTGCTGCAGGAAGGGCTTGAAAGCAGACCCTTTGACGCAGAAGGCGTGCCCTCCAAGGCGCATACGGTGATTGACGCAGGCATGTTCAAAACCTTTTTGCACAACCTGAAAACCGCGCATAAGGATGGCGTGAAAACCACAGGAAACGCAAGCAAAGCAGGCTATGCATCCACCGTGCACGTTTCGCCCTCCAACCTGTACTTTCAAGCGGGCTCAAAGAGCTTTGACGAAATGCTTGAGTCCATTGGCGACGGCATTGTGATCACGGAGGTTTCGGGCTTGCATGCGGGCGCTAATGCGGTCAGCGGTGATTTTTCATTGCTCTCCAAAGGCTATACCTTCCAAAATGGAAAGCGCGGCAAACCTGTGGAGCAGATCACCGTAGCCGGTAATTACTATGAACTGCTTCAAAACGCGCGTGAATTTGCCAACGATTTGCAGTTCCCAGACGGGGGAATGGGCAGCCCCAGCGCGGATGTAGGTGAACTGTCCATCAGCGGCTGTTAGGCTTCACATTCAGATCACCCTATTTTGAATCCAGAACCACCGCCCCGTACATGAAAGTACAGGGCGGTGGTTGCGCTTGCAATTGCCTGCAAAGCATATTATAATGAATTCCAGCGGTTTTACCGATTGAATTTTGATCAGAAAGGAAAGCGTTGTCATGTCAAAAGCGAAAACGGCGGCAAAAATACAATACCCAGTTTTTGAAATTGTGATGAGCACAGACGCCGTCATGCGAGGGGAGCTTTATCCCGATAGTGCGCCCCAAACGGTTGGGAATTTTATTGCTTTGGCAAACAGCGGATTTTACGATGGAATGCCCATTCATCGCTGTATCCGCAACTTTCTGATTCAAGCAGGGAAACCCCTTACTGAGGAGCTTCCCTACTGCATTCAAGGTGAGTTTGAATTTAATCGCTTTAAATTAAACACACTGCCGCATGAACATGGCTGCATATGCATGGTTCGAGCGGGGCACTATGATTCGGCTAATTCACAGTTTTTTATCGTGACCACACAAAACGAGCAGGAACTAAGCTGTTTAAATGGTGCGTATGCCGTTTTTGGAAAAGTGCTGGAAGGAAGCAAGGTTGCGGATCGTATCTCCTGTGTTGAAACGGATGAATTGGATACACCGCTTAATTTACCGCTGATTCGCCGCATCCGTGTGGAAACCTTTGGGCTTGATTATCCATTTGAAAAGCTTCCCCCACCCACTTCAACCGTTAACCTGCCCCATGTCAAAACGCGTGTGAAGCAACAACCAAAGGGCGGTTCGGAAATAGAACCAACAGCAAAAACAGAAAGAGGGCTATCCAAATGAGCAATCCCACCTTTACCATTACCATGAAAAACAACGACGTTATGAAAGGCGAGCTTTATCCCGATATTGCGCCCCAAAGCGTTGGCAATTTTATTGCCTTGGCCAACAGCGGCTTCTATGATGGGCTTATTTTTCACCGCTGCATTCCCGGCTTTATGATTCAGGGCGGCTGCCCCGAAGGCACAGGTACAGGCGGCCCCGGCTACCGCATCAAGGGCGAATTTTCACAAAACGGCGTGACGAACCCCATCAAACACACCCATGGGGTTTTGAGCATGGCGCGCAGCATGATGAAAGACAGCGGCGGCTCCCAGTTCTTTGTGATGACCAGCGATAGCCCGCACCTTGACGGCGCTTATGCCGCTTTTGGCAAAGTGCTGGAAGGTCTGAATGTTGCGGATGCGATTGTTTCACAAAAGACGGATCGTTCCGATCGTCCCATTGAGCCGCAGGTGATTGCATCAATTCGTGTGGAAACCAATGGCGTGGAATATCCTTTTACGAAGCTGTAAACGCGAAGGGTGCGGCGCGAGGACGTTTCGTCCTTACGCCGCGTTTTTTTCAAATGAAAAGAGGTGGGTGTCATGCGATCCCATTTGCCTGAACTGTTGTGCCCCGCAGGGGATGAAGAGGCTTTGCGTGCGGCGGTTGATTGCGGCGCAGATGCGGTTTATTTGGGCTACAAAGCCTTTGGAGCACGTGCATCCGCCGCCAACTTTGATGCGGATGCGCTCAAGCAAGCGGTTGAATATGCACACCTTTATCATGTGCGCGTGCATGTGACGGTGAACACCCTTGCCAAACAGCAGGAGCTGAGCGCGGTTGCGGACGCGCTCCAAGCCATTTCAAAATCGGGTGCAGATGCTGTGATTGTGCAGGATTTGGGCATTGCTGAAATGGTAAAGCGAGATTTTCCGTTGCTTGCGTTGCATGCAAGCACACAAATGGCGCTTTGCAATGCTACGGGCGCAAGGCTCGCCGCGCATTTGGGGTTTGATCGCGTTGTGCTTGCGCGCGAATGCTCCCTTGCGGATATTCAAGCGGTTGCAGATACAGGGGTTGAAACGGAAGTTTTTGTACATGGCGCTCTTTGCTCCAGCGTAAGCGGGCGTTGCCTGATGTCTTCCATGGCTGGGGGGCGGAGCGGAAACCGCGGGCGCTGTGCACAGCCCTGCCGTCAACGGCTCAGCTTAGACAAGCAGGGCGGCGCGTTGCTATCGCTTAAAGATTTATGCTTGCTGGATGACTTGCCCGCGCTTTGCAATGCGGGTGTAAGCTCCTTGAAAATTGAAGGACGGCTGAAAAGCGCGGAATATGTAGCGGTGGTGACACAGGCCTATCGCAAAGCGCTCGATGCGGTGGCGGATGGAAGCTTTCAAGCGGGCGACCCTGGCGTGCGAGAAGCGTTGCTTCAAATTTTTAACCGCGGCGGTTTTACCCGCGGGCACGCGATGGGGGACGAGGATGCGGCGCTTTGCGCCACAGAGCGTGTGGGTCACGACGGACTGCCCATGGGTACCGTAACAGGGGTAAGAAGTGGTTTTGCATCCGTGCGTTTAAGCCGTTCCCTTCATGATGGGGATAGCCTGCAAATTCGGGAACGCGAGGATGTTGACCTGCGATATGCGGGGCATGCTGTACGGGAGGGCGAGGTTGCCACCCTGCGCCTGCGCCCTGATGTGCATGTAACGGTCGGCGCACCCGTAGCGCGGCTTTGCGACGCAGTACAGCTTGAGCAGGCACGCGCGCATTGTAAAAAGCCCATTGCGATATCAATGCATGCTTTTTTTCAGGCGGACAAGCCCATGCGCCTGTGTGCGAGCGATGGCATCAGCGAAGCCTGTGCAACGGGCGAAACCATTGAGCGCGCGCAAAAGCGTGCAAGCACAGCGGAGGAAGTGCGAAAACAGCTTTCCAAGCTTGGCGATACGCCCTTTACCCTGCAATCCCCTGATGACTTGACCACCGAACTTGCAAATGATTGCTTTTTACCTGTTGGCTTGCTAAACGCTCTGCGCAGAAGCGCTACCCAAAAACTGATGACCCTTCGCGTGGAAGCGTTTCATGCGTCGGGTGTAAAGGAAACAGGCAGCAGGCATGCGAATTTGCAAAAACAAGGCATTTCCGCCCCAGCGCCTTTGGAGGACGGCAAAGCAATCATAGGAGCTGACACCTTGGCTGTTGTTTTTTCTGAGCCTGATGCCGCAAATGCCTTGCGGGAATGCGGTGCAAGCTTGCTTGTTTTTCAGCCGCGCACAATGAATGCCGCCGCGCTTTTACAAGCGCTGTCCGAGCTTCCGCGCGGCACATGGCTGCAGCTTCCGCCGCAGATGAGCGAAAGCACGCTTCAAACCGCCATCAAGGTGATTGCGGAGCATGAACAGCATTTGGGCGGCGTGATGGTACAGAGCGTTGGGCAGCTGGAGCTGCCCATCCAGCTGCCCTTGCTTGCGGGCGAAGGGGTGCCTGTTACCAACCGTGAGGGGATGGGGGCGCTTGCCAAAACGCGCGTTCAAGGCTTTTGCCTCTGGCCCGAATGGAGCAAGGCTGAACAGCAGGCGCTGCTACCCCACGCATTGCCTGCCCTGCTACGAGTGTATGGACGTGAAACGCTGATGCTGCTCAACCATTGCCCCGAACGTGTTTCGCGCGGCTTATGCCAACACCGTGCGCAGTGTGCGCTTTGCACCAGCGAGGACATGGCTTGCGGACGCGAAAACGCCGCGCTGATAGACCGCAAGGGTTACCGTTTTCCTCTGCGGCGCACCGCCTTTCCCGAAGGCTGTGTCATCAGCGTGCTAAACGCGCTCCCCATTAATTTAAGCGCCTATGAAGCCGATCGGCGCGCACTGCATGCGGGTATGCTGCTGCAGTTTACAGATGAGCCGCCTGAGCGCATGTGTGAAATAACAAAAGCTTATGCCGCTTTGATGCATGGCGAGGAATTTTCCATCACATTTCAAGCTACAACAGGGCATTGGCTACGCGGTGCCGAATAAGAAAAGAAACAATCGATTTGAATCGATTTGGAAGGAGCAAATCCCTATGGAACAGGATCGCGAGCTGCGCGTGCTGGAATTTGTTAAAATTCGGGAACGCCTGACCGAGCACGCTTTGACGGAGCTTGGCAAGGAAAAATGCCTTGCGCTCAAGCCATCCAGTGACTTTTCGCAGGTACAGCATATGCTGGACGAAACCGAAGAGGCCTCTGTTTTTCTTACTTATTTGGGCGGGCATCCATTGGTTGCGTTCCCCGATGTACGCCAGCAGGTTACCCTTGCGCACAAGGGCGCATGCTTAAGCCCGCGTGCCTTGATGGATGTTTCTGCCTGCCTGCGAGCCGCACGTGCGGCAAGGCTTGCACTGGTGAAGGAGCGCGAGGATACCCCCATATTAACGGGGCTTGCGAGCCGCCTGACAGCCTTTGAAAGCATTGAAAACGAAATTAACAACGCCATTTTAAGCGAAGAGGAAATAGCAGACCGCGCTTCCACGGAGCTTTACCAAATTCGCAGGCAGATTCGCGGCGCGAATGAACGCATGCGCGACAAGCTCAATCAAATGATTCGAAGCTCCAGCTTTTCAAAAAACCTGCAAGACTCCATCATTACCATGCGCGGGGATCGCTATTGCATTCCTGTAAAATCTGAATGCCGCGCCAATGTGCCGGGGCTTGTACACGATCAAAGCGCTACAGGCGCAACTTTATTTGTGGAACCCATGGTGGTGGTTGAGCTTGGAAACGATTTGAAACAGCTTCGCGCTAAAGAACAGCAGGAAATATCCCGTATTTTGCAAGCGCTTTCAGATCGGCTTGCGCCCAATGCAGAAAGCATTTTTCTCAACATTGATTTGCTCTCCCATCTCGATTTTGCCTTTGCAAAAGGGCTGCTGGCCAAGGAGCTTCGCTGTTCACTGCCCAAAATGAACGCACACGGGTTTATCAAGCTGGTACGCGCACGCCATCCGTTAATCGACCCCGAAAAGGTGGTTCCAAGCGATTTGTGGCTGGGGGATGAGTTTACCGCGCTGATTATTACAGGGCCTAACACGGGCGGTAAAACGGTTACGCTGAAAACCGTCGGCCTGTTTACCCTCATGGCACAAGCAGGCTTGCAGGTGCCAGCCGATCTTGGAACCGAGCTGGCGGTTTTTGGCCGTGTTTTTGCAGATATTGGGGATGAGCAGTCCATTGAACAATCCCTTTCGACTTTCTCCTCCCATATGACGAATATTGTTGAAATTGTAACCCATATGCAGGAAAACGACCTTGTGCTTTTTGACGAGCTAGGTGCCGGCACAGACCCCACCGAGGGCGCGGCGCTTGCGCAAAGTGTGCTGAGCTATTTGCTCAAGCGTAAAATTCGAACCATGGCAACCACGCATTACAGCGAGCTTAAGGTTTTTGCCCTTAGCACAAAGGGGGTTGAAAACGCAAGCGTTGAGTTTGATATTCAATCCCTCAGACCCACCTACCGCCTTTCCATTGGCATTCCCGGCAAGAGCAATGCTTTTGAAATTTCACAAAAGCTGGGTTTGCCCGCTGAGCTGATTGAGGCCTCCAAAGCGCTTTTATCCCAAAACGACATTCGCTTTGAGGATGTGATTGCAAACGCCGAATACCATCGCCAAATTGCGGAGCGCGAACGCAAAATGGCTGAGGAAACACGCAGGGAAACCGTGAAACTGCGTGACGAGGCAGAAAAACTGCGGGTGGAGCTTGAGCAAGGCCGCCAAAAAAGCATTCAAAAAGCCAAGGACGAAGCACGCCGTGTGCTGGAAAACGCCAAACGGGAGGCGGACACGATTATCAGTGAGCTCAAAGCCATGAAAAAGCGTGCGGAAACGCCTGAACACGAGGTGCAAAAGCTCAAAAAGCGTATGGAGGATGGCATTGATTCGTTAAGTGAAGGGCTTTCGCAAACCAGCGCAACCAATTTTACACCGCCGAAGAATGTGCGCATAGGTGAAAGTGTTGAAATTGTCCACCTCAAAACCAAGGGTACTGTGCTTACATTGCCAGACAACAAAGGGGAACTGCAAATTCAAGCGGGTATCATCAAAATGAAAGCGCACATCAGCCAATTAAGGCTCATCGAGGCGGAGCATGAAAAGAAAAGCCGCGTACTCAGCCAAACCAGCGCATCCTCCCGAGTGATTGCCAGCGAACTTGACCTGCGCGGTATGAATTTGGAAGAAGCGCTTTCAGCGGTGGATACCTATTTAGCGGATGCGACCTTAGCGGGGCTTAACGAAGTGAGCATTATTCACGGCAAGGGAACAGGCGTGTTAAGAACGGGCATACAGCGCCATCTCAAAAAGCATATGAATGTTGCCAAATTTCGCGATGGCATTTATGGCGAGGGCGAGCAGGGCGTAACCATGGTTACACTCAAATAGCAGGAAGAATATAGCGATAAAGGGGTGCTTGGCAATGTCTGAAAAACAACGAATTTTGCTGGTGGACGACGACCTGAACATCAGCCATTTGGTAAGACTGTACCTTGAAAAGGAAGGCTTTGAAGTGATTGAAGCCGCAAGGGGCGACGAGGCTTTGGCGGCGTTTCGCCACAAACAGCCCGCGCTTGTTTTGCTGGATGTAATGCTGCCGGGTATGGATGGCTTGCAGGTGCTCAAGGAAATTCGCAAAACGAGCAAGCTGCCAGTGATCATGCTTACCGCAAAGGATGAAACATTTGACAAGGTGCTTGGCCTAGAGCTTGGCGCAGACGATTACATTACCAAGCCCTTTGAAAACAAAGAGCTTGTGGCGCGTGTGAAGGCTGTGCTTCGCCGTGCGCCAGGCACTGAAACCGAGGAAAGCATTGATGATACCCTGCGCTATCCACAGCTTACCGTAAGCCTTACGCGTTATGAGGTAAGCTTTGAAGGGCATGACGTTGAAATGCCGCCCAAGGAGCTTGAGGTGCTTTATTACCTTGCCGCGCACCCCAACATGGTGTTTACACGCGAACAATTGCTGGAACGGGTTTGGGGCTTTGATTTTTTTGGCGACAGCCGCACAGTGGATGTACACATCAAGCGCCTGCGCGAAAAGCTGCCCGCATGCGAGCAATACGGGTGGGAAATCCACACGGTTTGGCGCGTTGGCTATAAGTTTGAATACAAGGCAAACTAACAAAGGAGGTGCATGCCTTCATGTTTCAAAGCATGTTCGACCGCTTGCTTGTGCTGTTTATGGTTGTGATTCTGCTGGTGGCGTTGATTGGCGGCGCGTTCTCCATGGTTTCCATCCGTGCAACCATGGTGGAAAACCGTTTGGAAAGGCTGCAGGCCGAAGCGCGTGAAATTGCGTTTTTGGCCAGCCGCGTTGAGGATAGCTCCCTTGTAGATTATTTGAACATTCAAACATCCACCATGGCTTATTTGCAATGGAAGGCGCAAATGGTGTACAAAAACTACGGCGCGTACATCCTGATTGTGGATCGCAACGGGCGTGTGATGGATAACATGCAAACCGCCGTGCAGGGGGAAAGCAACGCCCTTCAAACACTATCGCCCGAGGATGTATCTGCCGCCCTGCGGGATGTACTCATGGGCAAAGAGGTTCAAACGCGCATTATAGACGATTCCAGAGGCGCGATTTTTACCGTCGCGGTTCCGTGGGTACAAAAGGACGCGGTGCTTGGCGCTGTGTTTATTCATACCGATTCGCAGGTGATTGAGTCGGGCTATCGGGGACTGCTGATTCAAATTGCAATTGGCTTTGCTTTGGCGGCTGTGGTAGCAATGATTGGAACCGCTATCTACACGCGCGGTATTATCAAGCCGCTCACTGTGATTACGGGCGCGGCGGAGGATATGAGCCGCGGAAAGCTCAATGCCCGCGCGGAGGTAACCGGCGTAAATGAAATTCGTCAGCTTGCGGGTGCCTTTAACGTCATGGCTGAAAAGCTGGAGCAGGTGGAGGAAACACGCAAGGAATTTGTGGCCAATGTAAGCCACGAGCTGCGCTCTCCCGTTACCAGCATTCACGGCTTTGTGGAAGGCATGCTGGACGGCACTATTCCCGAAAGCGAATACAACCGCTATTTGCAGATTGTGTTTGATGAAACCAACCGCATGAAGCGTTTGATTGCGGATTTATTGCAATTAAGCCGCATGGATAAGGGCGTTGATAAACTGCAATGGTCCGATTTTGACATCAATGAGCTGATACGCCGCGTTATTATTGGCAGTATCAGCGAAATTGAAGAAAAATCTTTGAACGTACAATTGGAATTTGAACGCGAGCCTTGCATGGCACATGCGGATTGTGACCGTATTTCGCAGGTTGTGCATAATATTGTAGACAATGCGCTCAAATTTGTTGGTAATAATGGACGCTTGACAATTAGCACCTCTATGTTGCATGATAATACAATCGCTGTGGTTGTAGAAAATGATGGCGACCCAATTGCCCCCGAGGATCGGATGCATCTTTTTGAACGGTTTTACAAAGCCGACAAAGCGCATACATCGGGCAAAGGCACTGGGTTGGGGCTTAGCATATGCAAGCAAATCATGGACAAGCACGGCCAAAGCTTAGAAGTGTTGCCCTTAGATAGCGGCGCTGGTTTCCGCTTTACCTTACAAGCTACAAAGAAACCTGAACTGGCGAAGCTGGCGGCTAAATAAAGGTGCGTACACAAAGGAGGACTGTAAATGGAGCGTCATATCTTTTTAGTGGGTATGCCTGGCAGTGGCAAAAGCGCTTTGGGGCGGCGGGTCGCGGTAAAACTGCAAATGCCTTATTTGGATACGGACGTTTATTTGACAGAAACCACGGGCATGGATACGGCACAGCTGTATGAAAAGTTTGGCGAACAGGCTTTCCGCGATGGGGAAACCAATCTTTTGCAAAGCTTGATCAACGCTACGCCCGGCGTGATTTCAACAGGCGGCGGTGTTTGCTTGCGTGAAGTGAACCGCAGGCTCATGAAAAACCATGGGGTGATTGTGCTGATTGACCGCCCCATTGATGATATTATGCTGGATATTCGCGCCGAAAAACGCCCCTTGCTTGCGCAAAAGGGGCGGGAGGAGATTGAGCGCATTTACAACGAGCGCATGCCCATTTACCGCAGTGCCGCCGATATTGTAATGGACAACGGCAACGGCTTTCACAATGGGTTGATTGCTTTGGAGGAAATTGTTCGCAGGGTGGAAGACAAAGCTTTTGTTGACAAATGAAGCTTCAGGCAATATAATAAGACGACTTAATTAAGTCGTCTTATTATATTGCAAAAAGCAAGGAGGAAGCCAATGCCGCAATCCGCAAATCAGCAGGTGAAACAGCATAATCGCAACCGCATTCGGGAGCTGATGCGCCAAAAAGGCTCCGCAACCAAGCAACAGCTTTCGACCTTGAGCGGCCTGAGCGTGGTTACATTGGGTACGCTCATGGCTGAACTGCTCGAAACGGGCGAGGTGCTGGAGGGTGCCACGGTTTCCGCTGATTTTGGCCGCCCTGCAACGGTTTACCATTTTGCGGCCGACCATGCACATGTGCTGGCTTGCTGCTTTTTACAGCACAAAGGTGCGGATGTGCTCGCGCTATCGGTGGCAGATTTACAGGGGAAGGTTTTGTGCCAAGCGGAATGTGCGCTTAAAGCGGATGTGCCCAAGCAGCTGCTTGCCATTACAAAAAGCTATCTGCAAAAAGATCCGTCTATTTCCGCCGTTGGCATAGGCATTCCGGGGCAGGCGGTGAACGGAAAAGTGCTATTTTGTGACATTGGCAGTTTAGCGGGCGTATCACTCCAAAAACTGCTTGAAGAACAAACGCACCTGCCCATTGTGATTGAAAACGACATGAATGCCACCGTCTACGGCTATGCTTGCCGCGTACAGCCCAAGGAGGATGAATGCACGGTGGGTGTGTACTTTCCGCTGAATCAAGGGCCTGGTGCAGGAATTTTGCTGGGGCGGCGATTGCTTCGGGGGCAGAATGGCATGTCGGGCGAGCTGGGACAGTTGCCCATGCCTGTTGATTGGGCAAAACCACCAGAGCCTTTTGAAGCCATCATATCAGATTTTTTACAGGCGATTAATGCAATCCTTGCGCCTGAACGCATGATTGTGTATCGCGAGGAAATCAACACTGAATGTTTGGAAGCCTGTATACAGCGCTCATGGCCGAGCATAGCTGTAAAACCAACCATTGTTACCCATGCTGAGCTTGCGCCTGATTACGCTCTTGGCATGCGTATGCTCACGCTCAAACAGCTTTGGCCAAAAACCTAGCCCTTACCCCAACCAAGCATTGCATATTTTGGCATCCGTATCATAGCTTGAAAGGAATTCATTCAATGACTGCTTTACTCATCCTCATTTATATGGCTTTTATCAGCCTTGGCATCCCCGATTCGCTCACGGGTTCCGTGTGGCCAGTTATGCACCTTGATTTGAATGTACCCCTCTCCATGGCGGGCATCCTTTCCATTACGGTGAGCACAGGCACCGTGTTATCGGGGCTTTTTAGCGCTAAATTGATTTCGCGCTTTGGAACCGCGCGCGTTACCGCTGTAAGCGTGCTGATGACGGCGATTGCGCTCTTTGGCATCAGCTTGAACCATTCCTTTTGGATGATGGTGGCGCTTTGCATTCCGCTTGGCTTGGGCGGCGGTGCTGTAGATGCGGCGCTTAACAACTTTGTAGCCATGCATTACGAAGCAAAGCACATGAACTGGCTCCATTGCTTTTGGGGCATCGGAGCAACCATCGGCCCTGCTTTGATTGGTATGCTGCTTACATTTACGGGGCAGTGGCGCACGGGGTATTCCTCCATGGCCATTTTGCAAGGTGTCCTTGCGCTTGTGCTGTTTTTATCCCTGCCGCTTTGGCGTAAAGCAAATGGCAAACAGGGTGCGGTAAAAGAAGAGGAAATTGTCGCGCTCAAATTGCGCGAGGTGGTCAAAATTCCGCTGGCAATCCCTGTGTTTGTTACCTTGCTGGCCTACTGCGGTGCGGAAAGCACCATGGGTCTTTGGGGCGCAAGCTTTTTAGCAAGCGCGCGCAGCATATCCAAGGATGCGGCGGCCTCTTGGGTTTCCACCTTTTATTTGGGCATTACCGCAGGGCGTTTTGTTTCGGGCTTTTTGGCTCAGAAGCTGCGTTCCGATCAAATGGTGAAGATGGGCATCCTCTGTGCGGGCGCGGGCGCGGTGCTTTTGTTTTTGCCCTTGCCGCTCTGGACACTGCCTGTGGGCTTTTTTACCATTGGCTTTGGCTTTGCGCCGATTTACCCTTCACTGCTGCATCAAACGCCCAAAACCTTTGGGGGCAAAGCATCCCAATCAGTCATGGGCATTCAAATGGCATTTGCCTATGTGGGCGCTACGCTGCTGCCGCCGCTCTTTGGCTTGCTGACTGCCTTCACAGGCATGGGCTTTTTGCCGTTTTACGTGCTGGGGCTGGTTGTGCTCATGCTGGTATGCTCGCAATATGTGAATAAGCGCGTTCAGTTTTGATATTCCATTTGACCATTTGTATTGTCGCATAGAATTGCGATGTGGAGGAATGTAGAGCGGGCGAACACAGTTCGCCCCTACATTAACGCAAACAGACATGATTACAGGGTTATGATTATTCATCAAATGGTGCGTATTTTGTGACCATTTGTGTTGTCGAATGAATTGCTGTAAGCATTGACAATAATTACATCAGAAGATATAATTGTTGTGTATATCTAACAATTGTATATAGGAAGAAGGTATCTCTATGGAAGATGGATTCGCTATCGTTCTCTCCTTGGTTTTCCTGGGAATCGCCATCGCCATTAACTGTCTCATCGCTGGTGAATTTGCAAACATCGCCGAGGAAAAAGGCTTTGAACGCCGTCGCTACTGGCACTTCTGCTTCTGGCTGGGCTTCGTTGGGTACGCCATTGTCATTGCCCTGCCCAACCGTAAT
>JAVXND010000054.1:0-19835 GCA_036645955.1 Clostridia bacterium | reverse complement strand
AACTCTTTTGCGCCAAAAGAGTTTGTGCCCGTGTGGGGGGCAGTCCCCACGCCAGCGGCGCGGAAAGCCATTTCCGCAATCCCCCGATCCCCCCGCAGGGGGCTACAGCGGCGCGGGATGCCAATTCCGCAAGTGTCCCCCCCCGCAGGGACCCGCTGCCGAAAAATCAGCGGCGAATTTCGACAGAATGTATTTTTTGCCAGTAGGAAAACAGCAGCTGCATGTTTTGCGGGGAAACGGCGATACAGCCCTGTGTCCAATCAGTTGCTGTGTCACCCTCGTGAAGGTAGATTTCACCGCCTAGGGCGGTGCCCCATGGGGGGCGGCGGTTGTGCTGCTGCGCATCAGCAATGGCTTGGTAGGTTTCCTGCGTGATATGGCCTTGCTTAAGGGCAAGCGCCGCATCCTGTTGATTGGGGTAGCTAAGCCCCAAGGAACGGCCATATTTGCCCTGCTCCTTGACCAGACAAATGCGGTAAACACCCTCTGGTGTGGCGCAGTCACCTTGCAGCTGCTTACGGGCTTGGCCGTTGCGCCCCAACGCAATTTGACAGCGCAGTACAACCACTTCATCCTCTAAAAGCGTGAGCAAATGCGTCGATTTTTCAACCACAATGCGCATGACGGTTCCCCCGTTTCCAAAAGTGATCAACCTATGAATAGACTGTAACATTCTAGCATATAAGGGCAAAACCCTTGCGAAACGAACGGTTGTATGTCATAATGGCGGAGATATCAAAACGGTTGGCGTGCATACAGCAATGCGAGCGTGTTGCGCCAAGGACAGTCCCCTTTGATAATCCCGTTTGCGAAAGGAACGTTGACTTGATGAAACTGCTGAAAAAACTAACCTCGATGTTGCTTTGCCTTTGCATGCTACTTAGTGTTACCGCAATGGCAGAGGGAACCACCCCGACCGACGCGCCCGCCGATACCACGGAGGTAACCGCCGCCCCTTCTACCGTGAAAGAGCTTGCCGCGACCGATGTGCTTGCAACCATTGGCGAAGAGCCCGTGACCATGGCCGACATTCAAGCCGCATATGACAGCTTGATTGCTCAATACGGCGCAAATTACGACCTGACCGTTCAGGACAATGTAGATCTCTTCCGCGCTGTTGCACTTGAAAATGCAATTACAGAGCGCTTGCTGATGAAAAAAGCCGTCGAGCTAAAGCTTGACTTGACCGCAGAAGAAGCCGCTACCGTGGAAACGCAAGCGGATAATTACTGGCAGGCCGCGCTTGACAACTATGTGGCGCAGGCGCGTACCGACATTACCGCCGAGAGCACCGCAGAGGACAAGGCCGCCGCGCAGGCTGAAGCGGTGAAATATTACAACGACATGAACTACAGCCCCGAAAGCTTGCGCGAGGATTACAAACGCTTTGCCGTATTTGACAAAGTGGAAGCATATGCCACGCAGGACGCTGTGGTAACCGATGAAGAAATTGAGAAGCAATATCAAGACCTGTTGGCCGCTGATAAAGAGCTTTATCAAAACGATGTAGCCGCCTATGTGGAATACAACACCTATGTAAAGCAGATGGCCGCTTATTCCCAGATGTACGGTGCGGGCGCTCCCGCGATGGATCATGCATGGTACCGTCCTGCGGGCTTCCGCGGCATCAAGCATATTTTGCTTGAGGTAGATCCTGCATTGCTATCCACCTACACGGATTTGCAGGCGCGTTATGAAGAACAGCAAAACGCAGAAGCAAGCGCCGCGCAGGATGCTGCTGCCGCTGAGCCTGCCGCAGACGCCGCCGCTACCGCTGAGCCTACGGCTGTGCCCGAGCCTGTAACCGAGGCGCAGATCAACGATGCAAAGGCCGCTATCTTAGCTTCCTTGGCAACCAAGATTGACGAAATCAACCAAAAGATTGCCGATGGCGCAGACTTTGACGAACTGATTGCCACCTATGGCGTAAAAGCAGACGGCACCCCCACCGATGGCGGCATGACCGTTGAGCCTTACAAGACCGTAGGCTATGAAGTGGCCAAAGCATCCAATGATTTTGTACCCGAGTTTGTAGAGGCCGCCTTCAGCGTCAACAACATTGGCGATGTATCCGCGCCCTACCTGAGCAACTACGGCGTACATATTGTAAAGTACATTGGTGATGTGGCGGAAGGCCCCATTGCCATGACCGACGCAGAACGCGCCACCAAGCAGGCCATGCTGCTGTCCGCCAAGAAAAACGAGCTTTACAGCAAGGCCATGGAACAATGGATTGCGCAGGGCAATGTGGTTTATACAGGCGTGACCCCCAGCATTGCCGATGTGCAGGCAAAGCAAGCCGCCGCTGACGCTGCCGCAAACGGCGCGCCCACGGAAAACGTGAGTGAAACGGAAGCCGCCGCGCAGGTGGAAGCAGACGCAACCGAAGCGCCGACCGAAGCACCCGCTGAATAACAGACAAAAACAAAACCCCCCGCGATTTTGATCGCGGGGGGTTTTTCATTGTGAAAGGGGGTTGGGTGAGAGATACAGGGGTGGTTACGGGGGGACGGAACGGTCAAGACCGTTCCTGACTAGGGAGATGCGCACGGAATGCGCGGGAGATGCGCACGGAATGCGCGGGGGATGCGCATGGAATGTGCGGTCAGGCTGTTACGGCGCGGGGGAGGTTGTGGCGCTGCCGCCTGCAATTGTGCTGCCTAGATCCAACACCTCGGTTTGCAATTGCTCGAAGGTTAGCTCCTTCTTATCCACCTGCTCGCGAAGGGTCTTGATTTTGTCAAGCACCTTCTGATCCGCGCTTACATGCACCGCTGTAAGTGACTTATCAATGGTGTGAACCCTTGTGGTGACCATTTCCGTCAGCCGATCGGTTAAGCCGCCCTGATACTGGCTATCATAACGGACGCCGATAATAGCGATGTTGCCCGCTACAATTGCGTCTGCCATGGTAAGCTCGGACAGCTTTTCAACCTCCTGCGCTACATTGTCGCTCACACGCTTGGCATCCTCCAATGTGTTCACACCCGCTTCTACAGAGGGCGCCGCCGTGCTGACAGGCATAACGCTCACGGTAACGGTGGGTGAGGCGATGGGGGATGCGCTCACCATGGGGCTTGGGCTGGGCATTGTGTCGGCATTGCTCGTACACGCGGTGAACAAGGCCAAAGAGAGCAGGGAGAGTACCAATAGAATCCCAATTTTTTTCAATGTTGTTCGCCTCCTCGCGGGTATTGTGTGCAGAAGCTTGTGGGGGTATTTGCGACAATCCTTCCCAAACAGCGCACCAACACTTGAAAGAAGCGACAAAAAACAGTTTATTCCACTGCCTTTTCCAAAGCGTCCGTGACGGCTTCGTAAAAGCTTGGGTGCGCACGCATGGCGCGAAGCAGCTGTGCGGCGGTGAGCTTACATTCAATGGCAAGGGTCAATTCGCCTAGCAGATCGGTTGCGCGGCCGCAGAACAATTGTGCGCCGAGCAACACATTGCTTTGCTTATCAAAAATCAATTTGATAAAGCCGCGGCCCAGGTTTTCGATCATGCCGCGTGCGCTTTGGGTGGTCAGCGCCTTGACGGCTTTGACGGCAATGCCCTGCGCTTTGGCTTCATCCTGTGTGAGACCGACGCTGGCAATTTCTGGCGTAGTGTATACACAGCTGGGCACCAGCGCGGGATTGATGGGCGCTTCCTTGCCTAGCATATGCGCGATGGCCGCCAAGCCCTGCGCGTGCGCCGCGTGCGCCAAGGGACATTGACCGTTGACATCGCCAATGGCGTAAATGCCTTTGACAGGGGTTTCGTAGTTTGCATCGGTGAGGAGCGCACCGCGCTCCATGGGCAGGGAGAGGTTTTCGCCAAACAAACCATCCGTCATGGGTTTACGGCCTGTGGCAAGCAAAACGCGTTCACAGCGAAGCAGCTGTTCGCCGTTTTTGTCTACGTTAACCGTAAAGCCGTCTGCATCCTGCTGGATGCTTTGAAGCCTTGCGCCTGTGAGCACCAAACAGCCCATGGCGGTAAGAAGCGCCTCTGCACTGCGGGAAAGCTCGCGGTCCAGCATGGGCAGGCAGTTTTTTTCCGCCTCCACAATGGTAACCGAAACGCCCATTCGCGCATAGATGCAAGCCATTTCAACGCCGATGACACCGCCGCCGATGATGACCAGCGACGAAAAAGGCTCCGCGCCTTGGCTGGAGAGCAGATCATCGCTGGTAAATACGGCGGGGTTGTTACAGCCTGAAACGGGGAGGCGTGCTGGCTTGCCGCCTGTGGCAAGCAACACCTGCTTGCCTTGAAGCTGCTGGACATCGCCATTTTGAGATGGCGTTACGCTAACCAAAAAGGGCGGGGAGGTGCTTTCAAGCGTGCCCATGCCTTGAAACACGGCAACCTTACGGGCTTGCAGGAGCTGGGCAATGCCTTGGGTGAGCGTAAGCACAATTTGGTTTTTGCGCTCGAGCATTTCCTGACGGTCTGCGGCGGGGGATGCATCGTGCAAATAGCTCTTGGTGGGCACACAGCCGCGTTGCAGGCAGGTGCCGCCAAGGCGGTCACGTTCAATCAGCGCTACGGACAGGCCATTTTTAGCGGCGTACTCTGCGGCGGCATAACCGCCCGGGCCGCCGCCTAGGACGATGAGATCGTAAGCTGTCATGCGGGAAACCTCCTTTGATGTCTATATCAAGCATTAGAAATTGGCATCGCTTTCATGGGTTTCGCCGCCGCGATCCATGGCGCGGATTTTGCCGCAGATGAGCGTGCAAACATCGTTGGTGACCTGCAGCAGGCGCGGGTCCCGAAGCATGGCAAGGCGCTGAGCGAAGCGGTTTGAGATGGCGCTGATTAAAAAGGGACTGCCCACAAGCGCCTGCTCCATGCGGCTAAACAACGCGGCTTCCATGGCATCGGTGAAAATTTTGGCACAGCGGATGACCCCGCCTTCATTTAACAGCTTGACCGTTATGCCGCCCCATGGGAAGCGCTCGGAAACGCTGAAGGTATAAGGGATGGACTCGGGATAGAGCCAATCCGTGCTTTCAAATTGCGCTGTAAGCGCGGAAAGCGTGTGATCGTCCATCATGCGCTCATCCAGCCATGCGGGAGAGGAGTGATACACATATTCAAAGGCGCGGCACATGGATTGCTCCAAGCTTTCCACATTGATTTCTGGAGAGAGCGTACACAGGTTGACCACGCGGGAGGGAACACTTTTGACCCCGCGCTTTTCTAGCTTTTGCGGATCGACCGTTAAATATTTGGCCATGATATTCATATCGCAATTGATGAGCAGGGTGCCGTGATGGTATGCCGCAGAACCCGCCTTATAAAAGGCGTTTCCGCTGAATTTACGGCCGTTGGTTTGCAGATCGTTTCTGCCGCTGATTTCGGTTTGAATCCCAAAAGCGCCCACCGCCATACCAACGACGCTGAGCTGACGAGAAATATCGAATTCGGATTTGGGCAGGATCAAGGTAAAGTTGAGGTTTCCGCCATCGTGGTAGACCGCGCCGCCGCCGCTTAAACGCCGCGCGATCCGCCCGCCTGATTCCAGAAAGGCCTCTACCTTACACTCGTACCATGGGTTTTGGTTGCGCCCAATGACAATGGTATGCCGATTTTGCCAAAGGTACAAAATGGCTGTATCCTCTGGCAGGGTATCCATCAGGTGCTTTTCAATGGCGAGATTGCGGTAGGGGTTGGTATCTCGTGCAATCAGGCAGGCGGTGCGTTTGATCATGATGCGTCTACTCCCTTGAGGGCTGATAGCGTAATATGGGATTGCGCGCGGCTTTGACCTCGTCCGGGCGGCCGATGACCGCGTTGTGCGGGGTGTGGTGCATGGCTTCGGGGTCGCGCTCGGCTTGCTTGAGAATTTCGAGCATGATATCCGCCACGCGGTCTAGCTCCGCCTTGCTTTCGGTTTCCGTAGGCTCAAACATGAGCGCCTCGTGAACAATGAGCGGGAAGTACATGGTGGGCGGATGCACGCCATGATCGATCAGCGCCTTTGCCACGTCGAGAGCGCTTACATTGATACGCTCCTTGAGATCCTGCAGGCAGAGCACAAATTCATGCATGCAGGGGACATCCTTGGCAGGGGTGTAGCCCTCCTTCATGCGCATGAGCAGGTAATTGGCGTTTAAAACCGCGTGCTGGCATACGCCGCGCAAATCCTCCGCGCCTAAGGTTTTGATGTAGCAAAGCGCCTTGAGCATGACGGAGAAGTTACCGTAGAACGCCTTCATTTGAAGCTTGCCATGCTGACCGATGCTTGCGGTGGCGGGCAGGAAGGGCTTGAGCGCCGCTTTCACGCCGATGGGGCCGCAGCCTGGGCCGCCGCCGCCGTGCGGGGTGGAAAAGGTTTTGTGCAAATTAAGGTGGGTGACATCAAAGCCCATATCGCCGGGGCGAGCCAGCCCTAAAATGGCGTTCAGGTTGGCACCATCGTAATAGAGCAAGCCGCCTGCCGCATGCACAAGGGCGCTGATTTGAAGAATGTCGCGCTCAAAAAGCCCGAGCGTGTTGGGATTGGTGAGCATAATGCCGGCGATATCATCGCCTAAGAGACTTTCCAAATGCGTAAGATCGACACAGCCATCCTCGCGGCTATGCACGGCCACGACTTCATAGCCTGCCATGGCGGCGCTGGCTGGGTTGGTGCCGTGGGCGCTGTCGGGTACGAGGATTTTGGTGCGCTTGCGGTCGCCTCGGGATTCGTGATAGGCTTTGATGCACAGCATGCCTGCAAACTCGCCATGCGCGCCTGCGGCGGGTTGGAGGCTGATGGCATCCATGCCAGTAATTTCGCACAGCGCGGCTTCGAGCTCGGCAATGGCTTGGCGGCAACCGCGCGTGGCACCTTCAGGCGCGAGCGGATGGGCATTTGCAAAGCCCGCAAGCGCGGCAACGGTTTCGTGAAGCGCGGGGTTATATTTCATGGTGCAGCTACCAAGGGGGTAAAAGCCATCGTTTACGCCATAGGTGCGGTTTTGGAGCTGGGTGTAATGGCGGCTTACATCTGCCTCGCAAAGCTCGGGAAGCGCGGGGGCCTGCGTGCGGGCAAACTTGGGATCGATTTCATAGGGGGCTACATCCAAGGGCGGCAGAACTTGACTGCTCGCGCGTCCCTTGACGCTTTTTTCAAAGCTAAGCAAAATTTCACTCATTTTGCGCACACCTCCCCAACCATTTTGGCTACCTGCTCAAGCTGTGCGGCGCTTGCTTTTTCGGTCACGCACCAGAGCATTTCGTTTTGGGAAAGCGGAAGGCCGCTTAAAATGCCCTCGCTTGCCAAGGCTTGCTCCACCGCTTGCGCGGAACAGGGCAAAACGGTCACAAATTCGTGAAAGAACTCGCCCGAATGCTTGAGGCGAAGGTTTGGGATTTGGCAAAGGAGGCTTGCCAGCGCGTGCGCTTTGGCTACACAGCTTTCAGCGACCTTGCGCAGGTTGCCCTCGCCCATATAGGTGAGGTAAACGGCGGCGGTGAGGGCGCAATGCGCCTGATTGCTGCAGATGTTGCTGGAAGCTTTTTCGCGGCGGATATGCTGCTCGCGGGCTTGGAGGGTGAGCACAAAGGCGCGCCGTCCCTCTGAATCCGTGGTTTGGCCGACAATACGCCCGGGAAGCTTGCGCTGATTTGCGGCGGTGGTGGTCATGAAGCCTAAGCTGGGGCCGCCAAAGGCCATGGGCAAGCCAAAGGGCTGAGCATCGCCTGTGACAATGTCCGCGCCTAGCTCCGCGCCGCTTTTGAGAAGCGCGAGCGCCATGGGGTTTGCACCCATGATGCACTTGACATGCTGTGCTTTGCAAAGTGCAAACAGCGCCTGCACATCCTCGAGCTGGCCAAAGAAATTGGGCTGCTGTACGTAAAAGCTTGCCACATCCTCCAGCAGAAGGGCCTCAAGGGCGGCGATATCGGTAACGCCATTGGTTTGCGGCACTACGCGAACCTCGTGGTTGGTGCCGTAAGCGTAGGTTTGCAGGGTGGCAAGGGTATCGGGGTGGGCGGCGGCACTTACCAGCGTAACGGTGCGCTTACGCTCCCGACACATGACCGCTGCTTCGGCGGCGGCAGTTGCGCCGTCGTACACGGAAGCGTTGCTCACGTCCATGCCGGTTAATTCGCACATCAGCGTTTGATATTCAAAAATGGATTGGAGCAGGCCCTGTGACAGCTCCGCCTGATAGGGGGTGTAGGCGGTGACAAACTCCTCCTTGCCAGCGATGCGGCTGACGATGGGGGGAATGAAGTGATCATAACAGCCTGCGCCGCGCAGGGTAAGCGAAAAAGAGGTGTTTTGATTGGCAAGCGCGGTCATGGCGTTGAGCGCCTCAAGCTGGCTCATGCCATGGGGCAGCTTGAGCGGCTCCTTGAGCGCAACTGAGTCGGGCACCTGCAAAAACAGGTCGTCCAAGGTATGAAGATGAAGCGCGGAAAGCATTTGCTCGCGCTCCTCGGGGGTATGGGGCAAGTAATTGGCCATGAAAGCGGTCTCCTTTCCAAATGGGTTATTGCGGTTGGATGAACGCTTGGTAGGCATCCGCGTTCATGAGATCGCCTTTTTCGGTGACGTTTTCAACCTTGCAAAACCAGGCTTCATAGGCGGATTCGTTAATGAGCTGAGGGGTATCCAGAAGGGCTTCGTTGATTTGGCAAACGGTGCCGCTGACGGGAGAAAACACATCGCTGACCGCTTTGACGCTTTCCACGTCGGCAAAGGTTTCGCCTGCGACCAGCTCATCGCCCTCTTGGGGCAGGTTGACAAAAACCAAATCGCCCAGCTCGTGCTGTGCATAATCCGTGAGGCCGATTGAGGCGGTGCCGTCCTCGTTTAGCTTGACCCATTCGTGGTTGCTGGTGTAAAGAAGATCTGTGGGAATGCTCATGCTTGCCATACCTCCATATAAAGATAATGTTTTGATATCCGTACCCTATTTGAGGGGGGGATTAGCGTTTGCGGGAGTAGAAGGGGAGGGGGATAACCTCCGCATCCACAAGCTTGCCGCGAATTTCGACCTGCACCACTGTGCCAAGCGCCTGACAGCCGTGGTTTACAAGCGCCATGGCAACGGGCTTGCCAAGGGTGGGGCAATGCGTGCCGCTGGTGGTGGCACCCACCTGCTTGCCTTGATAGAATACGGGGAAATGCTCGCGTGCAATGCCGCGCCCAAGCATTTGAAGGCCTACGCGCGCAATTTGCGGCTCCCCTGCCAAAAGCAGGGCGGCTTTGCCGATGAAATCCGGCTTATCCAGCTTTACGTAGCTGCCAAGCGCGGTTTCGTAGGGGGTGGTTTGATCGTCCATTTCATGACCGTAAAGGGGCATGGCGGCTTCCATGCGAAGGGTATCGCGGCAGCCCAGCCCGCAAAGCTTGAGGCCAAAGGGCTTGCCAGCTTCAAGGAGCAAATCAAACAGCGCGGGTGCATTGTGAGCGGCGGCGTAGAGCTCAAAGCCATCCTCGCCCGTGTAGCCTGTGCGGCTGATAAGACAGGAAATGCCGTGGACATCCACAGCGTTTAAAAAGCTATAATATTTTTGGGGGATGCTTTGCGCAGGCAGCAGGGTGCTGAGCACCTCGGCGGCTTTGGGACCTTGCAGTGCCAGCTGGCAGGTAGCGTCGCTCTGGTCGCGGATGTCCACAGCGCCGAACTGATTTTTAACAATGTGCGCAAAATCCTTATGGCGATTGGAGGCGTTGACAACCATTAAATAATCATTTTCGCCCATGTGGTACACCAGCACATCATCCACCACGCCGCCGCGCTCGTTTAGCATGGGGCTATAGCGCACGCGGCCGACGGCTAGGTTGTCCATGTTATTGCAAAGCAGAAATTGGAGGTTGGCAAGCGCGTCCGCGCCCTTGAAGGTAATTTCGCCCATGTGGCTGACATCGAACAGACCCACGGCAGTGCGCACCGCTGTGTGCTCCGCGATAACGCCTTCATATTGCACAGGCAGTTCATAGCCTGCAAAAGGAACGATTTTGCCGCCGTTTTCCACATGCTTTTGATACAGCGGGGTTCTTAAAATGGGTTCTTCCATTGGAAAGACCTCCTTTTTGATTGGATATGCGCACGGGCGGCGGTTGCTTTTTTCAAACAAAAACAAGCTCGAACGCAAGCGGGTTTACCGCTTCTTTCGCGCTTCTGACGCCATCAGGCGAACGCGCCCCACCGTGAACCAAATATTACGTGATCTTTTGTCAACCACAGTATAAGGCCGCCGCAAGGGTTTGTCAATCCGAACGTCATATTGGGTTTGGAAAGCAACGTTCGGGTATGGGACGGTTGGCTCTTTACAAACGGATTACTTTGGTGTATGATAGATATAGTTACAAACGCCACAACATAATCGTAGGAGGATGGTTCATTATGAAAAAGCTAGGAAGCCTTTTGCTTGTCCTTTGCCTGGTACTTGGCATGGTTACCGTTTCCGCAGTCGCCGAGGGCGTGCCCGCGGACAAAATCAAGGTTGGCTTTATCTACATTGGTGATGAAAACGAAGGCTACACCTATTCTCATTACAAGGGCGCTCTTGAAATGAAGAAAACCTTTGGACTAACCGATGAGCAAATCATTGTAAAATGGCTCGTGCCCGAGTCCGAAGCTTGCTATGAAGCGGCGGTTGACCTTGCGGAGCAGGGCTGCAACATTATTTTCGCAAACAGCTTTGGCATGGAGAGCTACCTGTTCCAAGCGGCGAAGGAATATCCGAACATCCAATTCTGCCACGCGACCGGCACGCAGGCTTTGGCCAGCGAGCTTACCAATGTGCACAACTACTTTACCGCCATTTATGAAGCACGCTATGTAAGCGGTGTAGTGGCTGGTTTGAAGCTGAGCCAGATGATCGCCGATGGCAAAATCAAAGCCGAAGAAGCCAAAATCGGCTATGTCGGCGCTTACCCCTTTGCTGAGGTTGTGAGCGGCTATACCAGCTTCTTCCTGGGCGCACGCTCTGTTTGCCCCAGCGCAACCATGCAAGTAACCTACACCAACAGCTGGGCGAGTGCTGACCTTGAAAAGGCCGCCGCCGAAGCGTTGATCGCGGACAAATGCGTTTTGATCAGCCAGCATGCAGACACCACGGGCGCTTCCACTGCTTGCGAAGCCGCTGGTGTGCCGATTGTGGGCTACAACATTTCCATGATTCCCACCGCCCCCACACAGGCGCTGACCTCCCCCACAAACAACTGGGCGCCCTATGTGACCTTCGCGGTCAAGAACGTAATTGAAGGAACCGAAATTCCGCGCGACTGGTGCAAGGGCTTTGCAGATGACGCAGTAACCGTAACAGAGCTGAACGAAAAAGCCATTGCTCCCGGAACCGCTGAGAAGGTTGCGCAAGTGGAGCAGGACATCAAAGACGGTAAGCTGCACGTGTTTGACTGTGCTTCCTTTACCGTTGGCGGCGAAACCGTTACTACATTTGATACCGCATTCGGCTTTGAAGGCAATCAGCTTGTGAGTGACGGCTATTTCCACGAGTCTGAGCTGCGCAGTGCACCTTGCTTTGAACTACGTATTGACGGTATTACTGAAAAGTAAACCGACGACCTACGCCCTGCTGCCTACCGATAGGGGCGGCAGGGCTTTCTTCTTTTAAGCACATCACCATTACCCAATGGGAGGCGAAACACTTGGAGCAACGTGAGATGATCGAGATGCGCGGAATCACCAAGCATTTTGGCGCGGTGACCGCAAACGAAAACGTCAACCTGACCGTGCGTAAGGGCGAGATTCTTTCCATACTGGGCGAAAATGGAAGCGGGAAAACATCGCTGATGAACATGCTCGCAGGCATCTATTACCCTGATGCGGGGCATATTTATGTGGATGGCAAGGAAGTTGTAATCCGTTCACCTAAGGATGCTTCCAATCTGGGCATTGGGATGATTCATCAGCATTTCAAATTGGTGGATGTATTGACCGCCGCCGAAAACATTATTTTGGGTTTGCCCGGAAAGCTTAAGCTGGATTTAAAGCAGGTAGAGCGTGACATTCATGCGCTGATCCAAAAATACGGCTTTGAGATTGACCTCGACCGCAAAATTTATGAAATGTCCGTATCGCAAAAGCAAACGGTGGAGATTGTGAAAATGCTCTACCGCGGCGCGAATATTTTGATTCTGGACGAACCAACCGCTGTGCTGACCCCGCAGGAGACAGACAAGCTGTTTTCTGTACTGCGCAACATGCGCGACGGGGGACATGCCATTATCATCATTACCCACAAGCTCAACGAGGTTTTGAGCTTGAGCGACCGCGTATCGGTTTTGCGCAAGGGGCACAGCATAGGCTCCGTAGATACCAAGGACGCGACAGAGCTTTCCTTAACAGAGATGATGGTGGGCAAGAAAATCAATTTGGATATTGACCGACCCATGCCTGTGGAACCCAAGCTTCGCTTGCATGTGAAGAATGCGAGCTGCTTAAACAAGGAAGGGCGGGAAGTGCTTGCGGGCGCGAGCTTTGAAGTATTCAGCGGTGAAATTTTGGGCATAGCGGGCATAGCGGGCAGCGGACAAAAGGAACTGCTCGAAGCCATTGCGGGGCTTCGCCCCATGGCGAACGGCGAGATTGCATTCATAGATGAATTTGGCATAGAGCGCGAATTGCACAAGATGAGCGCGGGCGACATTCGCGCTTTGGGTGTGCGCTTGGCTTTTGTGCCTGAGGACCGCTTGGGCATGGGGCTGGTGGCTTCCATGGGCATGACGGGCAACATGATGCTGCGAACCCACAAGCAGGATCGTTCCTTCTTTAGCAAGCGAAAGCTTCCGCGCACCTTGGCACAGCGGATTGTGGAGGAGCTAGAGGTAGTGACCCCCGGCATTGAATGGCCTGTGGGACGCATGAGCGGCGGCAATGTGCAAAAGGTGCTGGTGGGGCGTGAAATTGCCTCTGCACCGCAGATTTTAATGGTTGCCTACCCCGTTCGCGGATTGGACATCAACTCCTCCTACACGATTTATCGCTTGCTGAACGAACAAAAACAGCGCGGGGTAGCGGTGATTTGCGTGGGTGAAGATTTGGACGTGCTGCTTGCGCTTTGCGACCGTATACTGGTGCTTTCAGGCGGCAAGGTAAGCGGCATTACAGATGGCCGCACCGTGACCAAGGAAGAGCTGGGCTTGCTGATGACCCAGAGTGTAAACGAACCAAAAAGCGAAGGGGGGACTGCGAAATGAGCGCGAACATAGTGAAGGAACCGCTTATGCACATTGTGAAGCGGGATGAAATGCCCCTATGGCGTGCGATGATGATACGTGTAATCGCGGTGCTTTGCTCGCTGGTGGTTTGTGCCATTGTGATTTTTGGACTGACGGGAATGAACCCGCTGGAGGTTTATGGCGGCATTTGGAATGGCGCTTTGGGTACAAACCGCCGCATGTGGGTAACCTTTCGCGACGCGGCAATTTTGCTATGCGTTTCGCTAGCCATTACCCCCGCGTTTAAAATGCGCTTTTGGAACATCGGCGCGGAGGGACAGGTATTGGCTGGAGCGCTGGGAACGGCGGCCATACTGATTTACGGCAAAGACCTGCCCGCTGTGCTTCTATACACCCTTGCACCCATGGCGGGTGTGGCGATGGGCGTGCTTTGGGGCGTGATTCCTGCGTTTTTCAAGGCGCATTGGAATACGAACGAAACGCTGTTTACGCTGATGCTCAACTACATTGCCATGCAGCTGGTTACGTTTTGCATTGTGTTTTGGGAAAATCCAAAGGGCTCCAACCATGTGGGGCTGATTAACAAGGAAACCGAAGCGGGCTGGCTGCCTGCCATTGGCGGAAATATTTACATATTGCCGATTGTTGTGGTGCTTGTGTTAACGGTGCTGTTATATGTATATATGAAAAACAGCAAGCAGGGCTTTGAAATTGCGGTGGTTGGCGAGAGCGAAAACACCGCGCGCTATGCGGGCATCAATGTCAAGAAGGTGATTATCCGCACGATGGCCATTTCCGGCGGCATTGCGGGTATTGCGGGATATTTGCTGGTTGCGGGCTCCGGGCACACCATTTCCACAGGCGTGGCGGGCGGACGAGGATTTACCGCCATTGTGGTGGCGTGGCTAGGCAAGCTCAACCCCTTTGCGATGGTGGCGGTTGCGTTCTTGCTCGTGTTTATTGAAAGAGGCAGCATTCAAATTGCAACGCAGTTTAACCTCAACGAAAATGCAAGCGAGATTTTAACGGGCATCATCCTCTTCTTTGTGCTAGGCTGTGAGTTCTTTATCAATTACCGTGTGGAAACACGCGGCAAGCATGAGGAGGGCGTGAAAGCATGAGTATACTGATTGTTTTTTTGCAAAAGGCCATTACGCAGGGTGTGGCCATCCTCTTTGGGGCCAATGGTGAAATCATTACCGAAAAATCAGGCAACTTAAACCTTGGCGTGCCCGGTATGATGTACATGGGCGGCGTAGCGGGGTTGATGGGCGCGTTTTTATACGAAAAGGGCGTAGAGAACCCCATACCATTTGTGGGCATGCTGATTGCGCTTTTTTGCGCATTGCTATGCTCCGCCTTGGGCGGGTTGATTTACAGCGTGCTGACCATCACCTTCAGAGCCAACCAAAACGTAACAGGCTTGGCGCTAACCACCTTTGGTGTGGGCTTTGGCAACTTTTTCGGCGGCTCACTATCCCAGCTGGCGGGCGGCGTTGGGCAAATTTCCACCGCTGTAACCTCGAGCGCATTTCGCGCGAAAATCCCGTTTTTGAGCGATTTGCCTGTGGTGGGCGAGCTATTATTCAGCTATGGGTTTTTAACGTATTTGTCTGTGATTTTAACGATTCTTTTGAGCTGGTTCCTCTACAAAACCCGCATAGGGCTGAACCTGAGAAGCGTGGGCGAAAGCGCGGCCACGGCAGATGCGGCGGGGATCAATGTACAGCGCTACAAGTACTTAGCCACCTGCATTGGCGGCGCTATGAGCGGGCTTGGCGGACTGTACTTTGTCATGGACTTTTCCTGCGGCACATGGATGAACAACGGCTTTGGGGACCGCGGCTGGTTGGCCATAGCGTTGGTTATTTTTGCGCGCTGGCGGCCGCTTAACGCCATTTGGGGTTCGTTCATCTTTGGCGGGCTGTACATTTTGTATTTGTATATCCCAGGGCTGGAGCGGAGCACGCAGGAAATATTCAAGGCGCTTCCGTATTTGGTGACGATTGTGGTGCTGGTATTTACCAGCTTGCGCAAAAAGCGTGAGGATCAGCCCCCTGCGGCGTTGGGACTGCCTTATTTCAGAGAAGAACGGTAAACTTACGATTCAAAAGGTCATGCGGGCATTTTGCCGTCGCATGACCTTTTTTTGATTTGGGCAAGCTATGTGCAGGAGTGAGGGGGAGGTTTGCCCATGGTGCTTGCGGATTTGTTTCAGGTGATTGCGGACAGCGTATGCTCTTTGGCCGCGCTGTTTGTGCTGACAAAATTATTGGGGAACCGACAAATGAGCCAATTGACGATGTTTGACTACATCATTGGCATATCCATTGGTTCCATTGCGGCTGAAATGGCCAGCCACCCTGATGGTGACAGCTGGTATGGGCTGGTGGCGATGGGGGTATATGCGGGAATTGCGCTACTGATGAATGTATTGACGGACAAATTCCGTCGATTTCGGCTATTGGTAATGGGCGCACCCACGGTGCTATATGACCGTGGAACGCTGTATTACAACAATTTGAAGAAGGCGAAGCTGGATTTATCGGAGCTGATGACACAATGCAGAGGCGCGGGCTATTTTGATTTGGCGCAGCTGCAGCTGGTGCTATTAGAGGTAAACGGGAAGCTAAGCTTTTTGCCAAACGAGGGCGGCAGGCCGCTTACGCCTGCTGATATGCAAATACAGCCCAAGCAATCCAGACCTGCAATTGCTGTGATTATGGACGGGGAGCTGTTAAAGGAGCGTTTGAAGTTGACGGGGAACACGGAGAGCTGGCTGGAAAAGCAGCTGGAAGCGCAGGGGTTTAAGGAGGTGGGGGATATTTTGATGGCGACGGTGGACGCGGACAATGCGTTGGCGATTTATGAAAAGAATGAGGATCGGGAGAGCAAGGGGTATTATGATTGAAGGAAAAGGTTATTGCGGGGTGACGATAACTTCTGCGCTGGGGTATTTGGATTTGAACTGAAAGGCCTGCCATGCCGCATCGCTCCAAAAAACGCCGGCAGAAACGCCTCCGAAGCCCAACGCATCGCAATGAAGCTGCTGTAATTTTTGAATTGCGCTAAGCAGGGCGCTTTGATTTTGGGTGAGGGAGGACTGGGCAGGAATGAGCACCTGCAGTTGAAGGCGATCGCCATGAATGGCAATGCGGCGCGTGGTTTCCTTATGGGCGCGAACCACCAGCTGGGTTTCGGCGGCGGTTAAATAGCCTGAAACGCGGCTATCGCCAAGCGTTGCCGCGCCCAAAAACTCCACAGGGTTAGAGGAGGTGTGGGCGAGGGTGCCTGCCACGATGTTTTCTGGCAAGGGAGCATCCGCCCAAGGCTCGCCAACGGAGAAGGCGGGGGAGCCGCCGCCGCCTTCATCGGTCTTGCTTTCTTTGGCTGGCACGGGAGTTTTTGGCACGAGCTGTGGGTTGACGGCGCACAGGCAGAGAAGATGATCGCGCCGACCCTCGCCCTGACCGCGTACCAAGGAGGCGAGCGAACTATCCGGCAGGAGGTTTTCGGAACGCAGATGATCGAAAAGAATTTCGTAATGGGTGCTCAGGCGCATGCCAAAATCTGGCTTTTGCTGGGATATGATTTCAAGCGCACTGCCAAGCGAAACAGAAACCACCGCAGTTGGGCGCATGGTAATGAGCAGGGACAGCTCGCGCAGTATGGCGCGAACCTCGCTGGTGGAGGCGAGCTGATAGCCCAATATGCACAGCTCAAGCTGGCTGTAATTAATGGGGTACGGGGTGGAGGCAGACAGCAAATGGAGCGCTTCGCCGACGCTTGTACCCGTGGCGCTGATGATTTCGTATTTGGGGGTTTTGGCATCGCCGCCAGAGGAACCGCTTTGAGGCGCTTGAACCGCAATGCGGATGAGGCCATCCTCCAATTGGTCGATGGCCATGCAAAGCGGAAAGGTTTGGCGCTCCATGCGCAGCATGGCGCAACCAAGCAGCGCTTGACTTAGGAACAGCAATGTACAAAGGAGCGCGAGGCGTTTTTTCATAGGAAGGGCACCCTCTTTCCAAACGAATGATGGGTTATTTTTTTGCGGCGATCAGCATGAGCCCACCCGTGAGGGCGCTTAACGCCGTGCGAAAGGGCAGCAGTGCTTGAAGAAATGCAAGCGGCCCTGCGGGAAAGGCAAGCACAAGCACAACGGCGGGCAGCAACAGCAAAGCGGCCGCCGCGGAGCGCGGGCATTTTGGCGCGGCATTTCGAAGCAATTTTTCGCCGCTCATGACACAGCCCGAAAGCGCAACGGGCGGCAGAAGCAGTAAGAGCAGAAAGGGAAATTGGGACAGAAAAACGCGATTGCTTTGCTGACCGAGCAACAGCAGACGCTGACCATCGGTCATGACATCGCCGACGCGCCACGGGCGCACCATGCTATAGGTGAGCGCCCAAATGAAGCCCAAGGCAAGGGGAATCAATGCCCATAGCAATGTGCGCATGTGCGGGGGCATGGGGGAGCGTATGCTATTTGGTTTGCCAAGGGGGAGGATAAACAGAAGTGCGACCCCCCACAAGCTGCCCACGCCCGAAAGCGCCTGCATAGCGGTGTGCTGAAGCCCCTGACCCAGCAGAGGCCAAAGCCGCACGGGGTTTGCGTCGGCATCGAGCAGGAGGGTGGAAAACAAAAACAACAGGAGGAGCAAACCCCACAGGCAATTTGCGCCGAAGGCGACACCGTTTTGCTTGCCCAAGCAAACGGTCAGGAAGCAAAAAACGGCGACGAGCAAAGCGTCCAGTGTGGGGGAGTAGGAAGGAATGATCTGCCGAAGCAGGCTTTGGGTGGTGTAGAGCAATAGCGCGGCATCCAGCATGAGGCAGGGGAGCAGCAGCAATGCAATGCGTGCGCCCATGGGGGTGCTGACAGCATTGCCGCCAACGCGCCAAAGCGCCCACAGCGCAAGAAGCGGCAATAAAAGCATCAAAACCGCTTGCCAAGTGGTTTGCATGGCGTTTTCATAGCCATAGAGGCTGACCCACAGCAACAGCTGTGCCGACATTTGAACCACAAACAGCGTGCGATAAGCCGCACGGGTGCCTTGCTCGCGTGAAAGCTGTGCCGCAGGGGGGCTATGCACGGGCGTGCGGGTTTGACGGGAGCGGCGAAACCAAGCAGTCATCATGGGGTTTTCTCCTTTTCTTCGTCAAAGCGGCGCATGCGGCCATGGGCACGATCCATGTGGGCGGGGTTGGCGAGGTAGGCGCGCAGGCGCTGACGAAAAACGGGAGCGCGAAGGATCAAATCCGGGTTATGCGTGCGTTTGGGGCTGGAGGGCGCAAGGTAGGGCATGCCCAAGCTTTCCATGCCTGCCACACAGCAAACCAGCAATACCAACGCCATGCACACGCCCACCAGACCCATCATGCCGCCAATGAGGAGCAAGAGCATTTGCGCAATTCGGAAGGCGAAGCTCAAGGAATAATCGGGCAGAGCATATCCGCCAAGGCCGGAGAGCGCAACCACAATGATGAGCAATGGGCTGACCAGCGCCGCATCGACGGCGGCTGTACCCAAAATGAGCGTGCTTACCAGACCAAGCGACGAGCCCATAAGCCCTGGCACGCGCGTGCCTGCCTCGTTGATTAAGCTAAAAAAGGTGAGCAGCAGCACCGATTCACCCAACAGGCTGATGGGTACAACGGTACGGCTTTGCAAAATGGAGGTGAGAAGCGTCATGGGCAGGGCAATGGGGTGATAAATGACGATGCTGACAAACAGCGCGGGCAGCAGCAGGGAAATGACCGCGCCTATGAAACGGATCAGACGCATGTAGCTGCCATATTGCCAGCGCATGTGGCTATCATCAGGCGCGTGAAAAAGGTGCCAGATGCCCATGGGCATGGCAAGCGCGAGGGGGCTGCCGTCCAGCAGAAGAACGGCTTGCCCCTCCAGCAGGAAGCTGACGGCGCGGTCGGGACGCTCGGAGGAGGCAACCTGCGGCAGGGGTGCGAAGGGATCGTCCTCAATCAACTGCTCAAGCATGCCGCCAGAAAGCACATAATCTACAGAGGAACCGTCGATACGGCGTTTGAGCTCGTTGATGGTTTGCTCGGGGCAAATGCCGTTTAAGTAGCAAAGGGCGAGCTGTGTGCTGAGCTTGGAGCCGATTTCATGAATTTCACAAACCAGATCGGGGCTTTGAAGCTTTTTGTGAAGCAGGGTGAGGTTATCGCGGAGCACCTCATTAAAGGCTTCGTGCGGGCCGATGACCACGCTCTCCGTTTGGGGCGTGGTAATGCTTCGGCGAACATAGCTACGCATATCCACCACGATTACCTGATCCGCCGTATCCACCAGCAGGAGGCATTGGCCGCGCATGAGCTCCTGAACCGCACTTTTGGGATCGGGCACCACCTTGATTTCGGGGGCTTCGATCACGTGAGCGCAGATGAAATCAATCACGGCTTGACCGGAGGCCTCCTGCGTGTTGCCTAGCATGGGGCGCAGGATGTGTTCCGCCATTTGAACGCCGTTGCTCATGCCCTCGACGTAAAAAAGCGCGCAGTTCTGCCCGATGGCGTGGAACTCGCGCGTGACAATATCGTCGGTGGCGTTTAAGAGAAGAAGCTCGTCAAGGAGGGCTAAGTTGCGTTTGAGGCTGCGAGAAAATTTGGTTTGCATGGGCAATGCTACCTCCGATTGCAGGGGATGGGGGGTAGTATGCGTGGATGGGGGGGAAAGTA
>JAVXND010000053.1:0-19854 GCA_036645955.1 Clostridia bacterium | reverse complement strand
CGGGTTAACCGTTTCATTGTGGGGGACACCATATAGGGTGACTGCTCCACATTGCGGGGTTCGCGCACTTGCGGAACTGCCGCACCACCTCGCTGAATTCGCCGCATGGCGAAATCGGAAACACGCTGTTTCCTTGTAGGGACACCATATATGGTGTCCGCCCCACCTTACGGGGTTCGCCCCCTTACTAAATTACCTTCCCATTGCCGCCCCATTACCTTCCCATTGTCGCCCCATTGCCGCCCTATTGCCGCCCTATTACCTTCCCATTGCCGCCCCGCTATCCCATCCATCCATCCATCCCCCTATCAACCACGCCCCCATTCACCCACCCAATTGCCACCCCCCCATTTCCCAAACAACATCAAAGAGGAGTGAACCATGATGGAATCCAACCGTACACTTTACAAGGATTTGGAAAGCGTTATGTACACCAAGGAGCAGCTTTCCGCAGCTGTGCGCGAGCTCGGCGAGCGCATTACGCATGATTACGCTGGCAAAAACCCCGTGTTCATCTGCATTCTTCGCGGCGCAAGCGTGTTCTTCTCCGACCTCATCCGCGAAATTGACCTGCCGCTTGAAATTGAGTTCATGGCCGTTTCCAGCTATGGCGCAAGCACCAAGAGCAGCGGCGAGGTGCGCATGGTCAAGGATCTTGATCGCAGCATTCACGGGCGCGATGTGATTATTGTGGAGGACATTGTGGATACGGGCATCACGCTCAACTTCCTCAAGCAATCCCTGCTATCTCGCGGGGCGGCCAGCCTGCGCATTGCCACACTGCTGGACAAGCCCGCCCGCCGCATTGCTCCGCTTACGGTGGATTATTCCTGCTTCCTCATTCCCGATGCGTTTGTGGTGGGCTATGGCTTGGATTACAACGAGCGCTACCGCAACCTGCCGGAGGTGGGCGTGCTGTCCCCGCATATTTATCGTGAGGGCGAATGAAAAAAATCATGCTCACAGGCGCAGCGGGCTTTCTTGGCTCGCGCCTGATGGAATATCTGCGCACGCAGGCTGATTGTCAGGTGCTTGCCTTTGCGCCCGGCATGCTTCGCAGTGCAAGCGAAAGCGACATTTGTGCCCAGGTGGACGCTTTTGCGCCCGATGCGCTCATTCACACCGCCGCCATTTCAAGCACGGGCTATTGTGAACAGCACGAGGATGAATCCTACCGCGCCAATGTGCTCTTGCCTCAAAGGCTTGCCGTTGCCGCCAAAAAAGCATCGGCAAAGCTGCTCTTTTGCAGCTCCGATCAAGTGTATAACGGCACGCCGGGCGCTGGCCCCTACGCGGAGGACGCTCCCCTGTGCCCGCAAAACATCTATGGCCGCCATAAGCTGGAAGCCGAACAGCGCATTTTAGCGCTCCTGCCAAGCGCCGTGGGCTTGCGCCTTACTTGGCTTTACGATTTTCCCGCCTATGGCCTGCCCACGCATGCAAACCTGCTTCTCAACCTGTTTCAAGCGGCGGCGCTAAAGCAGTCCATTCCCTGCTCTGCACACAGCTTTCGCGGCATCACCTACGCACGCCAGTTAGCCGTGCTCATGCTTCCCGCGCTCCAATTGGCTGGCGGCATATACAACTTCGGCAGTGAAAACGAATACAGCATGGTGGACACCACCCGCGCCTTCCTGCAAGCCATGGGACTTCTTGACACTGCGGAAGCGCTCCTTGCGCCCGATTTTCAAAAGCCCCTTGAAAGCCTGTCCATCACCTGCCAAAAGCTTCAGCAAAGCGGCCTTTGCTTTGACACCACCGTGCAGGGCATACAGCGCTGCATGGCGGATTATCGTCTGGCATAAGCACAGCAATTGCGATTGCACCTGCGCCGCTAAAGGCGCATTCACAAAAACCGCCGCGCCAATGATGGCGCGGCGGTTTTTGGATCAACCCAGATAACAAAGTAAGAGGCCTCTACCAAAAATTATTCGTTGTTATGCAATTTGGCCATGGCCGACTGCATAATGGCTTTGACGCCCGCATCTGTTTCGCGCATCATTTGATGTGCGATAAACTCATGACCGTGTGCATTGCCCAAAACGCTGATGGCTGTTGCCGCTGTTGCGCGAACGTCCTTGTCGGGGTCGGTAATCAGCGTTACCAGTGCGTTAAAGGAGTCGTCGGTACCCACAACGCCTGCGGCGGCAATCGCTTTGAGCCGAACGTTTTGATCCTTGTCATTCATCAGCGCGATGATATCCTTTGGTTTTTTCTTTGCAATGGCTTTTTCAATTTTTTCCAATTTGCTTCCAAACATGTTCATACCTCCTCAAATTCTGACGGTCATCCGAAGTTTGGTAGCGATCAAATTTTGCGTCAACAGCTGCGTTCAAACGCATTCATCGCGTAAAGCGCGCCTCGCTACGGTTTTTCGTCTATTATGGAGTATAACACCTTTTTGGAAAAAGGCAAATTTTCGTTCTAAAATATACCTGCATCCCAAGCCGAATTTCACTCGTTGTTATGGTGAACACCCACCACAAGAAGGAGCGGATGCTGTGAAGATCAAAATGATTCTATTCCACTGTGCAGTATTGCTGATGGTTACGCTGAACACCGCCGCCAATGGTGATTTAGGCTCTGCTCGCCCGCAGGGGCAGCCCGTTTTGAATCCACCCGAAATTCAAACGCTTGAAATTTCGGAGCCAAGCCCAACGCCGCCCCCGCCGCCAAGCAGGGTGATCGATCCGCAAAAGCCCATGGTTGCCCTCACCTTTGACGACGGCCCCAGCACCATGACCTTGGATGTCATGCAGGTGCTTGATGAATATGACGCCAAAGGCACTTTTTTCATGGTGGGCAACCGCATCGGCCGTCATCAAAGCATTGTTGCCAAAGTAGCAGAGGCAGGGCATGAAATAGGCATGCACACATGGAACCACCGCGAGCTTCACAAGCTCTCCGCCTCCGCCATCAAGGATTCCCTGCAACGAAACAGCCAAGCGCTCCAAAGCATCACAGGCATAAAGCCCAAGCTGCTCCGCCCGCCCTACGGCACCGTTACCAAAACCGTCCGCGCCGTCACAGGTGAAATGGGGATTCAAATCATCAATTGGAATGTAGATACCGAGGATTGGCGAAACAAAAGCACCCAAAAAATCATCCACAACACGCTTTCCAATGTGACCGACGGCGCTATTGTGCTCGCCCACGATCTTTACGACCCAACCACCCGCGCCGTTCGTACCATCGTGCCTGAATTGATTGCGCGCGGCTACCAGCTGGTGACGGTTTCCGAGCTGTTGGAGCATCGCTTAGGCGGCGGAACCGCAGGGCAGGTTTATCGGCAGGCAAAGCCCGCCCAGCCCCGCCCCTGATTCACAGCCTTTGATTGCGATACCCCAGCGGCGTTATGCCCGTGGTTCTTTTAAACGTGGTGCAAAAGGTTGAATCACTGCCATACCCGCAACGGTAGGCGATTTCCTTGAGCGACAGCGTTGAAGTTTTCAAATAAAACTTCGCCGCATTTACGCGGGTCAAAATCAGGTAATCCCGCACGGTATGGCCCGTTTCCTTTTTAAAAATCCTCGAAAAGTAAAAGGGGCTGAGCGAAACCCTTTGAGCAAGGCATTCCAAGCTTAGCGGCGCATCGATATGTTCAGAAATGTAGCTCAGCAGCTCTTCAATGCAGGCAGAATGCTCAGGGCCTTTTTCTGCGGCGGTATCAAATACCAAAAACTCCGTCAGCACCGCCACAATATTTTTGGACACCAGCGCCTCCACCGCGCGTTTTTCAAAGTGATACATGCGAAAAATCTTTTCCAGCCCATGCATGGCATTGTAGGGGTTGATGGGGATAAAAAGCTGTTTTTTTCCATTGAGTACGGCTTGAAAATATTCCCGTGCCAACAGCCCGTCAAAATGAATCCACAAAATGCCCCAGCCGCTTTCCGTGCCGTAGCGGTGCGGCTGATAGCAGTCCAGCATGACAAAGCTGCCCTCGCTGATTTCTACGCGCTTGCCCTCCAAATAGCAGTAGCCATGCCCGTGAAGCACATGCAAAATCAAAAAGCTGTCATAGGCTTGTCGGCTCACGGCATAGTGTTCATCGCATTCATACCGCCCCGTACAGCGCAGGTAAAAATACATGCGCTTTGCGGCCTCGCTCGCCGTGTGAAAATAAACGTCCGAGTTTGCCAAAACCCCGGTTTCCTTGATTTTCGTTGCCATCAACACCCCTCTTTTGCTTGTGTGCAATGCAAATTATCCGTCACCGTCGGTGTAGAAAGGCGAAACAGAAACACGCTCAAAACCTTGGAAAGGTAGGATAGCTTTTCGATTTCCTCCGCCGTCCACACCCGATGCTTTTTGCAATCGTCAAAGCCAATAAAGCCATAGGGTTTTTCGTCGCTGAAAATAATCACCTGCAAGGTGGCCAAAACCTGCTGTTCTTCTAAAATGTCCCGTATATAGGCGGGCAGCTCGTCCACATTGCTGCAATAAAGCAGGCCGTTTTCATCAAAGCAATCAAAAAGCGATGCATCCCCCAAAAAAAGCGGGACCTGCTGCATGTACGCGAGCTGTTCTTTCACACCATCGTTGCACCATTCGTAAAGATTGCTGGTGGTTTGGCCGTCCGCGGCGTTCTGAAACACCGTCACGCGGCTCACCTCATACTGCCGCCCTATGGCGGATAGCGCCATATGAATGCTTTGCTCAAAATCCTTCGCGGTATAAAGCAGTTCAAAAATATAGCCTTCCAGCGTATACGGACTTTTCAGGCTCTGCAAATCCTCTTTGGCCGTTTTTCTGCTGTCGATGGGGTAGCTGTCGGCATCGCATTCTTGATACAGCACAAACTGATTTTTGCCGTCCTGCTTTGCTTGATAGAGCGCCGCATCGGCTTTTCGGTACAGGGTTTCAAAGGATTCGGTATCTGCGTCCGTGTTTCCCTCTGTGATCATCATGCCTATACTGCAGGAAATTTTGCTTTTCTGCTTTTTCCCCACATGAATCTGGCAAAACAGCTCTGTGAGCTCTGTTCCTTTTTTGAGGACACTGCTGGTGTTTGGTATGTTTTTCATCAAAATAGCGAATTCGTCACCGCCTATGCGCCCTACAATGTCATGGTTGCGGAACGCTGTTTTGAGCTTTACCGCCACATCCATCAGTACCAAATCGCCGAAGGCATGCCCGAGGGTATCATTCACGCGCTTGAAATCGTCCACATCCAAAACCATCAGCGCATGCCGCCCGTAGGGGTATTCGCTGAGCGCCTTGTTGGCGAGGGTTTCCATGGCCGCCTTGTTGTAAAGCCCCGTCATGGAATCCCTCTGTGCATTTTTTTCTGAACGTATGGCTTGGGTTTTGATCGCGTCAATGTCGGACACAAAGCCCACAAGGTGCGTGGGCGTTCCCACGGCATCATAAATCAAGCTCAAATCCACCCGACACCAGCGGTAGCTGTTATCGTTTCGGCGCAGACGCGCCTCATACCTTGCCGTGGTGCTGTAGGCGAGCTTTTGCGTTTCTGCTTTGATGGCAAAGCAGTCGTCCGCATGAAAAAAGTAATGGCAAACCTTGTCTTCAAATGCATCGGGGGGCAAGGCGGCAAATTTCGCCGTTTCCTCAAAAATGGTTTCAGCCTCTACGCCAAAAACACGCTTTGCATTTTCAAAGTGGGTATAGACCTGTTTTTGAATGTCCAGCTCAAAAAGTGCGCCGCTGGAAGCGTTGATGGCAACGGAAAACCGTTTTTCGCTCCGCCGCAGCTCTTCCTCCTGCGTATGCATTTCTTTGTTGTGCCGGCGGTTGCCAAGTACAATCCACAAAAACACAAGCCCCGCCACCGCCGCAAGCTTTGCCACCAGCAAATAAACAATTTGCTTGTTTACCCGTTCATCCTGCAGCATAGGCGCATCGGAGGACAGGCTAAAGGTGTACCAATCGTTTACATGGGAGGGCGTAAAGCTGATGAAACGCCTCTGCCCCTCATATCGGTAGGCAAAGCTCCCGCTTTCCCCCTTGCGGATAGCGGCTTTGAGCTGTTCCATGGAATACTCCACAAAATCGGTCTTTTCAAAAAAAGTCAGCAGGTTTTTGCCATCCACCATTTTGTCGCTGTGGTCGCTGGAGAGGATGATTGTGCCATCGGGCGAAATGATGTAGCCATAGCCCTCGCTGTAGTAGGTGGTATCCAGCAGATGATCGCCCGCAATGGTGAGGGGATAGCCGCCAAACAGCACCCCGACAACCTTGCCGTCACGGTGCAGGGGCACGGCCACAATCATGCTCTCCTCACCCTTTGCAGTAAGGGTCAGCGGCTCGCTCACATCTGGCACGCCGCTCATGGCCTTGTGAAAATAATCCCGATGGGATACATCCACCACCGTTCCCTCGTTTGAGAGGCTCACGCCATCCTCACCGCAAACCGCCATTTTGGTAAAGCCGCCTTCATTCACCGCTGTTTGCAGTACAGCCATGATCTCTTCCTTGGAGGCGCTGTGGACATCCGCCAAGTGGCTGGCCAGCATGTTCATGGTTACAAAGTTATTGGCAATGCGGTCGTTAAATACTTTATTATACGTTTTGGAAACCTCGGAAAGGGTGCGATAGGTTTCTGCCGTTAATGCTTTTTGTACCTGCATAGAAAAATCCGATATGATGATCGAGGTAACAACTAACAAAATCATTGCACAAGCGATCTTCGCGGCTATTTTATGATGTTTCACAGGGAACCGCCCTCCCTTTTGTAATCAAAGCATTTTGGCATCCGTTTCATGCTTGGATGGTAGCATATTTTGTCGGTTCTGTCAATTTTGCAAAATGGCAGCAAATCCGTTTGTTTTTCCATTCATGCAGACCTCCATGGGTCAGAAAAGCATTTTTCATCCCACCATGTAAGGGTTGTTCCCCTCTTCTCAGCATCACTCACTTTCCATTCGATATTGGTTCAGCACTTTATCCATTTGTTTGCTAAACTGTTCAATATTGATTTGCCGCCGAATGTATTTCTCAAGAATATCATTCAGCGTCTGCCATAAACCCACATGTGATTTATTTTCACGTTCAAGCAATGGGGTTAATTGAAGACTGATACGAGGCGCATATTGCGTTTGGTAGGTTTCGAGTGCAATAGGGTGGACAATCCATATGGTATCATCGCAAAGAATTTGCTCCATCGTTGCTTTACAATTGTTCAAACGATCTTCTGCAATTCGACGATTTTCCAGCAAACTCGAATCAAGCACGCGCTGAGCATCGTCGATTGCTTGCTGGGCCTCTTCTTTCTCATGCATGATAGAAGGATTCATAACTGCTGCTGCGCCTTGGAATAAAAAAGCTTGCTGTGTTAAGCTCAGATTTTGAGATTGATATTCTATGTATGCAATGGTCTCTTTTACATGTTTTCCATTCGGATTTGCCACATAAACCAATATGTCTGCGGGAATTGAAACGTCCGCATCTTGATGAAACGGAGGCGGCAATACAAGATGCCCCTCCGTTTCCTCTGCGCCGTTAAGGTTGGTTGAATAATGAGAAACAAGCACTGCAGTACAGGCAGTATGATCATCTGCTGAATTGGACAACGCATTTGATGCCAGTTCTGGCAACTCTGCAATTTCCCTCAAGCATTCCACAAAATCAGGAGAGCCAAACGACAAATTACGCTCATCGTTTGTTAGAATGTACTGCTTGAGTACATACGCTGCGTAGTCTTTCTTTGTCCATCCACTTTGATTGTATGCAACTGCAATGTACGGAATGTCATTTCCCTCTGTGTCCCATTCTTTTGCAGAAGCAATCAGTGCATTTATACTGCTAGGCACTACAAGGTTTTTATAATCAGATTTTACTTTCCAAGCATCGACGTTTCTTAGTGCTATGGGAAAAGCATAAAGCATCTCATCCATTTGGCAGCTTGAGCTTGCCCATGTATATAGACGATTGGCATTTTGAACAAGCGCTTCAGAGGAAGATAGTGGCAGTAGGTATCCGCGTTCCATTAGTGAACGAATGCCCGTACTCATCCGTACAAGAAAAAGATCTGTGTCAGTGTCTCCAGTGGAGACGTATCGGTATATTTCTTCCGCACAAAAATGATCAACCGTATTTCGGCATATCACAATATTGTCATTCTCACGCATATATTGTTGATCGGTATCCATGTAAGGGTTGATACCAGTAATTGTTAACTGAATCGATTCGGTAACGCTATCAAAAGGCACAAAGCCCAGTGAATACTGATCAACATAGAGCATACCATCATTCCAGATGCAGCAGGTTTCCCAAGTCGAAGAACGAGACAATGGCGACAATGCAATCCATTTGCCTTGCTCTAACCTTGAAAGCATTCCAGAAACAACGGCATAAAGTGTTTGAGAGGAAGAATCGAAAGCGATTCCACCGTCAACGCTATTGGGTAACGCAGCAAGAAAAAGGGGGGGTTGCGAAAGTGAACTAACAGAACAGATTTCCCGCGTCCCATTTGTGCTGTACACGATTAGTATCCCTGTGTCTGAATACGAATTAATTTCTTGTACACCTGAGATATGACTCATTTTCATTTCACCTGTTATGGTGCTCACGGTCAGTAAATTCCCTGACGTTAATACCCATAGCAAATCTCCTGCCGAAACACAAGACATACGTTGAGATTCATCTATTAAAATATTTGCTCCCAAATCAGAAAGCAAAACAAATTCGCCGTCTTCCCACATCCATATTTTCCCGTTTTCCCAATCAACTATTCCAAAGCTATCATTCCGAGCGAACAAGCTAAATGTCGAGCTGATACCCCAAGCCGTTTGGATACGTTGGAGAGAGACAATCATTTCCTCGTTTCCGCTACTGAGTTGACGCATCCAAATACCATTATCTGAAACGATATACATATTTCCTTGGACAAATACGCTTTGCATACAATAGGAAATGCCCGTTTCGGTATTTACCTTTTCTGCCACTGCCGCTTGAGAATACAGTGACAAGCAAAGCAAGCATATGAATATCAGATGAGTAGGGTGACAAAAGCACATTTTCACCTTGCCAAGTACCACCCATTGTCCTAGCTTCCTTTTCATTGTACAATGGGTAGTACTTTGTTCACCAAAATGTGCTTTTGGCATCCGTATCATCAGATAGCAATTGATTTTTTTGAGCATGAATGAGCTCCTCCTTCATATACACATTTCCGCTGACGATATTAGCGGGGGCGAGATGCCAATTCAGCAAGTGTGCGAACCCCGCAAGGCGTAGGCGGTCGCCATATATGGTGACCCTACAAGGAGACGGGCAAAGCCCAAGAGGTGGCGCGGCCCCGCATCAGCTGGTAATATAACAACATAACTTTTCCTGTTTTAATGGTAGCATATTTTGTCGGTTCTGTCAATTTTGCAAATGGAAAAGGACGCTCAGGTTTTCATTGCTTTCCCGCCGCCTTTATGCTATTGTATACCCATTAGGGAATGAAGTTCTCCCTTGTCGGCGGTTCCCTCCGCTTGCAAAACCGCTCCAATAGCTGATGACTTCTGTGATTTGATCGCAGAGGGCATTTTTGTACTCTGCGCATGTGGAGGAAAACCAATGCTCACCTCTTTGGCGCTCGTTTTTTTGGTTGGTCTTGCCATGGCATCCATCTGCGGCCGTCTACGGCTTCCCCGTATCATCGGCATGCTGGCAACAGGCATTGTTTTGGGCCCTTATGTGCTGGATTTTTTAGATCCCTCCATTCTGGGTATTTCAGCGGAGCTTCGGCAAATTGCGCTTGTGATTATCCTCATCAAGGCAGGGCTTTCGCTGAACATCAAGGATTTAAAAAGCGTGGGCCGCCCCGCCGTTTTGATGTCGTTTGTTCCCGCCCTGTTTGAAATTGCGGCCTTTGTGCTGCTTGCGCCTGCTCTGCTTGCGGTTACGCCGCTGGAGGCCGCCATCATGGGTGCGGTGCTTGGCGCGGTTTCCCCCGCTGTTGTGGTTCCCAAAATGGTGCACCTCATGAAGCGGGGCTACGGCACGGACAAAAGCATTCCTCAGCTTATTCTGGCGGGTGCTTCGCTGGATGATGTCTTTGTGATTGTGCTGTTTGGCGCTTTTGTAGGCATTGCGCAGGGCGGCAGTGCAAGCGTCATGGATTTTGTCAGCATTCCCATTTCCATTGCTTTGGGCATAGCGCTGGGTGCGGTGGTTGGGCTGTTGCTGGCACTGTTTTTTGAAACCAGCTATGCACATAAGCATTGCATTCGCAATAGCATGAAAACGCTCATTGTGCTGGGCTTTGCTTTTTTGATGCTGGCCATAGAAGGCTGGCTTGCTCCTGTGGTATCCATTTCAGGCCTGCTGGCCGTTATGAGCATGGCATGTTCCTTGCAAATGCATAGCGTAGCCCGCGTTTCCGCACGTCTTTCGGAAAAGTTCGGAAAGCTGTGGCTTGCCGCCGAGGTCATTTTGTTTGTGCTGGTGGGCGCGGCGGTGGATATCCGCTACACCATGGAAGCAGGGCTCATGGCGGTGCTTCTGATTTTGATTGCGCTCGTATTTCGCTCAGCAGGTGTGCTGCTGTGCTTGATTGGCACCGCCCTCAACCATAAGGAGCGGCTTTTTTGCGTCATCGCCTATCTGCCAAAGGCAACCGTGCAGGCGGCCATCGGATCGGTTCCGCTTGCGCTTGGCCTGCCCTGCGGCAAAATGGTGTTGTCGGTAGCGGTGCTTTCCATCCTCATCACAGCGCCATTGGGCGCTTGGGGCATGGAGGCAAGCTATCGCAGGCTGTTGGCAAAACAGCCTGTAGCGGATTGCCAATCCCCCTTTTTTGTGTTAGAATGCAAGGGTAATTGTTACAAGTGATGAGATGGATGCCAAAACTCATTTTGGTGCAAGCCCGCACAATGCGTCCTACACAATCGTGCCAAAATGCACTTTTGACACCCAAATCAAAAGATGGGTGTCGATTCAAACATGTGTATCAGGAAAAAACGGTCCCTGATCTTCGCAGTGCTTGCTGCCGTAGTGTTTGTTGTGCTCAGTATTTTCTATGCACGCTACATTACCGAATTGTTAACGAGCGAATCGCGCATGCACCTTTCTGAAGTGGCAACCCAAAGCGCCGCTTCTGTACAGCGCCAAATCGCCCGCGATTTTGATATGCTCGAAATTTTGGCGGACGGCGCTATTTCCAAGCCAGACATACCCTTGGCTGATAAAATGGAGCGCATCAAAAAACAGGCGGATAAGTTCGGGCTGTTCCGCATTGGTCTGGTGGATTTAAACGGCATGGCAACCACCAGCGATGATCAGCTTTTTTCAGTAGCCGATCGGGCTTTCTTCCAATCCGCCGTCAAGGGGGAGCGCTTTCTTTCCGACCCCATTGTGGATAAGGTGGATGGCAAAACGCTGGGCATTGTGTACGCGGTACCCGTGTACCACGAGGGCAAGGTCGTGAATGTGCTGTTTTCAGGCTACGAGCTGGAAAAGCTTACAGAGCGGATTGACATATCCTTTTATCACAAAAGCGGGCTGGCTTTTATTGCGGATTCCAGCGGCAACATCCTCCTGCATGCAACAAAGGAGCGCATTGGCAAAAACATGATCGAGGTTGCAAAGCAAAGCAATACCGAGCAGCAGGTTTCCGATTTAACGCACGATTTGGCTAACCGCCAAAGCGGTGTAGCTCATTTTTATATGAAGGAGCAGGATCGGTTTTTTGCCTACGCCCCCATTATCGGCGAAAACGACTGGTTCCTATTCACCTCCCTGCCTGCGCAAGCCGTGTTTGAGCGCTCCGAAAAGGTTATTTTGCTCACCAGCCTATTGCTGACCTTTGTTCTGGTGCTGTTGGCGCTGGCCGCGCTGTATATCTCCATCACCCAAAGAAAAGCAAATGCCAAAATCATCAAGCTCGCCTACTATGATCCGCTCACAGGCGCGGCAAACACGGAGCGCTTTAAGCTGGATGCCCAAGCGCTGTTTCATAAATTTGGGGCAAGCAAATACGCCCTGATCAACTTTGATATCAAGCAATTCCGCTATCTCAACAACGATTTGGGTCATGCCACAGGCGACCGCCTTCTCACCCATATTGTGCACTGCCTCACAGGCTGTTCCTTGAGGGGCGAAGCCTTTGCGCGCGTTGGTGCCGATCAGTTTTTGTACTTGCTTTTGAGCAATCAGAGCATAGACGAAATCAAGCGCCGCATTCATCTGCTGCACACGCAAATCGTCCAGTGGGTTCAGCCCTCAGGCGAATATCACTCCGTGCAAATGGCGTTCGGCGTTTATCAAATGACAGATTCGGACGAAAGCATCCTCTCCTGCATCGAAAAAGCCAACATCGCACGCAAAGCCGTCAAAAGCGACGATACCTCTGAAATTGCCGTTTTCGATTCGGAAATGCAAAACGACATCGAGCACGAAACAGAGCTTGTGAAGGCCCTGCCGCTTGCGCTTGAAAACGGCGAATTCAAATTGTTTATCCAGCCAAAATATGATTTGCTCAGCGGCAAAATCGTCGGCGGCGAAGCGCTGGTACGCTGGCTAAAGCCAGATGGCACGATGCTCATGCCGAATGATTTTATTGCCCTGTTTGAACAATCCAGCGCCATCTACCTCATGGACATGCATATGCTCGAACAGCTTTGCGCTTTTCTGCGTTCTGCGCTGGATGGCAGGCTTCGCGCGGTGCCCATTTCCATCAACCAATCCCGCCGCTATATGTATAACCCCTCTTATGTGGACTTGCTCTGTGAAAAGCTTCGCGCAAGCGCCGTGCCCACCGCCCTATTGGAGCTCGAAATCACCGAAAGCTTGGTTTATACCGATTTGGATAAGCTGATTGTTGTGCTGGACACATTGCATGAAGCAGGCTTTCGCATTTCACTCGACGATTTTGGCTCCGGGTATTCCTCGCTCAATGTGCTTAAAAATTTACCCGTGGACATCCTCAAGCTGGATCGGTTTATGCTGAGCCAAACCTTGCATTCCGAGCGTGAAAAGGCCATTGTCGCCAACATCATCCGCATGGCAAAGGAGCTCAATATGTCCGTGGTTGCAGAGGGCGTTGAAACCCATTCGCAGGTGCTTTTTCTGCGCGAATGCGGCTGTGAAACCGCGCAGGGGTATTATTACTCAAAGCCCGTGCCCGCCGAAAAATTTCAGCAGATGCTCAATGCAGAGTCGTGAGCGGCTGCCGCATCTACGCAAAATATCAAAATAAACAAGCAACGCAAACTAACAAACCCTTCTCACAACGTGCTATGATGAAATTCACCACAGCAACAGTCAGGAGGAAGCCGCCATGAACAGCTCAACACACCAGATGCATCAGGTAGAGGTTTGGGAGGAAAGCATCGTCATCCCCACGTACCCCGTAGGCGAACCAGACCCCAACCCCATGTTTTTAGAAAAACGCGTTTATCAAGGCAGTACAGGCAAGGTGTACCCCTTGCCCGTTATTGATAAAATCTGCGACGAAAAAGTGGATCAAACCTATCATGCTGTATGGCTTGAAAACGATTATTTGCGCATTATGCTCTTGCCTGAATTGGGCGGCCGCGTGCAACGCGCCTATGATAAAACCAACGGCTACGATTTTGTCTACTATAACGAAGTCATCAAGCCCGCGCTGGTTGGCCTTACAGGGCCGTGGATCAGCGGCGGCATTGAATTTAACTGGCCTCAGCATCACCGCCCCACCACCTATTCGCCTGTGGATTATTCGCTTTGCGAAAATGAGGACGGCAGTAAAACCGTGCTCGTAAGCGAAGTGGATCGCATGTATGGCACCAAGGGAATGGCGAAATTTACCCTTCACCCCGACCGTGCTTATTTGGAAATCACGGGACAGCTCTACAACCGCACCCCCTTCCCTCAAACCTTTCTGTGGTGGGCGAACCCCGCCGTGCCTGTGAACGACCACACCTTCTCCGTTTTTCCGCCCGATGTACACGCGGTGATGGATCACGGCAAGCGCGATTCCTCCCGTTTCCCCATTGCCACAGGCGTGTATTACAAGCATGATTACGGCGCGGGCGTGGACATTTCCCGCTACAAAAACATCCCTGTGCCCACCTCCTACATGGCGTTCCACTCCGACGCGAACTTTGTGGGCGGCTACGATGAACAGCAGGAGGCGGGCGTGCTCCACATTGCGGATCATCACATTTCCCCCGGTAAAAAGCAATGGACCTGGGGCTGCGGAGATTTTGGGCAGGCATGGGATCGCAACCTGACCGATGCAAACGGCCCCTACATTGAGCTGATGACTGGCGTTTATACGGATAATCAGCCCGATTTTACTTGGTTGATGCCCTACGAGGAAAAAACCTTCACGCAGGTGTTTATGCCCTACAAAAAGGTGGGCAGTGTGAAAAACGCAAGCACGGATTGGGTTTTGGGGCTTGATGTGGAAAGCGCAGGCGCAAGAATCAGCGTTTATGCCACCAGCGTTCAGCCATCGGCCATTGTGCGCCTCACAGGTGCGGGACAGGTGCTGTTTGAAAAGCAGCTGCGGCTTTCCCCCACGGAGGTGCTTTGCGAGCTGGTGCCCATTGGGGACTGTGCGGAGGATGCGCTTTTCTTGTGCGTAACAGACGAGCACGGCACGCCCCTGCTCAGCTACCGCCCCACAAAGCCGACCGTACACAAGCAACCCGAGCCTGCGCAGGCCGCGCCTGCACCTGCGGACGTGCTTTCGCTGGAGGAGCTATTGCTCATAGGCCAGCATTTGGAGCAATACCGCCACGCCACCTACAACCCCGCCGACTATTATCGGGAGGGCTTGAAGCGCGACCCCATGGACAGCCGCCTGAACAACGCCTACGGCCTGTATCTTCTGCGTTGCGGCGAATTTGAGCAAAGCGAGCAATGCTTCCGCAATGCCATTTCCCGCCTCACCCACCGCAACCCCAACCCCTACGATGGGGAGCCGTCCTATCACCTTGGGCTTGTGCTTCGTTACCAGCACCGCTATGCGGAAGCCTTCGATGCGTTTTACAAAGCCACTTGGTCAAACGCACAGCAGGAAATGGCGTTTTACGAGTTGGCCGCCCTTTGCGCAAAGCAGGGGCGCAGTGCCGAAGCGCTTGCTTTTGTGGAAAAATCCCTTGTGAAAAATGCGCACAGCTTAAAAGCCCGCGCCCTCAAGGTTTTGCTTCTCAAGCAGCTGGGCATGCCATACAGCGACTTTCTCGCCCAAAGCCTGGCGCTTGATCCCTTTGATTATGCCTCCCGCTTGGTTGGAGGCGATGGCACTGCGGATGCGCAGACCTTGGCCATGATGCGTGACAACCCGCACACCTTCCTTTGCATCGCGCGTGATTTGGAGCAATGGGGCTGTTACCGCGAGGCGGCAGAGCTGCTCTGGCAATGCCATGCCGCCTACCCCATGCTTCATTACGAAAGGGCGCTTTGCCTGCATGAGCTTAAAGAGGATGCAAGCGCCGCGCTTCTTTCAGCCTCCGCCGCAAGCAGTCTGTATTGCTTCCCCAACAGCTTGGAGGATCTTGCGGCGCTCCGCTTTGCCATTTCCGAAAATCCGAGCGACGCAAAAGCCCCCTACTACCTTGGCAACCTCCTGTACGACAAAAAGCGCTATACCGACGCACTGCAGCTTTGGGAAAAAAGTGCCGCCTTGGACGAAAGCTTTCCCACCGTATGGCGCAACCTGGCGCTGGTGTATTTCAACAAGCAAAACCGTGCGCAGGATGCGCTTCATGCCCTTCAAAAAGCGCACAGCCTAGCCCCCGAGGATGCGCGGGTACTGCTTGAGCTGGATCAGCTCATGAAGCGCACGGGCAAAACCCCGCGCGAGCGCTTTGATTTCCTCAGCGCGCGCAAGCCAACCGTATTCCTGCGCGATGACCTTACCACCGAATACATCACCCTTCTGAACCTGCTTGATCGGCCAGAGGAAGCGTATGCCCTCATCATGAGCCGTCACTTTCACCCATGGGAGGGCGGCGAGGGAAAAATCACCGCGCAATACACGCTCTCCCTGCTTCAGCTTGCCAAACAAGACCTGCAGGCAAAGCGCTTTTCGGAGGCGGAGCAAAAGCTCCAAAGCGCCCTTGTTTTCCCGCATTCCTTGGGTGAGGGAAAGCTGGAGGGCGCGAAGGACAACAACCTCTATTACACCCTAGGCTGTCTTTGCGAGCAGCAGGGGCGCAGGGAGGAAGCCCTTGCCTATTGGCAAAAGGCAACCCTTGGCTTGAGCGTGCCCGCAGGCATGATGTATTACAACGATCAGCCCGCCGATCTCATCCTGTACCAAGGGTTGGCGTTTGAAAAGCTAGGCCTTGCCCAAGAAGCCAAGCGCCGTTACCATCAGCTGATTGATTACGGCGAAAAGCATTTCTTCGACCATGTTACCATCGAATATTTTGCCGTGTCCCTGCCTGATCTGCAAATATTTGAGGATGATTTGGACGCCCGCAACCGTGCGCATTGCCAGTACCTGATTGCCCTAGGCAGCTACGGCATGGGCGACAGGCAGCGTGCACAAGCCGCCTATCAGGAAGTGCTCAAAATTGAACCTTCGCATATGGGGGCGCATATACACAGCATGCTTGTGTGAACAAGATGTAAAACCTTCCGTCCCCTGCGTTAAAAAACAGGGGACTTTCGTTTCTTTGTCGAAACCTTAACACTGGAACGAACCCATTTTGATAAATGCGGGAGGAAACAATTACATGAAAAAAATACTTGTTCTATTGCTTGCCATGCTCATGCTGGTACCTTGCTTTTCCGCCATTGCGGAGGAAACCGCCACAGCACTGCCCCTGAACACCGCCTTTTCCATGGATTATGAAACACTGCGCACCGCCTTGGGCAAGGATGCTGTAGAAGACCTGTGGGACGAGGGCACCGGCACCCTCATGCTTGAGCAATGCGCCATTGGCATTGGCGACCTCAAGGCAGATTCCATCCACTTTCAGGTGGATCGCAACAACAGCGACAAAGCTTCGCGCTTGAGCCAAATCAGCATCAACCTGCCCACAAGCGAAAAAAGCATCGCCTCCTTCCGTGAAGCGCTCACAGCGCTCACCGACATGTACGGCCAGCCCGACAGCGACCCCTTCGATGCCGCTTCCGTTGAAAACTATGTGGAGTATGGCGGACTGTCCGCCACATGGACAAAGCCCGATGTGCGCATCAGCCTGTCCTTGAGCCGCATGTTCCAAGAAAGCATTAACTTGGACTTTACCAACCGCCTTTGCTATAGCGCTGACGATTTGAAGTAAGCGCGGGTAAAAGCATGACCGTATGCAAACAGGGCGGACACGAAGCTTCGTGTCCGCCCTGTTTGCGTGGGGGGGAGGAACTGTTTGCATGGGGGGCAGGGCACCTATGCAGTGGTACAACGCCAGTTGGCGTTTTTTCCCCCAATTCATTTATTTCAAGTTATATTGCACTATCATAGAACAACCCAGCATGTATACCATCGTTCGCAGTCAACCAACAATGCAATTAGAATCATGCCAGTTGCAAAGCCCGCGCATACAGAGCCATTCAAATGGAGCAGAGCGCCGCTACCAAGGGCGGCGATAGCAGCGGGGGTTTTAACCAGAGTGCGTGCCGCTGTTTTCTGCAAGCTCTTTTGCGGAGGTGTGCCCGTGCGGCAGACAGTCCCCCACGCCAGTGGCGCGAAAAGCCATTTGCGCAAAAAGTGCATCGTACTTGTTGACCGTTTCATTCACTGAGGCGGAAATGTTTCAGGTACCCGTAGGTACAACGCTCCTTTATTTGATACGGGTGTGCTTTTCTAATGGCAACCCGTTTGCGCCGATCATGGCTGTGCTACTGGGGCAAGCACACCCTGTTACCGCATTTCATCTTCATTTGCATCATAGATAGGCAAATTCCCGTCCGGCTTCACCTGCAGTGTAATGGTATGGCGATAGTTGCTGCCCAGCACCTCAAACTTCCCCGTCTTGCTCAATGCAGTTCCTTTGCCAAACAGCTCCTTCTCGCCGTACCAGCTGTTTCCGCTGGCCAACACACAGTAATAATTGCCCTTGGGCACTCGCAGGCTGCAGGTGGAGTTGGGGCGCACGAAACCCGCCGCAACCGCCATGTTGCTCTCGTAATCCCGCAGGATGACATAGAACGCATTGGAATCCTTTGGTGCTTTGATGCAAACCTGCGTCCCTTTCTTCACACCGCTTAACCAGCCTGCCTTGGGGAATTCCAGCGAAGCGAACTTAGGCAGAGCCATCACATCGTATTCCAGCATGTTCAAGATATTCATATAACGATAGGTTCCCAGATAAGCGGGGTATGATTTTTCCATCAGCAGAGAGTCGTCCACGCTCAACGTGATCTCCGTCGTTTCAAGGCCCTTGGTTTTCTTGCGCAGCGTCAGCACATTATCCGCCAGCGCCTGTAGGAACGCCTTTTCGATACTGCCATCCTTCCAGCGTTGGTCGTATTCCAGATAGCTCAATGCTTTCAGTGCGGTAACGTGTGCCCGTTCCAAAATTTCCGCCATATTCACGGCACTGCATGTCAGCTTGATGCTGTACGGCCCCTCGCTCACGTCCAATGTCTGCTTGACCTGTCCGCAGAAGAAGGGCGCCCATTTCTCCGCGCTCAAACCGTGAAAATCATTCTCGTGCGCGGAAAACCAGCCTAAATACTCGCTGGAATGGTCGAGCAGCTCATTCGCTTTTTTGATCTTTGCGCCGTAGCCCGTGTAGAACAGCTCGTCAACAAAGGCTTTCAGCACGTTCTTGTCCTTAAACGCCTTTTGGGATGCGGCGGCGGTTTTCTTCACAACGCCTTGAAGCGCCTTGACGCTCTTTGCGGTAAACGCGCCCTCCTCCATGGTCAGGGACACTTCCAGCGAATCAGTGCGCGCGTTTTCCAGCAGACGGACCAAATAACCTTTCTTGTTTTCCCCCTGATACTTGCCAAGCTCCTTCAGTGCGGGATTGAAGCCCCGCAGGGTGAAGGTGTACACGCCCTCCTTCTCTGGATCGGCTTGAATGTCCCGAACGCCCGCACGATAAATGGCCAACTGCCATTTATCCGTCGTGCCTTCGGCGCACTGGTTCAACACGTCTACGATTTGGTGCTCCAGATCGTCCGGAAGTTGCTTTGCCCGCTCGTCGGCGGACTGAGTCGAAGCCGCCAGCGCACCCCCGCAGGTAATCACCAGTGAGCAGACCAGCAGGATTCCCACCAGAGCAACAAACAGCTTTTTCATTTTCGTACCTCCTCTTTTTTGTGTTTTGAGTTTTGGTAGGTCTATCGATTGTAATTTTATGGATTTATCGCCAAAAAAGATATCAGCCTTTTCTGTTTATGCTCGCTCGGTGATGCTCTTCTTTTCACACTGCTTTTTAACCTCGCATGCATGACTTGTGCTTATATCTTCAGTAGTCGGATGATGTTCTTCTGGATCCCGTACTGTGCTTCTTGGGATTTGCGTTTTTTTCTTCATTCATTTATGATGCCATTATACGCTATTGATACCAGTTTGTACAGTATTTAATTGGTAAATCGCCTAAATCAATATCAATATCAATATCAATATCACAGGATAAGATTTTTCGCCTTTCAAGTCTAATCATACCATAGTATTCCAGCAGCGTTATCTGCAAGCGTGCGGATTGCAAATCGTAGGCAGACACCAACTGTTGATTGCATGCCTAACCCTATCGCATTTTGTCACGAACGCTGCGTTCCCTGTAGGGACACCATATATGGTGTCCGCCCAGTTTGCGTTGGGTGTGTGTGACGAAGCGCATGATATGGCTGTTCATTCCGCAATGATGGCAACCCATCATGCCGATTGCATGAGATGTGCATTTGTAATGGCAATTTAATTGCAATGTTGGGAACGGTCAAGACCGTTCCCAACAAGGTGCTGTGCGGGATGCCAATTTCGTAAGGGGGCGAGCATCGCAAGGTGGGGCGGACACC
>JAVXND010000052.1:0-21163 GCA_036645955.1 Clostridia bacterium | reverse complement strand
CAACTACCGCCAGCAAATCAGCGACCTCATCCAATCCGTAGCACTCGAAGAAACCGCTTTGGGCGCCATTGCAAACGCGGAAGGCGCCAAAATTCAGCGCATGACCGCCATGCCCAACGTCACCCCGGCACAGCTATTGTGCCTGAACAAGAGCGTCACAGATATGACCAACGCCATGTCCCTCTTGGAAAGCATTTTAATGCAAAAGTTAAACGCGGTTGATTGCCAGATTGACGGCAACCCCAGCTGTTCAGCATAAAAGAACACAAATGTCAGCCCCTCAAGCACTGCGCGCTTGAGGGGCTTTTGTTATTTTTTATTTTTGCTCCTCGTGTGCCAGCATTTGATCATTGAGCTGATTGATGTTGCCGCAACCCATGGTGAGCACCAAATCGCCCGCTTGCCAGTGCTCGCGCAAATACCGCTCCGTATCGTCAAAGCTTGGGGTATGCACGGCTTGTACGCCATTTTCAACCATGCCCGCCACAATCTGCTCCGCCTTGATATCCCCCGGGTCCTTCTCGCGTGCGGCGTAGATATCCGTCACCAGCGTAAAATCCGCATCCTTTGTACAGGTGAGGTAATCCGCAAACAGACGCTTCACGCGGCTATAGGTGTGCGGCTGCATCACCGCCCAAAGGCGATTGTGTGGTTGAAGCTTGGCAACGCCCAAAATATTGCGCATTTCAGTGGGGTTGTGGCCATAATCGTGATAGAGCGCAACCCCGTCGATGGTGGCGGTTAGCTCAAAGCGGCGGTGTGCGCCCGCAAAATGGCTGATGGCATCACAGGCGGTTTGCATGTCCGCGCCCTGCGTATGCGCACAAGCAAGCGCCGCCAACGCATTGAGCACATGAAAGAAGCCCGCAACCTGCAAATGAACATGTCCCAGCGCTTGCCCGCAAAAGTCCAGCTCAAATTCGCCGCAGCCTTGCGCGTTGTAGTGCAGCCCCTTGGGGTGATAATCGTTGGTTTCCTTAAAGCCAAAGGTGTAGCGCTTGCAGGTGAGCGCCAAAAACAGCTCCTGAATGCGCGCGTCGTCTCCATTGCCGATGGCAAGACCATCCTTGGGAAGCAATGCCAAAAACTTGCCGAAGGTTTGCTGAATATCGTCAATATCGCGGTAAAAATCCAAATGATCCGCGTCAATATTGAGCACCACAGCAACCGTGGGGCGCAAATGCAGAAAGCTGGCGTTAAACTCGCAGGCCTCCGCCAAAAACATGGAGCTTTTGCCAATGTGCGTACTGCCGCCGATAAAATCAAGCGAGCCGCCAATATGGATGGACGGATCCAGCCCCGTTTCCATCAGCACCTGCGAAAGCATCGCCGTGGTTGAGGTTTTGCCATGTGCGCCGCAAACGCCGATGGCGGTTTCAAAGCCCTCCATCAGCTGACCCAACAGCGTAGCACGCTCAATGTTGGGCAGCTTGAGCCGCTCCACCTCTACGCGTTCCGGATTGTCAGGCAAAATGGCAATGGTGTAAACCACCAAATCAGCGCCGTGCACGTTTTGCGCGCAGTGCCCAATGGCTACGGGAATATGCATTTCGTCACGCAAATGCTTGGTTGCGTAGGTTTCCAAGTTGTCAGAGCCTGTGACGATATAACCTTTTTCATAGAGCATTTGCGCAAGGCCGCTCATGCTGGAGCCGCCAATGCCGATCATGTGAATACGCTTGCCGCAAAAATCCCGAATGTGTGGGGTTGGCATGGGTTCACCCGCTTTCGTCGTTTGCCGCGCATCAGGATGCGCAATCAACCAATGATAATGTGCTTTTGACATCCGTACCATGATATTATACGACGGAAACACGGGTTTAATCAATAGCTGTTTACGGTTCGTTTAAAAACGATGCAATCATGCTCCTGTTGCGGCTTATATTGGGGGTGAGCACCATCATGCCGTTGATGGTTTCATCGTCATACGTACCGTCAAAGGGCACATGAACACTGCGCAAGCGAAGGTTGCCCGCGTTCATAATCAGCGGCAGCAGGGTGTTGATATCCGAAAGCTGAATGTTGGTTTTGACACGGCTCAGGTTATCCGCGGCAAGCTTTGCAAGCGCTGGAAAATCAAGCGTGGTAAGCTGTTTAAGTATGCCCAGCAGTACCACATGCTGGCGGCTTGTGCGCTTAAAATCGCTGTCCATTTTACGGATGCGGCTGTAGCTAAGCGCCTGTTTGCCTGTTAAGCGCTGCAGGCCTGCGGCTTGCGCCAGCCCATCCTTTGCGTTCACGCCTGTTTTTTGATTATAGAACTTGAGTATGGAGTTAAGCTGTTTCAGCTCCTTGTCGGATAGCTCTACCTCTACGCCTCCAAGCTGATCAATCAGATCAACCATCAGCGAAAAGTTGACCGCCAGCGTGCGATCTACCCGCACGCCAAAATTGTCGGCAAGCGTTTGAATCAGCAATTCCTCGCCGCCGTAAAAATATGCGGCATTGAGGCGCGTTTTGCCCTTGCCTGGAATGGGCACATACAAATCGCGCAAAAAAGAAACCAGCTTGATATCGCCTGTTTGGGGGGTGATCTGCGCAAGGATCATCGCATCACTGCGCCCTTGATCCTCTGGCTTGTACGCATCCACGCCAATCAGCAGCAGGTTAAATGTATTGGCCGCACCCTGCGGCATATTTTCGCTAAAAGCGCTGCCCATGCAGGAAAAAAGCAAGATCACCGCCAGCAGTGCCGCAAAGGTTCTGGAAAAGTTCCGATTAGTCATGGGGGTTCCTCCTTCGATGTTTCACCCATATAGACGAAGGAGCGTCGAAATTTGTTCCATCATGCCAAAGCTGTTCAGGTATAATCCGTATCAAATTGCACAACCAAATGATAGCGCGGGTTGAGGGAGGTGGCGTAAGCCCTGAGCGCCGCAAGCAATTCATCGCGATGCTGATAGCCTGCGGGCAAAACGCAGTCAAAAATCAAGTTGATATGATCCTGCCCATCCACCATGCGAAAATCATGCAACGAAAGGCAGGAATCCGTATTTTTCAAAAACTCCGCCATTTGGCGATGAACGCCGTTTACAACCTCGTTTTTGGTTGCAATGGGGTCCATATGAATGCAAATGGCCATGTGCATTTTTTGAGCAATTTCACGCTCCGCGTTGTCTATCACCTCGTGAATTTCTACAATATTGCTCTTGTCGCTCACCTCCGCATGCACGGAAGCCACACAGCGGCCAGGGCCGTAATCGTGCAAAACCAGATCATGCATGCCCAAAATGCCATCGTAGCTTAACAGCAAGTCGCGGATTTGTTTGATTTTTTCAGGATCAGGCTTGCCGCCAAGCAAGCTATCCACCGTATCGCGGCATACGCTCAAGCCAGCCTTTAGCACCAACAGCGCCACCAGCACGCCCATGTAGCCATCCACGCTCCAATGGAAAAAATAGGTCAGCAGTAAGCTGATGAGCACCGCGCTTGTTGCCATAACGTCGCTGATGCTATCCTTAGACGCGGCAAGCAGTGTGCTGTTATGAATGAGCCTGCCAAGCTTGCGGTAATAGAAAAAAAGCCATAGCTTAGCCAAAATGGACGCAACCAAAATACCCACCACAAGCCAAGATACCGTGAGCTGTGCAGGGGTAACAATCGCGGTAATGCCATCGCGCAATAGACCCGCGCCCATCACCACAATCAACGCGCCCACGGCCAAGGAACCGATGTATTCCATGCGCCCATGTCCAAAGGGATGCTCGTGATCCACAGGTTTTTTGGCAACCCGCACGCTTATGAGCGTAACCACACTGCCCGCCGCGTCTGATAAGTTGTTTGCCGCGTCTGCGGTAATGGCCAAGGACCCGCTGAGCAAGCCCATGATAAATTTTGCCGCCGCCAGCAGTAGGTTTACCACAACCCCCGTGCAGGATGCCAACGTGCCATAAGCCGCTCGAACCTCAATATCTTCAACCTGATCCGCGTTGCGAATCAATTTTCGCACCAGCCATGCGGTCATCATAACCGCCTCCTTTGTTGCAATAGCCATCCTATGAAGTGTATTACGCCATTATATCAAAAATTGCCGCGCTTCACAAGTGAAACGCGGCAATTTTAAGATTTCTAATGAAGCAGGATTCTTATAAAGGAGATACTTTACTTCATTTCGCAAAATATGGCTTTGGCTTTACGATTTAGCTCCTGTGCAAATTGTTCAACCGTAATGATACCATCCAACAGTCGAGTGATCAGATTTGAAGTCACAAGATCGTTACGAATCGCCAAATTTTCACTTGTATCAAAATAAACTTGTTCCATAATGGATTTATTTATTTTTAGATGTTCCTCGTTGAAAACGAACTTTCCGTTGCTTTCAAAACGGGCCTTTTCTTCCTCCCAATGGTTTGCTTCGTAGCTATACGAGCGCGCATCTGCGTCAGTTGCTTTTTCTGCCAACTCTTTGTATTGGTCAATATATTCTGTATATTCCTGTAAGGTGCTGTCATACTGCGGGTTTACCATAGGAACAGCCGTGGTGGGACAAAGCATTGCGACCATACCTTTGTCCATATATTTGATATATGCCTCTAGAAAGCGTACTGCCTGCTCTGCATTCGTGCTCTTGGCAGGAATTACGATCATAACTGCATTCGCACGAACCGCATTTTTTTCATGTACATTGAGTGGTAAAGAAAACGGCATTGTTGCAAAATTGTTTGCGGCAAAATCCTTTAGGCTGTATTCGCTTTCAAGCATTATCAGTATTTCCGAGGCACGGGTTTCATCAGCAAAATAGTATGGCTCATCGTCTGGGTCAATCTTCTTTGGAAGGTTCAATTCTTCCAAATCCAAGTCGTCAATGCTTTGAAGCATGGGCGACAATTCGGCTGGGTCAAGTACCACCAGATCCCCACTTATCATTTTCGACTCAATATAAATTTTGCAGGCATATTCCTTTAGGTGACGCTTATAATCCGCAAATACAAACAAAGCATAATCAGGGTATTTTTCATATAACTCATCTGCATATAGCTGCACGAGTTCAACAAGCTCTGGCATCGTCCGCGGCATACTCTGTCCAATGTGTTCAAGAGCTTTTACGTTTGCTGTTGGTAACGAAACGGAAATAGCGATGGGGATAGCGTGTGCTTGATGATCATGATGGCTCATTTCTCGCAGTGCTGGAAACAAGTTGTCACAAAATGATGAAAGCTCCCGGCTTTTTGAAAGATTTGCTGCGTATCCTTTTTGAAGAATCGCGCGGATGTCAATAGACGACGAATCCAATACAAGAATATCGTTTTGGGTCGAACCAGTAAGTAGCTGTGTGAGTAGTGTATTAGGGTCGTCATACCAAGTATCTTCTAACACCACCCCTGGAGTCTCCCATAGCGCTTTTGCCGCCGCTAGCTGATCGGGCAGATAGCCAGCAATTTTCAGTGTAATCGCATCATATTCTTCCATTGACTGCACATCCATAATGCTGACGTTCGCACCCGTCATCATCATCATTTTCCCGTCATCAAACCCTTGCAACGCTTGCGCTGTAATCGGATCAAAGCCGATGGGTGACACAAAGCATTGAACAAGCATCGGTTCTTCATTTCGACTGAGGAGATAGAGTTCACTAGGTGTCGCTGCATAGAGTCTGTCGTTAGCCATGTCGTAGTATATCGGCAAATGTCCTGATAGATTTGTTTCCGGAAAAACATAGTCAGTTGCTGCTATTGTGTCAGTTACGGGGTCAAAGATAACCACTTCGGGGTATCTTTCCTCGCTTTTTTCAGAATCGATGTGTATGGCAATGAACTTTCCATCCGCATATGGGGTCATTCCCTGCAGGAATGTTGTCATGAACATTGTCTTTTTCCCGGTAGATAGATCAAACTGAAACAAATCATTTTTCGCATCATAGTTTTTGTGCTTGATATATAGCACACCATTACTGGCAAAGACATACTCTGGCACCTCACAGTATATCCATGGCGCTTCTCCTTCTTGAAACGCATCCCATTCCAGCTGAACAGATGGTTGGAGAAGAATACGCTCATTGGCAACCTTCACCGCAAAGGTTTGACCCGTTTGACTATTCAGCCCCATAATGCCGTCTTGCGCAAAATAAAGGATATCAACGGCATATCGATCATCCGCATAGGCATTGTGTACATTGTGAGCGTCCTGAATATAGAGTAGCTCTTGTGTTTGCTTGTTGTACACATAAAATGCTTTACTGGTCAACACAAGAAGACCGTCATCATATTCTACGGCAGACAAAATTTCCTCGGAGCCATCAAAAAGCTGAGTGTCAAATAAGCTCATCGAGATTGTTGCTGCCTTTGTTTCCGCTGGGACAAAGGCAAAGCAAAGCAGCATTGCCAAAAGTGCGATTATGCGGATGTTATTTGAACGCATTTCTGTTTCCTCCATTCAGAATTTTATGAAGGGGCTTTTCCCTCCCTCAATAAACCATCATCAATATCAAGCACCTCATCACACAGGTTATCAATGTCCTGCTTGTGATGGCTGGCCAATAGTATGATTTTACCCTTGTCACGCATCCTCATCAGTAAGTCATAGGTTCGTTCTACGCTCGCCTTATCCAACCCGTTAAACGGCTCGTCCAGCAAAAGAACAGGCGGATCGTCCATAACAGCTTGAGCAATGCCCAGTCTCTGCCGCATGCCCAGCGAGTATTTCCCTACTTTTTTCTTGGCATCCAAGCGCAAACCAACATCCTGCAAAACGCTCAGTATTTCCTCCTTACAAACCTTTCGGCGCAAACCGGCAAGCATCGCTAAGTTCGCATATCCAGAAAAATCAGGCAAAAATCCGGGTGTCTCAATCACAACGCCAAAGGTTCCTTGGGGAAGCATGTTTTTTTCATTATCAAAGGTAATGCTTCCAGTGTCTGCGGGTAACAGTCCGCAAATGCATTTCATCAAAACCGTCTTGCCACAGCCGTTAGAGCCCGCTATGCCATAAATATTCCCGCCTGTGAAGGTATAGGAGATATTGCGTAAAATCGTATGCGTTCCAAACGTCAATGAAAGCTTTTGAACAGACAACCTATGTGGATCAGTCACCATATTCACCGCCTATCGCAAGTAGTTTATGTCTGAAAAGTTTTGGCTTTATCAGAAAGCACAGGCAACAGACAAATAATAATAGCAGCAATCCTCCTTGCATCAGCAAGCAATAACCAGCACTGGGATAGGTTGTGTAATATTCAGTATGCTGCAGCATTTCTAGCCTGCTCCAAGAGAGCGGTGAAAAATAGTAAAGGCAATTCGGCAGCTGCATATACCCTATGGCAAAATCTAGCGCTGTTAAAGCACCTACAACACCCAAGATGAAGCGTTTGTCCGCCAATAATGATCCCAAAAGCAGTAGCAGTCCAAATGCTGTAAGTGAACCCATAAGCAAGCCGCTCGCCATGCCCCAAGCTTCAATGGGCGAATATGCAAAAACAATACGTGCGGGTACATATAAAAAGGCCTCTCCCACAGCGTTTCCATTTGCAAAGGTGTATAGTGCCTTATCCCATTGGAATGGGTGCGATAGGGATGCAAGCTGAATCATGCTGGACAAAAGAAAAAGGCAGAAAACATAAAGGATACTGGATAGCGCAATGTACAGAATTCTGGCACACAAGGATTGTCGGGCTGTGATGCGGACACTTTCAAACAGGGTCAGCTGGCTTGCAAAAGGTACATCGGACATCAAAACCAAAAAGCCCGCCGCAAGCCAAAGCAGGAGATAGGAATAAGACGTCATGCAGGCGAAGCTTCCGTAAGCGTTGACGTGAATGCCATTCAGTGCCGCAATTTGACGGGCAGATCCCACATACTCATCTAAAATGATGGCCAGCATGCCCATTACCAAATACAGCTTCGGCTGTTTTATGAGCCGCCTGAACAGGATTCGGACGACTCCCCACATTCCCTTGCTACGCACGTAAAAGCCTCCTTTTCCCTAGAGCATAGTAAGCGAGGCCGCAAAGCAGGGTAATCCCAAGCATTACGCAGGATGCCTCTGCAATAACATGGAAGGGTGAATTTCTATTTATGCTTCCTGTAGCGTAGGATATCACATGCTCAAGGTTAAAGGAAAATAGAACGCGGCTCAATACTTCCATGAGTAGCACGACTGACAAGTAAAGAATCTGCATACTACCCGCAAAGGTGGACAGCATCAATGCAATGCTGCTCCACATCAAGGCGGATAGCCCCTGCAAAACGGCATAGAACCCAAAGTAGAAAAACCAATTCCCGCTCCTTACAATCTCATCCATATACGCATAGATGGCTGTGGCTTCACTTGGATTTGGCAAACGGGCATAGGGATGAGTGATGGGTAATAGAATCAGGAAAAGGAACATGCCCAGCAGGGTTGCCAGCGCTCCGATGAGCGCAGCCGCAAAGAAACGAACCGTCAGGTATTGGCGAATGGTTACTCTTTGTAAAATCAATGTGGCATATCCAGTTTTGCAATCCTCCAGAAAGCTGGTTGCAAAGGGTAAAACGGCTACAATGGGAAGCAGATGGTAAAACGCACTGAAGCTAATGGATGCGTCAAGAATGTACAATAGATCCGTTGCGCCGGTTTCCGGTATGGAGCCCAGCCAATAGATCGCAGTGCAAAGGAGGATAGCCAGAGCAAAACGGACGCTGAGCAACCCTCGCTTTATATCAACTTGAAAGGAATGTCGCAAGGTAGCGCCTCCTTAGTACTGAAGTGGTTCGCCCGTTAATGCGTGGATTTTATCAATCTTTACATCATAGCCGCTTGGCAGATCCGCCCATTCTTGTTTATAATAGAAGCACCACATGGGGATGAGGTGATAAGGCGCTTTGGCTTCTGTTCCATTGCGCATAACAGCGTACTCCAACAGAATTTTATCAATGATGATTTCTTGATTTTCTTCCCACACCATGTTGGCGCGCATTTGTCGGTAGCGCTCAATGGCTTCCTCTATTGAAAGCGGCTGCTCTGGACTGCCAAGCGTCTCCGCTCCATCAAACATACAAGCCTCCGCGCAAATGAGAAGAACGCCTGCTGCGCTTACGGAGCAATCTACACCTGTACGAAAAAGAAGCATATTCTCCACTTCGCTTTCACAGTCTGCGTGCAGTCTCACACCTTGAAAGTATGCAGGAAAATGGAGTGTATACAGCTCGTCATCCAATGTCCAAACCGTACTCGATTCCCCATTGGCAGGTGCCTTTCCCCAATGCTTGTCATTTTGCACCAACATGTCCATATCCCATGCCTCTACATAATCAGGCATACTAATTTCGCAATGCAGTGTATGCAGTAACGGTTCCAGTTCAGAAATCACTTGTTGATAGTTGGCAAAAGCAAGCGGCGGAACTGCTTCGATAGCGGGCTCATGCTGTATATAAAAGCAAGACGGACCAATGGTTGCATAGTCATATTTGCTCCAATTTTGAGAGGCTGTCGGTACAATGCTGATGCATCCTGCATAGGAGCTTGCATAAGCGTTTGTGGTTTCTTCAACGAGCATAATATCCTCTGGATCAGGGTGGACAGACCGCACCATGCTTTCTTTTTCAGGCGCAGCAACGGCTACCGCCTGCCGCAGCTCTTCCTCTGTCCAAACCTTGCTGTGAACACTCCATTCGTTTACTTTGAGCGGAATGTCCAAATCTGTAATGGCATCAATCACAACCGTTCTGCCATCACAAGCTAGGGTTTGCTGCACCGTATGCCACTTCACAGGACGAAATTCCACTGCCGCAGAAGCAGTGCAAGCACACAGGCACAGCAGAGCTCCCAAAATAACGCTGAACACAGATAATACACACTTCTTCATTGTCAAGCTCCTTTCACTACAAGCGATGTGTTTTCTATCCCCCGTTGGTTTGTTTACAGATCATACACCGAGCCGACAATTTGCAGCGGAATACTGCCTGCATCCACCCCTGCGGGAACAAAGAAGCGAAAGGTAAGCACTGCCGCATCGTTGATGTACAAAGCAAAGCAAGCGGCGTTGGTTGCGGTTGCGGTATAGGTCAAAAAATCCACCTCGTTAATGGTCAGATGGCTTATTTTTTCCACGCCTGCGGTACCTGCGAGCGTTGCTTCAAAGGTGTTGATGTCCGCTGGGGTAAGGCTTACCTGCAATTGATAGGTCGCTTCGGCATCCGTAGCGCTCAGCACATCCCCCTGCGCGGCCTGTTCTGCGGTTAGGTTCTTTACCAAAAAATCAGCAGGAATCAGGAAGCCGAGCGCCGCATTTTCCACCGTGATCTGAACGCCTTCAAATGCCGCCAAAGCGGTAATGGCTTCAGGCGCGGTTTGGGCAATTGCGGAAAGGGAGAAGCACAAGCACAGCGCCAATAGGAGAGCAAAGGTTTTTTTCATGAAGTTTCCGCCTTTCAAGCTTTCATAGCCTTTTTCATTTTAGCATGCCCTTTCCTGCTTTACAAGAAAAACGGTCAATTGGTTACCATTGGCTGTACACTCTTTTGCATGCGTTTTTTGTCGAATTTACGCATTTTGCTATCTAAATTTCGCATTGATTGACTTTTATATAGCAAAACGATAAGATAATAAGAAAAGATACAGGAGGCATTTTTCATTATGTTTCATCGGTTTTTTTATAATGACGCAAATGAGTGTAAAATTGAACCGCTCAAGCCTTGGCAGAAAAAGAGATTTTTGATCAGTGTGATCACTGTCATTATCATCGGTACACTATATTTAAGCTATACCTGCTCCGCGCTGCTAGCGGATAAGCATGCCATGCGTGAAACCTGGAACAAACGCTTATCCATGAGCGACGAGCTCAAAGCCGAGGCGGACACACGCAGTGCCGCCGCAACCACCGTTTATTGCGGCACCTATTTCGAAAACTTTAAAGAGCTTTCCCTCAACAACAGCAGCTTCCGCGCGGGCATACAGGCTTGGTTTCGCTGGGAGGGCGATCCCGCCATCGACATGATGAACCACTTCCGCTTTTACAAGGGCACCATCAACAGCAAGGAGCTTTTAGCGGAAAGCCACGAAAACGGCGTTCATTACCAGCTTGTGCAATTGGATGTAACCATCAACAAGGATTTTTATACCAACCGCTTCCCGCTCGATAGCCACCAGCTCAACCTATACCTTGAAAGTGAATACCCCATTGAACACGTTCGCCTGCGCGCCGATACGGATAACAGCTCCATCAATGGCAGTATGGGCATAAACGGCTACAACATCACCAATCACTACGTAAGCGAATACGTGTACAGTTACGATAGCACGCACGGCGATCCCGCGCTTGATGCACCCATCATGACCAGTGAGGTGGTCACGTCCCTTGAAATGACGCGCAACGGTTTTGGCATGTATATGAAGTGCTTTATTGCCCTGTTTGGCACCTCGCTATGGGTGTTCATTACCCTGTTCATTTGCACAAACCATCATGTGGACCCGCTTGAAATGATCCCCGAAGCGCTCTTTGGCTCCGTTGGAAATATCATGATCGGGGCAAGCCTCCTGCCCGATGCGCTTTCCTTGGGTTTGCTGGAATACGTGAACATATGGGGCATTATGACGGTGATTGCGGGTGCCCTGTATATCATCAGCGTCAACCGCATCCGCAACAAATATCAGGATCAAAACTACGCGTATTTCTTTGGCCGCACAATGTTTGTATTGCTGCTGCTCTTTGTGGTGGCAGGGCACATTCTCATGCCTGTTTGCGCATACCTATAAGCGGTTTTCTTCCAAGCTTTTTCTGTTCTGTTTTGGTGCAGGCTGTGCTGGGGCGTTCGCCCCTTCACAGCCTGTTTTTGCAAACACCAAAGCGCATAGCACAGGCACGCCGTAAAACAGCCCCAGCATATAGCGCATAATGGCCACAGGCCCCAATAAATTGGTCAGCCACAGCATCAGCAAAAAGCCGCAGGCAACCCGCATTCCCCGCTGTTTGCGGTATAGCGCCAAGCCATAGCAAAGCATGCACAGCCAAGCCATCAGCGCGGGGCTGGAGAGCAAATGGCTTGCCGGCAGCGCTAGGAATGTCAGCTGCTTGTCGTAGGCAATATACGCAGGCTGTAAGCGCGGCAGCAGGGATTTTGCTTCCATGGGGTACATTTCCTGATGCTCTACCCCCAGCACAATGTTATAGCGCATGGGCGCTTCAGGGTAATAATACGGCAGATTTTGCACCAAAAACGCCTCTGCGTAAATGCCTGGGTTTGCAAGCCCAAGCTTTGCCCACATGCCTAAGTAGCGCATCGTGTCGCCTTCAAAAGCATCGTAGTCCATCGCCCATTTGATGGGATCGGCAATTTGAGGATCATAAAGCGTGCCCAAGTCATCCGTATACAATTCATCGATTTTTTCCTGATCCTCCGCCGTCAAAGCATCGGGATTTTTGCTTGCCACACGCGCTATTTGTTGCAAGGGTACGGAAAACGCCTCCACGGAGCTGCCCTGCTCTGCCTGTGTTGCGGCAATCAGCCCAAAATTGCATAGCCCATAGAGCATGACCGCGCTCACGCAAAGCACACAAACGCGTCCCCGCATTCCTTTGGCCGCAAGCATTACAAAAGGAATGCTCAAGCCAAAAACCAGCACGCCATTTGTGCGCAGCAGCAGCATGAGCACGGCCGCGCTCAAAAACCGCACAAGCCGCCATGGCTTGCGAAATATGGCGCGGCCTTCGCGCAATAAATCCAGCCATTCCAGCATCACAAGCAGTACAAAGCCGCTAAACAGCACATCCTTGGTTGCGCTAAACGACCACAGCGGGTACAGCGGAAACAGCCCGAACAAAGCCATAACACAAAGCCGCACACCAAGTGCAACGTCCCTTTTCCAAAGCCAGTGGCATGCATAGGCTAAAATGCCCGCCATCGCCAGCATTTGAAGGCCGCAGTACAGCGCAATGCCCACGCTCAATTCCCCCGCCTCTAAGCCTGCATTCAAGCACCAGCCTAGCAGTAGGGTGTGCAAAATGGGGTTGGCCGCATTGAGGCTTTCATCCATAAAGCTTGCAAACTGCGTAGGCGCATCATAGCAGAAGGTACCGGGCCAAAACGCAAGCCATACAGGAACCCAGCACAGCAGCAGCCACACAAACGCAACCCAGCCATTTCCCGCAAGCCGACTCAGCCGTGTTTCTGGCTTGCCGAGCGCGTGCTTTGCCGCCATGCCGCCGCAAATGCGCAGTACTTGATCGTACAAAAGCGCCACCGCGCCGCCTAACAGCACTGTAAACACCCCGACCGTCAAGAGCATGTCCAGCACAGCCCCCAGGGTGATGGGGGGAAGCTCGCCATTTTGATGGAGTATTTTACCAATGGTAAGGAAGCAGGAAAAACCAAAACCCAATGCATAAGCAATCTTGTTTAGCCTATGATCTGCAACCGCAAAAGCACGGGTTAACAGCATGGCAACAGCGGCTGTCAGCACCAGTCCCAGTGCGCTGTTGGCAAGCAGGGTGCTTGCATTTGAGCCCTCCAGCACATATGGCAAACGCCACCAAGCAAGCACTGCCACCAAAGCAGCTGCCCAAAAACGACCTTTCCCCGCAAAGCTTGAAGCTTTGGCTTTCCATAATTGAATCATGATGTAGTCACACTCTCTTTAATGGTAGTGCAAAAACCGGCTGCATCCCCCATGGAATTGAATGCAGCCGGTTCATAAGTGCTTTGAAACGCTTCAAAAGCGTTTATTCCTGATCGGATTTCTTTTCGCCCGCTTCAGCATCGTGATAGCGCTGCATACGCGAACGTCTTGCGCTATCAACTGCGTTGGTGCTGGAAGCTTCGTTTTGGAAATCCGTTGAAGCAGGCGCGCCCATGGGGCGTACATACGGATTGCTGCTTGCAGGAGCCGCCGCGTCCGTATTTTCTCCATTGGCTGAACCAACGGGCGTATCGGAGGTTGGTACCCCGCTCTTTGGCGCATAGGGGTTCACATAGGGGTTTGCTGAATTGGCTCCCGCACCCGTAATGCTCCCGCTGCTATAGGGGTTTTTCACGCCGTTTATGCTTGCGTCCGTCCCTGTAGCGCCTACGCCATTTGGGTTGCGCTGTTCCGCCGTTTGTTTGGTGCCGCTCACAGGAGGAGCCGCCACCGCACGCCGCGTATAGGGGCTTTGGGACTGCTTATCGGGCGTTAAACCGTTTGTGCCATTTGCGCCATTAACGCCCGCGCGCCTGCCTGCCGCCGCACGTGCCGCCGCCGCCTTGCGCCGTTTGTTTTGGTTGAGGGCATAAGCGTACACGCCGCCTGCGCCGCCAATCAACACCGCCGCCGCCCCAAGCAAGCCCCACGGCACTGCATTGGTTTGTGTTTCCTTGGTTTCATCCTCATAATCAATGGGAATCATGGTGCCGATGACAAAGGTGGAGGTTGGCTCCACAGAAGCAGAGGGGGAAACCGATGCCGTTACGGAAGGCGTGGCATAGGGGTTAAAGGGCGCATAGGTGGTTTGGTTACCTGCACCTGTGTTTTGCCAAGTACCCACGTTCCAATCCTCCACAGAGGATACATTCCCCTGCGTGGGCTTGCCGCTGGAGCCGCCCGAGCTGCCGCCGCCCGAGTTATTGTTGTTATTGTTGCCGCCGCTGGAGCCTCCGCTCTGCTGTAGGCCTTGCAGATATTCCTTGCTGTTTAGGAAGCTGTTAAACTCCGTCAAGTTCATTTGATGGAAGAAATCGCCGTGAACCCAGCCTGTTTTGCTGCTCTGGTTTACATAATACCAAGTAACGCCGTTAACCTCCTTGGTGCCGATGATCATGGCCATGGCATACTTGTTGAGCGTTTTAATCTTATTGCCATTGGGCGTGGAGCGGAAGTTCACGCCCGATTTGGTTACGTAGCCATAGCTGGATTTTCCGTAGGGATCGTCTGGTGCAGGCGTTTGGTTGGGATTGGTGGGCTTTTGCCCCGCCAAATACGCATCCACCTCCGCCGTTGTCATTTTGCGCAGCTGATCAATGCGGATATAGCCTGTAAAGTTGCTGTAGTTGGAAATATGCCAGCCCTGCTCGGTGCTGTAATTCTGCCCCATGACGTACACCACCGTGTTCATCTGCAGGTAATACCTTGCCTCTGAATGGCTGTTTGCCGTAACACGAAGGGGTACATCGTTGCCGCGGGTCATGTAGTAGCCTGTGCTCTGCTGCGGCGGTTCAGGCTTTACAGGATGCTGCCTGTCGTATTCCGCAATCATGTAATCCGCTTCTGTTTGAGAAATTTTGCGAATGTCGCTATCGCGCACATAGCCATAATCGCTTGCGCCTAGGCGTAGCTGTGCACCGTCCCAACGCACGCCATCGGAGGTGGTGATCTGCCCCTGAATCCATAGAAGCGTGTTTGGGGGCAAGGTTTTGATAATGCTGCTATCCTGCTGATTGGCGGTTTTGCGAAGCGCGGTTTGCGTGTTGGTTACCGCATAACCCATGTACATATCCGTTTCAGCGGGTTTGTATAAAAACCGAACCTCTGTTGGGGTTGTGTTGCCAAAGGCATCTACCTTTACCTCGGCAGATTTGATGCTCGCATCCAGCAAGGTATATTTGCTGGTGGCTACCGCCGCATCCGGTACGATGGTATGGGTTCCCGGGTTAAGGCTTAATTCCTGCGAAGCAAAATTCATGCCTGTGGTGGTATCCACATAGTACACAATCACCTTGCCCTGTATGACCTTATTATCGTAGGAAAAGGTTACCGCATTCGGCGTTGCTACAAATTGAGCGTTCACCTTGATATTGTACGATTGTGCCGAGCCCGGAATGGGGTGGTACCCCGCGGGGATATAGGCTGAATTGGGCGTAATCGTCTGATCCCTTTGAAGCTTTACTATTACAGGCGAGCCTGGCAATTCATCGCCGATGGCGTTGAGGTAGTGTACCTCTACCGTTGCTTCCTTGAGGTTTTTTGTATAGGTGAAGGTAACCTGCGCGGGGTTTGCCTTGTTATCAGGCGTGATGGTCACAGTATCTGAGGTTGCGCCCTGCAATGTATAATCCGCAAATACCGCGGCGTATTCAGCCGTGCTGTAGGTGCCCTCTTCAATCGCCGTTACCAGCGGCTGTGAAAGCTGTTCACCTGCGGTGCTTACATAATGGAAGGTAACATCCGCCTTGCCAAGCGGCTTTTTCAGCTCGTTATAGGTATAGGTAATGGTGTTAGACGTGGCTATGCCCGCCTCGTCCACCGTGACCTGTTGGGGATTTGCGCCCGCAAATTCATAGTTTTCGGGCGCGCCTAAAACGGTATCGATGGCGTTATAGGTGCCGGGCATCCATTGCTTTTGAACGGAGGGATACAAGGTATTGCCCTTTGCATCCATGTAGATGAGCGTGACCTCTGCCGCCTTGGGGGGAACCACCACAGGCAGATAGGTGAAAACAATGGTGCCAGGCGTTGCCACGCCCTGTTTGTCAATGGTAAAGGTTTCCGCGCTTACGCCTTGGTAGGTGTAGCCCGCAGGCACGTTAATGGCGTACATGCTGGACTGATACACGTTCGCGCCCAGCTGTTCCACGCGCTCCTGCGCCACAGGGCTGCCCTTATCATCCACATACTGGATGGTAATTTTTCCCGCCACAGGGATGGGCGCATAGGTGAATTCCACCACATTGGGGTTGGCGTTTCCGTTTTCATCCACCACAACCTCTGCGGCGCTCGCACCCTCGTAGGTATAGCCCGCAGGCGGCTCCTGCTTGTAATTTTCCGTGGGATAGGTGTTGCTTGCGAGGTTCTCCACACGGTCGTTCACCTGATAAGCGCCGTCTGTAAACACATAGCGGAAGGTAACCGCCGCCAGCACGGCGGGCTTTTGATAGGTGAAGGTAACCACGCTTGGCGTAGCTACGCCGTTTGCGTCCACATGCACGGTTTGATCGCTCGCGCCCACAAAGCTGTAGCCCACAGGCGCTAATTCGTCTTTAGGCGCTACGGGATGATCGCCCTCTCCAAAAGGCAAATCCTCCCCCACAAGCTCCTGCACGCCGTCCGTATAGCTCATATGAACGCTCGCCTGCGCTTTTGTGCGCAGGAAGTAGAAGCTTGCTTCATTGGTATCGGGTATGCCGTCTGCCGAAACCGTCACCAAAATCATCGGGGCGCTTTGGATCACGTAGTTTTGCGGCACCATTTCATTCTTGACATGAATTTCGGTGGGCATCCCAACCGCACAGGGAGCGGTTTCTTCATAGAAGCTCACACCTGTTTCCTGATCGATATACTTCACAGGCAGCGGCACAGGCTCCTTACTGCCGTTTAAAATAGCGTCGCTTTCCTCTTGGCTCATCAAAGTAATAAAGCTGGCGAGCACATAGCAATCCGTTGCTTGATCCTCGTACCGAATTCTCAGCCATTGGTCCTTGCCTTCGCCAATGGATTGGTACACCCAAACAAGCGTTTTAGCGGGTACGTTCGGAAAGACCTTGTTTGAATTGGTGGTGCTTGGCACATCGCGGAAATTGACCGTATCGTTCGTCAGGGCGTACAGGTTTACGTCCATCGGAACGGGCGCAATCACCCCGCCGCCAGCTTCGCCGCCGATATCTCCGCCGCCGACATCTCCGCCGCCGACATCTCCGCCGCCAACGTCACCGCCGCCGACATCTCCGCCGCCAGCATCTCCGCCGCCGACATCTCCGCCGCCAACGTCACCGCCGCCGACATCTCCGCCGCCGTCCCCCGTGTCTGGAATGGTTGGGGGCAGGTCAAAAGTAAAGGTTACCATCGCGGGTGCGGTGCTTCCATCCGCTTGTGCTATTACAGGCACCACGGAGGGTTCCCGCAGCTGATAGCCCTGCGCTTGCCAATCGCCCGCATGCTCCGCGATCACGTCCGCAGCTCCCACAATCTCCTGCTGCCCGTTCCACAAGGGATTGTTGTTGGCATCCACATAATAAATCTGCACAAAAGCACTTGGGAGCACAGGCGCAGGCGCAGGCATTGCAACGGTTGACAAATACAGCGGATAGGCGGCGCTTAACACGCCCTGCGTATATATCTCAACGTTGGCCGCCATGGACATGCCATCCACCGCCGAAGCGTTCACAGGGTTTAGCTGTGTGCCCGCAGCAGGTGCAAAAGTCACCAGCGGGTCGCCCGTTCCCATAACGTCAATGGTAATGGGGTTCATAAAAGCCGCCTCAGGAAGCATTGCCCAATACACGGGCTGTTCCCCCACCATGCTTAGCGTGACAGGCATGGCCGCAGGGGCTTCCTCGGGGGTTAGCTGATAATACAAGGTCACCTGCGGCGGCTGTACGCCCTCTGTGGCCAGCGCGGAAATGGGCGCAATCATTTGCGCGGCTGTAAGAAGCACGCTCAGCGCCAAAGCGGCGGCGCGTTTCAAAGCCTTTGGAAAATGTTGAAACATGTGTTTTCCTCCTTTTTGACCACGTCACGCTCGCGCCGCGGCCTCTTTATCAAAAAGGCATTTGCATTCTCAAGCAAGAGCCGAGTCAGCAGTGACTGCCTATATTGTAAAGGGTGAATAAGTACCTGTCAAGGAAAGTGAGCAGGAAGTTCCTGTCGGGTTTCAGCAATTATCCCGTTGAATCTTTGCAAATATCAACAGTTTACAAATCTGTGCAAGGGGTGAGGGGGTTGGATAGCGAATAACCATAGATACAGAATTTTGGAGGCGAACCCCATGAGTGATTTTCCCGAGCTAAGAGAGATTCCCACATCCGACGAGGTTGTTTTTCATGGTGCGCTCATTGATGTAACCCATATGCAGGTACGTTTGCCCAATGGCAAGACCGCCTTGCGCGAGGTGGTGCGCCATAACGGCGCCGCGGCCGTCGTCCCCGTAGACGAGCAAGGAAATGTTTACCTTGTGCGTCAGCACCGTGTGGTGGTGGATACCATGACGCTTGAAATTCCTGCGGGCAAGCTGGATTACGCAGGAGAAGATCCGCTCGCCTGCGCTCACCGCGAGCTTGAAGAAGAAACCGGCTTGCACGCGGCAAGCATGCGTCCCCTCAGTCATGTGTTAACCACGCCCGGCTTTTGCACCGAGCGCATAGGCCTGTACCTGGCCACAGAGCTTACACAGCACAAGGCGCATTTGGATGCCGACGAGTTTTTAAACGTGGTCAAGCTGCCGCTTTCTCAAGCGGTTGCCAAGGTCATGAGCGGCGAGCTGCGCGATGCCAAAACGGCGCTTGGCTTGCTTATGGCTTGGCAGGTGCTTCATGGCTAATCCAGCTGGCAGGCTACAATGAATCAACGATTCTGCATGCCAAAAAGTTCCCGAATCGCAGATGAAACTTTGTTTCAAAACGGAAGGAAGGTCGTTTTCATGATTGTACCCACGCCAAAGCCCTCCAAAAAAAGGCTGACGCCGTTTGGTTTATGGATGATTGTGCTTTGTTTTCTTCTGGCATTTGGGGTTTTTCTACTGGTACTGGGGCTTTTGAACCCCTTGATCAGCTACCCCATGCCCTATTCCCCCTACACCTTGGTAATTTAAGCGACGTAATGAAAGGCCACCTTGCTATGCAAACCTATCTGGACATTTTTGGGCACTTACCTACCCTCACGACCGAGCGGCTCACCCTGCGCTCCGTGCGCATGACAGATGCGCAGGATCTATTCGAATACTCGCGTGACCCCGAGGTTGCGCGCCATGTGCTATGGGATGAGCACCGCTCCATTCACCAAACACGCGCCTACATCCGCTATTTAATGCGCCAATATCGAAACGCGTCACCCGGCACCTTTGTAATCGCGCTCAAAGCAACGGGCAAGGTCATAGGCACCATCGGCTTTATGTGGCTTCAGCAGGACAACCGCTCCGCCGAGGTCGGCTACAGCTTAAGCCGTGCCTACTGGAACCAGGGGATCATGTCCGAAGCCCTCACAAGCGTGCTGCAGTTTGGCTTTTCAAGGCTCCATTTAAACCGCATTGAGGCACAGCACGAAACCGATAACCCTGCCAGCGGCCGTGTGATGATCAAAGCGGGCATGCAGCGTGAAGGCACCCTTCGCCAGCGTCTTTTTAACAAAGGCCGCTTTGTAGATGTGGATTTGTACGCAGTTGTGCGTCAGGATTTTCATGCTTAGGGGGAACATCTATTGAAACGATTTTTACGCTTCCGGGCGTTGGCTTTATGCCTTGTGCTTCTTATTTGCCTTTCCGGCTGCTCCGAAAACCAAAGCGGCATGTACAGCAAGGCTGTGAAAAGCTTTGCCGCAGGTGAATACGGGGATGCGGCCGCGCTGTTTGAGCGCTTAGGCGATTATGCCGATGCGCCCACCTATGCCGCCTATTCACGCGGCTTGACCCTCTTCGATCAAGGCTTCTATGCCGATGCGGAGCCTTATTTTGAAAAAAGCCGAGGCTTTATGTACGGCGAGCAGCGCTACCAGTTTTGTCACGCCTACGCGCTGGAGGCCGCTGGTCAATTTGCGCAAGCCGCCGAGCTTTTTCGTGCGCTTACGGAATACGAGGACGCCAAAATTCATGACAGCTATTGTACTGCGCGAGCCGCCGAGCAAAGCAAGGATTATGAAACCGCCCTTCATGGCTATTTAGCCGCAGGCACTTATGCCGACTCCCCCTCACGGCTTGACAATTTACAAACGCAGATTTACAATTATGCCATGCAGCTCAAGAGCGAAACAAAGTATGACCAAGCTCTGGACCTGTTTAGCACGCTGGGCGAGTATTTTGACAGCCCTGCGCAATCGCGCGAATGCAAGCAATTTTTCCGCGACCAGCTCTACCACAAAGCGGATGAACTGGAAAAGGCAGGCGATTATCAAGCCGCCTATAACACCTTTTCGGGTTTGGGCGGTTATAACGATGCGCAAACCCGTGCAGACGAGCTTGCCGCCCAGCTCGGTTTGGAACCCGACGCAGCCGAATAGCAGGCTTTGGAGCATAGGCTATGAGTGTGGAGTACAGCTGACACAAGAAGGTACAACGCCCACAAGCATTGATCTACGAATGAGCATTGCGGTACCATTTGAACAGCCCCGCATGGATATGATGGTGGCAAGGCACCCATGAAGTGGTACACCGCAAACTGGGCGGTCACCATATATGGTGACCCTGCAGCGTTATCGGCAAGCATGCGGATGACAATGCGGGGACAGCAATGCAGGGACAGCAATGCGGGGACAACAATGCAGGGACACAAGGTTACGGTCAATATGCCGCCGCATGGCAGCATGCCTTTGCCTATCGCGCTTTGTCACGAACGCCGCGTTCCCTGTAGGGACACCA
>JAVXND010000051.1:0-21256 GCA_036645955.1 Clostridia bacterium | reverse complement strand
TTGCTGTTTGCATAAACATTTTCATTGCTTATTGTGCATTTATCCATCCCTAAAGTTACCCTGATGACATTGCCCCGCAGGGGGCTACAGCAGCGCGGAAAGCCAATTCCGCAATCCCCCCCTCCTGCTGGTGTTTTCCACATTCCTGTGCTATAATATGCATGGAACTCCTTGCCATACAGGAAAAGAGGTTGATAATCATGGCGATCAATACAAGCAGCGAAACCCCGGCGGCCGAATCCAAGGAATACACAATCGAATACCTGCGCAGCAAGCGCGGCTTCATTTGCGACATGGACGGCGTTATCTATCACGGTAACATGCTCTTGCCGGGCGTGTCTGAATTTGTGGATTTTTTAAAGCGTGAAAACAAGAACTTTCTGTTTCTGACCAACTCTAGCGAACGTGCCCCTAAGGAGCTGCAGCAAAAGCTGGAGCGCCTCGGGTTGGATGTTGACGAAAGTCACTTTTACACCAGCGCCTTGGCCACCGCCTCCTTCCTGCGCAACCAGTGCCCGGGCGGCAGTGCCTACGTGATTGGTGAACCCGGCTTGGTAGGCGCGCTGTACGATGCGGGCTTTACCATGAACGAGGTCAACCCCGATTATGTGGTGCTGGGCGAAACACATGCCTACAGCTACGAAAAAATCGAACGTGCGGTTCAACTTGTACGCGCAGGCGCAAAGCTCATCGGCACCAACCCCGACATTACAGGCCCCATCGAGGGCGGCATTGCCCCCGCCTGTAAGGCGCTCATCAGCCCCATTGAGCTGGCCACCGGCCGCAGTGCCTACTTTGTGGGCAAGCCCAACCCGCTCATGATGCGCCACGCCGTGCGCCGTTTAAATGTAGAGAGTGAAGAAACCGTCGTAATCGGCGACCGCATGGATACCGATATCATCGCAGGCATGGAAAGCGGCATTGATACTGTGCTTGTATTAAGCGGCGTAACCAATGAGCACGAAATGCGCAAATTCCCCTACCGCCCCAAATATGTGTTAAACGGCGTAGGCGAAATTGCGCCGCCCTTAAAAGGCGCAAAACAGCGTTAAAGTTGCATATTTTCTTGACACTGAAACCCTCCCCATGGTATGCTTCCTCCGTATATCTTGTAAGAGATTGCGGTGTTACAAGCACCGAGGGGAGGGTTCTTTTATGTCGGAAAACGCGGAACAAATTCAAATGATCGCGCTTCGAATCCGCGACCTACGCGACATTTCTGGTTTAAGCACCAAGGATGTGGCAAGCCGCACAGGCATTGACCTGAGTGAGTATGAAGCCTACGAAACAGGCACGCGGGATTTTTCTTTTTCGCATCTGTTTAACATTGCCGAAGTGCTAGGCGTTGACATCAGCGACTTGCTTACGGGCGAAAGCCCCAAGCTGCACGGCTATATTTTAACCCGCAAGGGCTGCGGCCTCCAATTCAACCGCCGCCAGCAGTACGAATACCATCACCTTGCCTACAACTTTCGCGATAAGCTCGCCGAGCCGTTTATTGTCACCGTGCGCCGCGATGAGCAGGACGCGCAAAAGCAAGCGCACAGCCACGAAGGGCAGGAGTTTGACTACGTGCTGGAAGGCACGCTCAAAATTGTGCTGGGCGGCAACGAGCTTTACTTAAAGGAAGGCGACAGCATTTATTATGATAGCGGCTTGCCGCATGCCATGTATGCCATAGAAGGAGATTGCCGCTTCATTGCAGTGGTGATCAAAGAGGGGGCGAAGGCATAATGCGCCCACTTTGTTACAACTATTTAAATTGCCCCACGGAATTTTCAACCTACGATGATTTTAACAAAAAATTTCACATCACACGCCCCGAAAGCTTCAATTTTGCTTACGATGTGGCGGATCAAATCGCACTTTTGGAGCCTGAGCGTTTAGCGGTGCTTTGGACGGATGAAAACGGCGTTTCCATTCGTTATACTTTTGGGCAGCTAAAAGAAGAAAGCGACCGTGCCGCCAACCTCTTTACCTCCTTAGGCATTGCAAAGGGCGATAAGGTCATGCTGGTTTTGCGCCGCCATTTGCAGTTTTGGCCCATCATCATGGCATTGCACAAAATCGGCGCGGTGGCCGTACCCGCCACCCACCTGCTGACCCAAAAGGATGTGCTCTACCGTGTGGATGCCGCCAAAATCCAGATGATGATCATTTCCGACAAGGATGACGGCGTGCTTCAAGCCGCCGCAGAGGCGAAAGCGCAGTTAACGAGCCTGCGCACGCTCATGGTGCTAAAAGGTCAGCGCGAGGGCTTTCACAGCTATGCCGACGAAATGCCCAAGCAAAGCGCCGCGTGGCAGCGCCCTGTAGGCGATGCGTACCCGCACAATCACGACCCATTGCTCCTCTACTTTACCAGCGGCACCACGGGCATGCCCAAAATGGTCACGCACGACCATTTTTACCCGCTTGGGCACATTGTAACCAGCCTGTATTGGCAGCAATGCGAGGATGGCGGCCTGCACTTCACCATCAGCGAAACCGGCTGGGCCAAGAGCGTATGGGGCAAGCTGTACGGCCAATGGCTTACAGGCAGTGCGGTGTTTGTGTATGATTTTGAGCGCTTTGTTGCCAAGGATATTCTGCGGCAAATGGCCGATTATGGGGTGACCACCTTCTGCGCGCCGCCCACCATGTACCGCTATCTTCTGCAGGAGGATTTCACCGCCTTTGATTTGAGCCAGCTCAAGCATTGCGCGGTTGCAGGCGAGCCGCTCAACCCCGACATGGCCGCGCAATGGCAGCAGCGCACAGGCATATCCCTCTTGGAGGCCTTTGGTCAAACCGAGCTTGTGGTTACGCTGGCCACCTTCCCCTTCATGAAGGTTTGCCCTGGCAGCATGGGCAAGCCCAGCCCCATTTTTGATGTGGATTTGGTGGATGCGCAGGGCAACAGCTGCCCAGCGGGCGTATCTGGTGAAATTGTGATTCACACCAGCGACGATGCTTTGCCCATTGGCATGTTCTCCGGCTATTACGAAGATCCGGAGCTGACCAAAACCGTTTGGGATAACGGTCTTTACCGCACGGGCGATGTTGCGTGGCGGGATGAGTGGGGCTACTACTGGTACGTTGGCCGTGCCGACGACGTAATCAAATCCAGCGGCTACCGCATCGGCCCCTTTGAGGTGGAAAGCGCACTGCTGGAGCATCCCGCAGTGCTTGAAACCGCCATCACCGCCGCACCCGACCCCCTTCGCGGGCAGGTGGTCAAGGCCACCATTGTGTTAAAGCCCGGCTACGAGCCAAGCGACGCGCTCAAAAAAGAGCTTCAGGACCACGTGAAGCACACCACCGCCCCCTACAAATACCCGCGCATCATTGAATTTGTTACAGAGCTGCCCAAAACCATCAGCGGTAAAATTCGCCGCGTGGCGCTTCGCCAAAAGGATGAGCAGTAACACCGAAGCAACCAACAAAACGGAGGATAATGAAAAACAATGAGGACGAATCAAAGGATAACGGCGTTTCTTTTGAGCGCCCTGCTGCTCGCCATGGCAACGCCCATGAGCGCCTTGGCAGCCGGTGAAAAAAACAAGCTGAACCTGCCCTTGGGCACCATTGAGGGCTACAAAGGGAGCGATACCTGGTTTGGCGAGGATTTCGCCTACGATATTACCGATACAGCCGCATGCTGGGAGCTGATTCAGCGCCCCATTACGGTGCTGGACACAAAGGAACGCGAAATGACCTACCCGCTGGACGCGCCCAACGGCAAAAAAGTGGTGTATGAGTGGCAGGGCGGTTTTATCAACGGCTCCACCGCCGCCGTGCATGTGCTGGGCGAGGATACGGACGGCTACACGCTCATTGAGGGTTTGGATTATTACGACCGCGTCATTGAGGGCTATGTCAAAACGCGCCTGCTCAAAACCGTTACCCCAAACGAAAAATACGGCATCATCATTGACAAGCTCACCCAAACCCTGTACATGTTTATCGACGGCGAGCTTTGGTCGAGCTGTCCCGTTTCCACAGGCTTGGTCAACGAAAAACAGCCCTACAACGAAACAGCCGCCGGTGAATATTTAATCGGCAGCTGGGTAGGCGGTTTTGACAGCGAGGGCATGTACTGCGAAATGGGCATTCGCTTCAACGGCGGCGATTTGCTTCATCAGGTGCCCTATATCACCATGGGCGACGGTACCAAGAGCTTTAGCAAATACGAGGGCTTGCTTGGGCAAAAAGCCAGCCACGGCTGTGTGCGCGTAGCCCGCAACCCCAGCCCCGAGGGGCTTAACATTCGCTGGCTGTGGGAAAACCTCAAAAAGGGCACCAAGGTGGTCATTTGGGATGACGACGGCCGCATATTGCCCTACCCCGACGATAACACGGATTTGTTCTACAACAAGGACGGCGGCAAAAACTATCACAGCACCGCCACCTGCCGCAGTGTGCGCGATAAGTTTCTGCCCCTCACAGGCTTTAAGTACAGCGAGCTGGACACGGGCATTTATGCCGCGTTGGAGCCATGCCCAAGCTGTACGCCTCTCAAGCGCAAGAGCGTGATTGACGAAATGAACAAAACCAGAGGCGTGGGCAAGCATGCGCAAGCCACGCAAGCGCCTGAAGCCGACAAGGTTGATGACACGGCCGACACCGCTAAGGAAGCGGACAACGCCATCACAGGCGCTCCGCCCGAAGCCGAAAGCCCCGCCCCCTCCACCACCACGGACGGCGGCGTGGTGATTACGATTAAAAATGGCAACTAAGCGCGGGGCCAATGCCCTGCAACACAACACAAAGGCAGTGCTTCCAGCGCTGTTTCAAAAAACCGCTGCGCTTTTGTGCGCGGTTTTTTTCTGGTTTTCCCCCCTATCTGCCCAAGCCCGCGAGCTGCCCATCGGCACCACCGAGGGCTATGAAAGCGGCGAGCACTGGTTCGGCGCCGACTTTGCTTATGACATTACCGACGATGCCGCCTGTTGGGCATTGCTCCAAAAGCCCATTACCGTGCTCAACCTTGCCGAAAACGAAAAATATTATCTGCTGGATGCGCCCAAGGGCAAGCGCGTGCTCAACCAGCGCCAAGGCGGCTTTATCAGCGGCGCTTTGGCGGCTGTGCACGTGCTAGGGGAGGATGAGGACGGCTACACGCTTGTGGAAGGGCTGGATTTTTACGATCGCTTGATCAAGGGCTATGTCAAAACCAAGCTTTTAAAAACCGTTACACCCAATGAAAAATACGGTTTGATTATCGACAAGCTGACCCAGCGGCTCTATGTGTTTATTGATGGCAAGCAGTGGTCAAGCTGTGCGGTGTCCACCGGTTTGGTGCGCGAAAACGAGCCGTTTAACGAAACTGCCTCAGGCGAATACCTCATGGGCAGCTGGGTAGGCGGCTTTGACAGCGAGGGCATTTACTGCGAAATGGGCATGCGCTTCAACGGCGGCGATTTGCTGCACCAAGTTCCCTATATCACCTTAGGCGACGGCACCGTTCGTTACAGCACCTATGAAGCTTTGCTTGGTCAAAAGGCAAGCCATGGCTGTGTGCGTGTAGCGCGCAAGCCAAACGAGGACGGTTTGAACATCCGCTGGCTTTGGGAGAACCTCAAAAAAGGCTCCAAGGTGCTGATTTGGGATGACGACGGCCGTGCCCTTCCCTACCCAAGCGATGATTTGCTTCTGTATTACAACCCCAAGGGCGGCTCTTTTTATCACAGTGTGGAGAATTGCGAAAGCGTAAAAAAGGCCTATCTGCCGCTAACGGCGTTGCGCTACAGCGAGTTGGATGCGGACGAATACGCAAAGCTCAAGCCCTGCGGCATATGCACGCCCGTCCAGCGCAAAAGCGTGATTGACGAGGGCAACCGCAGCCGCGGCGTGGAGGTGCCGGAGGCTACGGCGGAGCCTGCGGAAGCAGGGGCGGACGCGGCGGCGGATGCAGATGGGGACGCGGTTGCGGATGGGAACGCGGACGCGGATGGGAACGCGGATGGGAACGCGGTTGCGGATGGGAATGCGGATGCGGACGCAGACGCAGAGGGAAACACAGGTTCGGATGCGGGGGATTCACCAAGTGTGGTGATCACCATTCAGGATGCGCAATAGCGTATTCAGCAGCCGATGGATAATGCGTTTCATGATCTCGCAGCTTTGGTCACCATGCAACATCTCCCGTTCCTTGTAGGGACACCATATATGGTGTCCGCCCACACCTTGCGCTATTCGCCCCCATTCAACCATGCGCAAACCAACCCATTCACACCCACCAATCCCCCCCGCAACGTCGGTCACCCTATAGTATCACCGAACAATAAATCAACGAGGTACCGCCATGACCATTTTACCCAATCGGAAAACCATCAGGCTGCAATGCTATGATTACTCACAAAATGGTGGTTATTTTATCACCATCTGTACAAAAAACAAAGTCAATTTGTTCGGTACAATCAATGATGGAATGATGCATTTAAACCAACTTGGGGAAATTGTCAGTCAGCATATTCATGCCATTGCAGACCATGCAAAGCATGTAACCATCGCAAACGCTGTTGTTATGCCAAACCATCTTCACTTGCTCTTGATACTTATTTCTCCTCTGCAACAGGATACAGCATATCCCGCTGAAAGCGGAGCGTTTCAATCGCATGAAGCCCGCGCATCCATCCTATGCGCAAAATCACTGCAAATCATACCCCGTGCAATCCAGCAATTCAAAGCATCCGTTACCAGAGAAACAAAAAACGCCGATCTATGGCAGTCAAGGTACCATGACCACGTAATCCGCGATGAGCGTTCCTTTCAAAAAATATGGGCATATATCGACTCAAATCCGCTCAAATGGGAATCGGATTGTTTTTATAACGCAACAAACGATACCCGTAACCCGTAGGGACACCATATATGGTGTCCGCCCACACCTTACGCTGTTCGCCCCCTTGCTGTTGTTATGGCAACGTTGCTTATCACTGATGAATGGGGGGAAACGCCAACTGGGCGGACACCATATATGGTGTCCCTACAGGGGTCATAGCAATGATAAACCGAATTGTTTTGATAACGCAATAAACGATACCCGTAATCCACATGGATCATAGCAATGCTGAATCGAATTGTTTTGATAACGCAACAAACAAAGCCCATAATCCGTATGGACATCATGTAGGGACACCATATACGGTACCCCCCCACACGGATCGTAGCACCGTTGCCGCACCCCACCCCGTCAACACCCCCATCCACCAACCAGCGCCCCACCCGCCTTCACAGCGAATGGGGCGCTAATTCATTCATTTTTTTAAATCACTGGCAAGCTAGCCGCGGCAACGCTTTGACCTACGCGGCGGCTCTTTTCGTCGGGCAGGTTCACATGCATGCGAAGCTCGGGATACTCGGCGCGCAAAACCGCCTGCGCCTTGCTAAGCACCAAATCTCCGCCCTCGCCGCTGGTCACGCGGCCCATGAGCAGCACATGGTTGATATCGTAGAACATAGCATAAAACGCCAGCGTATAACCTAGGTACACGCCAATGGTTTCATAAATCTGCTTGGCGCGCGGGTTGCCCTTCTCCATTTCGCCCTGCACCACCTTGAGCTTGTCAGCGGGGCTTAGGCTCGCATCCAGCTCAATGCCGGCGGCAGGCGCAAGCTTGATCACGGCATCCTGCGAGAAGTATTTTACACCACAGCCAATATCGCCGCTCCATTCATCCACCATGGCGGTTTTGGACAAATCGCAAGGCACAAACGCCAGCTCATTGAGCCATCCCGTAATGTTGCCCTTTACGTCCACATAGCCGCCCGCCTCGCTTGTGCCCATGGCAATGCCCAAAATGCCGTCCTCGCCAAGGCTCATAGCGCCTGCAAGCGCCGTAACATCGCCATCGTTGCAAACGGTTAGCGGCACATCGCCGATTTCCTTCGCCGCACGAATGTAGATGTTTTTCACGTATTTTTCATAATCCTCCGCGCCAACCTTCAAAAACAGGGACGCGTTCATGGTTTGGTTGTTGATGTACACACCAGCGGAGCTTACGCCAATGCCGTCTACACGGGGCATATGCTCGGCGGCGGTTTTCATGGCGGTGACAATGCCGTCGAAATGGTACGCAGGATCGGCGTTGGTTTTGGGGAACCATACCACTTCTTCGCTGTAAACGCTCTCACCGTTGATCACCGCGCTCACCTTGCGGTCGCTTCCGCCTGCGTCAAAGCCAATGCGGCAGCCGTCCAAATGGCGGCCAATGGGGGAGGATGCATCCTTGCGCACAGGTGCCGCGGCGGGGGTGGTCGCATATAGCACTTCAAAATCATGCTCGTACACATGCGCCATAAAATGCGCGTCAAACTCGCGTGTGCCGCCCGTGCAATATTGCGCTTTTACGCCTTCATAAACAGCTTCGCTGCCCGCAATGGTCACGCGGAAGCCGCCATATACCCAAATCATGCTCTTTACCATGCGCTCTACCATGCTCAGGTTGAGCGCGTCGTTTTGCCCTGCTGGCAAAATGCGCATGTCATGGGTTGCTACAAGCCCATCGTTGCGTTCCAGCGCAATGCGCAGCTCGGGGCCGCCTGCCTTGCGTGCTTCTTGGTCAAATGCGCGAAGTCCACGATAAATAGGCTCAAAAGTCAAGTCCAAGGGTGCCGATACCTTCCTGTTTTCCATAACAACGCCTCCAGATCTTCTCTTTATGTTTACATGATGTATTGCGCTCAACAGTATGAATGGTAACGTAAATTATTATATCGTATTATGCCGAATTTGTCCAACATTTTTTATGGGTACCAGGGGAAAACGGATGTCAAAAAAAACCGCCTGCCAAACGGCAAACAGTCTTTTTTTGAATGGAGCTTGCTTACTTTCCCTTGTAGTACGATTGGCCGTAAATAAACTCATGCAGCGAATCAATGCTTCGCTTCATATTTTTTTCGCTCAAATAAATCAAGCTTGCGCCGTTAAATTCTTTGTAGCCAAATTTCTTATCCATGGGGATTCGGAATTGCTCCAAAGACATCTCTCCGCTTTGCATCGCCTTCATCGTATCGCCCGAAAGCACCGTCATACCTAAGGTGAGCAGCTCTTGGCTTGTGAGGTTGGTATCGCCGTAGGGCAGTGCGGTTTCAAGCAATGTGGTGAACTTGGTTAAGTCCATATCCGTCATTACCTTTTGGAGCAGGGTTTCCAAAAGCTGGCGCTGACGGCGCGTGCGTTCCAGATCGCTGTCTATGCCGCGAATCCGCGCAAACGTTACCGCCTGCATCCCGTCCAAATGCTGTACGCCGTCCTTTGCCTCTACCTTTGTGCGTTTGACCTTATCCATCGGTTCCTTGCGCAGTTCAAAGTTGATACGCCCCGCTTCCAGATGGGTCATTTCCATATCCACGCCGCCAAGCGCTTCAATGATATCCGCCAGCCCGTGAATGTTGACCACCACATAGCGGCTCAAATTCATTTGAAAATTGCGGTTGACGGTTTTCATGCTAAGCTCAGGGCCGCCGCGCTTGTATGCCACGTTGATGCGGTTCTTGCTCTTAAAGCCGGGCACAATGACGGCGGTGTCGCGCGCAATGGAGCTCAGCTTTACACTGCCTGTTTCCATATTGATGGAGCATATGATCACCGCATCGCTCAAGCCGCGCTGTAAATCATTGGAGCGGTTGTCCACGCCCAGGAGCAGAATGTTGAACACGTTTTCAGGCAAATCCGCATTACATTCAAGGTTGGTTAAATCCACCTCGTCCATGGGCGTGTTGTCGTTCAAAGCGCTTTGCAATTCCGCCATGGCGGCTTCTTCCTCGGCGGTCATTGCCTCGGCGGTTTCCCCGTTGGCGCTTGGCTGTGCACTGCCGTCCTCCTGCTTCGCCCATTCCTGCCACTGCTGCAGCTCTTCAGGCGTTAAATCCTCAGGCACATAGGTATCCAATGTTTCGTTGTCCTTGCTTTGCGCCACCGCGCCCGTAAGTCCAAGCACCAAGGTCAGGCACAAAAGTACACAGAGCAGTTTTTTCATCATTTGAACCATGGATTGCCATCCTCTCCATCTAAAAGCATCAGAATGTTTTTGATCTCAGCCCGTATAAACCATTTTGTGAAAACGCCGTGGTCAAGTAGGGCTTTGTGCGCAGAAGCGCGCTGAACATGGCCAGCTTTGCTTCGGAAGAAGTATAGGGCACAACCGCACCCGTGTCAAGAGCAACAGGCTTTTGCGTATAGCGCATGAGGGTTGAACCGTTCTTCTTCATTTCCGATAAAAGCAAGGTTTGCACAAGACCCAGCTGCTCCTCGGTTGTCTCGCTTTCGCCCTTTGCACCTGAAACCGCTTGCATTTCCTGCATCACCTGTTCAGAAACGCCCTTGTTTACCTGCTTGCCAGCCACCGTTTCGGTAATATCGCCCTGCGTTTGCGCAAGCTCTTCATGGGTGGGCAGCAAGCCGCTCGCGTCAAAAATCAGCTGAGCGCCCGTTAAAACAGGGCTGATGTCCAGCCTTTTGTCGCCATTGGCAAGCGTCATGCTCACCCGCATCAGCGTTTCCGAAAGCCCTGCGGCCTCCGCCGCCGCACTTTCCTCAGGCGCAAGCGTGCTCTTCACCGTTACAGGCTCCAGCACCAAATCAAACCTTGTGCCTAGCTTGGATACGCCGTTTTCCTTCATCAGCTGCTCCAGCGCAGGGTTGTTGGTCAGGTTGCGAAGCGGCAGCAGCACGCCCACGCCCTCCAGCGTAAACGCCACATAGTCGATGTTTTGCTGTTTGAATTTGCTGAGCATGGCGTAGTTGATGGTAAGCCTCCGCCCATGTACGAGGCGGTTGCCGTCCGCATCGGTTTGATAGCCGCCATCCGCGTTAAGCTCAGGCTCCGCTGTCAAAATCAACAGCGCTTGATCCCAGCCGCCGCGCAGGCGCAGTGTGGGAGTCACGGGGCGTTCCTTGCCATCCGTCAAATCCGTCACAGGCGAACCGTAGTGCTTATCGCCGATTCTGAGGTTCTCCGTTGTGCGGATTTGTGCTTTCAGCTCGTGGCCTGTGCTGAAAAGCAAGGTGTCATAAACAGGGTCAATCTTTTTGAAGGGATCAAAGGGCAAATAGTGGTGCGGCCCCCAGTTGATAAAAAAGCAAGGGGAATTGTCCGCAAACTTGAGCTTGTAATAATCGGGCGCTTTGAGCTTATCCAGCAAGAAGGGATAGTTGCCGTAGAACTCCCCTTTTTTGCGAATCAGGTTCCCCGTTACCTCGTCCGTGCCAAGCATGGCATCTATGTCGTAGGTGTAGGGAAATTCAGGATCGGGCTCGCCCTGTATTTTCATGGACTGATCGGGATAAATGTCCACCAAAATCGGCAATATCTGCAGCTCCACATCATATACGCCTGGCACAAATTTTGCGTCATCCTTGGGTACCGTCACCCTCACGAGATAATCCCCCACATCCGTGGGCGCTTCCTTGAGCTTTTTGCCATTGCGGAGGTAGTCCACCGCCGATGTTTTGGAGATGAGCTTCCCGTCCAAATCAAATTTCTTGCCGTCGTAGGTTTTGCTTTGGCGTTTGATTTCAAGCTTTGTACGAACATCGTTGGCTTGGTACACCTGCTTTTGACCAAAGGTAAAGCCGGAAGCCGTGTCCGCCGTGAGCATCACATTTTCCTTTGCGGCCGCAAAGGCGCGGTAGGTGATGATATCGCCGTTTTTTAACCCCACAAGGTTGCACTCGCCGTCCTTCATGAGGGCAATGCTTGCGCCGTTTACAAAGGTATCAGCCATGTCCTGTTCCTTGTTGGATACAATGTATTGCACGCCCATGGTTTTTGCCCCGTCAGAGGTAAAGCTGATGGCGCTGTACATGCGCTGTTCGTTGCTGATCAGGCCAGGCAAAGCAACGGGACTGCCGCTTCCCTGTGTAATGATGGTTGCAAAGGTGTTTGTGTCTGACAAAACCACCGCTTCCACCTTGTCAAGCATCTGCTTGCGCCAAAGGGTGATATGCCCCAATGCGTCCGTGGTGATGGTAAAGGGCTTCTCCCGCCCCAGCTTGAGCGAAATTTCTTGATTTGCCATGGGGTTGTTGGCGTTGTCCGTTACATTTAGCAGGGTTGGCTGTAAACTGCTTCCCGGCAATTGATTGCCCGACGCAAGCGATAGGTTGGTATTGCCGTTTGCCAGCACAGCGCCGCTTCCGCCCGCCGTGAGGGATTGTACGAGCAATGCGCCTGTGCCGCTCACCTCCAGCTTTGAACCATCCGCAACCGATAGGCCGTTCAAGCGGCTGCTTCCCTGCAAGCTTAGCTTTGCATTTGCGCCCGTTCCCAGCGATAAAAGACCCGCGGTCTGCAAATCCTGAAAGACGATTTGCACATCCGCGCGATCCTGCACCAGCACATTGCCTGTTGCGCCGCTGCCCTGTATTAAGTAATTTCCCGTGGGAAGGCTCAAATCCGCGCCCTCCAGCGTGAGCACCTGCGGATTGCCCAGCATCTCCTTCACGGTGAGCTTGCCGCCCTTGAGCAGGGCCTCATAGCGGTAACCCGCCGTGGGTGCAGGCAAGGACAGATAGGCTGTATCCAAAGCGCTCGCGGCGTAGCAAAGCGCAACCTTTTTTTTGCCATAAAAGGCTTTTGTATCGGGCGTTAACGCGCCGCTGACCGTTAGCTTTTGCCAGCCGGAATTCAGCAAAGCGTTTTCATCCAGCTGTTGGCAAGCCACGGTTAACCCGCCTGTGACCTGTAAACCCGCCGTGCTTAAATTCCCAATGCTCAAGCCGCCGTTGCCGCTCAGCGTTGGGGCGGCAATGCCTGTCAAGCTTGTGAGCGCGTTGTTGTTGGTCAAAAACAAGGTGGTTTCCGCATTGGCTTCCACCAGCGGCGCATTGACGGTTAGGCCGATGCCGTTCATGGCCAAGCTCACGCCCGCAACCCCGATGGTCAGCGTTTTCTGCTGAGGCGCATCCCCCTGCACAATGCGGTATGGCGTGTTTTCCGCAGGCACAAAGGCATCGGGGGTGCTCAAGCTAAAATCGGTTTGGTTGCTTGGCTCTGGCGGCGTTGTGGTAATGGCCAGCTCCGCGCCCTTGATCTGGTCATGATAGCGAAGCCCCTGCGGCAATGGCGGCAACCACAAATACACCCTGCCGCCCGCGTCTGGCAGTACGCGGCAAAAGGCATTGCCATCCAGTGTGACCTTGTTCACATTCGGTGCCGCAAAAGCGTACATACTGCTCTGATTCAGGCTCACCGCGCTGGAGGGAAGCTGCATGCTCCCGCCCAGCACCGTCAAATTGGGGCAATTGACATTGATGACCGATAGGTTTCCGCTGCCCATCAGACAGAGCGCACCCGCTGTGCCTGCCACAATGGTCGCGATTTTGTTCGTGCCCTCAAAATCAACGGTGGTCATCACATCGTTCCAAAGCACCAGCTGATAAAAGTTCACATTTTCGAGCGTCAGTGAAACGGCAAGCCCATTGGTCACCGTAACGGTGGTGGTGGCTTGGTCGCCGCCCTTTAACAAATAACTGCCGCTGCGGTATAGGATGTTGTTTCCCGCCTTGAGTTCAATGGTGGCAGGCAGGCTGGCGGACATCAGCGAAATGCCTGAATTCGCCGCCGCGCTTACTTCCAAAAGCCATTGCCCGAGCGGACACAGCGCCACCGCGTTTCCAAGCTCATCCACCCCAATATGTGCACAGCCCGCCGCGGCGCATTTGGGCGCGCGTACACAATGCTCATTCATGTGGTCGCATTGGTTCTCATCCCACACGGGCGCGGGAATCGGCGTTACAGCAGGCGGCGCGGCGGTTGGCGTTTCGCTTGGGTTGGGCGTATGCGTAGCCGCACCGCTGGTGGGGGTGTGGGTTGGGCCTGCGCTTGGCGATGGATCGATGGGCGTAACGGATGGCACAGCCGTGGCAGTTGGCGGCGTGGTTGGCGTAGCCGTGGCTCCCGCCGTTGGTGCAGCCGTCGGTGCGGCCGTGGGCGTGGCTGTATGCGTAGCGGTGGGCGCATCGGTAGGCGCGGGGGTGGGCGCCGCCGTTACGGTAGCTGTCGGTATGGGTTCAGGCGTAGGCGTAGGCAGCGCTTCGTTTAGCTGTATGGTCGGCTCTTCCTGAATCGCTTCCTCTGCCAGGGCGGGGCAAAGCATCATCACACACAAACAAAGGCATAGGATCTGTGACATGCGCTTGCTAAACACCTTACTAAACATATTGGTTCACCCTCCTATGATGATGAAACGTAAAATCATGCCCTTTCACTGCAATGTGGGCAAGATTTACAAATGTGTCATTTCCTCCGTCAAAATGGGCGGAAGCTGTTCAAAAAAACGTTGCTAGCACCCCAAGCGCTTCCCCAAATTGTGCTTTTGAAGCAGCTTCACCAGCGGCACGCCCAGCGCATAGCAGGATATGGCTTGCCCCAGCCCAACGGTAAGGATGTTGAGAAGCGGTGTATTCACGCCGTAAGCGTAGGTGAGCATCAGCCCAATCACCACGGCATTGACCAAAACAGGCGGCAGGGCCTTGAGCCAAAGGTTGCCGCGTATGCGCCATGTAAGCACCGCCGCAATCAAAGTGGCCAGCGTGCCAAAAACAACATCATATACCCCCATGCCGCCTAGCAAATTGCTGATCAAACAGCCTAGCACAAGCCCTGGCACCGCTTGGGGAAACAACGCGGGCAGCAAGGTAAGCGCCTCCGCTACGCGAAGCTGTACCGCGCCAAAGCTGATGGCTTGAAAAGCAAGGGTGAGCGCCGCGTACAATGCCGCCACCACTGCGGACAGGCAAAGGCTTTTGATGGTTGAGTGTGACGAGATCATGCGTTCATCCTTTCCGTGCGTTTGGCTTGCCCAAACGCGTAGCGAGAGTATAGCACAAACCCTTCCGTTCGTCGATAGCGTGCATAAGCGGAGCTAAGCAGTCCAATGGGTGGTACACAGCAAGGTGAAAATGTGCTTTTGTCCCCCTCCTCATGTATGAAACAAGCTTTGACCGCGCATTCTATAGCCATTATCAGGAAAGGAAGGTGAGCAACATGTCGTTTCCCGCAAACAACCAAAGCATCCGCTGTGATGTATGCAGCTGCAAGCACCATGAAAACGATGGGAAATGCGAGCTGGAAAGCATTACCGTTTCCCCGCGCTGTGATTGCAGCAGCGGCGATTGTGATGAAAGCCTCTGCGCAAGCTACCGCGCAAAATAACCGCGCCCTTCAAATCCCTGCTTTCTCCGCAGGGAGCCGCTCAAACGGTTCCCTGCGGAGAAAGCCCGCGCTTGTTAGCGTAGCAAGCGCTCTTTTTGCGCTTGGGTTACGGCACATCAATGCCCGTCATTTGTTTCCATTTTCTGCGAATGGCATTTTGGTTGGTTACGCCATAGCTCGGATCGTTTTGCGAGCACTCCTCCATATCGCGCAGAAAGTGTACGCAGAGGTGGCCGTCAAAGCCGTTGTCCTGAATGCCGCCTGTTAAATGCGGCACATTGTGCATGCTGGCCAGCGTCCACACCCCATTGGGCAATTGCACGTACACGGGCTTGGGCGTCCAAGTATTGGTGTTGCCAAAGGCCTTGTACATGATCTGTGTGTCCGTAAGCGTTTTGGGTTCACTATCCGCATGCCGCCCCAAGCTGTACAGGCGAAGGGTCCATTGCAGGCTTGTAGCGGGGTCAAAAACGGTAATGCTCTGCCCTGAACGGATGGAGGGCTTCACTTCATTAAACCAATGCATGAGCCTTACACTGCTTGTGGCAGGTCCGTCCGCTTTGCCCGTGTCCCCGTCTATCACGAGGTCATTGTCCGCGTCGGGGTCGGCCTCCTTGGCATTGCCGCTATACAGCAGGGCTTGCGTTTGTGCTCCCGCCACGCCGTCGGGGGTTAAGCCGTTTCGCTTTTGGAAGGCGCTCACAGCGCTTTGCGTCAACGCGCCATAGGAGCCATCTGTGCTCACATTATATTTCAGCGCCTTGAGTGCCTTTTGTAGATTTTTGACCTCCGCACCCTTGGAGCCATTTTGCAAGGTGATATAGGTTCCGCCCGAGCCTGAGCCGCCGCCCGAGCCGCCGGAGCCGCCCGTGTCCCCTGAGCCGCCGCCCGAGCCGCCCGCTGAAATTGCGGAGGAGGAAAACAGCTTTTTGAAGGTTTGCGCGCCCGCCAAGCCATCCGCCGTTAAGCCATTGCGCTGCTGAAAGGCCTTGATGCCCGCAACCGAGCCTGTACCGTAAACGCCGTCAATGGCACCGTTGTAATAGGCAAGCTCCTTGAGCCTGTTTTGTACAGCGGTTACATCCGCGCCCGTATAGCCCTTTCGCAAGGTGCGGCTGTAGGTGCCGTCTGCCGACGAACCGCCGCCATTGCTTCCGCCGCCGGACGAATCCCCGCCCGAGCCGCTTCCCACCTGCTGTGCCAGCTGATACAGCAGCTTTTGCGTTTGCAGGCCCGCAAGGCCATCCGCCGTTAAGCCCTGCGCCTTTTGAAAGGCGATCACCGCGCGCTGTGTGCCTGCCCCAAAGCGGCCGTCCACCCCATTGGTATCGTGCCCAAGCTTTAAAAGCGCGGTTTGAAGCTCGCTTACGCGCTGGCCGCTATCGCCATATTTGAGCGTGTTTGGATTGGTGGAGCCTGCGCCCCCCGAGCCGCCCGATGCATCCGACCCGCCCGACGAGCCGCTCCCCGCCAATTCGGCGTACAGCGTGGTTAAAGTCAGGTTGCCCGCTTTGCCATCCGCCGTTAAATTCTTAGCTTTTTGATAGTTCATAACCGCAGTTTCGGTACCGCGCCCAAATTTACCATCTGTCCCGTTGGGATCATACCCGAGGGTCAGCAGTGATTTTTGCAGCTTTAATACATCAGAACCGCGCGCGCCAAATTCCAGCGTGCTGTATTTCGCCGCCGCTACCGCTGTGGTTGCACACAACATCATCAGGGCGCAGACCAGTGCAAGCGCCCGTTTGGTTTTTTGGTGCAGGGATGCTTTCATAAGCAGAATCCTCCTTGGTTTTACGGCGGTATCAAATCGCGCCCAGTCTTCTTGTGTTTCCGTGTAAACCCAATGCTTCGCTCGCGTATTGCCGCATTCGCATGCATCTTGTTTCAAGTATATCAAATGCTTACTGAAAAGTAAATGGTTTATTACGGAATTGTTACGGTTGTGAATCAAATTTTGATGCAGTTGTGACCATTTCGAAGCACAATTGATGCATGAAAATGGTAAACTAAACCGTTATCATTGGAGAATGGCGGGCATCGTTCTACCATTCACCGAAGGAGTCTTTCAATCATGAGAATCAGCACCGCACTTTCCAAATTCCTTGTTTTCATCCTTTGCATGGCATTGATCCCATGCCCCTTTTCGTCCGCTATTGCGGAGGATTGCTTTATCTTGAATGTAGACACCTTGGACATGGATCAGCTCAATAACAACGATTATGTCGCCGCAAACCTTTCCGCACAAACGCAGGGAATTTGTGTTCAAAAGGCATTGGGGGATGCGAGCGCACCCGTGCGCCTATCCCTTACGCAAATGGACACAAGCACCTTGCTTTTTGACAAGGACTATGGCTCTGTCAGCGGTACCTTTGACAGCGGCGTGATTTACCTGCCCTATGTGGACAACCGCACCATCCCCTATTTGATCACCCTTACCGCAGGCGACACCACCTATGCCATGCCCTTTATGCACCTGCGCCCGCGCCTTGAGTATAACGGCGCATGCACCTACGGCGTGCGCATGCACGATTTGGATTCCACCCTCGCCACAGATTGGCTCATGGGCACAATGCTTGATTTAAACGCACTGCGCACCCACGGCAGTATAAACGTCCCCCTATGCGCCAGCAACAGCTATTTCATTGGTCAGGCAACCTTCACCCTGCAAAACGAAGCGCTATGTACACAGCTCAACTTTTTAACCGCCGCCAGTGTGCAGGTGAATTCCCTTTCCTTATATGTCATTACCGATTGCGCAAGCCTCAACGCCGCTGATGTGCAAAGCATGAATTTGCCCGCCCATTCCATCGGCGAATGGGTGGATGTTTCGGGCGCGGCCAGCGCGCTTATTTACCTTCCCATGCAGGTAAGCTACGATTCTTCTGCGCTTGAAACCTTTGGCTACGACCTGACCTCCGGCGAGCTTCAGGCACAGCTCAATCTTTGGAGCACCAATCGCAGCGGCGCACAGGCCTATGTGGAGCCCATGCCCACGCCCAATGAACTAGGCGGCGGTTTCAGCGAGAATGGCGGCACCGCGGACGGCATCACCCCATGGGACAACAGCACCGGCTTCGATGATCATGCGGGCTGGGTGGACCCTGGTCAGCAAGGCGGCAGCTCCGGTTGGGATAGCAATGTGGGTTGGGTGGATAACGGCGGACAGGGAAGCAATGTCGGATGGGTCGAGAATGTCGGTTGGGTGGATTATGCCGCAACCGCCGCACCGCAGGCAACCGTACCTGCGCCCGTTGATTCTAACGGCAATGCGGTTGTGGGTGTGCCGTAAGGGGTGCAAAGTTTGTCATCGATTTAATTGTTCATAAAGCAGATATAGGATATCTCCAAGCTTTTGCTTTTCTGGAAGCAATATGGGTATTTCATTGTGGAGGTAAAGGCAAATGTCGAAGCCGCGCAAGGTACCCATCGGTATGAGGAATATCGTTGGTGCAAAGGTTGAACGCATCCGCAGAGAAAAAAACATAAAGCAAAAAGACCTTGTTGCCATACTGCAAAGCAAGGCATGGACATATGCGACACAAGCATGTCCCGCCTTGAAGGTCAAAATCGGCTGGTGCAGGATTTTGAAATTCCAATTTTAGCAGAAGCGCTAGGCGTAACTGTTGCATGGTTATTAAAGCAGGAGGATGAATGACCTTCTGTTTTTTTAATAGTTTTTTCCCAGGTCGTAACAGCAGTTTCCAACCCCGATTTTGTTTAGATCCCATCGCCATTTTTATGGTCATAGATGGATCAGCATAACCGCCGCCTGTAAGGTCAGTACGCCCCCCGTCCTCTGCACAAGCTCATTCCCCAAAGCCGCCATTCACCCCTATGACCTGCCCCGTTACAAAGCCAGCGCCCGCACTGCACAGCCACAGCACGCAATCCGCAACCTCCGCTGCCGTGCCCAAGCGCCCAAGCGGCGTTTCCTCCCGCATCTGCGCCAGCGCCGCTTCATCAAAATCAGCCAGCATATCTGTTTCAATCACACCCGGGCATACACAGTTCACCGTTATGCCGCTTGGCGCAACCTCTTTCGCCAGCGCCTTGCTAAGCCCAATCAGCCCCGCCTTGGCGGCTGAATAATGCACCTCACAGCTTGCGCCCACCTGCCCCCACACGCTTGATATGTTCACAATGCGCCCCTGCTTGCGCGAAATCATGCCGGGCAGTACCGCACGAATGCTATAAAACGCGCCTGAAAGGTTCGTGTCGAGCATCTTTTTCCAGTCCTCATCGCTTAAATCACAAAACAGCTTTTGCTGTGCAATGCCCGCATTGTTCACCAGCACATCAATATGCGATAAGCATCGCAGTGCCTCCGCACAGCTACTGCATACCTGCTGAGCATGGGTAATGTCACAGCAAAGCGCCTGTGCACCCGTTTCGTGCGCAAGCGCTTCCGCCGCTTCTTTGCTTTTTTGGTACAAAAACACAACGCGGTAGCCCGCCGCAGTAAAGGCGCGAACCATTGCCGCACCTATGCCGCGGCTTCCGCCCGTAATCAAAGCAGTACGCATGCGCTTTCGCCTCCTGCTTAAAACATCTTCTTGCGCCACAAAAGCACAAAAGCCCCTACGCTTGCCACAATGGAAATGCCCAGCACCAGCCAAAACCCAAAAGGCGAGTTTTCAAACGGCACCTTGACGTTCATCCCCCACAGCGAGCCAAAAATAGAGGGCACCGCCAGCACCACCGTTAAGCTGGTCAATATTTTCATAACAATGTTCAAGTTATTGCTGATGATGGAGGCAAAGGCATCCATGGTGCCCGACATAATATCGCGGTAAATGGCGCACATCTCCATGGCTTGCTTGTTTTCGATGATGACATCCTCTAGCAGGTCGCTGTCCTCTGGATATTTGCGAAGCATATCCATGCGCATCATTTTTTCAAGCACCATTTCGTTGCCCTTTAAGCTGGTGGAGAAGAACACGAGGCTCTTTTCCAAGCGCATCATTTGAATCAGCTCTTGGTTGCGCATGCTGGCCTGCAAGCGTTCCTGCACAAACATGCTGGCCTTGTCAATCTGTTTCAAATACGCCAAGTAGCGAGACGCGTTGCGGTGCAGCAGCTGTAAAATAAAGCGCATGCGCTTAAACGTCCAAAAGCCGCGGATTCGCTCCTCGGTAAAATCCGCTATAATGGCGGAATCGCGTGTGGACACCGTAATAATCACATCATCCACCATGATAATGCCCATAGGCACTGTGGTGTAGCTATAGCCATTATCCTCGGCTTCCACACAGGGAATATCCACAATAATCAGCGTTTGGTCATTGTCGCGCTCAATACGTGCGCTTTCCTCTTCATCCAGCGCGGCTTGAATGTAGGTGGGGTCCAGCGAAAAACGCGCGTTCAGCCCTTCAATTTCTTCCCGTGTGGGGCTTTGAAGATGCACCCAGCAGCCTTTTTCCAATGTGCTGATTTCTGTGAGATGGTCGTCAACCGTTAAATAAATTTTTTTCATAGAAAATGAAAACCTGCCCTTCTGCAACCGCTTTTGCGGCGTTGCTTCCGAACAGGATCAGGCGCAGTTTTTTGGGCGGCACGGAAAATACGATCCGCGACACCCTGCCTCAGCCGTTCGGAGCCAATGAAATTGTGTGTGTAACCGTAGGGTCAAAACTTTGTTTCGACTGTATGGGTCCGCGTCCACAGCTGCTCCTCCTTTCGGCTTGTCGGCCTAAGTGACCACTATCATCATAGCCGTTTTGACTGGTTGTGTCAATCGAAATGCAGGGCTTTTCTTTGACTTTTTTCGCTGTCCGCACAGCTGATGGATGGCGTGTCTTTTTTTTAAAGGAATATCCCCACGCTATCAGCACCTGTGAGAGACGTGAAACACCTATTGGTAAGGAGAGTTTCTCTATCAGTTCAGCAAGTGTAATATCATTATTTTCATCAATCTCCAAGCGGATTTTTTCTTCAATTTCGGGATTGATTTTAGATCGTCTTCCAGTGTATGCCCGCGCAAGACCGCTACCAGTGGCACGATAACGTTTCCACACTTTATCAATTGTGCTTTTGCTTACGTTAACCCACAATATGATGGTATCCGTCTTCTCTCCCCGTAGTTTTGCCTCTATGATTTGTGTTCTTTTTTC
>JAVXND010000050.1:0-21681 GCA_036645955.1 Clostridia bacterium | reverse complement strand
CCTATTCCATTCTCTTTTTCTTGAATTTTCAATTGGCTTGTTTGCCTTACTCTTTTTTACTCTCGATAACTCTTTTTTTGAATGTATCAGATGATATTGTGCTTAGCTGGTTCATTTGATTCTCTAACTTAATGACATTGCCATATATGGTGTCCCTACAGGGATGATTGGGTTTATGGAGGGGGTGAATGGCAGGGACGGCGGGGTTCATAGAGGCATTGAACGCCAATATACAGCAACGCTCCCCCTCAACAGCAAGGAACATTGCGATCAGCGCTAAATTCTAATCATGCGATAGCCTACCCCAACATGGGTTTGAATGTATGGAGGGGCGGAGGTATCCTTTTCAAGCTTTTTGCGCAGGGTGGCCATAAAAACACGCAAGGAAGCCACATCGTTTTCCCATGAGCTGCCCCAAATTTCGCGCGTAATAAATGCGTGCGTGAGCACCTTGCCCACGTTCTTTGAAAGCAGGCATAGCAATTTAAATTCGATGGTGGTGAGGTGAAGCTCCTCGCCGCTCAGGTACGCACAGCCAGCGGAGTAATCCACCTTCAGATCACCATTTTCAAATACGGAATTGGTATCGCCCAAGGGGATATAGCTTAACCGACGGATGGTAACGCGCAGGCGAGCCAACAGCTCCTCCACCGAAAAGGGCTTGGTTAAATAATCGTCCGCGCCAGCGTCCAGCGCTTCAATTTTGTCGGTTTCCTCACTGCGGGCGCTGACCACAATAATGGGCAGGTTTGTCCAGCTGCGTATTTTGCGAATGACGCTCACGCCATCCAAATCAGGCAGACCCAAATCCAGCAGCACCACATCGGGGTTATGGGAAGCGGTTTCGGTAATGGCCGCCTCTCCGTTTAATGCGGTCAAATGCCGATAGCCATGGGTTTCAAGGGTTGTGGAGATGAGGTTGCGGATGGCGACATCGTCCTCAACAACCAAAACGAGCGGTTTATTCACGTAGAATGACCTCCTCTGCGGGCAGTGTGAAGCGGATAATCGTGCCGTGAGGTGGATTATCCAGAACGGTAATATCGCCGCCATGTGCCGTGATAATGGACTTACAGAGAGAAAGCCCCAAGCCAAGGCTGCGCCGGCTGTCTGCAATGCCATTGTTGACGGTGTAGAACATTTCAAAAATGTGCGACTTGGCTTCGTCTGAAATGCCATCGCCATTGTCGGCTACCGAAAGCACCATCAAATTGCCTTGCTTTACCGTAGACAGCACAATTTCGGAGCCTATGGGGGTGTATTTAATGGCATTGTCCACAATGTTAATGAGCACCTGAACAATCAAGCGCGCATCCATTCTGGCCAAGAGCAGCTCGTCAGCACCATGCACGACAATTTTATGCTCCGATGATTTGCGGTTGATATGCAGCAATGCTTCGGAAATAACCTCGTCAATCAGCTCGGCATTCATGCGCAGCTTCATGGTGCCATCCTCAATACGGGTGACGGACAGCAGGTTTTCAACCAAGTTAATTAGCCAGAGGGAATCATCATAAATATCCACATAGAGCTGTTTGCGCTTTTGCGCATCCATGTGTTCGCCATTGTCGAGCAAAATACCTGCGTTGCCCGATATGGAGGTAAGCGGCGTGCGCAAATCGTGCGATATGGAGCGCAGGAGATTGGCGCGGAGCTGTTCGTTTTTGGTGGCAAGGGCGCTTTGCTCGCGCTCCCGCAGGGCAACCTCGTGCTCAAGCGCCAACGCACATTCGCCAAGCATGGAAAGCGTGATGCTGTTTGCAAAAGCGTCGGGCGCTTCGGCTGGCATGGCAATGCCCACAACGCCATAAACCACTTCATTGGCACGAATGGCTAAGTATAAGCACTTAGCGTTGCCAAGGGTGCTTGTGGTAGCGCCCGCATGCTTGTTGTTATGGTACACCCACACGGCAACGGCTCTTTCGTTGGGCGTGGTATAGCTTTCGGCGGTGCTTTGGTCATTGGCCAAATAAACCATTGGTTCCAAAAGGGCGTGACGCTCTTTTTGCACAAGGTAAATCACCACATCCCTCTTGAGAAGCTTCACCAGCTGATTGGCAACAACGGCGGCGATGGCCGCCTGATCCTTGCCTTTTTGAATGAGCTGATTGGTTTCCAGCAGAATTTTGGTGCGGTAAGCCGCTTTGGAGGCTTGCTTGGCTTGAAGCTTGAGGCGTGCGGCTAATGTGCTTGTAATAAAAGCGGAGGCAAACATGATGAGGAAGGTGACGGGGTAGCCCTGATCGTAAGCCAAGAAGGAAAAATAGGGTCTGGTAAAGAAATAGTTAAAGACGAACACGCTCACGATGGAGGAAATCAGGCTGTACATGCGCTGTGTGGTGGTAACAGCCGTGAGCAGTACGCTTAGGATGTAAACGGTGATGATGTTGGCTTCCGAAAAACCAAACTGGCGAAACAGGGTGCCTGTAACGGTGGCGGCTACCAGCAGGAACACGCTCTTAAATGTATCAGAGAGCATAAAGCGCGTGCTTTTACGGCCTGATTTCGCAATGGAATAGGGGCGCGCGGCTTTATCGGGGATGATGTAAACATCCAAATTGGGGGCAAGGGTAATGAGCCTTTCGGTAAGGGTGGGCTTGCTGAAAAAGTGCTTTTTTTGGGTGCTGCTTCGGCCGAGCACAACCTTGGATACGGCTGAAAGACGGGCAAATTCGGCAATTTGAAAGGGGATGTCATCACTAAAAACGGTTTCGATGGAGGCACCCAATTGCTGTGCGAGCTTCATGTTTTTGCGCAAGCTGGTTTTGTCCTCTTCACACATGTTGGGAAAATCGGGCGTTTCCACAAACAAAGCGGTAAAGCTCCCCTTGAAGGCGCTGGCCATGCGTGCGGCGGTGCGAATGATTTTGCCGTTGGTGGGGGAGGACGAAAGGCAAACCAGAATATGCTCATCGGTGAAAAAATCCTCCTTGGGGGAGGTGCGGGCGGAAAGCGCCATATGGTTTACACGGTCTGCGCAACGGCGAAGCGTAATTTCACGGAGCGCCGTCAGGTTTTTGAGGTTAAAGAAGTGGCTAAGCGCCTGCTGTGCCTGCGCGTCGCGGTAGACCTTGCCCGCGCTTAAACGCTCCAAAAGCTCTTGCGGCTCAATGTCCACCAGCTCCACCTGATCCGCATCGTCAAAAATGGAATCGGGGATGCGCTCGCGAACGGATATGCCTGTTATGGAAGCGATCATGTCGTTTAAGCTTTCGATGTGCTGAACGTTAACGGTGGTATATACGTCAATGCCCGCCTTGAGCAGCTCAATGACATCCTGATAGCGCTTTAGGTGGCGGCAGCCAACGGCGTTGGTATGGGCCAATTCATCCACCAAAATAAGACGAGGCTTGCGTAAAATAGCCGCGTCTAAATCAAACTCATGCAAATGAACGCCGTTATGGTTTGCCTCCAGTGCGGGCAATTTTTCCAAGCCTTGCGCAAGGGCGAGGGTTTCTTGACGTGTGTGCGGCTCCAAATAGCCGATGACCACATCAATGCTTCGCCTCTTGGCGGAATGCGCCGCTTTGAGCATGGCATAGGTTTTGCCAACACCAGCGGCATAGCCAAAGAAAATCTTCAAATGACCTTTTGCGCGAGCGCTTTCTTCACTTTCAATTTTCGCAAGAAGCTCATCGGGGCTTGCTCTGCCTTCCTCCATCGGACCTCACCTCTTCCTTCCGCGCGTGGTTGATGGGCTTATTGTAGCACGGCTTGCAAGTGCGTGTAAAGAGATGGAAGGTTAGAGCGCCCCCATGAAATAGCTGATGGGGAGCACAACCGCAGTGGAAAGCAGAACAACGCATAGCAAAATGAAAATGGGCATGCCGATAAACACAAGCAAGAAGGTCAAGAATGGGAAGTTCAGAGCAAAATTTTCCGCCCTGCGATTGATTCTTGTGAAAAAGGGATGCTTGGATAACCATGGCTGATTGGCAACGGATGGGTGGTTTAGGTAAGCATTCATACGAGATCCCTCCTACCATTTGATGATAACAGGGATTTCATAAAGATGGGGAAAGGGAGTGACAGGCGAGATTAAGATGATGTAAAGAAACCTTTGTTTTTCGATTGCGCATTGATTTGCAAGCTTTTGTGCGCAACGATCGTTCTATATTCATCAAAACATGATTTACCGAATGCTGGAAAAGCGGGAGGATAACCTATGAAGCGAATTTTATTGGCTTGTATGACAATGCTGTGCCTTTCAGCCTGCGCCCCTGCGCAGCAAACCATGGCGCCGCAGGGCAATGAAAGCCCGAGCAATCTCATAGCCATTGTTGAAACCCCTGCGCCTACCCAAATACAGGCGGCAGGAGCCGCCACCCAAACGCCCGAACAAAAGGGGGCTTTCAAACAGCTTGTGCAGGAAAATGTGGTAACCATGTTCAATGCCAACACCAATGCAACCCTTACCGCAAACGAGCGCGAAACGATATTGAAGCTCTTTACAGATCGCGGCTTTCAGGTGAGCGCGGATTGGGCAAAGGATCTGCTTGAAAATACGAACAATGAAAACAAAGCGGATTTTTTATTCTCATTGCTGATTTGGCAATTTGGAGATCCAGCCAAATGGGCAGTGGAGGAAGCATACTGGTACGGAGAATTAAAGGTTGCATGCGGCTTCCTGCAGGAAAACAACTATTGCTTGCCTGCACAGGGGGAATTGACGGAAGCGCAGGCGAGGGATTATGCCATACGGCTCGTTCAACAAAAGACGGAGCTGGCGGAGGAGTGGATATCCCATTACGATGTGAACGCAAGCTTTAGCAAAATGCAAAACACGGATGGCACGGAACGCAGAACCTGGTGGTTTGAGTTTTATCCCATTGGTGAACCGTGGAGCGAATATTACCGCGTGTTTTTTGACGCGACGGGGGAAAATGCGCGGGTGGAAATTAAATGATGCGGATGCCAAAAAGCACGGAGCAATTTGACGGTTGCTTCGTGCTTTTGAGTGAAGGAATGATTGCGGGCGGGTGGCTTAGAACGCCATTTTGGCGGTGATGTATGCTTCCAAAGCATCCAGCGAAACGCGGTCCTGCTGCATGGTATCGCGGTCGCGAACGGTGACGCTGTTGGTTTCTTCGGTTTCAAAGTCAACCGTGATGCAAAGCGGCGTGCCAATTTCGTCTTGACGGCGGTAGCGCTTGCCGATGCTGCCCGTTTCGTCGTAATCGATCATGAAGCGCTTGCTAAGCTTTTCAAAAACGCCTGTGGCCAGCTCGCCCAGCTTGTTTTTTTGCAGGGGGAGCACGGCGGCCTTAAAGGGCGCAAGCGCGGGATGGAAGTGCATGACCACGCGGGTATCGCCGCCGTCAAGCTCCTGCTCTTCATAGGCATTGCACAGGAACGCCAGCGCTACGCGATCGGCGCCGAGGGAAGGCTCAATGACATAGGGAATGAAGCGCTCGTTGGTAACGGGGTCAATGTACTCCATGTTTTCGCCGCTTTGGGTCTGGTGCGCTTTGAGGTCAAAATCGGTGCGGTCTGCCACACCCCACAGCTCGCCCCAACCAAAGGGAAACTGAAATTCAAAGTCCGTGGTGGCTTTGGAGTAGTGCGCAAGCTCCTCTGGCTTATGATCGCGCATGCGCAGGCTATCGGGCTTCATGCCCAGATGATAGAGCCAATCGCGGCAGAAGCCGCGCCAAAATTCAAACCACTCCATATCCTCGCCGGGCTTGCAGAAAAATTCAAGCTCCATTTGCTCAAACTCACGAATGCGGAAAATGAAGTTACCGGGGGTGATTTCGTTGCGGAAGCTCTTGCCGATTTGCCCAACACCCATGGGCAGCTTGCGGCGGGTGGTGCGAACGATGTTTTTGAAGTTTACAAAAATGCCCTGCGCTGTTTCGGGGCGGAGGTAAATTTCGTTGGAGCTATCCTCGTTAACACCCTGAAAGGTTTTGAACATCATGTTAAATTTGCGGATGGCGGTAAAATCGTGCTTGCCGCAGGTGGGGCAGGGAATTTGATGCTCTTCAATGTAGCTTTCCAGCTGTGCGTTTGTCCAGCCGTCGGCTTGAAGCTCCTGCCCTTGCTCCTTGGCGAAGTTTTCGATGATTTGGTCGGCGCGGAAGCGTGCTTTGCAGGCTTTGCAATCCATAAGCGGATCGTTAAAGTTGCCTACATGGCCGCTGGCGACCCAAACGTTGCGGTTCATTAATATAGCGCTATCCAGACCCACGTTGTATTTGTTTTCTTGCACAAATTTCTGCCACCATGCGCGTTTGACGTTGTTTTTGAACTCAACGCCAAGGGGGCCGTAATCCCAGCTGTTGGCAAGGCCGCCGTAAATTTCACTGCCCGGATAGATAAAGCCGCGCCCTTTGCAAAGCGCAACGAGTTTGTCCATGGTTAACGCTGCCATTGTGTGTGCCTCCTTGTATATAAATCAAGCCTTATCATAGCCATGAAGGGGGAATTTGTCAAGGAAAAATCATAACGGCCGCTCGAAGCCCGAAGCCCCACCTGCGCTGTACGGATTTCCACATTGACAACCCGAACAAAGCAAGCTATGATGTAGCACAGCACTTTATCTTTTGGGAGGGCATGAAATGAAGCTTGATTATAAGCGTACCTTGCTGGTGGGTTTGGCCTTTCTGTCAATCTGTGCGTTTTGGCAGCTTTATGACAATGTGGTTCCGCTTATTTTGAAGTTCAGCTTCCATATGCCTGATGATGCCGCGGGCGTGATTATGGCGTTGGATAACGTGCTGGCCTTGTTTATGCTGCCGCTGTTTGGCAAGCTATCGGACAAAAGCCATACGCGGCTTGGCAAGCGCATGCCCTACATCGTGGGCGGCACGGCGGCTGCCGTGGTGCTGATGAACCTATTGCCCATAGCGGACAAAAGCATGAACCTGCCGTTGTTTATTGCGGCGCTTGCGCTATTACTGATTGCCATGGGCACGTACCGTGCGCCTGCGGTTGCGCTCATGCCTGATGTAACGCCTAAAGCACTGCGGAGCAAGGGCAACGCCATCATCAACCTGATGGGGGGCATTGGGCGGCGTGTTTACGCTTGGCGTTACAGGCTTTTTGGTGCAAAAGGGCATGGACAACCGAAACGACTATACGCAGCTGTTTTTGGCAGTGGCTATTTTGATGGCGGCAGCGGTGTGCATTATGCTGTTCACCGTTCGTGAAAACAAGCTGAGCCAGCAGGCGGCACAAGCGGACGCGGTGCAAAAGCAGCCAAGCAACGCAACGGTCAAAACGGCGCTGTCGGGTTTCCGCTCCCTTTCACCCGCCCTTCGAAAAAGCCTCGTGCTCATTTTGGTTTCCGTCTTTTTGTGGTTCATGGGCTACAATGCCGTAACCACCGCCTTTACGAAGTATGTAAGAGTGCGCTGGGATTATGATATCAAGGCCGCTACGCAATGCTTGATGATTGCTACCGTAGGCGCGGTGCTTGCCTATTTGCCTGTGGGCATGCTTTCGTCCAAATTTGGGCGCAAGCGTATGATTCAAGCGGGAACGGTGATTTTAACCTTGAGCTTTGGCGCGGCGGCGTTTTTCCCAACGTTCAACGCAGGTGTATACATCGTATTTGCACTTGTGGGCGTGGCTTGGGCCATGATTAACGTCAACTCTTACCCCATGGTGGTAGAAATCAGCAAGAGTGGTGATGTGGGCAAGTTTACGGGCTACTACTACGCCTTTTCCATGGCGGCGCAGATTGTAACGCCCATTGCAAGCGGCTGGCTGCTGGAGCATGTAGGCTACCACACATTGCTTCCCTATGCGGCGTTGATGGTGGCGCTTTCGTTTGTAACCATCAGCATGACAAAGCACGGAGATCACAGACCAGAACAGCCAAGCGGTACATTAGAAGCCTTTGATACAGGAGATGAATGAGAATGAACAGCTGCTTATGGATACTGCTTGCCGCTTTGCTATTGTGCGGGCTGTATCTATGGCTGATTGCACCCGCCAGGAAGAGGCCGGACGCGAGCATGCTAAGCGGCTGGCTCTACGCGCACCGAGGCTTGCACGACGGCAATCAACGGGTGCCTGAAAACAGCATGGAGGCATTCAGGCTTGCGCTGGCCAATGGGTACGGCATGGAGCTGGATGTACAGCATACCAAGGATGACCAACTGGTGGTGTTTCACGACGCAAGCCTCAAACGCGTGTGCAAGGCGGACTTAAACATTCGCGATTTGACCTATGAACAGCTCAAACAGCATCCATTGCCCGACGGCACCCCTGTGCCGCTGTTTTCCGAGGTGCTTGCATTGGTAAACGGCAAAGCACCGCTGATTGTGGAAATAAAGCACTACGGCAAGGTGATCCACAACGCAGAAGCAACGCTACGGGCGCTTCGGGCGTACCAGGGCCCCTACTGTGTAGAATCCTTTCATCCAGCGGCGGTACGGTATTTCAAAAAAAATGCGCCCGATATTGTGCGCGGGCAGCTGGCCTCTGGCGGCAAGCGCGGCTCAAACGATGTAAATGCAGTGGAATACTTTGCCATGAAACAGCTCTTGGTAAATGTGCTTGGCAGACCGCATTTTGTGGCGTATTCCATACCGACGGATCATACCCTTGCCATGTGGCTGATGAAGCGGCTGTATAAGCCGCTGTTGGCGGCGTGGACGGTGCGTTCTCAAGCATTGCTGGACAGCACCATGAAAAACTATGACTACCCAATCTTTGAACTGTTTACCCCCAAACGTTGACAATATGGAGCAGAAACGATATAATGCTCTGATTGTTTGTTATGAGCGGCCCCTTAGGCCGAGCGAAAGGAGCTAAACCATATGGCAGAGCAGGAGAAAAAAGTAATCCTCACACGTGAGGGTTACTCGAAGCTGGAAAAGGAACTGGATTATTTTATTAGCGTGCGCCGTAATGAGATTTCTGAACAGATAGCCATCGCCCGCGGATTTGGTGATTTAAGTGAAAATGCGGAGTACGATGAAGCAAAGAACGAGCAAAGCCGCATTGAGGCCAAAATCGTTGATATGGAAAACACCCTGCGCAATTGCGTGGTGGTGGAGGATGACGAGGTAAGCACCGAAATCGTAGGCGTGGGCAATACCATTAAGATCAAAAACCTCACCATGAAAGTGGACCAAACGCTCACCATTGTGGGTGCAAACGAAACAGACCCCAAGAACATGAAAATCAGCAGTGACAGCCCTATTGGTGCCGCATTGCTGGGTAAAAAAATCGGCCAAACGGTTGAGGTTGAAGTACCTGCGGGCGTGATGAAGCTTAAAGTAATGGACATTTCACGCTAAATACGCCAATAATTGGAGGAATTGAAAATGACCCCCGACCAAAATACACAAGCGCCCGAGCTAACCGCACAGCAATTGAGCGAGCAGGAGCAAATCCGCCGTGAAAAGCTTTCCAAGCTGACGGCGGCGGGAAAAAACCCTTACACCATCACAAAATATCCCCAAACCCACGAGAGCGAAGCCATCCTCAAGGGCTTTGACGAGCTAGAGGGCAAAGAGGTAAACGTAGCAGGGCGCATGGTGAGCAAACGCGTGATGGGCAAAGCGAGCTTTGCCCATTTGCTGGATGCGAAGGGCAGCCTGCAGGTTTACATCAAGCGCGACGATGTGGGCGAGGAGCCCTACATGGCCTTTAAGGACATGGACATCGGGGATGTGATCGGCGTGCGCGGCATGGTGTTTCGCACCCAAAAGGGCGAAATCAGCGTACACGCGTTGGAGGTAACCCTGCTAAGCAAGAGCTTAAAGGTACTGCCAGAAAAATTTCACGGCTTAAAGGACCCCGATTTGCGTTACCGCCAGCGCTATGTGGATATGATTGTGAACCCGGAGGTGCGCGATACCTTCCGCAAGCGCAGCCGCATTATTAATGAAGTGCGTGCGTTTTTGGATGGGCGAGGCTTTTTGGAGGTAGATACCCCCGTACTGCATACGCTGGAAATCGGCGCGGCGGCACGCACATTCAAAACCCATCACAATGCGCTGGACTTGGACATGTTTTTGCGCATTGAAACAGAACTGTATTTAAAGCGGCTGATTGTGGGCGGGTTTGACCGTGTGTACGAGGTGGGGCGCTTGTTCCGCAACGAGGGCATGGACGCGACGCACAACCCCGAGTTTACAAGCGTTGAAACCTACCAAGCCTATGCTGACTACAACGATGTCATGGATATGGTAGAGGAGCTTTATGCAACCGTGGCTGAAAAGGTATGCGGCTCCACCTGCATCCCCTATCAAGGGCAGATGATTGAGCTGAAAGCGCCTTGGAAGCGCATTCCCATGGCGCAGGCTGTGAAGGATGCGTGCGGCGTGGATTATGCCGACTGGCAAACGGACGAGCAGGCGCGTGCGGTGCTTTCAGAAATGAAAATCCATGTGGAAAAGGAAGCCAAGCGAGGCGATTGCTTAGCGGCGCTGTTTGACGAATATGTAGAAGCCACGCTGATTCAGCCGACCTTCTTAATCGACTATCCCGTGGACATTTCGCCCCTGGCCAAGCGCAAGCCAGAAAATCCCGATTTAACGGAGCGCTTTGAGTTTTTCATAAACGGGCATGAAATGGGCAATGCCTTTAGCGAGCTGAACGATCCCATTGATCAGCGCCGCCGCTTTGAGGAGCAGGTGCGCATTCGCCATGCGCAGGGCATTACCACCGCTAAGGTGGATGAGGACTACATCAATGCTTTGGAATACGGCATGCCCCCCACGGGCGGCCTAGGCTTTGGCATAGACCGCTTGGTCATGCTCTTAACCGACAACGATTCCATTCGCGATGTATTGCTCTTTCCTACGATGAAGCCGAGGGAGTAAGAGGGGCTTTCGCCCCTCTTTTCATTACCATAATGCAAAAGCATCCTTGCGGGGCAGGGTGTCAATACGGAATGCTACAGGAGTGAAAACAACGTGAGTTTACGCATGCCCATTACGAAACGAATTATCAAAAACCATTTTCTTTATGCGTGGTGGCAGTATGTGCTGATTATAGGCATCTCAATTTTCGGTTGGAATTTACTGTTTACCACCACCCATTACCGCAGTCCCGAAAACCTAAAGGTGGAGTGGTACAGCGAGGGCTATGCACTGCCTGAATCGCCAAAGAGCATTGACGACCTGATAGCAACCGTTCATCAAGAGGTGCTTCCCGATATGGAGGAGGTCACCTTTACCCCCATTGGCTATGATGAAACCTATGGCGATATGCAGATGATGGTTTGGGTGAGCGCCGCACAGGGCGATTTGTACATGCTGACGCTGGAGCGCTTTCAAAGCTTGGGGCAGGGCGGCGCACTGCTAGACCTGCAGCCCTATGTGGACGACGGCACTTTGAAGGTGGAGGGCATTGACCTGACCAACGGCTATGTGAAGGATGCGGAAACCGGCAAAAAATATTTGCTGGGCATTCCCACCGATAGCTTGAAGGAGCTTGAGGCCTACGGCTTTGTGCCCGGCGGCGAAACGCTGAGCCTGCTTGCGGCTGGCGGAAACATTGAGAACACGATCAAGCTTATGAATTATTTGCTGACGGAAATGAAATAGCGGATGGATGCATAGTTCTGCACCTCTTTGGGCATGTTGCAAGTGGTAACACTTGCCATGTATCAGAAAGGATGGAGAAGGATGACACAGCAAAAATGCCTGCTCTGCGGGAAGGAATACCCCACGGGGCTCCATGTCATGGGATGCTTGATTTGTTTTCCCTGTGAAAAAAGCCTGCTCAACGGAACTGTGAACACACTGCCAAAGCGCAAAGCAAGGCTCAAATTAACGAAGCTATATCCTGCGGAGGCAGCCGCGCTCCCAAAGTAACGCAAGCAACAAGGGGCGCGGCTGTTAAATCATTGCCAAAACAAACGGAAACGCACTTGCAACAAGCGCGTTTTTTTGTTATGCTGTTGCGGTAGCTCATGGCTTTGCGCAGGAGCTGCCGCACAAACAAAAAAGAAGGTTTCATTCATTGGAAAGACCCCTGTATGCCATGCTCGAAAGTGTTTCACGGCGCCAATCTCTGCATATGCCAGGCGGGCAGGGACATGCGCCTTTTGAGCGCATCGACCCCTATTTGCTGGATACGACGGAGATTGCGGCAACGGATGATTTATACTGCCCAACAGGCGCTATTGCCCGCGCACAGGCGTTGATTGCCGCCAGTGCGGGCGCGGCCTTTACGCTGATGCTGACAGGCGGCAGTACGGCGGGTGTGCATACCATGCTTTTATATGCCGCACGGCGCGGCGATGAGGTGATTTTACCGCGCAATGCACACCTGAGCTGTTTACAGCTATGCGCGATAGCGGGGCTGGTACCCGTGTTCGCCCAACCGAGCTACACAAAAGCGGGCTTGCCCTATACAAGGCTTGAAAGCTACGTGAGCGCCATGGACGAGCACCCGCACGCAAAGGCTGTGCTGGCGGTGCGGCCGGATTATTATGGCCTGCTCAACGATTTACACGCGCTTGCGACTGCGGTACATGCCCATGGCATGCTGATGCTTTGTGATGAAGCGCATGGCGCGGCGCTGAATTGGGATGAAGCCGCTTCCAATGCAATGCGCTTGGGTGCGGATATGGCGGTACAGAGTGCACACAAAACCTTGCCTGCGCTTGGCTCTGGCGCATGGCTGCATGCAAATGAGCGGGTGGAGCAGGAGAGGCTTTTACGCACATTGCGCATGGTACAAACCAGCAGTCCATCTTTTGTGATATTGCTTGCACTGGATGATGCGCGCGCGTGGATGGATGCGCAGGGGGCACGGGCCTGCGCCGAGCTTCGCGGCGAATTGGTACACTTTCATGAGAAGGCAAGCGCCCTAGGGTATGCAAATGCACAGGATGAACAAGGCATGGCTTACGATCCCCTGCGCCTGGTGCTGTATGCGCCGCAGGGCGGCGAGCGGCTGAGCGAAGCGCTGGCCTGCATTGGGGTGGATGTGGAATTGTGTGACGAGCGGCGGATTGTATGCATCCTATCGCTGATGGACGGGGCGGAGCGGCTTCGAAAGCTGCTTTCAGCGCTTGAAACGGTCAAGGCAGATGTGGCGGTGACTGTAACGGAGCCGATGTCTGCGCCCATTCCCCCGCGCGATATGCCCCTTTGCGAGGCGGCTTTTGCCCCCTGCGAGCGTGTGCCCTTACAGCGCGCCGTTAACCGCATAAGCGCGGTACAGGTGGGGCGTTATCCCCCTGGCATTGCGTGGCTTACAGCGGGTGAACGCGTAACGCCAGAGCTGGTTCAGCTTATGTTACAAACGGAAGCCTCGCATTTGTTTGGCTTGAACGGCGATGGCTCTCTCAACTGCATTGCATTGGATAAAGGAGTAAGTACATGAACATCTACCCTTATGACGCGGTGATTTTTGACTTGGACGGCACGCTTTTTGACGCAGAGGATGGTATTGTCAGCTCGGTTCTTTACGCCATGGAGCAGCTTGGCTGCCCTGTGCCTGAAAACGTGGATATGCGCGAGGTGGTGGGTCCGCCGCTGCGCGACTCTTTTGAACATATTCTTCATGTGCCCAGCGAGCAAATTCCGCGTGCGGTAACGCTGTACCGCGACCGCTTTCTATCCCACGGCATTCACCGTTATGGGGTGTATCCGCACATCCGCAGTATTTTGCAGATGCTCAAGGATGAGGATGTGCACGTGGGCTTGGCCAGCAGTAAGCCTGTGGGCCTTGCGACAGATGTGTTGGCATATTATGGACTGGTTCAATATTTTGACAGCATTGTTGGGGAAGCGGGCGGCGCAGAACAGCTAGGCAAGGCAGAGCTGATTCGCCAAGCGCTTCCTGAAAAATACCACCATGCGGCCATGGTGGGAGATCGCCGCTTTGACATGCTTGGCGCGGCGGAAAACGGCATAGATGGCATTGGGGTGGGCTACGGCTGCGGCACGGAGGAGGAGCTGGAGGACGCGGGCGCAACCGTGGTGGTGCCTGATACAGAATCCTTACGGGTATTGCTTTGCCCAGGCAAGGACATACCGCGCGGCTTTTTTCTTACCGTAGAAGGGCCTGATGGCAGTGGAAAAACCACACAGGTGGAGCTGCTTGAAAAGAGCCTGCGCCAATACGGCTTTAGCGTGCTTCACACGCGCGAGCCGGGCGGCTGTGATATTAGCGAGGATATTCGCCGCATTATTTTGGATACCGAAAACATGGAAATGTGCGCGGCGTGCGAGGCACTGCTGTATGCGGCGGCGCGTGCACAGCATGTGCATCAGGTGATTCGCCCAGCGGTGGAGCATGGCTATTTGGTGCTGTGCGACCGCTTTGCGGATAGCTCCATCGCTTATCAGGGCGGGGGACGGGAGCTAGGCGTGGAAACGGTACAGCAAATCAACGCGCCTGCGGTAGCCGACATGCTGCCTGACGCAACGCTCTATTTGGCCATTGACCATACGGTTGCCATGGAACGGCGCTTGGGCGCGACGGTTCCCGACCGCTTGGAGCTAGAGGCGGGGGATTTTTACGAGCGCGTGCAAAAAGCCTACGAGCGTTTGATTCGCGAGAACAAAAAGCGGTTTTTGGTAGCGGATGCACAGCGAAGCATTGAAGAAGTGGCCAGCGATGCGCTTCAGCTGGTGCTGAATCGCCTGATCCCTGAGCGCAAGCGGGAAGCTTGAAGGATTTTTGACAGGGCGCATACCGCCTTGAGAGGATGAGAAGAACAGTGGAGCGGATTGTGGTGGGCATGTCAGGCGGCGTGGATAGCTCCGTGGCGGCTTTATTGCTCAAGCGGCAGGGCTATGACGTGATCGGCGTGTTCATGAAAAACTGGGACGAGCAGGACGAAAACGGCACCTGCACCGCCGCTGACGATTGGCAGGATGTGCAGGAGGTTTGTACGCTGATTGACATCCCATACTATGCGGTCAACTTTGAAAAGGAATATCAAGAGCGCGTATTTCACTATTTTTTGGAGGAGTACAAGCGCGGACGCACCCCCAATCCCGATGTGCTTTGCAACCGTGAAATCAAATTCAAAGCCTTTTTGGAATATGCCCTCAAGCTGGGCGCAAGCAAAATCGCTACCGGGCATTTTGTGAAAACCGGGATGCAAAACGGCAGACCCTTGCTTTTAAAGGGTGCGGATTCGGCGAAGGATCAGAGCTATTTTCTCTACATGCTCAAAGAAGCACAGCTGGAGCGGGCGGTTTTTCCCGTAGGAGGCATGACAAAAGCGGAGGTGCGTGCGCTTGCGAAGGAAGCGGGCTTGCCGACCTTTCAAAAAAAGGATTCCACGGGCGTGTGCTTCATTGGGGAGCGGAATTTTCGCAGGTTTTTACAAAATTATTTGCCCATGCGCCCCGGTGAGATGCAAACCCCAGAGCATGTGAAGGTGGGGGAGCATATTGGACTGGCGTATTACACATTGGGACAGCGGCGCGGGCTGGGCATTGGCGGGCGCGGAGATGGGCGAAGCTGGTTTGTGGTGGAAAAGGACTTGAAACGCAATGTGCTTGTGGTTTCGCAGGGGGAGGACAGCCCGCAGCTGTACAGCCGCTTTGTTCGTGCCTCACAGGCTACCTGGATTGCGCAAAATGCGCCCGCTGGCGAGGGGGAGCGCTTCCATGCCACGGCTAAGTTTCGCTACAGACAGCAGGATGTACCGGTCACAGTCAGCTTGCGGGGGGATGAAATTCTGCTGGAGGCTAACGAACCGCAGCGCGCGGTTACGCCAGGCCAAAGCGTGGTGCTGTACCAAGGAGAGGTTTGCCTGGGCGGCGGCATAGCGGAGGAAACCGCAAACGTTCCTTTTGCCTAAAAAAGGAAAATGAGGTCTGCGCAAAGCAAAAAAACAACACAAGTACAGCGTTCTACACCCAAACCTATTGCGAACAACCGATACAATCGCTATAATCTTTAGTTAACGCATACAAGCATTTTTCTTGAATGCGAGCGAATTTTTGGGGAGGGCTCATTGATGAAAAAATGGATTTCTGTTTTGCTGACAATCATGCTGGTATTGAGCTTCGCATTGCCTGCCATGGCGGAGGGTGAAACCATTAAAATAGGCGGCATTGGCTGTTTAACCGGCCCCTATGCCATGTATGGCATTGGGGTAAGAAACGGCATTGACCTGTGCATTGATGAAATCAACGCCGCTGGAGGCATTAACGGTCAAAAGGTTGAAGTGCTTTGGGAGGATGACGAGGGCGACGCCGCAAAGGCCACAAACGCCTATTCCAAGCTGGTTGAAAACGATGGCGTTACAGCCATTTTGGGCGCAGTGCTCACAGGCCCTACCGATGCGGTTGCCGATTATGCGGCAAGCGACGGCATTCCCACCATTACAGCCTCTGCAACGGCCTACTACATTACCGAAGGCCGCCCCAACGTGTTCCGCACCTGCTTTTTGGACCCCTTCCAAGGGATTTGCATGGCGAACTTTGCCAAGGATGAATTTTCCGCAGTGAAGCTGGCAGTGCTGTACGAAAACGGAAACGAATACTCCACCGGCTTAAAGAACACCTTCAGCGAGCAAGCGGCCCTCAACGGCCAAGAAATTGTGGCTTGTGAAGCAACCGCCGCAAAGGATGTAGACTTTAAGGCACAGCTTACCAAGATCAAGGATGCCGCGCCCGATGTGGTGTTTCTGCCTTATTACGGCCCCGAAGCGGCGCTGATTTTGTCACAGGCCAAGGAAATTGGGCTGGAAACCAAATTTGTGGGTGCTGACGGCATTTCCAACATCGTGGGCAGTATCAGCGATAAGAGCCTGCTGACCAATTTGTGGTATTCCGACCACTTCTCCAACACCGCAGACAGTGAAAAGGTCAAGACCTTCTTGAGCGGATACCAAGCCAAATACGGCGAGCTGCCCAGCATTTCCTTTACCGCTACGGGCTATGATGCGGCATTGGTGATGTGTGAAGCCATCAAGGCGGCAGGCTCCACGGATTATGACGCGGTTGTGGCCGCCATTAAGGCGAGCAATGTGGAGGGCGTTTCGGGTACGATCACCTTTGATGACCATAACGACCCCACCAAGAGCGCGTTTATCCTGACCTTTGACGCAGAGGGCAATCAAGTATTTGTAAAGCAACAAAATCCGTAAGGGAAGCAAACTCTGAAAGGGGAATGGCGTGAACAAAGGGAGGAGGCGTACCCTTGACTGCAAGGCGCGCGGCCACAATGTGATTTCAAAGGGTTGACCTTTGGGACGGGTTTGCAGGGCTTTGCCTTGGAAGCCAACCGTCCTCCTTCATTTGATGCGCAGACCCCTTTCAGCCCTTTCAAAAGCGGCGCAATGGTGCACCGCTTTTGAAAGGGCTGAACTGCGTTCATCGGCCTTGCGCTCCGCGAAAGCTGTGGGGCATGCAACAGATAAAGGGGTGGGAACATGCTGTTTCTGAACCAAGTGGTCAACGGCTTGGGAACCGGAGCAATTTATGCCTTGATTGCGCTGGGCTACACGATGGTCTATGGCATTGTCAAGCTCATCAACTTCGCGCATGGCGATATTTTGATGGTTGGCAGTTACACAGCGGTGCTGGTGATGACGGGTCTTGGGTGGCCTTTTCCAGTGGCGCTGGTGCTGTCGATGCTGGTTTGCGTGATCTTTGGTGTGGTGATTGAGCGCGTGGCATACAAGCCACTGCGGGAATCTCCGCGCATTTGCTCGCTGATTACGGCCATTGGGGTAAGCTACCTATTGCAAAACAGCGCACAGCTGATTTTTTCGGCGAACCCGCGCCCCTTTCCCACGGTGTTTCATGTGCCGCCCATTGTGATAGGCTCCATGAGCATCAGCTTTGTGACATTGCTCACCATTGCGGTGGCCATTGTTTTAATGGTGCTACTCAATATTTTTGTAATGAAGAGCCGCACAGGCAAGGCCATGCGCGCGGTAAGCGAGGACACGGGCGCGGCGGAGCTGATGGGGGTGAATGTAAACGTCACCATTTCCATCACCTTTGCCATCGGCTGTGCCTTGGCGGGCGTGGGCGCTTGCCTCTACTGCATTGCGTACCCCAACGTAGCCCCTACCATGGGCGCTATGCCGGGTCTTAAGGCCTTTATTGCGGCAGTGCTAGGCGGCATTGGCATCCTCCCCGGCGCAATGCTGGGCGGCTTTATCATGGGTGTGGCGGAGAGCCTGACCAAGGGCTTCATTTCCACCCAGCTTTCAGACGCTGTGGTTTACGGCATTTTGATTGTGGTACTGCTCTTTAAGCCGTCGGGCCTATTGGGCAAGGCTACGCGCGAGAAAGTATGAGGGAAAAGAAATGACAAAGAAATTCAAATCTTATGTGCTCAACCTTTCTGCGGTTTTTCTGATTTTTATTGGGCTGAATGCCTTGATCAGCACGGGCGTGATCAACAAATACTATGGCGGCGTGCTGATTTCCATGGGCATCAACATCATCATGACGGTGAGCTTGAACCTGACGACGGGCTTTTTGGGCGAGCTGGCGCTGGGGCATGCGGGCTTTATGAGCGTGGGTGCATTTACGGCGGGCATACTCACCAAAAGCATGGTGGCAAGCTTTGGCTGGGAGGCTTCCACCTGCTTGCCCCTATCACTGCTTGCGGGCGGTTTGCTGGCGGCTGTGATGGGGCTGCTGATTGGTATTCCCGCCCTGCGCTTAAAGGGGGATTACCTTGCCATTATTACGCTGGGCTTTGGCGAAATTATCCGCGTGATTATTCAAAACCTGGAAATCACAGGAGGCGCGGCGGGCATCAGCCGCATTCCCCGTGTGAATTCCTTTTCGCTTACGTATTTTGTGATGGTTGCAGTGATCATCGTCATGTTTACGCTGGGCAGATCGCGCCATGGCCGCGCGATTATCTCCATTCGTGAAAATGCAGTGGCGGCGGAATCCACAGGCATTTCAACCACCTACTACAAAATACTCGCGTTTACGCTCGCCGCGTTCTTCGCGGGCATTGCAGGCGGGCTATACGCGCACCAATACGGGCGTGTAACGGCCTCCGTGTTTGACTTCAACAAATCCATCGAGTATTTGGTGATGGTGGTTTTAGGGGGCATGGGCTCCATTACAGGCAGTATCATTTCTGCGAGCATTTTGACATTGCTGCCCGAAATGCTGCGGCAGTTTGCGGACTATCGTTTACTGCTGTACAGCCTGATGCTGATTTTGATGATGCTCTTCCGTCCCAAGGGCTTAATGGGCACGTCGGAGTTTTCCTTAACCGTGCTGTGGGACCGTGCCATCAAGCGATTTCCCATCAAAAAGCGGGACAGAACGCCCAAGCTGCCCGATGTGCCGCGCTATGACGTAGGCGACGATGAAGCCGTGCTTGAAACCAAAAATTTGGGCATCCGCTTTGGCGGCTTGCAGGCGGCTGAAAATGTGAATATAAGCTTGAAGGATAACGAAATCGTTGGGCTAATCGGGCCTAACGGCGCGGGCAAAACCACCGTGTTTAACATGCTTACAGGCGTTTATCCGCCCACCGAGGGAGACATTTTACTGCTGAACCATTCCATAAAGGGTAAGAAAACAAATGAAATTGTAACGGAGGGCATTGCCCGTACCTTTCAAAATATCCGCCTTTTTAAGTCCATGACGGCGCTTGAGAACATCAAGGTGGCATTTCACAGCCGCATGCAATATTCCGCTTTGACGGGCGTGCTTCGGCTGCCAAAGTACGTGCGGGAGGAGCAGGGCATAGACATCCGCGCACGTGAGCTATTGCGTGTGTTTGGCATGGAGGACATTGCCGATGTGTGCGCAAGCGCTTTGCCCTATGGACAGCAAAGAAAGCTGGAAATTTGCCGTGCGCTGGCTACCAACCCCAAGGTGCTGCTGCTAGACGAGCCTGCCGCCGGCATGAACCCCATAGAAACAAGGGAACTGATGGATACCATCAGCCTGATTCGCAGGCGTTTCAGCGTGGCTATTTTGCTGATTGAGCACGACATGAAGCTGGTCATGGGCATATGCGAGCGCATTTATGTGCTGAGCTATGGCCGCGTTTTGGCGGAGGGCACGCCAAGCGAAATCCGAAACAACCCCGAGGTGATCGAAGCGTATCTTGGCAACCGCGGACGCAAGGAGGCACAGCAAAATGCTTGAGGTTTTAGGCTTAGACGTATATTACGGCGCAATTCACGCGCTTCACGACATCAGCTTTGAGGTAAAGCAGGGTGAGATTGTAACGCTGATCGGCGCCAATGGCGCGGGCAAAACCTCCATATTGCATGCCATATCCCACCTGATTCCAGTAAAAAACGGAACCATGGCCTTTGACGGCAAAGACATTACCCGCATGGAGGCGTACAAGCTGGTGCCCATGGGGCTAGCGCAGGTGCCTGAGGGCAGACGTGTGTTTGCACAGATGACGGTGCTTGAGAACCTTGAAATGGGCGCATATACGCGCAGCAGCAAAAAAGAAATGGCGGACGATTTGGAAATGGTGTTTGACCATTTCCCGCGCCTCAAGGAGCGTGCCAAACAGCCTTCGGGAACGCTATCGGGCGGCGAACAGCAGATGCTGGCCACGGCGCGCGCGTTGATGAGCCATCCGCGCCTGTTGATGATGGATGAGCCGTCCATGGGCTTATCCCCCATTTTGGTGGACGAGATTTTTAGCATCATCAAAAAAATCAACAGGGAGGGCACCACGATTTTGCTTGTGGAGCAAAATGCGCAAATGGCGCTTTCCATTGCCAACCGTGCGTATGTGCTTGAAACGGGGCACATTATAAAGCAAGGCGCGGCGAGTGAATTGCTCAATGACGACAGCGTAAAGGCGGCGTATTTGGGAACTTAAGCACAGAAACAGGGATGCGGTTGGGTTGCTTTTGCAAAAAAATCGACAAAAGTTGAGAAGCAAGCAAAAATCAAGCATTTTCTGATTGACAGAAGCCACGGTTTATGCTAAAATTCTATCTTGTCAGCGGGTAAACCTGAAAGGCTGCCTTACGTGCTGCACGGTGTGCGCCTGTAGCTCAGTTGGATAGAGCAACGGCCTTCTAAGCCGTGGGTCGGGGGTTCGAATCCCTTCAGGCGCGCCATAGACATGGTGGGTATAGTTCAGTGGTAGAGCGCCAGATTGTGGCTCTGGATGTCGTGGGTTCGAGCCCCACTACTCACCCCATTTTCCCTGTTGGGGTATCGCCAAGCGGTAAGGCACGGGACTTTGACTCCCGCATTCGTAGGTTCAAATCCTGCTACCCCAGCCAATTTCATTAAAAACAGACGCCTGCGTACTTGGTACGCGGGCGTTTGTTTTTTTGGGGGGGATAGGGAAGGGTCGAGAAGGGTCGCTGCGTGAAATGATGCGATTTAGGAATGTGAGGTTGGGTGTGAGGGGGAAGGAAGGAAGGGGAGGTACAACGCGAACTGGGCGGACACCATATATGGTGTCCCTACAGGGGAACGGGGAAAGCACGGCAATGGCGATGCATATGCGGGCGATGCTTTTGCAATGAACGCTTGCTGAACTGGAGTTCTGCTTGTGATGCTTTATCATAAGAGTACCTCCAAATACTGCCGTAGAATTTTTGCTACATGAAACGCCTCTGCGTACTGCATCAGTTTCCGCAGATTTTTTTCTTTGTCCCTTGCATACTGTTTTAATGCTCCCTGCAAGGTTTGAATTTCAATCTTGCTCCGACTGCGCACCAAATCACAAATCGTCCGTTCCTTATCATAAACAGGCACGGTATGCCCAAAGGGTGTCTGCGCAACCGTAACCCCTAAATCCATCAATTCATTTTTTACCGTGTAAACCTTTACG
>JAVXND010000049.1:0-21808 GCA_036645955.1 Clostridia bacterium | reverse complement strand
AGGCATTGTTGGGGACTTGAAATGCTGAACCATCTACTGCTATTACTCGATATCCTTCAATTGTTTTATACTCATTTTCATAATAACTTTTTATTACAGCCTCGTTCAACTCTATAAATGCCTCTGGCTTGAGTTTGAAGCGTGCTTCAAAAACAGATTGTGGAGCTATGCTTTCAACGCCATCCAAGTAATTTTTCACAAAATGTCTCAACTCCATTGCCAAGCTTGCTTTTGGCAAACTTAATATTAATTTTATTGTATCACAAAATTGCATCTTCTGACTTTTTCTCGAAAAGTATGTTTTTTTATAAATATTCCTTTCTTTAAAACCAATGCTATTCATCAATTTTAACACTACTTTTATTGCGTCTTGCACTTTAATCATAATTGTCACCATCATTTAAAAGATACACAAAATGTGTCCTCTAAATTTTGGAGCCAATCTTTTTTTGTCAATTTGCTGTTTGCATAAACATTTTCATTGCTTATTGTGCATTTATCCATCCCTAAAGTTACCCTGATGACATTGCCCCGTGTGGGGGGCAGTCCCCACGCCAGTCGCGCGGAAGGGCACTTCCGAAATCCGTCCGCCCCCTGCGGTGGCGGCACCCCCCTGCCCCCGTGTGGGGGGATATACGAGGGGATGTGTCCCCCATGAAAGTGATTTCCCGCCAACTGGGCGGACACCATATATGGTGTCCCTACAATGTTATCTGAAAGCATGTATTGAAAATGCAGGAGCGTAAGGCGCAGCCCCCCCGCACGCATCGCGCGCGTCAGCAAATGCAGGAGCGTAAGGCGCCCCCCTTCCCCCCGCTAGGGATAAAAAAAAGGTGCCCTTCGGCACCCTCTTTTTTTATCCCCACCTATTCATGAAAGCATCTCACGCGAATAACCCCCGGCAATGCGGTCAGCTCCGTCATCAGCCGCGCATCGGGCAGCTTGTCTAGCTCGAGCACCGTTACGGCCATGTTTTTGCGGCTCTTGTTTTGCATGTTGTTGATGTTGATTTTGCGAGCGCCGATCGCCGCAGAGATGGCGCTCACCATGCCGGGCTCGTTCCCGTGAATCATCAAAATACGCGTGCCCTCGCTGGCACCCATCAGCATTTCAGGCAGGTTGACAGAATTGCGTATCTGCCCGTTTTCCAAATAATCGCGAAGCTCCGCCGCCGCCATTTGCGCACAGTTTTCCTCGCTTTCGGGCGTGCTTGCGCCCAAATGCGGTATGGTAACGGCGTTCTTCATTTCCAGCACCGCTTGGGTGGGGAAATCGGTTACATAGCTGGCCACCTTGCCGCAATCAAGCGCCGCTTTCAGAGCGTCCGCGTCCGCTAGCTCGGCACGGCTAAAGTTGAGCAGATGCACGCCATCCTTCATTTTGGCAATGGCGGCGGTACCCAGCAATCCGCGCGTGCTCTCCATCAGCGGCACATGCACGGTGATATAATCCGCCTGTGCAAAAAGCTCATCCATGTTGTTGCAGCGCTTCACCGCGCGGCTTAACGACCATGCGCTTTCCACGCTGATATACGGGTCGTAGCCGACCACCTCCATGCCAAGCCCCTGCACCGCCGCGTTGGCCACAATCGCGCCGATAGCGCCTAAGCCTACCACACCCAAGGTTTTGCCGCGCACCTCGGGGCCTGCAAACTGCCCCTTGCCTTTTTCCACAAGCTTGGGCACTTCGTCGCCCTTGCCGTTTAAAGAGGTGGCCCAATCAATGCCGCCCGCTACATTGCGGCTGCCCAGCATCAAGCCGCAAATGACCAATTCCGCCACCGCGTTTGCATTTGCGCCAGGCGTGTTAAACACCACAATGCCGCGCTTGGAGCATTCCTCAATGGGGATGTTGTTGGTTCCTGCACCCGCACGCGCTATGGCCAGCAGGGTTTCAGGCAGCTCCATTTCGTGCATATCCGCCGAACGAACCAAAATACCCTCCGGCACGGGTTCCTCGTTGGCAATCAGGTACTTTTCCGCCGTGAGCTGGCTGTGTATGATGTTGGAAATGCTGTTCAGCGTTTGAATTTTAAACATTTCATGCGTTCTCCTTCTCAAAAGATTTCATCAGCGTTACGAGCCTGCGCACGCCCTCCACAGGCATGGCATTGTAGATGCTGGCACGCATGCCGCCCACATTGCGGTGCCCCTTCAGGTTGACCAAGCCCTGCGCGGCGGCCGCCTTCACAAAAGCCGCGTCCAGCTCCTCGCTGCCAGTGACAAAGGTCACGTTCATCAGGGAACGGCAATCCTTGCGGGCGATGGCTTTGAATAGCTTGCTTTCATCTAAGCAGGCGTACAGCAGCCCCGCTTTTTCCACATTCTGCTCATAAATGGCCTCTACGCCGCCCAAATCGCGCAGCCATTCAAAGCCAAGCTTTGCCATATAAATGCCGTAGGTGTTGGGGGTGTTGAGCATGCTGTCGTTCTTGGCTTCCAGCGCCCAGCTCATGAGCTTGGGGCATAGGGGGTTTTCATGCCCCAGCAAATCCTTGCGGATCACCGCCACGCACAAGCCCGCAGGGCCGATGTTCTTCTGCGCACCCGCAAAAATCATGCCAAATTGCGTGATATCCATCGGCTCCGATAAAATGTTACTGCTCACATCCGCCACAAGGGGAAGCCTGCCCGTTTGGGGAATTTGCGTATAGCGTGTGCCGTAAATGGTGTTGTTTGTGGTGATGTAGGCATAATCCGCTTCTTGGTTCCACGCTATGGCGTTTACATCGGGCACATAGGTGTAGCCGTCCTCACGGCTGGAGGCTACGATGTTTACCTTGCCGTAGCGCTTTGCTTCCTCCGCCGCCAAATGGGCAAAGTTGCCGCTATCCACATAATCCGCTTGCCCTGTAGCCATCAGGTTGAGCGGCACGGCGCTAAATTGCAGGGTGGCGCCGCCATGCAAAAACAGCACCTCATAGTTTTCGGGAATGTGCATCAGCTGGCGCAGAAGCGCAACCGTTTCGTCGTAAATTTCAATATACATTTTACTGCGATGGCTCATCTCCATCACGCTCATGCCCTTGTTTTGATAACAAACCAGTTCCTTCTGTGCTTTTTCCAGCACGCTTTGCGCCATCATGGCGGGTCCGGCAGAAAAGTTGAATACGCGTTCCATATGAAAAACCCTCCCCTTGAATGTGGTGTCGCGGCATGTGGGACACTTCTTGCCCTATGGGTGAATAATCGACCGCATGACGATATTATGCATCCAAGCACACTAAATTGCAAGAGGGGTTTTCAAATGTACAGGAAAAAAACAAGTGCATGCTTCCCCGCCCGTGCCGCTTTCAAGTTTTTCCCTTGAATTAATAGGTTTTACCTGTTATACTACCTATGTGAATCAAGCTTTCCAAAAAACTGCATTTGGTTTTTCAAAATAAAACAGAGGAGGCAATCCACTATGCGTAAGCTCATTGTTTGTTTATGGCTCGCCCTGTTATTTACCTTCACATCCGCGGCTTTGGCTGATTCGGCAGTGCTCTCTGTTACCACAGACGATACCATTCACGGGGTTTCTTTAATGGATGAAAACGGCCAAACCGTCAGCCGAATACTGGATCAGAAAAGCAGCAACGGCAGTGTGGATTGGACGCTCAGCGTATCCGACAACGGCGCTTCCACCGTTACCTTGTATGCAAAGGACGCGAACGGCAACTGGATCATGACCGATCAAAGCTATGAAATGTCGTGGTTTTTCAGCAATTCTGGCACAAGCCAAGCAAACCAAACCTCTGGCAAGGCAGAGTCTCAAAACCCATGGCCTACGGAAAACTATCAAAAATATACCCTCTACGCCTATCCCCTGCCTGAGGATGAACGGGTGCAATCCCGCTGCGGCCCAAGCCGCAATTATCACGGCGCGGGCGCATACAAAACCTATAAAATGACCAGTACAAACGCGCTGTTTGTGGAGGACGGCTATGTGCTGGTGGATTTGGACTACACCACCGTGGGCAAGCGCCGCGTGTATTTCCTCCCCAAGGATTTTGAAGGCGTGGGCAATGTCCCCACGGTCACCCTCTCCTCCTATCCCGCCAAAACAACGAAAAAGCTCGTGCCCACCTTTGGTCCGGGCTCACAATACGATTCGTTTAAGGAAGCCGCCATTGCCAGCGGCACCTCCCTTTCCGTGTTTTTTGAAGAGGACGGATGGGTTTTTGCGGAGTTTGATTGTAAATTAGGGCTTGTACGCGCATGGATTCCCGTGAATCAAGTAGCGGCTCAATAATAAATACGACCCCTTCAAATCTGCCATAAGGAGATTGTTTTCATTGCGTACTTCCATTTATCACCTCATCATGCGCGTAGCACATCCACAGCTTGCAAACCGTATTTACAACATTACGGTCATGCTGGTTGCCTGCTTGAGCATGGTGCCGCTCATGGTGAAGCAGCAAACCCCGTGGATGGTTACCTTGGATTTGTGGACGGTATATATCCTGTTCATCGATTTTGTTTTGCACTGGATGGTGGCGGATTTCAGCGCAAACAAAAAAGGCAAATGGGCGTTTTTGCGCTATCCCTTTACGCCCATCGCTTTGCTTAATTTTATCAGCCTGCTGCCGTCGCTTGGCTTGCTGCCGCCCTCCCTTCGCGTGCTTCGCCTGTTTCGGCTGGTGGTGGTGCTTCGCTATTCCAAAAACTTTTTATACATCTCCAATGTTTTCAAACGTGAAAAGCGCACACTGCTCACGGTGCTCATGATTGCGGTCGGCTACATTTTCATCAGCGCACTTGTGATGTTTGCAACCGAGCCTGATACCTTCCCTGATTATTTTTCAGCGGTTTATTGGGCAACCACGGCGCTTACCACGGTTGGCTACGGCGATATTTTTCCGCACAGCGCCATAGGCCGCTTGGTCAGCATGATTTCGTCCCTGTTTGGCATTGCCATTATCGCGCTTCCCGCAGGCGTGGTAACCGCAGGCTTTATGCAGCAGCTGGAGGAGGATAAACAGCTCGCCGAAAGAAAGCCTGCGGATCCGCTTCCCCAAAGCACCCAAAAGGAGGAAGAGCTGCATGTCTGATGCCTGCACCCTGCCTAAAAAGCAAAGAACCTGCGAAGCATGGCGCTATCTGTTTTTGATGACCTTGGGCGTTTTGTTAAACACAGGCTTTCACGCGCTGGCGGAAGCCTTCAACCTGCCCATGTGGCTGGACTTTACAGGAACTGCTCTTTGCGCACTCCTGCTTGAGCCTGCAGCAGGACTTTTGGTTGCTTTGGCGAATAACTTCCTTTTGGCCATTGAGTTTGGTTCTCCGCGGTTCATATTGTACTACGCAGTAGGCGCTTCCATTGCCCTCATCATTGGTCTTACCATGCGCAAGCAGGGAAAGCTGTGTTTAAACCGCATTCCCTTAACCGCGCTGCTGCTGGTGGTGATCTGCTCCGCTTTAAGCACCGCGCTTACCTTTTGGCTGGCGGGCGGCGTTACCGGCAGCCATTGGGAGCAGTATTTCTGTCAGTGGTTTGGTGCAAAGGGCTTTCCCTATTGGCTTGCACTATATTTTGGGGTGGCCTGTGTGAAGGTGCTAGGTGTGGCAACCACAACGGTACTGGTAGCGGCGCTCTGCCTTGTGCTTCCAAAATGCCTCAAGCGTTCGTTTCTTAGCGAATCCAAATAGGAGGGTCTATGTCATTTTCCTCCGAGGTAAAGCAGGAGCTTTGCTTGCTCAAGCCAGATAAGCCCTGCTGTGCATTAAGCGAAATCTGCGGCTTGTTCATGACCATGGGCAGCTTAAACCTGCTTGGGCGCGGCAAGGTAAGCGTATCCTTTTCAAATGAAAGCTTGGGCATTTGCCGCCGTGTATACACGCTTTTGTCACAGTTTCTGCGGCTGGTTCCTCAAATTCATTATGTGACCAATAAGCGTTTTGGCGGTACCCGCAAGTACATACTCACGCTGAGCCCCGCGCAAACCCCCGCCTTTCTTTGCGCACTGCATATGATGCAGCAGGACGCGCAAGGCGAACAAACCTTGCTTTCCACAGCGCCAAAGCTTCCGCTTTCCCGCTTTTGCTGTATGCGTGCCTTTCTTCGCGGGGTGATGCTAGGCGGGGGAACCATGTCCAACCCCGATCAGAGCTACCATTTGGAGCTGCCCTGTCAGGACGAGGAACAGCGCGTTTTGATGGAAAAATGCTTTCGCAGGCTTGATTTGCCGATCAAGCGCGGACAAAGGCGCGGCCATCTGTTTTACTATTTCAAGCAAAGCGAACAGGTGGTGACCCTTTTAAGCGCCGTAGGCGCCAATCAAGCCTTAATGCAGGTGGAAAACCTGCGCGTAAAAAAGCAGGTGCTTTCTACGGTCAACCGCGCACTGAACTGCGACAATGCCAACCTTGAAAAGCAAATGGTATGCAGTGAGGATCAAATGGCGGTCATCCGCCAATTGCAGGAGGAGGGCGCTTTGGAAAACCTGCCCCCCTCGCTACAGGAAATTGCGCGTGTGCGTTTGGATGCGCCTGACGCAACCCTCACACAGCTTGGGCAGATGCTGGTTCCGCCCCTTGGCAAGAGCGGCGTAAACCACCGCATGCGGCGGCTCATGGCCTTTGCGGACGCAAGCCCCAGCGCCAAAAAAATAACCCTACCGATTCAAAATCTACAGGAGGCCGAAACAAAATGATCAAAACAGAACTCAACCTCAAAAATAAAATCCCGATTGGCCGCGAAAAAGCCGCCATTATTGCACAGGTCGCATCCAAATTTCAATGCACGCTTACGTTTGAAAACGCGGGCATTGTTTTAAATGTCAAAAGCATGATCGGCCTCCTATCCCAGTCCATCCCTAAGGATGGCTTGGTGATGCTTGTAGCCGACGGCGAGGACGAAGCAGCCGCCTCCGAGGCGGTTTTTACCGCCATCCAAACCCGGCTGTAAAAGCTCGTCCCTGCGTGTAAAACACCATGGAGTAAATGAGGTCATTGACCGCAAATGGGCTTGCGCAAAGCGCCGCACTTTCCATAGGCTTTTTTCCACAGGCTGTGGAAAGCATGGAAAACCCTGTGAAAGTAGTTTTACCCCGTCTTTTGTCGAAAGGTTTTCGCCTGTTTAGAGAAGGGAAAAAGCTCCTTTACCGCGAAATGTATCAAGAAGCGGTTGCACACTCTTTTGGAAGAGTCGCCCTGCCGTGGAAAACTCCTGAAACAACCGCTTTTATCCACGGTCTTTCCATAGCGGTTTTTGTGAGCACAGCTACTCAAAACCACCTTTTCCATGGTTTCCACATGCCCTACTACTACTACTCTATAGAAATACAACTACAACAGTGGTTGCGGAGGTTGAAAATGAAGTTTGAATGCTCTGCTCAAGAACTGCTGAGCGGCTTGGTAAACGCTACCAGAGCGCTGACCGCCCGCCCGTCAATGCAGATATTAGAAGGCGTGCTTTTAAGAACCAACGATGACAGCATCGAGCTCATGTGCTCAGACGGAGCATTGAGCATTAAATCACTCGTGAAGGCAGAGGTAACAGAGCCCGGCGAAGTGGTTCTGCCCGGGCGCTTGCTCAAGGAGATTGTAAACAAGCTGCCGGAAGGCGTGGTTTCCTTCCACATGAACGATAAGCTCAACGTGACCTTGCGCTGCTGTCAAAGCCGTTCCACCCTTACGGGCATGTCTGCGGCTGAATTTCCCCAAATGAAGGATCTCATCAACACCCATGCGCTCCATTTTCCGCAAAAGCGCCTTCGGGACATGATCAACAAGGTCACCTTCGCCATTGCCCTTCAGGAGAGCCGCCAGGCGCTCACAGGGTGCCTGATGGAGGTCACGCGCGACGAACTGCGCCTTGTGGGTTTGGATGGCTTTAGACTGGCCCTGCAGCGCTTCCACGGCGATTTCATTTTGCCTGACGGCAGCGAAAAAATTACGGCGATTGTGCCGGGGCATGTCATGGGTGAAATGGCGCTTATTATGGATGATAAGGGCGAGGAAATGGTCACCCTCCATTTGGATCAAACCCATATGATGGCTGTCATGGGCACCACCGTTTTGGTGACCAGCCTATTAGCGGGTGAATACATCAACTACCGCCAAATTTTGCCCACCGCATGGTTAAGCCGTGTAACGGTCAAGCGCAGGGAGCTTCAGGACGCTATTGAGCGTGCAAGCCTCATGGCCAAGGAAGGCAAAAACAATTTGGTGCGCATGAGCGCTACCCAAAACGATTTAAAAATCACCTCCACCAGTGAAATGGGCGATGTGCTCGAAAACCTAGATTCCCATTTGGAGGGCGAGGACATTGAAATTGCTTTTAATTCGCGCTACATCAGCGATGTGATTAAAAACGTGGATGAAGAATGCTGTACGCTTTGCATGAACACAAATGTCAGTCCGTGCGTGATTGCACCGTTAACAGGAGATAGCTACTTGTATTTGGTTCTTCCTGTGAGGGTGTATAATTAAGAAAGCACGGAAGAAATGATAGCGACAGCGAAAGGGCTTATAAGCCTTTGAAGGCTTGTAAGGTAAATGCAAATGAAAAAGCTATCCATTGTGTCAACCAATATGCTTGTATGCTTGATTATCACCCTGGGGTTCTTGTTAACCTCATGGATTGGGTATCGCTCCAATACGAGCATTTTTATCAAGGATGCTAAAAATGTATCCGAGTTGGCATCTGAGGGTATTTATTTTCAAATTGAAAAAATATTTGCAGGGCCTGTTCATGTGTCCCTTACCATGGCCAACGATAGCCTGCTTAAAAACATGCTGATGATGGAGCATGAGCATTTGGAGGATCCGCTGTTTCTAAATTCTGTTACGGAGTATTTGAATACCTACCGCGAAAAGTACAAATTCGAATCCGTCTTTTTGGTGTCTACACGAAGCAATCGTTATTATCATTATACAGGCTTGGATCGCGTGCTTGCGCGCAATAACCCTGAAAATATTTGGTATTATCAATTTCTAAATCAAAGCAATGAATACGAATTGAATGTAGATAACGATGAAGCGGACCACAACAACCTTACCGTGTTTGTAAATTGCAGAATCAAGGATGATGAAGGGCGTACCATCGGCATCATAGGCGTTGGGCTCAAGGTAGATACCATACAGGCTTTGCTCAAGGAATATGATTTGAATTACAATGTCGAGGTTTGCTTGGTTGACCCAGCGGGGTTGGTTCAGCTCTCCTCCGCTTGGAAGGGCTATGCATATGTCAATTATTTTGAAAAAGAAAAAATATGGCATTTAGAAAACGAGCTGTTCAGCGATTTTGAAAATGTGCAAACCTATTGGCTCACCGAAAACGGACAGCAGGAATATCTCATTTCCCAGTATGTGCATGATCTGGGTTGGTTTTTGGTTGTAAAAAACGATATGACCATGCTGTATCATTCTTTAAATATTCAGCTTGTACAGGCCATTCTTGTGATCCTATTGATTATTTTATTGGTATTATTGATGATTACACGCATGCTTCGCAAATATAGAATTGCCATTACAGAGGACAGCATCATGCAGGAGCGTGAATACCAGAAAATGCTCAACAAAACCAGCCTTGAGTTTTCAAACGATGTTTTTGAAGCGAATATCACCAAAAATAAAATGGTCGGTGAAAAGTTCCCCAGTTATATGCATCTCATTGGCGCACCTGATCATTTGTCACTGGACAAGGCTTTGATTGAATTAGCCAATCGTCAAATCAAGGAAGAGCATCGGCAGGGTTATCTCGATCGCTTTTTGCCCATCAACATGATTCGGGCTTATCACAAGGGCATTCAAAACTTCTCCTATGATTTTATGATCAAGGAGCAGGATGGGGAATACCATTGGAGCCGTGTGACCGCGCAGGTGTTTTATTGGCCTTCGGATCAATCCATTCATGCGATATCCTATCTCAAAAACATCGATAAAGAAAAAATCCGCGAGCTATCGCTGATTGAACAGTCCATGCGCGATGGCATTACAGGGCTTTACAACAAGCGGGCCACAGAAGAAATCATCATGAACATTTTGATCAAGCAGGAGAACCAAAAGCACCATTATGCATTGCTGATGTTTGATATTGACCATTTCAAAGGGGTAAACGACCAATACGGCCATGCTTTTGGGGATGCGGTGATCATGTCCTTTGCGGACGAGCTCAAGCGAAATTTCCGCGATACGGACATTATTGGGCGAATCGGCGGAGATGAATTTACCGTGCTCATGCTTGATTTTACCGATGAAGCTATGCTTGCAAACAAGCTTGAGCGCTTTTGCAAAACAATTGCTGATAAGGATTTTGCACAGAGGGAGGGTACCTCCATCAGCTGCAGCTGCGGCGCGGCACTCTTTCCAAAGGATGGCAGAAGCTATTCTGCATTGTATGAAAAGGCAGACTGTGCGCTGTACTATGCAAAGGAAAAGGGAAGGTCAACCTATCATCTTTTCAATGGCAAGGATGAAACGCGCATGAATCCAAACAAACCACAAAATCAACCACAAGAATAGAAAGAGGGTAACTTTCATGTCAGAACAAAAAGAACAAACCAAAAATCAAGTATGGCAAATGATCAAGTTCACGCTATTTTCCATCAGCGCAGGAATCATCCAAATCGGCAGCTTTACCATTTTATCAGAAGCCTGTAAGATGATTTATTGGCCTGCGTACCTCATTTCCTTGGTGCTTAGCGTGCTTTGGAATTTTACCTTCAACCGCCGATACACCTTCAGAAGCGACGCAAACATACCCAAAGCAATGCTCTTGGTGTTTCTGTATTATTTGGTGTTTACGCCGCTGTCCACATGGTGGGGAAATTATTTTACCAACATAGGCTGGAATGATTTTTTGGTTTTGGGCGGCACCATGGTCATTAACTTTGTAACGGAATTCTTGTACCAGCGCTTTGTGGTATATCGCAACAGCATTGACAATAACGATGTAGCCAACCGTACCAAGCAAAAGGATGCATAAAGGGGAAAAGCGCGTGGAGGATGAAAAACAGGTTTTGAAAAGCAAGCAAAAAAAGAGCCTTCAAAAGGCTCTTTCCATGCTGCTTTTTGTGGTTCTGCTCGTATTGCTCATAGCCTATGTATACAAAAACCGCGCGGATATGCAAAAGCTGCTCAATTTAAACGCAGCTACCGTTGCGCTGTTGTTATTGCTTGCGCTGGGCGGCTGCGTTATGAACTGTGTTTACCATTTGATTTTATTAAAGACGTACCCCATTACGCTTTCGCTCACGGATTGGATGGGGGTTGTGTTTGTTGCAAATGCCATGGCATATGTACTGCCCATGCGTGCGGATTTGGTTTTTTCTGCCGCCTATTACAAACGCGTCAAGGGGCTTGCTTATGTCAAAAGCGTGAGCATGGCGGCAGGCAACATCATTTTCGGCATCCTGTTTGCATTGCTTCAAATGCTGGCGGCGCTGCTTTGCACAGGCTTGATCGAAGGCAGCTGGTCGCCTGTGCTATGGACCCTGCTTATGCTTGGCTTGTTTGCGATGGCGGCGCTTGTGGTGCTATCGCTTCTATGCAAGGCAAAGAAACCCGCGTGGCTTCAAAAAATCAAGCTCTTAAACGACGTGATTGACGGGTTTAACGCCTTGCTTTGCAACAAAACCATGCTTTGGCGCTTGCTTGTGTGCTTAACGGTGAATAATCTGATTCAGCTCTGCCTGTACATGGCTTGCTTTCGTGCCATCGGTTTGGAAATTACCTTTTATCAAGCCTTGTTTTACAACAGCGTCAGCTGGCTTGCCAGCATTGTGGCGATTGTGCCTGGCAACATCGGCATTAAGGAAGGCATCATGGGGGTTGCCATGGGGCTGATGGGGGAGCTGTTTCAAAACGGCGTGGCGGTTTCCCTGCTTCAAAGGGTCGCGGTGATGGTGGTGTATGTGGTGATGGGCTTAGCCTTTGCCATTCCTGTATGGCGAAACTGGTCGCGGGCAGGAAATGAGGAACGTGCGCTGCGGTAAAGCTGCATACCATGCTTCATCCATACCCTGTTGGGACGCTATTCATACCCTGTAGGGACGCCATACATGGCGTCCGCCCAGTGAACATTCACCCCCTCACGCAAATGGCATAATGCATGGAACCAAAAACCGCCCCGCGCATCCTTGCGCGGGGCGGTTTTGGTTTCATCGTAAATCGACAGGCAAATCGGTATCCACAAACGGATCATTGCCATTTTCATTTTCATTCTGATGAAAATCAGGTCTGCGTGCTGGCGCTAAGGGCAGCTCGCCAAAATCCTTCGGCGGCTCTATGATGTGAATATTCAGCAGCGACTCTGTAAAGTTAAGGTTTGCAATCACCCCTGGCTTGGTAAGGGCGAGCACCTCCGTAATGGGGGTTTTGGCGCGGCGGGCAAAGTCAATTGCCACCTCTGGGCGATCCTGCCAATGCATGGGGATAAAAACACGCGGTTTAATGGTCAGAATAAAATGGTTTGCGCCTGCGTCATACATCAGCCCCTGACGGGGGTCCACAGGAAACATGGCCACATCGATTTTTTCGTTTTTGATGGGCTCCATGGCTTCGTAAAAAGCAGCTTCAGCCGCTTCAATTTCACGCAAGGTGCTTTCCTGCCGCCAATGCCAGAAATTCAAATCACCCGCATGAAAAATGGAAAGCCCATAGAGCTTGACCAAAAAAGCAACGCCCAAATCGGTGCTTTGAAAAGCCTTGACCGTAACATCAGGCGAAAGCTCCCTTGTTTGAAGCGGACAAATGCGCTTGCCGCGCGTACCCACAGGCATGTCAGAGCTGACCACATAGGTAATGGGCAGCTTTTCCGCCTCCCAAGTAAACACAATGGGGTCAAGGTGGTCGGGATGCGCATGGCTGATGAACACATAAATGTGTTCAAAAGCGCGTAAAGCGCTCGTGGTAATGCGGCCCACTTGACCAAGGGAACGGTTTTCCCCCTCCCAATAGTCAAACACAAGCAGGGTTCCTCCCACTTGAACCGAGAATCCGCTATTGTAGTGATAAATAATCTTGAGCTGTCTATCCATGAAATCAAAACGCCTCCAAAATAAGAAATCTCTGTCGCAATACAAGTTTCCTGTTCAACATTATTAGGAATAATATATTACAAAATGATTGCTCATTAATCAGCGTTAAAAAGCACCGAAATGCTTCTAAAAATCAAATAGTTGGGCTTGCTGGGCTCAAATTTGGTATATGTAGTATATCATGCCAAAAACATAATGTCAACGTTTATGATATAAATTGAAACACTTGCTGAATGAAATCGACACAATTCGGTGATTATATCCAAAAATTGCGCCATGAGGACACAAAAAAGACCTTATTTCAGATAAAAATAGGGCCGCGCCACCACAATGCGGTGTGCGGCCCCTGTCGGTTTCTTATGCTTTTGTCACCCTGCTCAGGCTTTGGATGTTTTGATTTTCCAAATGCGCTCCGCATATTCTGCAATGGTACGGTCGGAGCTAAAGAAGCCAGACTTTGCGGTGTTCATAATGGACATGTGCAGCCACTTTTCACGGTTCTGGTAATCGTCCATGACACGGCGGTTGGCCATGTTATAGCTGCCAAAATCCTTGAGCACAAAATACGGATCAGGCATGGAGCTATAATCGCCCACAAGCAGGGTATGGTACAAATCCTGTAAGGCAAGCGGCTCATTGGGGAAGAGCGAGCCGTCGAGCCATTGGTTCATCACGCGGCGAATTTCTGCATTTGCCTCGTAAATGCTCATGGGGTTGTAGTTATGCTCGCGGTACATGCCCTCCACGGTATCTGCACGCATGCCGAAGATGTAGATGTTTTCCAAGCCCACCTGCTCGTAAATTTCTACGTTTGCGCCGTCCATGGTGCCTAGGGTAACAGCGCCGTTCATCATGAATTTCATGTTGCCGGTGCCGCTTGCTTCCTTGCCTGCGGTGGACAGCTGTTGGCTGATTTCTGTGGCGGGCATGAGCAGTTCAGCGGTGGACACGTCGTAGTTTTCAATGTACACAATTTTGAGCATTTGTCTGGCGCGTGGGTGCTTGTCGATCAAATCTGCCAAAGCGTTGATGTAGCGAATGATCAGCTTTGCACGGAAATAACCGGGCGCGGCTTTTGCGCCAAACAAGAACAGGCGGGGCGGCATGGTAAAATTGGAGTCCTCCACAATGCGGTTGTAAAGCACTTGAATGTGCATGGCATTGAGCATTTGCCGTTTGTATTCGTGCAAACGCTTTGCCTGCGTATCAAAAATGAAGGAGGTGTCGATGTCTATGTTTTGGCGTGTTTTGATCAGCTTTTGCAAGCGCTCTTTGTTAAACCGCTTTACCTTTTCAAATTGGTCTTGGAATGCGGAATCATCCGCAAAGGGAACCAATGCTTCCAGCTTGCTTGCATCGCGAACAAAATCTGGGCCGATGGTTTCCTTGAGCAAGGCAGTCAGCTTGGGGTTAGACTCAATCAGCCAGCGGCGGTGTGTAATACCGTTTGTGATGGCGGTGAACTTGTATTTATCCAGCTGCCAATAATCGTGAAAGAGGGAGTTTTTCAAAATTTGACCGTGAAGCTGGCTTACCCCATTGACGCTGTAGCTCATGGCTACGCAGAGGTTGGCCATGTGCACCTGACCATAGCCGATAATGGCCATGTGGCCGATGCGATCCCACTGATCGGGGTAGCTCACAAACAAATCTTCGCAAATGCGGCGATTCAGCTCTTCCAAAATCATGTAAATGCGGGGCAGAGTTTGGCGCATCATGTCGATGGGCCAGCGCTCCAGCGCCTCCTGCATTACGGTATGGTTGGTATAAGCCATACAGCGGTAGGTAATGCGCTGTGCAAGCTCCCAGCTCAAGCCCTCTTGATCAATCAGCAGGCGCATGAGCTCTGGAATGGCCAAGCCCGGATGCGTATCGTTGATATGGAACACAGCCTTGTCTGGCAAAAGGTCGAAATTGTTGCCAAAGTTCTTTTTGAAGGATTTTAAGGCATATTGCAATGTGGCGCTCGTAAAGAAATAGTGCTGTTTGAGGCGAAGCATTTTGCCTTCGTAGTGCTTATCCTCGGGATAGAGCACCTTTGAAATAACCTCGGCCATTTGCATTTCTTCCATGGCCTTCATGTATTCGCCTTCGCCGAACTGCTGCAAATCAATGCGCTCGCGGCTGCGTGCGCTCCATGTGCGAAGCGTGTTGACGCAATCGTTATCAAAGCCAACCACAGGCATATCATAGGGAACAGCGTCGATGGTGTACGCGTCCTCCAAATGAAACACCATGCGGCCGTTTTCTTCGCGCTCCTCAATGTGGCCGCCGAAGCTTACGGAGCAGGTATCTTCTGTAGCGGCCATTTCCCATACGTTGCCGTTTTGAAGCCAAGTATCTGGAAGCTCCACCTGCTGGCCATCCACCATTTTTTGACGGAAAAGCCCGTATTCGTAGCGGATGGTACAGCCCATGGCAGGTACATCCATGCTGGCCAAGCTATCCATAAAGCAAGCGGCCAAGCGACCCAAGCCGCCATTGCCAAGAGCGGGTTCGGGTTCTTCGGGAATAATGGATTGCAAATCAATGTGTAGCTCCTTGAGCGCCTGCGCATAATTATCCTGACAGCACAGGTTAATCAAATTGCAATTGAGGGAGCGGCCGGTTAAAAACTCTACCGACAGATAATACAGGCGTTTGCCCTTTGTTTTGCGGCGGCGTTCACGTGAAATCATCCATTTTTGCATAATTTGGTCGCGTACTGTGGAAGCGACCGCCTTATATAGCTGCTGCGGAGAAGCCTCCGACACGGTGAGCCCATTGTACCGTTGAAGCTTCCCAACAATGTTTTGCTTGATGGATTCCACATCAAATGTGGTAATGGCCATAAGATGCCTCCTTGTCGTGAATGGTGGTGGAAGGTGGTAAAAAAGAAATCAAGCCATATTATAGCATGATTAGGCGCTTTGAGCAAATATTGACTGCACTAAAAAAAAGAAATGTTTCACGTGAAACAAAGGCTTTGCTAAAATGAGCAATGTTTCACGTGAAACATTGTCAAGCGCATGAAAATACGCTACAATAAGAGTGCAAGGAGGCGTTTTTCCCATGCGGCTTACAGAGGCTCAACATCAGGCGGTTTATGCGGACAATCGTGAATTATTGGTTTCGGCGGCCGCAGGCAGCGGAAAAACGGCCGTGCTCGTGGAACGGATATTGCGGCTCATTTTACAGCGGGGGCTTAGCATATCGCGCATGCTGGTGGTTACCTTTACAAGAGCCGCCGCAGCAGAGCTTCGCGAAAGGCTGGAGCTTAGGCTTATGGAAGCCGCGCAGGAAAACCCGAAGCTCATGAAGGAAGCGGAATTGGTTGCCAACGCCAAAATCAGCACCATCCATTCCTATTGTCAGCATGTGGTTCGGCAGAATTTTGAACATTGCGGCATAGATCCGCAGTTTCGTTTGAGCGATGAACGCGCACGTGAAAAGCTCTACAGCCAAAGCTTGGAGGAAACGCTGAACGAGCTTTACGAAAATGCTCTGGAAAATGAGGAGCTTGCCGCTCTTACCCATAAATTTAAAGAACGCGAAATTGTGGAAATGCTGGATACCCTGTATCGCTTTCTTATGTCCCGCCCAAACCCCATGGCTTGGCTGGATCAGTACGCAAAGAAAAATTGGTGCTTGGATAAGGTTGACGGTGAGCAGATGGCGGTGGATTTTTGCACAGAAGCCATGCTTACTTTGGTGGGCGTTGACAGCATCTGGTCGGATTCAGAAAAGCTTGCGCAAAACCCTGTTTTTCCGGAAAAGTACCGCAAAACCTTGGCGCTGGACGGGCAGATCATTACAGAGCTTAAGGAAGCATGTGAAAATGGCTTTTCTAAGCTTTTGGAGTGCTTACCGCATGTGAAATTTTCCACCCTGCCTAGGGTAACGCCCGAGGATGAAACCCAAAGCAAGCTGGCAGAGGATTTCAAAAACAATCGGGACCGCTATAAGGATATGCTCAAGGAGCTTCAAAAGTTACTGCCTGCGGATTTAGAGCAGGGCGTAAGGGATATGCAAAGCATGCAGCCCGCCGCGCAAGGCATAGCGATGCTTTTGCGAAGCTTCCATGAAAATTTCAGCGCACGCAAGCGGGAACAAACGGTGCTTGATTTTAACGATTTGGAGCATATGGCGCTTGAGGTGCTTAGCAGGGAAGAGCTTAGAAAGCAAGAGGCAGACAGCTTTGACGCTATTTTTGTGGATGAATATCAGGATGTAAGCGCCTTGCAGGAGGGCATTTTAAATAGCCTTAAGCGCGAGCCTAGCGCAGAGCCCCCTCAATACATTTTTTACGTGGGAGATGTGAAGCAGAGCATTTACCGTTTCCGCTTGGCAGAGCCGAAACTGTTTTTGAAGAAGCTTCAAAGCTTTTCGTCGGATGAAAACGCACCACAGCGCAGAATCATATTGAACCGCAACTTCAGAAGCCGCACAGGCGTGCTGAACGCGGTGAACCGCGTATTCGGGCATGTGATGGACAAGCGTGTGACGGAAATTGATTACGATGTGGACGCTATGCTCTACCCCGGCGCACCCTCCATAGAGGATCCGCAGACAGAATTGCAGATATTCAACAGCTTTCACCAAACATCTGCCGATTTGGTGCTTGCGCAAGCGGAGTGGATTGCAAACGATATCCAAAAAACGGTGGGAGAAACGGTGCTGGATGCCGAGGGAAAGCCAAGCGGCGTGCTTCACTACCGCGATGTTGTGATTTTACTGCCTGTGAGCAAAAACATTTCAAACCGTGTGGAATCCGTGCTCACCGCCGCAGGCGTGCCGGTGTATTGCGAAAACGGCGCTGATTCGCTTGCGAGCGACGAAATGATACAGGTGCTCTCCCATTTGAAGCTGATTGATAACCTGATGGATGATGTGGCGTTGATTGCAGAGCTTCGCAGTCCAATATTTGAAATGACCGAACGCGAGCTTGCACAAATTCGCCTGCACAAGCCGCAGAGGGAAGCCAGCTTTTTAGAGGCCATGAGGGAAACGGCACAATGCGAGGACGAACCGCAGCTGGCAAGGCGGTGCAGTCAAGCTTTGCAGGCGCTGGAGCAGGAACGCTTCCTTTACAATAGCATGTCCCCCGATGAATATCTTTGGGATTTTATGGGGCGCAGCGGTTTGTATGTGCACTATGGCGCACAGCCTGGCGGAAAGCTGAGGCAAGCCAATTTGCGCATGCTCTGCGATAAGGCGGGCGACTACGCAAAAACGCAATCGGGCGGACTTCGCGGCTTTTTGGAGGGCTTCGACCCCAAGAGCGAGGCGGCCTCCTCTGGCAGTCCCACCGTTTTGAACCCTTGGGAGGATGTGGTGCGCATTATGACCATCCACAAATCAAAGGGGCTTGAATTTCCCACAGTGTATTTAATGGGCTTGGGAAGTCCGCTCAAAAGAAGGGCCAACTCAAAATTGCTGACCGTGCATGGGGAGCTGGGCTTTGGGCTTCAATATGTGCATGAAAAGGCACGCACAAAGCGGGGCACGCTTTTGCAGGCGGCCATTACGCTCAGGGAGCAAAGCGAGGATCGCGCGGAGCGTGCGAGGCTTTTGTATGTGGCCATGACAAGACCCAAAAACCGTTTGGTGATGCTGGGCACCCTGTCCGAAAAAAACAGCAATTACGATTCTGTCACCCGTGCCTTGGATGCAGGGTACGACAATTCAGGCGATATCTTTATGGTGAGCTCTGCAAAAAGCATGCTGGAATGGCTGCTGCAATGTGTGAGTGCGCAGGACATTGTGGAGGAGTGGGCGCAGGATGAGTTTTCCACAGAAGGCATGAGGAATATACATTTGAAAACAGGTTTAACCACAAACTCCACAAGTTTTCCACAGAAAGAGGCCCCTTGGCGTATCGTTTTCCACATAGATCCATGCATCTCAAAGCGTTCACAGAATCAGGAGGATGTCAAGCTTCAAATTCCCATGACACTGCGGCCTTTTGAAGTGAAAGCCTTGCAGAGCAACGAAAACATTTATGCAGACAAAAGCAGTCAAAAACCGACGGAGGAAAAACCGCTTTTTGCACATTTGCCATTGAAGCTGGGGGTAACGGCATTATGCCGCGCTTTGCAGGAGGGCACAGCTACGCAGGAGGTTTATCCAGAGGATGAAGAGGAAACGGCGGAGCAAAAAAGGGTTCCCTTCATGCTATCAAAGCCCAGGCTGTTAAGCTCTCTGCCGGCATTGCCTGATTTTATGACGGCAAAAAAGGAAGAACGCGCCCTGCAGGGCGGCGTGCAAACCCATAAAGCGCTAGGGCTTTTGTGCATCGCAGGGGCGCGTGAGGCCATGCGAAGCCAAGCGGCTACCCAGAATTTTGTGAGCGCCGAAATGGAACGGATGGTTTTGCAAGGGGTTTTTACAAAGGAGCAGGCGGCGCTATGCAACCGAAAAATGATCGCAGGCTTTTTAAGAAGCGACTTGGGCGCGCGCATGCTGGCTTCTCCGCGCATTATGCGGGAGTGGAGCTTTAACATGAAAATCACAAAACCGTTCGACACCATTCTACAAGGCGTGCTGGATCTTTGCTTTTTGGAAAATGGCGCATGGGTGCTTGTGGATTTTAAGACCGATCATGTGGAGCGGGCAGAGGAGCTGTGGCCTAGATACGCGCGCCAGCTGCATTTTTACCGCGAAGCGCTTCTTTGCGCCACGCCCTATCCTGTGAGTGAAAGTATTTTATTTGCCCTCCAAACGGGGGAAGCGGTGAGCGAGGACAGCGGAAACGGTCAAATTGTGACAAAATGATTTCTTTTTTGAGGGAACAAAAGGACCCTTTCGTTCGTTTATATGATGCACAGGTGAATATTGGGGGTTGATTTTCCAAGATTTTACCTGTACAATAAGGGCGATACGATGAATGCGGTCATTTGACGTATCTTCTTAAAAGGTTTGTAACATTTACTGCATAATGAAGGCTACGAAACGGAGTGTTGATTGTGAAACAGTGCAACCCCATCCTAAACCATCGAGGCGCATGGTCGTCCCTGTCAAAGCGTGCGGCGATGATTTTGCTGTTGGCGCTCGCATGCATCATTTTAAGCGGGTGCTATATGACGCCTGATAACGTGACCGACCCCAACAACGGCTTAAATGCGCCCGATGGCGGACAAGGCTTTGATACGGTGATTACCGCAGAGCCTGTGATCACTGCGTCCCCAAGCCCTGCGCCTGCCCCTGCGGCGACGGAGAATCAACAGGTGGATTGGGCCAACTGGAATTTTGGCGACGATACCGCCACCAACCCGCCCAATAATGTGATTCCTGTAACAGAGTCAACCCCCAATCCCCTTCCCCAAAAAACCAATCAGGGCGGGCAAAGCACCGTCGGCGTAAACAAAGCCACCGCAACCCCTAAGCCTGATGGTGCAAGCAATGCGGGCAGCACCCTCAAAAAAGGCTCCAAGGGCACGGACGTAAAGCGCTTGCAGCAGCAGCTGAAAAACTTAGGCTATTACACAGGCTCTGTGGATGGCACCTACGGCGAGGGCACCGCGACTGCGGTACAGTCCTTCCAAAGTGTCAACGGTTTAACGTCTGATGGCAAGGCGGGCAAGGCCACGCAGGAAAAGCTATACAGCGCCAACGCCAAAAAGAAGCCTGCCGGCAGTAACAATAATAACAACAACAATGCGGGCAAGCCCACCAAAAAACCTGCCAGCAGCTACACAAACGGCAAGACCGATATTTATTTGCGAATTGGTTCCTCTGGCGCACAGGTCAAGATTTTGCAAAATCGCTTGATTGTGCTTGGCTATATGAGCGGAACCGCTGACGGCGATTTTGAAGAAACCACCGAGGCGGCGGTCATTGCCTTCCAGAAGCGCAACGGCATTTATTCCGATGGCATTGCAGGGCCAACCACGCTTACCAAGCTCTACTCCTCCTCCGCTAAAAAAGCCGCAGGCGTTGCGGCCAACCTAGGCTCTTTAAAAGAGGGCATGAGCGGCGGCGGTGTGCGCTCCCTGCAAACCAATTTGAAAGCCCTCAATTATTACACAGGAAATGTAGACGGCGATTATGGCGCGGGTACCACAGCGGCTGTAACCGCCTTCCAGAGCAGCAACGGCTTAACCGCTGACGGCGTTGCGGGCAAGGCAACCATGAACGCCATCTATGCCGCCATCAACGGCACAGGCAACAACAACAACACCTCCAGCGGCACCAAGCCGGAGGTGTACGGTGCCAACGCATCCTCCAACGGCTACGCCACCCTTTCCACCACCTCCAAAAACAACAAGCAAAACGTGACGGCGCTTCAATCCGCACTATCCGCCACAGGGTATTATAACGGCTCGCTGGATGGTTCCTTTGGAAACGACACGGCTTCTGCCATCAGCGAATATCAACGTGCGATAGGCCTGCGCGTAACGGGCATGGCGGGCCCCAGCACACAGCGCTTGCTGTACGGAGGCACGCCTGACAGCGGCAACTATTCCAAGCTGAAAATCGGCAGTACAGGTTCGGCGGTGAAGAAGCTGCAATATGCGCTGTACGAGTTAAAATACTACGACGGCGATATCACAGGCAAGTTTGACCAGCTCACCGAGGGCGCGGTACGCACATTCCAGCAGGTAAACGCGCTGGACATGGACGGCGTGGCGGGCGAGCAAACACAGCAGCGGTTGTTTAGCAGTGCGGCGCTGCCCTGCAATATTTAATGGATAAAAACGCTCTCATTCCTTGTGAATGAGGGCGTTTTTTTGATGGGGGGCCATCAATACCCTGCGGGGGTGGGGGCAATTGCGGGATTGGCATGCCGCGGTGCTGCGCCCCACTGCGGGGGGAATCGCCTTTGCGGGATTGGCATGCCGCGGTGCTGCGTCCCCCTGCGGGGGG
>JAVXND010000048.1:0-22276 GCA_036645955.1 Clostridia bacterium | reverse complement strand
ACCAAAAATGGTATCAATCCTGGGCGGTATGGTTGGCTATTGCCGCCCTGGTTGCTTATTGCGTAAAACTGTTTTTTCGCGTTGATATTGAAACCACCCTAAATACCTTTATGGATGTGCTTTTGCCTGTGCTTGTCGCTTTTGGCGTGGTAAACAATCCTACCTCGCACGCCACGCTTTAAGCGAATAAAAGAATGTTGCCAGGCGCTTTGCAACGCCTGGCAACATTCTTGCCTCCTGCATCAACGCTGGAAGATGCAACCGAACACGCCATTTACAAAGATAAAACGGGGTTCGGATTTGGATTGATTTGGCGGAGAAGATGGGATTTGAACCCATGCTGCACTTTCGCACACTACTCCCTTAGCAGGGGAGCCCCTTTGGCCACTTGGGTACTTCTCCATGTGGACAGTTACTATATAATTTGCTCTGACTTTATCTGCTAAATAAAGTACTGGCGGAGAGAGAGGGATTCGAACCCCCGGTACCTTTCGGTATCACTGGTTTTCAAGACCAGCGCCATCAACCGCTCGGCCATCTCTCCTCACAGGAACCAGCGAGAAATAGTATAACAGCAAACAGCAATTTAGTCAATTGTTATTTTGGTAGAATTATGCGCCTAAATTCGCAATTATTCACTGAAAATCTAAGTGAAAAATGCATTTCATTTACATAACGCTACCATCATAAACAAGGGGTAAGGGAGCGCACTTGGAATAGCCTCCCAAGTGCGCTCCTAAAGCTTTTGAAAGCCTATTCCACCGAATACGGCATCAAAGCGATTGCGCGTGCGCGTTTGATGGCTTCGGAAAGCTGACGTTGATGCTTTGCGCAGTTGCCGCTCATGCGACGGGGCATAATCTTGCCACGCTCATTGACGAAACGGCGAAGACGATTGATATCTTTATAGTCGATATACTCAACCTTATCCACGCAGAAGCTGCATACCTTGCGGCGGGGCTTGCGTCCACGGGGACGTGGTCTTCTTTCTCCACGATCTTCAGACATTGGCTAAACCTCCTTTGGGTAATCATCGAAAAACGGCATTTACGGCCGATTTGGTTAGAAAGGCAGATCCTCGTCATCAACCTCTTGGAATCCCGTTTCCGCCGCAGGTGCGGCAGAAGAACGGTGTTCCGGTGCAGAAGACGGCGCACCAGCTGCGTCATCCATGCGAGAGGATAGAAATTCAACGTCATCTGCATTCATTTCCAAAGAAACACGAGTGGTACCATCAGCCGCCGTATAAGTTCTGGCAGAGATGGGGCCTACAACGGCTACTTTGCGTCCCTTTGCCAAATACTTTTGGCAATTTTCGCCTAGCTGACGCCAAGCAGATACGCGGAAAAAATCCGCTTCTGGTTGATTGCTGTTTTGAGATGCCCGACGGCGATTAACCGCCACAGTAAATGAACATACACTGTCCCCACCTGAGGTTGTCCTCGATTCGGGATCGCGCGTGAGGTTGCCAATGATGGTCAACTTATTCATTCTTTACACCATCCTTACTCAGCAGCTGTTTCAGTTTCTTCAACAACGAGAACTTCAACAACGGGTGCTTCAACAGCGACTTCCACATTGCTCATGGGAGCCATTTCCGCTGGTGCAAAAACGGGAGCTGCTGCACGTGCGGGACGGGGCTTTACACTGTGCTTTTTCTCTTCAAGCTTAATCACCAAAGAGCGCAAAATGTTTTCGTTGTTTCCAAGATTACGCTCAATCTCGCGGGGCAGCTCGGGGGGTGCCTTAAAAGTCACCAGCACGTAGTAGCCCTCGGGTTTGTCGTTAATGGAATACGCCAGATGGCGCTTGCCCCATGTTTCGTCTACCTTTTCGATTTCGCCGCCGTTTTGCTTAATCAGCTCGGAAAACTTCTCGATCAATTCCTTGCGATCGGTTTCCTCCACAGCAGTGTCGATGATGTAGGTTAGTTCATACCTATTCATTACCTTTCACCTCCTCTTGGACTTATGGCGCTATGTCTTGCATAGCGCAAGGATGTGCCAATTAGATATTATATCAGAGTTAGAAGTGTAGTGCAAGCGTTTTCGTGTGCTTTTGGCAAATAAGTCAAGGAAATTTGCGAAAAAGGACGGGTGACATTAAAGCGCAAGCTGGTAAATTTCCAGACACTCCTGTACCCCAAGCGGTATAAACGCACCCACTACGCCGCCCATCAGCTCTACACAGCGCTCTGCCATGCGCGTAAAATCGCGGTCGTCTATTTGAATGTCGTGAAGCGTTGTGGCCAGGCCAAGGGCGTGATAAAAGGCTTCCAAGCGTAAAATTCCCTCTTGTGCGATGGCTTGATCCGTTCCCAAATCGGGCGATACACCCATCACACGCGCGGCAAACTGCGCAAGCTTTTTTTCGCCGCCATGTGCCAATGCAAACTTCATCCATGCGGGAAAAACAATGGCCAACCCCGCGCCGTGGGCAATGTCGTAGAGCGCGCTGAGCTCATGCTCCAGCTTGTGGCTTGCCCAATCGCCTATGCGCCCAGTTTGAAACAGGGTGTTGTGCGCCAGACAGCCCGCCCACATAATTTCTGCACGCGCATCATAATTGTTGGGCTGTTCAAGGGCAATGGGCGCGTTGTGCAGGACTGTTTGAAGGGCGCCCTCTGCCATGCGGTCCGTTAACTCCACATGCTCCACCTGCGTAAAATAACGCTCCATGATGTGCGCCATAATATCCACACAGCCGCATGCTGTTTGAAAAGCAGGAAGCGTGTAGGTGTATTCTGGGTTCAGGATGGAAAATTTGGGCACATTAAAGGGGGAATTGCGGCCAAGCTTGCACAAATCGGCATCGCGAGTAATCACGCTTGAAAAACTCATTTCACTGCCGGCGGCGGGGATGGTTACAATGGTGCCCAGCGGCAAAACGCTTGTGTTGCTGCCTTTGCCAACATAAAGCTCCCAAACATCGCCGTCGTAGCATGCGCCGTTGGCAATGGCCTTTGCGGTGTCAATGGCACTTCCGCCGCCTATGGCCAGCACCAGCTCTATGCTGTGCTCGCGGCAAAGCGCAATGCCATCGTATACGCGGCTTAGGCGCGGGTTGGGCTGAATGCCGCTCAACTCCCACACCTGCGCATCCATACCGTTTAAAATGTCCATGATTTGATCGTATAGGCCAAAACGCTTGATACTGCCGCCGCCATAAACCAAGAGCACGCGTTTTCCGTAGCGAAGTACCTCTGCGCGAAGCGAAGAAAGAGCCGTTTTGCCGAAAATAATTTTAGCGGGGTTTTGAAAGGTAAAATCAATCATGCTTGTACATCTCCTTTTCGTTTTCCATTCCCATTGTAACACCAATGGGACGATATTTGAATGCGATTTTCGAAAATTAAATACCATATATGAAAATGTAATTGTAGATGCATATTGCATTATGCCAGACCCTATCCACGCAATGATCATGGTATTGTCCGATGAGAACGGGCGAATGTAGGGGCGAACTGTGTTCGCCCGAACGAATTGCCGCCATGATCCGATATTGGTACAATCGTTGATGATGAAATACAAAAAAATTGCGGAAAGGATTGACAGAATGCTTTCTGTTCCTTATCATCATATCATTCCCAAGCGCAAGCACAGCGGGAAGAAAGCATATATGGAGGAAAAGTTGTATGAAAATAGCGCAATCTGTATCCGATCTGATTGGGCGTACACCGCTTATGGAGCTTCATAACATAGAAAAAGACGAAGACCTGCAGGCCGTGCTCGTTGCTAAGCTTGAGCTATTTAATCCCGCAGGCAGTGCCAAGGATCGCATCGCAAAGGCCATGCTTGATCATGCGCAGGCAAGCGGCGAGCTTAAGCCAGGGGCGGTGATTATTGAGCCTACAAGCGGTAATACGGGCATTGGTTTGGCTTCTGTTGCCGCGTCGCGCGGTTATCAGGTGGTGCTTACCATGCCTGAAACCATGAGCGTAGAGCGCCGAAATTTGCTCAAGGCCTATGGCGCAGCCCTTGTGTTAACCGAAGGTGCTAAGGGAATGGCAGGCGCTATTGCCAAAGCGGAGGAGCTGGCCGCACAAACCCCGAACAGCTACTTGCCTCGCCAATTTGAAAATCCCATGAATCCTGCGGCACACCAAGCCACTACGGGCGAGGAAATTTGGGAGGATACCGATGGCAAAGTGGATATTTTTGTGGCGGGGGTAGGTACAGGCGGCACCATCAGCGGTGTTGGCGCGGCGCTCAAGGCGCATCAACCAACTGTACAAATCATTGCGGTGGAGCCAGCGCAATCGCCCGTGCTCAGCAAGGGCATTGCGGGCGCACACGCCCTGCAGGGCATAGGCGCGGGTTTTGTGCCGCATACCTTGAACACGCAAATTTATGACGAGGTATTCCCTGTGGAAAATGAGGACGCTTTTATTGCGGGGCGTGCCATGGCGCGGCGCGAGGGCGTGCTTGTGGGTATTTCCTCAGGCGCGGCGCTTCATGCGGCCATAGAAGTGGCCAAACGTCCCCAAAACAAGGGCAAGCTGATTGTGGTTTTACTGCCTGATACCGGCGAGCGCTATTTAAGCTCTGCCATGTTTACGCAGGCCTGAACCTCATCACCATTGATAACAACGAGAGGATTGTTCACAAAATGCAGACCATTCAACGCGTGTGCCGACCCTATATCGGTACGCGCTCCTTTTACGCCGATGCGCTCAAGGTGATGATTCCTGTTACCATTCAGCAGCTGATCAACAACCTATTTAATATGGTGGATAGCCTGATGGTTGGAAGCCTTGATATCAACGGCTTAGCCATGAGCGCTGTTAGCGTTGCCAACAAGCCCTATGTCATCTTTTTCGGCGTGTTTTTTGGCATGACAGGTGCGGCGGGCTTAATGATCAGCCAATATTACGGCGCAAACGATCGAAAAACCTGCCAAGGCTTATTTGCACTGCAGATGGTGATCGGGCTTGCTATTTCCATTTTCTTTTGCGCGCTGTTGGGTTTCATGCCCGAACAGGTCATGCGCATTTTTGTAACGGATGCACGCACGATTGATCTCGGGGTGCGCTACATGCGAGTGATATGCTTGAGCTATGTGCCTGTAGCCATTAGCAACACCTGTATATTTTCCATGCGCGCATTGGGTCAAAATCGCACAAGCGTGCTTGTAAGCCTTGCAACCATGGGTGTAAACGCCGCTTGCAACTATGTGCTGATTTTTGGCAAGCTGGGTTTTCCTGCAATGGGCGTGGAAGGCGCGGCTTGGGGTACGCTGATAGCGCGGCTTTTTGAAATGGTTTTCTACATTGTGCTGCTGTCTCGTAAGCGCATGGTGTTCACCTTGCATCTGCTGGCATTTTTAAAGCTGCCAAAGGCTGTGGTCAAATCCTTTCTGATCAAAGCGGTTCCGCTGATTACCAATGAAGTTTTGTGGACCTTCGGCATGAACATTTACTTTTGGTGCTACGCTCATTTAAACGAAGCCGCGTTGCCTGCCATTACCATTGCGGAGCAATGCAGTCAAATTGCGGCTGTGATGGCGATGGGTACAGCATCGGCCGTGTCGGTTTTAATTGGCACAGAGCTTGGTGCCAATCGCTTGCGGGAGGCAAAGAACAATTGTAAAAAGCTTCTGACGCTTGTGGTTTGCATTGGGCTTTTATGCATGACGGTTTGTTGCTTACTGGGCGTAATCATGCCCTATGCCTTCCAAATATCCGATGAACTGCGTGCCTTAACAACGCGTGTGACCGTGATTATGGGCGTGCTTTCACCGCTGAATTTCATCTATGCCTTTTGCTTCTTTTGCATGCGTGCAGGCGGAGATACACGAAACGCCATGCTGCTGGACAGCGGGTATATGTGGCTGCTGCCTGTGCCTGCCGCCATTGTGATGGCTGTTTTCTTCCAAGGGCGCATTACGGTGGTTTTTGCAACCTTTGTGATTCAGCTGTTAATGAACTCAAAGGTTGTGCTGGCGCTCTATGTGCTTAAAAAGGGAAGATGGGTTCGCAACCTTACACAGGAGTAGCCAAAAGCTACTTCTTTGATGGGGCTTTGGGATGAATACTGGATAGATGATGCATTACGCCTACAGCCGCAAGGCCCGTTGCGGCACCTGTGAACATGCCTACGGGCATGAGAATGGCCAAATAGCTCCATAGCATGGGCGTTCCAAGGATCAGCATGGCCATTCCTACCTGACCCACATTGTGCATGAGTCCACCCACAACGCTTACCACCACGGGACTTACACCGCGAATGCGGCTGAGCAGGGACATGCTCAACAGGCTCAATACACCGCCAGCCAGCGCGTATGGAATGGTGCCCACACCGCCAAACAAAATGGCGGATAGCAGTACCTTCAGCACCATCAATAAAAAAGCAAGGGGAATGCTAAGCATATAGACCGCAAAAATCAAAACGCCGTTGCTCAAGCCTAGTTTGATACCGGGCACACCCACGGCAATGGGAATTTGACTTTCCACATAGCCCAAAATGAGCATCAAGCTTAAAAGCATCCCACACAATGCGATCCTTTCGGTTTGCTTCCGAAATTTCATGGCTTTCCTCCCTCCTCCCTTATTCAAGCGTGAGCAGATTGGGCAGCTCCGCAGAGGTATACAGCGCAAGCGTTAGCTTGTGGGGCAAACAGATGATTTTGTTTCCAAGCGGGCGCAATTCGCGATTTTGGAGCGATACAATGCCTTGCTTAACGCAATCCTGATTATGGCAGTTGGAGGAAAGCATGGATATGGAGCCATGCTTGACTTTGATTACGTTGCTTTCACCGTTTTCCTGCAAAATGGTATATTCGCCGTTTTGCACAATGGGAAAAGGCTGATATACCAAATCGCCAACGGTAACGATCAAATAAAGCGCGGCGTTTTCAGCATCGGCGGGCATGGGCGCAAGTGTGGGGGAGAGGACCGTGGACGTTGGCGCTTGATCCTTCGATACCAGACCTAAAACAGCGGCGGAAATGCACAAAAAGAAAGCAATGGATAAAATCAACAGGTTCTTATGCTTCAAGCGCCATTCTCCTTTCCGCGTGGGCTGGGATGATTCTGCGCTCTATCCTACCTTTTTCTGCGCAAAAATGCAACAAAAAGCCGTGTCGTTTCTTGAACCTTTGACGCTTGAAACCACACGGCAGTTATGTACATAAGGGTACTAATCAAATGTGAACGCGGTAATTTGTTCAGGGTACCATGTAACAGCCTCGCGCAAAGCCTTGCGGAGGCTCATGCCTTGACCTGCTAAAGCCACAAGCACTGTGGATGCAGCGGCTTGCATTTCTTGCGCGCGCGGAGCTTCACAGCTTGTAAGCTCAATGTGAGCGCCTACACAATCTGCTAAAAACCACCCTTCTGCAAGAAGCAAAAAACCCTTTACACGGTAGGTTTCCTCCACAAAAAGTTGGATGAAGTGCATGCATTGGGCATGAGTCATGCAGGGCGAGATGTGAACGCTTGCTTTTTGCAAGGTGATGTCCCGCGATTCTTCAAAGGGAACATTTGCGGCAACAACTGCGTGATGGTCTAGCTTGCTTATCCAAGACGGCTCAAAACGCCCCTGCGTGGTTGGGAAAACCTGCGCTAACGGAAAACGGTTGGAAAGCAGGGCTTGAAGCCGTAAAGCCTCGTCTTTGCCAACCAAATCGATTTTGTTGAGCAATATCAGATCACTCACTGAAAACTGTTTTTGACAAACGCGCGCGGTTGAAAGGAGCTTCTCCACATTTTTGGCATCGCAAAGAGCAATACAGCCCTTGTATGTAATTTGGGGATATTGCTTCAAAACCGCGCGGATGGCGGTTGGATCACTCAAGCCCGAGGCTTCCACCCAAATTTCATCAGGCTGTTCCAAAACAACCTTGCACAGCGTAGCTTCAAATTGATCCAAGCGGCAGGTGCAGAAAATGGAACCGCCTACAACCTCGTGAAGCGCGGTGCTTAAACCGTCGAGCAGTGCGCCGTCTACGCCCACCTTGCCAAATTCATTGACAATCAGGCTAAGCCGCAAGCCTTTTTTTTCGGCAAGCAAGCCTTTTAGAAAGGTGGTTTTTCCAGCGCCAAGAAAGCCGGTAATCAACAGCAGATTCATTTTAGGACCACCCTTCTGAAAAGCTTTTATAGCTTATGTTTGTTTTGTGCCATTCCAAATATCGCGCTCCATGCACACGTTTAAACCGCAGGCCCCTGCCGGCTCCAATGAATAGCGTGCATACAACTCCCCAAACAAATCCTTTACACGCCTAAAATAAGCGAGGTCTGGCGCTTGCATGCTTCCCATCACAGGGCGGCCCATTGGCATCCAAACCGATGCGGTGGGAATAATACCGCGCCGTGCTAGCTCTGTAGCGCCTTGCTTGAGCGTTTCAAAAGGCTCAAGGCCGATGATGAAGTTCGAAAATGCCTTGCCTTTTCCATGGTGCTCCACTGCGTAGGTAAGGGCATCCAGCGTGCGCTTGCGCGTAGCAAAGGCAATTTTTCCAGGCGTGATCACGGCGGCGCGTTCCTCATCCCACACTTCCATACTGCATGCGATGCGACTGGCCCCCAGGCAAAAGTAATCGTCAATCAGCGCATCGCTTTCAGGCGGCGTGATGTAGAGAAGCGTTTCGCCCTTGGGCTTTGCAGTGCCGAGGTTGCCCAAGGCTTCCAGGTATGCGCGAAGATGCTGTTCCTCTGTTTTGCCGCAAAAGGTAGAGCCGCCTGTGATTTGTACGCTATTGACACCCACGTTTTCAACGGCATAACGAACAATTTCAGCAACATCCTGCGGCTGTACGGCTTTGGGCAATGGCTTTTTCTTTTTGGCGAGCTCCTCAAAATCAGCGCCAGAAAAACAAAATTCACAAGGCTTTCCTGCGGCGGCGTATTCACAAGGCCACAGGCATTGAAAAGCAACCCAATCCAAACCCTGCAATACCGCATTGCCCACATACGAAAGCCCGCTGCTTGTTTTTTGTTTGTAGAAAGCTGTGGCAGGCGGAAAGCTGACTGGGGTGATCAAAGCCCCATTTGCGCATAGGCAGGGTTGACCGTCTCGCATTTCCAATGTAAACGGCGTGCCTAACTGGGAGGCGTAGCGAAGCAATTTTAAATTGCTCCAAGAAAGCATGCCGCCTAGGTACTTTAGGTGAAAGCCCATATCCGTCAGCTGGACAATGGTTTGATCGGGCAATAGAAAGCAGTTACAGCAAAGCGGGCTTACGCTCAGACGCGTTGTGTTTTCAAAATGCTGATATACCTCCCGCTGTACCTTTAAGCCGCGGCTGACAACGAGCGCTTTGAGCTCAACGGAATCCAGCAGCTCGTTTCCAAATGAATAGCTGCTCACAGCACGGCCTCTATGGCCCTCTGTAATTCATCCTTGTTGGGAATGATGGAGGAAAAGCAGAGCTTGCCATTAATATAGATACTGGGCAGGTTTTTGACACCTAGCTTTTTACAGCGCGCAATGTTTTCCTTTACGGTAAATTTGTATTCTACCATGTCGATGACGTTTCCAAAATGCTCTTTTGCTACATTGGCCGCACCCATCATATAGGTACAAGCGGCACAAGTGGCGCTGTCGAGCGTGAACACTTCCACAAGCGGCTTTTTGAGCTGTGCATAATCAGGCAGTTCAATTTGAATGTCATCTTCAACAGCCACATAGTTTTTCAGCATTTCGCGGGTCTGTGCTGGCTGTAAAACGGCTTGCGCAACGGCAATGCCGTTTTCCACGGGTACCGCATAAGGCATATCACAGCCAGGCGCAAGTATGAAATTGCGCGTATCGTCTAATTCGGAAACCAAGTCAAGCACATACTTCATGTTATCCTGCTGTGTGCCATGCAGCATAATGCTTGTGAGCGGAATGTTTCCGCCGATGGCAATATTGTAGCGATCGGTTATTTTTTTGGCGGCAGGCAGGTTGATGTTCTCGTCAACGCTGATGCTATCGGGGTGGGTTTGGCACATGACTTCTACATTGCGGCTTGCGTCCCCGCAAACAAAGAAACTGCTGAACACATCCTTGCCGCGCAGGAAGTCAAATATATCCGTATAGGGCTCTGAAAGAAAATCGGTGAAATGATCACTGCTGATTTGGCTGACCAACGGGTCCACCACAGCAATTACGTCCATTCCAGCGCTTATATAGTACTCGCTCATGCGCTTTACACATTCTGTGCAGTAGCCAAGCAAATCCTTGACATAGTCTTCATCATCGTACATATCCATGAAAAGGTCATTGCCGCGCAGATGGCTCGCCAGCGTGAAGGGTCCGCAAACCAAACCGTAGAGCAACGTTGCGTCGCCCACCGCTTTTTTCATGCGGCGCATGACACCAAGCACCATGGGAATGCGTCCATCGGTTTCTTTGGGAAGGGTGCAGCGGCAGGGCACGGTCATGGTATCTGCCAAAGGATGCGTTTTGACCGATGGCGGGCTATCCTCTGCCCATACAAGCTCACAGCCTAGAATTTCAGCTTCTATTTGCAAATCAAAAATGACGGGTTGACCATGGGGCTTATACAGCTTGTTGACGGCCATGAGCGAATCAAACAAAGCATTTTCATCTGTTAAAACCTCAATGGCATTTTTACCGATTAGTTTGCCCGCATGCACGCCCGCAAAAGGCACCCAAGGCAAAGCATCTGTTTTTTGATGCCGCAGGGTGTTTGACAGGGTTTCCTTTGATGTCATGATTGTTGCCCTCCTATTGCTATTTGGATTGTATTAAGTATAGGAGAAACGTTCTTTTGTTTATTGCCTGCTGTTACGATAATTTGTAATATATTACTCTTCCACGCAAGTGATTAACTCCAAGCAAAGCTCGGAGATGGTCTCGCCGTACTTGATGCCAACGCTTCCCGCATCCCATTCCAACTGCTCCAAGCGTACTTGAAAATGGCTAAAAAGGCGTACAAAATCGCTTTGCTGGCTAAGCATTTGAACAAAATCACGAAAAATAGCAATCAAATCATCCAAAAAGAGATAAGAGGCCTCTTCATCGCAGGCATATTGCGTGGCTTTTTCCACACAAAACAGCATCAATTCAAGCGCGGATGCTACGTCCGATACGGCATGCGAAAATTCATACACATAGCGTTTGAGCTGTGCGGCATTTTCATAGTCGCACAAATGACAAAAGTACACATCTAAATAGGCTTTATAGGTGTGAAGCAAACGATCAATATATTCCTGCGTGTTGTAGCGGTTATTAAAAAAGGTAGAGGCATCCTCACCGCTTCGGTACAATGCGCAAACCATGTCCTCTATTTCGGGCTTGTTCATTGTATGTAAAATGGCGCGTAAATTTGCCAGCGTAAGCTGTGTCATTTGATGATCCCCCTTCGATCGACTGTGACCCTAACCCAATTATTATAGCATGAATATGTGGCTTACGGATAAGAATCGACATATTTCGTCATTCATTTCGGTTTGCGAACGCTTTTTCAAAATACGCCCTTTCATTTTGTCGGATAATGTTGTAGAATACCCTGAATCCTTCTGATCACACGAAAGGCTCACATGTCATGATTGAATTGATTATCAACCCAGTGGCGGGCAATGGGCGCGCTAAGCAAATCGGCGAGGAAGCAGTTGCTTATTTAACAGAGCGCGAGGTGGATTTTATCGCAAAATTCACGGATCATCCCCATCATGCTACGGAACTGGCAAGAGATGCTGCGGCGCGCAGTGTGGATACCGTGATTGCTTTAGGCGGAGATGGCACCGTAACGGAAACAGCCCAAGGGCTTTGCCATACGCAAACAGCATTGGGTATTGCGCCTGCGGGCACGGGCAACGATTTTATCAAGGCCATCGGCACGCCCAAGGATTGGAAAGAGGCGCTTGATTTTATCCTATCGCATCCTGCGCGGCCTGTGGATACGGGTGTAATGAACAACACCTTCTTTTTAAATGTTTGCGGTGCGGGCTTTGATGTGATGGTGCTTGATTTTGCGCTGGAGGCAAAGAAGCATGTAAGCGGCATATGGCCTTACCTGTATGGCGTAATACGCGCAATCAAGGCTTTCAAACCATTTCCGATGCATGTGGAGGTGGATGACCAGACCGTTTTGGATGGCGATTATATGATTTGCTCCATTGCCAACGGGCGGTATATAGGCGGCGGTATTCCCATTGCGCCGCTGGCTGATGTGAAGGATGGCGTGTTTGACTTGATTGCGGTGGATTCGGTACCGCGCTGGAAAATCCCCTTTTATTTGCCTGCGCTTATGATGGGCACACTCTATAAACATAAAGTATCTCACCGATACCTGACCTCCAAATGTGCGCTTTCCTCACCCGGCATGCGGCTTAATTTGGATGGTGAAATATTGCCCATTGAGGATACGCACTTTGTTTGTGAAACAGATGCACTGCTATTGCATTGGTAACACCTCTCCAATGATGCCAGAGGCTTTCATTACAGCCGTCGTCCGCAACAGAATAAACACAACAGGCGCAAGGGTAAAAACCTTTGCGCCTGTTCCTTCGTAGTGCTGTATCAGCTGTCATAAAATTCGGCAAGCATAGCACTTCTCCTGCACGGGAAAACTCAAATGGGCGGCGAAGCATTTTGACCTCCGTCCCGTCATTCTTTACACGCATTTTACATGGCTATGCTGTGTGACTTAACAATGCTGCGATATACTTCACCCGTACAAAGAAATGAAGGAGGAAGAAAGACGATGAAAAAGACGATGAAAAAGATGATGGGGATTTTGCTGAGCTTGGTAGTGCTTAGCGGGTTGACAGCTTGCGCGGTAGCAGAATACGATTTTAAACAGGAAATTACGGTGGTGAGCCGCGAAGAGGGCAGCGGTACGCGGGGTGCCTTTGTGGAATTGCTTGGGGTTGAAAAGAAGGACGAAAGCGGCAAAAAAGTAGACCATACCACAGAGGAAGCCGTTATCACCAACAACACCAACGTGATGATGACAACAGTTGCAGGCAACGAGGGCGCCATTGGTTACTCTAGCATGGGTTCGCTCAACGATACGGTCAAAGCCTTGCAGGTGAACGGTGTGCAGGCAAATGCTGAGAACGTAAAGAACGGCAGCTACACGGTATCCCGCCCCTTTAACATTGCCACAAAAAGCACGCCGAGCGAGGCCGCACAAGATTTTATGACCTATATCCTCAGTGCCGAGGGGCAGCAGGTGGTTACTGAAAACGGCTATATTGCGCTGGACAATGCGGTTTCATATGCGGGTAAGCAGGTGAGCGGAAAAATTGTGATTGCAGGCTCTTCCTCCGTAACCCCCGTAATGGAAAAGCTCAAAGAAGCGTATGCCATCCTTAACCCGAATGCAGAAATCGAAATTCAACAAAGCGATTCAACAACAGGCATGCAAAGCACGATGGATGGGGTATGCGACATTGGTATGGCCTCCCGTGCGCTCAAGGATAGTGAACTGGAAGCAGGCTTGGTTGGCACCGTGATTGCCATGGACGGCATTGCCATCATCGTAAACCCAAGCAACCCCATTGCAAGCATGACAGTAGAAGAAATTGCACAGATTTTCACAGGCGAAACAACCACATGGGAAGGGTTTGTGAAGTAAGCCTATGACACACCAACGGGGTCTGCCTGAATCTGCCCGCAAGGCAGATTCAGGCCGTATGGAAGGGGTTATGCGGTATGTGTTCGGCGCTACCGCATGCGCCTGTATCTTGGCGGTATTGCTGATTTGCTTTTTCTTGTTTTCAAACGGTTTGCCGTTTTTCGGCAAGGTGAATCCATGGAGCTTCCTAAGCGGTCAAAAGTGGAAGCCCACCAACGATGTTTTTGGTATTTTGCCCATGATTTTGGGCAGCGTGTACGTAACAGGCGGCGCGTTGCTCTTGGGCGCTCCCATTGCCATTTTCACCGCCGTATATCTGGTTCGTTTCTGTCCGCAACGGCTTTACCGCGTGTTGAAACCGGCGGTGGCATTGCTGGCAGGCATTCCCTCGGTCGTTTATGGTTTCTTCGGACTAACGGCCATTGTACCTTTTGTAAAGACTACCTTCGGCGGGAATGGAAACAGCATGCTCACGGCATGCATATTGCTGGCGATGATGATTCTTCCCACGATTATCCAAGTGGCAGAATCTGCGATTCGCTCAGTGCCCGAAAGTTATTTTGAAGGCAGCCTTGCATTGGGTGCTACAAAGGAAAGCAGCGTTTTTCGTACCGTGTTACCTGCAGCCAAGTCGGGCATTCTGGCGGCGGTGATCTTGGGCGTAGGGCGCGCAATCGGCGAAACCATGGCGGTTATGATGGTCGCGGGCAATCAAGCACGTATGCCCGCAGGCCTATTAAAGGGAATTCGCACCATGACGGTTAACATTGTGATGGAAATGGGCTACGCGGCTGATTTACATCGCGAAGCGCTGATTGCAACCGGCGTGGTTTTGTTTGTTTTTATCCTGCTGATTAACTTACTATTTTCTGTTTTAAACAGGAGGCAAGCACAATGAAGAAGCTCACGGACGCACTGCAACCGCTCCGCCGCCATCCGGGCTCCTTCGCGCTTCACCTGCTGTGCTCGCTTTCAGCGCTTGCGGTAGCGGCGGTGCTTGCTTTGGTTATTGGCTACATATTGATCTCTGGCTTGCCCAATTTGAAGCCCTCGCTGTTTTCGCTCACGTACACCAGCAATAATGTGAGCCTGCTGCCCGCCTTGTTTAATACTTTGCTGATGACTTTATTATCCTTGCTGATTTCTGTGCCGTTGGGTGTAGGCGGCGCCATTTATATGGCGGAATATGCGCGGCGCGAAAGCAAGCTTGTGAAGGTTGTGCGCATTACCGCAGAAACGCTGTCGGGTATCCCTTCCATTTTGTACGGGCTGTTTGGCATGATGTTTTTTGTGACCACGCTCAAATGGGGCTATTCTCTGCTTGCGGGTGGAATGACGTTGGCAGTCATGATTTTACCGCTCATTTTGCGCACCACGGAAGAAGCATTGCTTTCCATACCTGACAGCTACCGCGAGGGAAGCTTTGGCTTGGGCGCTGGCAGGCTACGAACCGTGCTTCGCATTGTACTGCCTCCTGCAAGCTCGGGCATTATGGCAGGGGTGATCCTTGCCATAGGGCGAGTGGTGGGGGAAACAGCGGCGTTGATTTACACAGCGGGTACGGTGGCAGACATGCCCAAAAGCTTAATGTCTTCCGGACGAACCCTTGCGGTTCACATGTACGCCTTATCGGGGGAAGGCTTGCATGTAAAAGAAGCATCTGCCACGGCGGTGGTGTTGCTGTTGATCGTGGTGGGGATGAACGCGTTAAGCGCTTTTGTAGCGAAGAAACTAACAAGGGGATAACAAATGGATAAGCTAAAGATTGTAAACCTTGATTTGTATTATGAAAAGTTTCAAGCACTGAAAAACATCAACCTAAGCCTTCCAGAGCATCAAATATCTGCGTTTATCGGCCCGTCGGGTTGCGGAAAAAGCACGCTTCTAAAAACCTTGAACCGCATGAATGATTTGGTGCCGGGTTGCCGCGTGACAGGTCAGGTGCTGATGGATGATGAAAACCTGCTGGGCAATATAGACGTGAACCTTTTACGCAAACGCGTAGGCATGGTGTTTCAAAAGCCGAATCCTTTTCCAATGAGCGTGTACGACAACATTGCCTACGGCCCGCGCACGCATGGCATACGCGGCAAGGCAAAGCTGGATGAAGTGGTGGAAACCTCCCTGCGCTCTTCTGCCATATGGGACGAGCTAAAGGATCGGCTCCACAAGAGCGCCATGGCGCTTTCGGGCGGGCAGCAGCAGCGTCTGTGCATTGCCCGTGCATTGGCTGTTCAACCGGAAGTGCTGCTGATGGATGAACCCACCTCGGCCCTAGATCCCATTTCAACCGCAAAGATAGAGGAATTGGCGGTTGAACTAAAGCGGCATTATACCTTGGTAATGGTTACGCATAATATGCAGCAAGCATTGCGGGTGTCGGATCAAACCTCGTTCTTTTTGCTGGGTGAAATTGTGGAAACGGGTGTCACGGAACGGCTTTTTTCCAGACCAACGGATAAACGAACCGAAGACTATATCACAGGGAGGTTTGGCTAATGAGGCGCTTGTTTGATGAACAGCTGGAGGAACTGGGTCAAGAAATGATTTCCATGGGTGCAATGATCGAGAGCGCCATCGACAAAGCTTGCGACGCATTGCTTCGGCAGGATGAAACGCTTGCGCTTGCGGTGATGCAGTCGGATGTGCTTGTGGATCAAAAGGAGCGCAGCATAGAAACCATGTGCCTGCGCTTGCTGCTGCTACAGCAACCCATAGCGCGTGATTTGCGCAAGGTAAGCTCCGCACTTAAAATGATTACGGATATGGAGCGAATTGGCGATCAAGCGGCAGACATCTGCGAAATTGTGACCATGCTTGGTGAAAAAGGCATTGTACAAAGCCCAAAGAACATTGCCAACATGGCGCGTGAAACCGTGAGCATGGTGCATAAATCTATTGACGCATATGTAGCCAGTGATGTAGACTTAGCCAGGGAAGTGATGGCGTGGGACGATGTGGTGGATGATCTGTTTATGCGCATCAAAGCGGAGCTTATTCAAGTGCTTGCGCAGGATGCCACACAAGGCCAGCAAGCGCTTGATTTACTGATGATTGCAAAGTATTTTGAACGCATAGGCGACCATGCCGTAAACATCAGCGAATGGGTCGAATTTTCCGTAACGGGCTATTATAAAGGAGAAGAACTGCAATGATCTATGTGGTGGAGGACGATCCAAGCATACGAGAGCTTGAGTGCTACGCGCTCAAGCAATCAGGCTTTGAAACCTGCGGCTTCGAAGATGGAGCGGCTTTTTTTGCCGCGCTGGAGTCGCAATTGCCAGAGCTTGCATTGCTGGATGTGATGCTGCCTGGTGAGGATGGGTATGCTCTTCTTCGCAAGCTTCGTGCAACACCACGCACGCGCCGTTTGCCTGTGATGATGGTAACAGCCAAGGGGGAAGAAATGGACAAGGTGCAGGCGTTGGACGGCGGTGCGGACGACTATATTGTAAAGCCCTTTGGCGTGATGGAATTAATCAGCCGTGTAAGGGCGGTGCTGAGGCGCACACAAGAAAATGAAACAGGCATGGAATGGGCGTGCTGTGAATTGCGTGTGGACGCTATGCGCCATCGTGTTTATGTAGATCAGCAAAGCATAGAGCTTACGCATATGGAATTTGAATTGCTCCGATATCTGTTGATGAATCAAGGCATTGCGCTGACGCGTGAAAAATTGCTGGATACGGTGTGGGGCGTGGATTATGCAGGCGATACCAGAACGGTGGATGTGCACGTGAGAACCCTGCGCATGAAGCTGGGCAGTGCTTGCAGATTGCTTCAGACCGTCCGCGGTGTTGGCTACCGAATGGAGGCAAATGATGCGAAAAAGGATTTATAGAGGCTTTATGCTGCTGGCGCTGGTTTCAGCGCTGTTGGTGGGGATTTTTTCAGCAATTGTCGGCGTGCGTTTGTCAGAGGAGCAATTGAAGGGTCAGCTGCTGCAAGAGCTGACCATGCTTTCAGCACTTGAAGAAAACACGCCAAGCGCCACGGCGTTTATGCAGGAAATCAGCAAGCTCAATGTACCCAACCGCTTGACATGGATCGCCTCAGACGGAAGGGTTCGTTACGACAATCAAAGCCATTCTGATGCCATGGGAAACCACTTGAGCCGTCAGGAAATTGTGATGGCGGGTGAAAAAGGGGTGGGCTATGCCAAACGCTTTTCAAACACACTGCTGGAAGAACAGCTTTACTGTGCACAAAGGCTGAAGGATGGCAGTTATTTGCGCATAGCGGCCACACAACGCACGATTGGCGGCTATCTACAGCAAATGGCATGGTTTCTGATTCTGAGCATTGTACTGGTGTTGCTGGCGGCGGCTTTGATTTCACGCGCTTGGACGAGCAGACTGGTTCGCCCCATCAATGAAATGAATTTGGAGGAACCGCTCAGCAACCGCGTATATGATGAGCTTTCTCCCATGTTAAGGCGTATGGCAGAGCAAAACCGCAAGCTGGATGCACAGCTTCAAGAATTAAGCGATCGGCGCAACGAACTCGATACCATCATCGGGCATATGAATGAAGGCTTGATTATTTTAGACGAGCATAAGCATGTGCTGATGATGAACGATAGCGCCCGCGGCACCTTACATACCGATAAGCCGATTGACGGGCAAACCTCACTGGCCATTTACAACCGCTCGCAAACCTTGCTTGATACGCTGGATGCCGCCATGAAGGAGGGAAACGCCCATGCGGATATGAGCGCAAATGGGCGTGAATACTTGCTTACGGCAAGCATGGTTCGCCATTGCGAGGGCGTGGTATTGCTTGTGCAGGATGTGACGGAGCAAAACCGAGCCGAACAGGCGCGGAAGCGCTTTACCGCAAATGTGAGCCATGAGCTGCGCACACCGCTCACCACCATTGGCGGTTATGCGGAGCTGCTCCAAAATGGCATGGCACAGGCGCAGGACGTTCCTGTTTTCGCAAGAAAAATATACGATGAAAGCAGACGCTTGCTTCGGCTGGTAGAAGATATTCTGCATCTTTCCAAGCTGGATGAAGGGTTTATCGCAGGCAAATTACAAAGGCTTGATTTGTTTGAAGTGGCCAAGGAAGCGCTGTGTGAAAATGAAGAAACGGCCAAGGAACGCAACGTAACCTTGAAGCTGCGGGGCGAAAGCACTTGGGTGCAAGGCGATCCAACCTTGCTTGATGAAATGCTCCGCAACGTCATTGAAAACGGCGTAAAGTACAACCACTCCAATGGCCTTGTGGAGGTAGCGGTATCGCACGAAAATGGAAAAGCGCGTGTAAGTGTTGCTGATACAGGCATTGGTATTCCGCAGGAGCATTTGGAGCAGGTGTTTGAACGCTTTTACAGGGTTGATGGCAGCCGCAGCAAGCAAAGCGGCGGCACAGGGCTGGGTTTGTCCATTGTCAAACACGGCGCGGAGTATCATCAGGCCAAAATTGAGATGAAAAGTGAGCTGGGTGCGGGAACAACGGTTCAAATGATATTTGATGCGGCGGATGCCAAAAACGAATGCTAACGAAACAGAGCACCGCCCATTGCAGGATGGGCGGTGCTCTGTTTGAAAGAATGAAAACGGGGCGCGGGCTGGCTTTATGCGTTGCCGCCCGTGCCTTCTTCTTTTGGGTTCTCACAGGCAAGCGGCTGTGCTTCGTCTGCTACAGGCGCGCAAGCTTCTACCTGCTCATTTGAAATGGAAGCAGGCTCTTCGCTCAAAGCAGGTTCACCCTCTGAAGAAAATTCGTCAGTTGGGTCTGACGCTTCGGCGGAGGCATCCTCCTGCACAGCTTCAGCATCTGCGGCAGTGGCTTCAGCGTCGGCACTTGCTGCGTCCTCTGCTGTGTCCGTGTTCTTGCTTTCGACCTTGGCATAGCGCTGCGCACGCAGTAAACTGAGCCGTTCATCTAAATCGCTCAGCTCTGAAAGCAAGGTTCCCAGCGGTTCAGGCAATTCCGTACCTTTTTGCCATAGGTCAAATGCACGCATGGGAAAATCGCTCAAAATTTCGCGGCGGCGTGTTTCTAAATTGATTTCTGCCAGCTTTTGCTGTGCACTGCCAGCCATGCTGGAGGCGCTTTTCCCAATAGCCTCCATACCCTTTAACAGGGCTAATTTCATTTGGTTACCGATGCCTGCCATCACAAACACCCTTTCCTTGGTTGTTTTGGTTCGTCAGATTGCCGTATCAACAGCAATGTGCTTTGCCGTGCATACTACATAGGTTTCGCGCTTGATCGACATTTTCCTCTATCTGGAGAAAACTCGATGGCTTGTTTCCATTGTTTTTCACAGCCGCGGCGCTATCGTCCCAATTAGTATATCACCTTTTACTGCAAAAAAGCCCATCGGAGGGGGACAAATCAAAAGTTTACAGGATATATCGGCATGTCTTTCTATGCAGTTGATTTGCATGAATACTGTGATGATGATGGCGTAAACGTGAAGCTCTATTGACGGAAACAACATAAAATGATATGCTTCACGCACGGCAAGCATGAAAATGCAGCTGTTTTTTACGAAGGTTTACCTGCAGAGGGAAGGCATCGGCAATATGATTGGTGTATTGGATTATGGTATTGGCAACATTGGCTCCATCCTCAATATGATTCAAAAAGTGGGCGCACAGGGCTGTGCGGTCACCAATGCGCAGGAAACAGAAGCTTGCGAAAAACTTATTTTGCCTGGTGTGGGCGCTTTTGATACGGGTATACATTTGCTTGAAGAAAGCGGGATGCGCTCTGCGCTCGATCACGCGGTGGCGCTTGGGAAACCCGTGCTGGGCATTTGCTTAGGCATGCAGATGCTTGGCGTTTGCAGTGAGGAGGGAACGCGCGAGGGCTTGTGCTATGTCCCCTTTCAACTCAAACGCTTTGCATTTGCGGAACCATCAGGACTTAAAATTCCGCACATGGGTTGGGATGAAGTGAAGGTTTGCAAGCCTGCGTCGTCTCTTGTGCAAGGGCTTGAGGCAGAACCGCGTTTTTATTTTGTTCACAGCTATTATGCCATTTGTGAACATTGCGATGATGAACTGATGATTTGCGATTACGGGCACCCCTTTGTGGCCGCTGTGCAACACAACAATGTATGGGGTACCCAATTTCATCCGGAAAAAAGTCACCGCTTTGGCATGTGCCTCATTCGGAATTTTGCAAAGGAGTGCTAGCATGCTCAATCGTCCAAGACTCATTCCTTGTTTGTTACTTTCCAACGGCAATTTGGTAAAGACGAAGCGGTTCAAGGAACCAAACTATTTGGGTGACCCCATCAATGCGGTGAAGATATTCAATGAAAAATGCGTGGATGAGCTTTGCGTGCAGGACATTGAGGCCGCCAAAAACAGTCGGGAGCCTGATTTTACTTTGCTAAGCGATATGGCTTCCGAAGCTTTTATGCCGCTTTCATATGGTGGGGGAATCACCACGATTGAACAGGCGGCGAAGCTTTTTCATATTGGCTTTGAAAAGATCATACTCAATACAGCGTTGCTTCAGCGCCCAGAGCTTATCAGCGAAATTGCGGAGCGTTTTGGCGTGCAAAGCGTGGTGGTTTCTATTGATGTGAAGCAAGATCTTTTGAAACGCTACCATTGCTATGCCGCCGGCGGAACAAAGCCCTTTTTGCTCAACCCACAGGAGTTGGCATTGCAAGCGCAAAAGCTGGGGGCGGGGGAGATACTGCTGAATTCCATTGACCGCGACGGATTGATGCAGGGCTATGACTTGAAGCTGGTGCAATCTGTTGCGAGCGTGTTAAGCATCCCGCTCATTGCATGCGGCGGTGCAAGGGATGTGCAGACGATTGAACAGGTGCTTCATCAAGCGGGTGCTCATGCGGCGGCGGCAGGAAGCATGTTTGTGTATTTTGGGCCGCTCAAAGCGGTGTTAATTCATGTGCCTGATGAACATTCGCTGTTTGATGCGGGGATTTATCATTGACAGCCAGCTTGGGGTTCAAACACATATTTGGCACATATTTTGCCGCAATTTTGCCGATTGGTGAAAAAACATATTGCACTATCAACTGAACTATGCTATAATTCATTTCGCTGGTGTGCCGAAGTGATGGAATGGCAGACGTGACGGACTCAAAATCCGTTGGTAGCAATACCGTGCGGGTTCAAGTCCCGCCTTCGGCACCACAATCTGTCTCAAAACGTTGAAAATCAACGGTTTGAGACTTTTTTTTGTGCGAAGCGGGGAACGGTCTTGACCGTTCCCCGCGGGTTAAATTTTGCTGATTTTCGCTTTGAAAGCATATTGTAGCTTAGGTACATCAGCGACACCTCGGCCGTAACCTTTGCTTTGCCACGTTGCAGGAAGTATCCCGCATTGTCGTAATGCTTGATGGTGCCAAAGGGATGCTCGCTGACCTCCATGCGAAGCCGTTGCTTTGCCTTATCTCGCAGAATGAAGATCACAACGCGCTTTTGCTTGCGTTTTACCTTGCCAAAAGCATTGTAGTGCATGGGCTGTTGGATATCGGGAATCTTTTGAAGCGGGATTTTGGCGCTTCCGTACATGATGACGGGTACGTAATGGGTTTCATCGCCGAACTTAACGGTCTTGAAGGTTCTGCCATCCGTGCAGCGGTTGGGGCATGTTCTGCAAGCTTCCTTGCTGCCATAAACCGTTCCGTTTTTCTTCTTGCCTTGGAACCCCAGCACCTTGCCCATGGGGCAGGTGACGGTTCCGTCTTCGTGCCGTATAAAGCAGCTGGTTTCGCTTTGCTCCTGAACCTCTATGGAAATGTTGCTATGCT
>JAVXND010000047.1:0-22463 GCA_036645955.1 Clostridia bacterium | reverse complement strand
GAGAGTAGATCGCTGCCGCATTCCCTTTCCGCTCGCGATATCCGCTGGATGTCGCGAGCGGCTTTTTCATATGCGGAATTTACTAAAACCCACCAACAAGGAACGGTCCTGACCGTTTCCTGTTGGTGGGTTTCATGATTATGTAGGCTGCACTGCTGTTGTATGGCGAATTTAGCACGGCTTCATCAATGCTCTGGCAGCTGCAAGCAATGTGTCAGGATCGTTCGGAAGCTCGCCGCTTAGCACTTTTTCAAACAACGCATGGAGGATCATGCCCACCTGCTTCCCCTGCGGAACACCAAGCGCAATGATATCCTCTCCGTTCATTTTTAAGTCCTGCAGCTGAAAGCACTGCCCTTGTGCGATGACCTCGTCAAGCAGGGCTGTGAGCTGCGGTGTAGAATCGGATTGGTTGAAGGGCTCCGCATGCGCCCGTCTATCGGCCTGCTGCACCTGCAGCAGTAAACGGAGGTGCTGTTCCCCTATTTGACTGAGCAGCTTGCGTATACAGCGATGATTCGGGGCTATTTCGTTGTCATGAAAGCGCACGAGGGCAGCAACCGTTTGGATGGTATCGTTATCAAGCTTGAGGCGCTTTAAAGCGGTTTGCGCTATGGCTTCGCTGAACTGTGCATGCGCGTAGAAATGGCCGTTGCCAAGAGCGTCCAAGGTAAAGGCTTCGGGCTTGCCAAGGTCGTGAAAAAGCAATGCCAAGCGTACCAAGAGATTTGGCCCAGAGGCATGGATTGCACCAATGGTGTGGCCCCACACATCCTGCTGGTGGCAGCGGTTATGCTGATGAAAACCTATACAGGGCTTGATTTCGGGAATGAATTCGCAAAAAACATCCGCATATTGGCTAAGAACAGCTGCGGCGTTTACACCCAATAAAAGCTTTTTAAGCTCTATGGCAATGCGCTCCACAGAAACAAGCGCCAAGCTGTGACGGTACGCATGCACAATGGCGGCGGTTTCCGCTTCAATAGTAAACCCCAGAACCGCAGAAAAGCGGAGCGCACGTAGAATGCGCAGAGGATCTTCACGAAAGCGGCAAGCGGGTTGACCCACACAGCGGATGGTCAGGCTCAACAGGTCTCGCCAACCATGAAACGGATCGATCAAACCAAGGGCGGGGGAGTAGGCCATTGCGTTGATGGTAAAATCGCGGCGCGATAAATCCTCCTCGAGGCTGTCTATGAACACACAATGGTCTGGATGCCGATGATCGGAATATTCACCCTCCATGCGAAAGGTCGTGATTTCGTAGGGTGCATCCCCCATGAAAACGGTCAGGGTGCCATGCTTTAGCCCCGTTTCAATGACGCGGCAATCCGAAAATACAAGCTTCATTTCATCCGGCTTTGCAGAGGTGCAAATGTCCCAATCGTTGGGAAGCTTTTGAAGCAACGCATCACGCACACAACCGCCCACCGCATACGCTTGATATCCAGCTGTTTGCAAGCGCTGGATGAGGGTGAACGCATCCTTGGGTATGTCTATGGTGATATTGTTTTTCATTACTTTATAGCTCGCTCACAAGTGCCATCAGCTTGGGTACAAAAATGATGGCGCCGACGACTGCGGCAGCAATGGCAACCATGAGCACCGCGCCTGCGGCGGTATCCTTCGCGATTTTGGCATGCGGGTCTTTTTGCGGGCAGATCATATCCACAACCGTTTCTATGGCGGTATTCATCAGTTCCGCCATAATAACCACCCCAAATAAAATGATGCAGGCAATCCACTCGGTCTGGCTGATGTCAAGCAAAGCGCCAAAGACCGTGACGGTGGTCAAAGCAGAAAAGTGAATGACCATGTTACGCTCTGATTTAACGCCTGATAGTATGCCGTTAAAGGCATAGACAAAGCTGAAGAGAAAGCGGTTATTGTCATTGATCACCATACCGGGAAGCTTCACGCTTTCATCGTGCTTGAAAAAATGGTCCACAAGCGAAGTAAACACAATGAGGTAGCAAACGGAAATGCACATGCCTGCGAAAACGTCGGTAAAGAAGTGTACACCCAAGTAAATACGGCTTGTGCAAATCAAAACAATAATGAGGCTGAGAAATGCCGTCAGCAGGTTACGCAAAACCTTGCGGTGGCAGAGCTGCCACAATAGATAAATCAAAAAGCCATAAAAGCAGGTGCCCATCATGGCGTGGCCGCTGGGAAAGCTATAGCCTGTTTCTGTAATGAGGCGAACCACATCGACGGGTCTTTCGCGCAAAAAAAGATGCTTGAGCCCCAAATTGAGCAGCATGCAAAGGCAGAGGTTAATCAAAAGCGGAATACGATATTGGTTTTTGGGCAATAAAAAAACCAATGCAAGGCTGATGATTAACAGCACAACAGGCCCCGCCATTTGAGAAAACCCTATAAAAAGCCCTGTTGCGGGACTGGAGTATAGCTTGGAAACGGCACGATAAACGGCGCTGTCCACCGCTGAAGCGTTGTTTAAATTGAGGGCGATCAAGAGAAAGGCGAGCAAACCAAGCCCCATACAGATCCATTTAAGCCAATGCCTTTTCATATGGAAACCTCTTTCTGTTACTTTGGTAGCTTTTACAGAGCGTTTCATGATCATACCACATTTTATGCGATTTGAAAATGGGCAGGAAACCAAGGCTGATATGTAGAACAATAAGGAGGCGCGCATCGCAAAACGAACAAAATGCGTGAAAACTTGAGCCGCAAGGGTTGGGCATGAAGGATGCTTTTGAAACCATACCAGCGGTTTTGAGAGGATGGTTTGACGATGTACAAGGTCGGCGTATATTTCGGCAGATTTCTTCCCCCGCATAGAGGCCATTTGTATCAAATGATTGAGGCGTCCACCAAATGCGAAAAGTTGGTTGTGGTGATTTCCGACAACGCCAACCAAACGCGGGAAATATGCCAAAAGGATGGAATACCAGAAATATCCTATCGCCTGCGCAAACAGTGGATATCACAGCAAATTCAGGACATTGCCCATATTGTGGTGCGTGTGCTGGATGAAACGGACATACCCGTTTACCCAAACGGCTGGGAAAAATGGAGCAAGCGCATGCGCGAGGTGGTAGGCGAACCCATCGACGCTTTTTTTGTAGGCGATATGGAGTACAGCCATACCTTGGCTACGAACTTTCCAGAGGCAAAAATGGAGCTTTTTGACCCAAAACGCACGCGCTACCCTATTTCGGCTACGGATATCCGCGAAAACATTTTGGGAAACTGGCACTATATTTTGGGCGCGGCACGCCCGTTCTTTGCAAAAAAAGTGCTGATTGCGGGTACGGAAAGCTGCGGAAAAACAACGCTTACCAAGTGCTTGGCAAAGCTGTTTAACACCTCATGGTCGGAAGAGGTGGGGCGCTATTATGCGGAAGAGTTTTTGGGGAATGACGAAACCATTTATACAGACATGGATTTTAGCCGAATTGCCCACATCCAATATGAGCAGGACTATCAAGCGCTTCGCACCGCCAACAAGGTTTGCTTTTTTGATACCGATGCCACCTATACCGATTATTTTAGCGAATTGTACATGGGGCACCGAAACGAGCTGGTGGAGAAATACATCGACCACACCCGATATGATTTGCTGATTTACTTAACGCCTGATGTGAAATGGGTGGCGGATGGTCAGCGCTTGCATGGGGACGAGCAAAAACGGAAAAATTTGAATGACCGTTTGCTTCAAATGTACCGTGAAAATGGTTTTGAAAATAAAATTGTGATGGTGGGGGGAGATTACACAAAGCGGTTATCTGACGCAATTGCGCTGGTGGATGATCTCCTAGGCGGCATGAAGCCATAAGCGCAAAGCGTTTGCCTGCATGGAAAGCATGGCAAGCATTGTCTGAAAAACTATCTCGCGTTGCTATTGACATAGCGCAGGTAAGCTTTTATAATAGCTTTAGACCTCCTGAAGTGTGCGCCAGGATTCTGTTTTTACCCACATTTCACTAAACGGAGTTCGCGTTTGCGGTTCAATGTCATGCCCCCGCCTGTTGGGCGCCAGGGGACGGCAGAAGACTTCAATAGAGCACCGGCCTGCTAACATAGCGGGTGAAAAAACAGGGTTCAGCGGCACTTTGGGTGTCTATAAGCTTTCAGCTATCATTGGCGGAAAGCTTTTTTTGTGGTTTCAAACAGCAATGAAATGGAAAAAAAGAATACGAGGGGTGATGACGATGCGAAAGCTATTGGGTATTTGTTTATTAGTGACAATGCTTGGCACCCTGCTTGCAGGGGCGGCCATTGCGCAGGAAAATGCAGGCAAGGCGGAAGAAAGCGGTGAAGCGAAGGTGAACGAACAAACGATTTATTTGGCGGGCGGATGCTTTTGGGGTATGGAAAAGCTGATGCAGGGCTTAAACGGCGTGATGGATGTGGTAAGCGGCTATGCAAACGGTCATACCCTAAACCCCACCTATGAGGCTGTATGCGGCGGCGATACGGGCTACCGCGAAACGGTAAAGGTACAGTATGACGCCAATCAGATTAGCTTGGACGCGATTTTGTTTGCCTATTTTGCGGTGATTGATCCCACCGTACAAAACCGACAAGGCAACGACAGCGGCGAACAATATCAAACAGGCATTTATTATGCGGACGAGGAAAGCCGCCTGAACGTGGAAAGGGTGGCAGAGATAGAGAAGGGGCGCAGCAAAGCTTTTTATGTAGAAATTGCGCCGCTTCAAAGGTTTTATGATGCAGAGGAATATCATCAAAACTACTTGGATAAAAACCCGGGCGGCTATTGCCACATCAGCCCCAAGGAAATCAGCGCTTTGAGCGGAAGCCTCATAGATCCTGGCGATTATCAGCGGCCTGCGAAGGAGCTTTTAAAGGAGCGCTTGAGCAAGGAACAATAAATTGATCCCCTATGAGCAGATGGATGCAGAGGGATATGGCTATTTGAAGGCGATTGTGGAATAAAAAAAGGGGACGGTCTTTTCCTATGAAAGACCGCCCCTATTTCGTTACATCAGACGCATTATTTTTTCTGTATGCCTCCGACAATGGCCCCTGAAATGCCGCCGCCCGCTATGCCCATGGCAATATCGCTCAAATAAGCGGTCAGGGGCAGCTGCTGACCAGAGAGCAGTGCATAGAGCCCTACGCCCACGGACATGTAAATCAGCCCCAGCAGTGCCCCCAGGAGCAGACTGCGTTCGTTGCTCTGCTTCAGCATGAGCCAAGTGCCCACAAAAATGGATAGGAGCTTCACAAGCTGGTTGATCACACGAATGACTGTGTCCGCAGGGCGAAGCCATTGCATGAGCAGTGCAAAGATCAGAATGCACCCCAGTGTGACCAAAACCGCACACAAAAGCCCGCGCAGAAGCCTCGTCCACGTGTTTTGCCTGTGCTTGGCCGCGCGTCTACGCGCAGGCTTGGAGGCGTTTGGAACAGAATATGTCGGCATATGAAAACCCTCCCTCGTTCGCTTTGTAAAGCGTATGCGAAAAAGGGAGGGGTTAGTACAGCAATGTTGTGCTTAGTTGAGCGCTTCGCTATCGTTTTCGATGGCGATTTCTTCCACGTTGCGGATGGCCCAACGTGCAAAGATGAGCTTGACATTGTCTTTGCCAACGCTCAGCTCAATGGTATCGTCCTTGATGGCGGTAATGGTGCCGTAAATGCCGCCGATGGTGCAGATACGATCGCTTACCTTGAGGTTTTTGAGCATGTCCTTAACTTTCTTATCCTTCTTGCGTTGGGGGCGGATCAGCAGAAAGTAGAACACTGCAAACATAAGCACCAAGGGCAGAATGAGGGTAACGAGATCGCCAGCGCCGGGCGCGGCAGGCGCGCCAGCGGGAGCAGCAGCGGGAGCAGCGGCAGGAGCGGCGGCGAGGGCTATCAGGGAGGTTGTGAGAAAATTCATAGTTGGTACCCCTTTCAAAATCGGTGGTTTGATTATAGCAAATCCTAGCTTAAAGTACAAGGGTTTGTTTGCAGAAACTCTGTTTTTGCGCCTTGCGGGAGCGGGCGCGAGCTTTGATTGCGATTGGGACCGCGCAGCAGATCTCCCGCCCCTACAGAAAAGGGAAGGGTCATGCGCAAAAGCGTACCCGCAACGCTGGCGGTTTGGACGGACTCGTTTGTTTCCGCCAAGCGCAGATCGTTCACAACAAAGGGTTTGGAGCCTTGCGGGGTGAGTGCTTCAAGCGTGTCGCCTACAAAAAAACGGTTTTTGAGCGCTATGAGCGCGGGTGTGTTTGCATCGGCGCTTTCCACGATATCGCCGACATATTGCATGCTTTGGGTAAAGCCCTGCGCACCTGCGGGCGGCGTGGGCGCGCCAAAATAGAAGCCTGTGTTGCTTATGCGGTGGCTGGCCTTGTCAAGCTCATGAAGCAAGGCGGGAACCGCTTCTTCAAAGGCTTGCTCGCCTTGTGAGGAGAGGATGTCAAGTGCCTGACGGTAGGCAGAAACCACCGTGGCTACATAGTAGGCGGTTTTCATGCGCCCTTCAATTTTGAGGCTGAGCACCCCTGCACGGAGCAATTTGGGCAAATGGGGGAGCATGCACAGATCATAGGCGGAATAGAGATAGGTGCCGCGCCCATCCTCACAGATGGGCATGTATTCGTTTGGACGCTTCTGCTCTGCAAGGGCATATTGCCAGCGGCAGGGCTGTGCGCAGGTGCCGTGGTTCGCGTTGCGGCCCGTGAGCGCGTTGCTAAGCAAACAGCGCCCGCTATAGGCAACGCACATGGCACCGTGTACGAAGGCTTCCAGCTGTAATTGCGGAGGAAGCTGTTCACGCATGGCGGCAATTTGCTCAAGGGAAAGCTCGCGTGCAAGCACAATGCGCTGTGCGCCAACGGCTTTGTGGAGGTGGAGCGCAGAAGCGCTGTTGAGCACATTGGCCTGCGTGCTGATGTGAAGCGCAAGCTCGGGCAATTGCTCATGCAGCAGCACTGCGGCACCCAAATCGCTGACAATGGCCGCATCTACCCCCGCCTTGAGCGCCATTTTTGCGGCTTCCAGAAAGCCCGGCATATCAGCATCTGTGGGCAATATGTTCATGGTTACATAAAAACGGACAGCATGGTCATGCGCAAAGGCGACGGACTCTTTCAGAGCGTCGTTATCAAAGTTGCCCGCGAAAGCGCGCAGGCCGTAATCCTTCATGCCGCCGTAAACGGCGTTGGCGCCAAAGCGCACAGCGGCATGAAGCTGTTCCTTCCCGCCTACGGGGGCTAGCAGTTCAATGGGTTGTATCACGTTACATGCCTCGTTCCTGATCGTATGCTTGCCACAGCGGCGCGTAAATCTTGGTCGCTTGGGTATGCTCCTCCAGTGTTTTGCTAAAGACCAGCTCGCCTGTATTGGGGTCCTTGCTGCAGAAGTACAAGTATTTTTCCGCCACATAGCCTTCATCCGGATACAGCGCGGCATGGATGGCCTCGGGAGAGGGGTTGCATATGGGGCCTAGGGGGAGACCTGTATGTGCATAGGTGTTATAAGGGGAGTCGATGGCCAAATCGCTGTTGCGAAGCGACATGCGTCTTTGACCTGTAATGTAGTGGATGGTCACATCGCTTTGAAGCTTCATATCCTGCTTGAGGCGGTTATGAAATACAGCCGAAACCTTTGCAAAATCGGGTTTCTTGGCTTCCTTTTCAATCAGGGAGGCAAGCGTCAACACCTCATCTAAGCTCATGTTGAGCTCTTTGGCACGATCCTGCCATTCGGAATTGAGGATTTTGTCGGTTTGATCCAAGAGCTTTTTGATGATTTGCAGAGCTGTGGCATCTGTATAAATTTCATAGGTGTTTGGCGAAAGATAGCCCTCCAGCAGATATTTGCGTTCGCTTACATTTTTGGAGGCAAGCTCGTCCTGCACAAAATAGTAATCCGCTACGCCCTGCCCTGTTTTGCATATGTTCAAAAATTCGGCGGGGTCTTTTAAAATGTCTTTTTCCTTGAGCGCCGCGGCAATGGTTTCCACCGTGGTGCCGGGGATGATGGTGATGTTGGCGGTAAGCGCGGTACCATCGCCCATGGTGAGCAATTGGGCAATTTCAAACACATCCATGCTTTGGTTGAGCTTATAATGGCCTGCCTGAATCTTTTGACCCAAGCCCGCAAAATCTGAATAATACTTAAAGAAGGTACTGCTTTTGATCAGATTTTGCTCCTCCAGGTTTTTGGATACGCGGGTGAGGCTGTTGCCGCTTTCTACCGTAAAGGCAATTTCCGTTGCGTTGGCGGGGTCTACGGGGCTGATAAACTGCTGATTGATGAAGCTGTAAGCGCCTGAAACAATGCCAAACACAATCAGCAGTGCGGTGAGCACGATAAAAATGGGGCGCAATAGATGCCAAATGCCGCTATACCAATAAAAGCCGTATTGGCGCTCATCGCGTAGGGTTTCATGATCATATTCCTTATTTCGATCGCGTTTGAATGCCACGCGGTTGCCTCCTTTTTTTCTTGAGCGCCTGATTTACATTTCTGGCAGCTCAATGTCCAAGCCCACCTCGTGCGTTAAGCGCTCCATGGTGGAAGCCACAAGCTGCTGTACGCGCATTTGGGAAAGCAGATATTCGGTGAGTTCTTCACTTTCATAAAGCAGGGCGCTCAGGCGTTCGTAATCGGAAGCATCCTCGGGGCGAGGCTCGCTTCCTGCAAGGGCGGCCATTTGAAGCGCGGTTTGTACGCGTGTAAAGCGTTCAAGCAGGCGGCGGTTTACGTCATCGGCCATAACGCTTGCTTTGAGCGCTGAATATCGGATAAAATCATCGGTGCCTCGCAGAGCCTCGAGAAGCTGATTTGTGGCTTGCGTGACCTCAGGTGACTGCATGGAAAAACCTCCTTCATGAAAATCATCTCTTCTAGTATAACGCAAAAGAGGAAAAATTTCATGCTAATTTTTGTTGCGCAGGTCGAAAGTGCATTTTGAAGAAATCGTCCGTCTGTCTGAGGCGGGAAACATACCTGTGCGCGATGGTGCATATCCTTGCGCAAGCGCAATACAAGGAGGGTTTATTTTGAAAGAACAAGCGTTTAACCTATACCGCGATATCGCTGAACGCACGGACGGCGATGTGTACATTGGCGTGGTTGGCCCTGTGCGCACGGGAAAAAGCACCTTGATCAGCCGAATGATGCAGGAAATGGTGCTATCGGGCATGACGGCGGGGCCAAAGCGCGACCGCGTAACGGACGAGTTGCCCCAAAGCGGCAGCGGCAAAACCATCATGACCACACAGCCCAAATTTGTGCCGAGTGAAGCGGTGAGCGTTACACTGGGGGATCAGGCGACGGTGCGTGTGCGCATGGTGGACAGCGTGGGCTATTTGGTGGAGGGCGCGTTGGGCACAGAGGAGGATGGCACGGCAAGGATGGTACACACCCCTTGGTTTGATTACGACATCCCCTTTGAGCAGGCGGCGGAAATTGGCACGCGCAAGGTGATTGCAGACCACGCAACCATTGGCTTGGTGGTGACCACGGACGGCAGTATCACCGATATACCGCGGGAAGCCTATGCAGAGCCAGAGGAACGCGTGGTGCGGGAGCTCAAACAGCTTGGCAAGCCCTTTGTGATGGTGCTCAACTCCAAGCATCCGCAGGATGAAAGCACGGAAAAGCTGCGTTCGCGGCTCAATGAGCGCTATGCCGTGCCTGTATTATCCTTTAATGTAAAGGAAATGAGCCTGCCTGATATTTTGAGCGTATTTGAACAGGTGCTGTTTCAATTTCCCCTGCGCGAAATTCAGGTGAGCGTGCCTGGCTGGCTCAATGCTTTGGACGAGAACCATTGGCTGGTGAAGCATGTGCTGGAGGGCGTAAAGAAGGGCGCGCAAAATGTAAGCCGTATGCGCGATCATATTGCGTTTGCGGAGGCGTTTGCGGAATCGGAATATTCGGAGGGCTTGCAAAACGATGGCATTGATTTGGGGCAGGGCAAGCTCACCTATAATCTGCCGCTTAAAGAGGGGCTTTTCAACCGCGTGCTAGGGGAAGAGTGCGGCACGGAGATCAAGGGCGACGCGCATTTGCTCAAGCTGATGAAGGAGCTTGTGGCCGCGAAGATGGAATATGACCATGTGGCGCAGGCGCTCAAGAGCGTGCGTGAAACCGGCTATGGCTTGGTTACGCCCACCATGAGCGAGCTAAGCATGCAGGAGCCAGAAATTGTACAGCAGGGAAGCCGCTTCGGGGTGAAGCTCAAGGCCAGCGCCCCATCTCTGCACATGATTCGGGTGGATATTGAAACGGAGGTATCGCCCGTGGTGGGCACTGAAAAGCAGAGCGAAGAGCTGGTAAGATATTTGCTGGAGGAGTTCAGAAACGATCCGCAGCAGATTTGGAATACCAACTTTTTTGGCAAAAGCTTGCATGAACTGGTGCGCGAGGGCTTGAGCAACAAGCTGATGCGCATGCCTGCGGATGCGCAGGAGAAGGTGCAGGAAACGCTGAGCAAGATCATTAACGAAGGCAACGGCGGGATGATTTGCATTCTTCTTTGAAAAACGGAAAAGGTCCCGCGGCTGCTCTGCCTATGGCGGAGGAAGGTGCGGGGCCTTTTTGAAACGCGATGTACTTCTTCATACGATACTGTTGAAAATTCAAGCGGTGGTGAGCTTGGGACGCACATGCCATATACGGTGCGTGTGCTTGCTTTTTTGCTCCTTAGGCTCGCGTTCCTGATGCAGAATGGGAAAAACGTCGTGAAGGTTGCCGTTTACGTCCACGTGGAAACCAGATCCCCAGCTTGCGGTGGCGAGTTCTTTCTTGCACTTCATTGTGAAACGCTCCTTTCAAAATTCCCTTTGGCCTTTGCTCCCCTAATAAGGGCGGTATTAAATTAAAAATCGGAAGAGGGCAACAAAAGGGGCGGCGATGTGAAGAATCAGATCCTTGCTCCAAGGGGTTTCCTTGGGGGTGACGAGGGGTAAAGTGTCGGACGCTTCGGGGCTTGCGTTGGTAAGCAAGGAGTTTGCACGCATTTCCAGCATATAGTCTTCAAGCATTTGATTGACTTCCTCGCTTTTAACAACCAACATGAGCTCGGTACTGAGGTAAGCACTGCGAATATCAAAGTTGAAGGAACCAAAAATGCTGAGGTCTTGATCGATGAGCATGGTTTTGGTGTGCATGGACCGATCCCCTTGAAATTCATAGAGGGATAAATCCATTTTTTGAATGGCACCTTTATGAATCAGCGCATCTGAGGAAGCGACGATGTTGTTGCCGCTTGCTTTGGAATTGGTGAGCACGATCAATTCAGTGGGCAGAACGGCTAATTTGCTCAAATCGTTTTTCATTTGGCCGTTGAGCACCAAATAGGGGTTTTGCACCCAAACGCGCTCCTTGGCATTGCTTGAAAGCGCCATAAGCTCCGCCCATACCGTGGGCTCCTTCACACAGGGATTGATGGGGTTTGTGAGCAAAACAGCGCCCTGGATGGGTACGGTTTTTTGTGTCCAATCCGTGGGCTGCATGGCTTGCGCGTGCTGCTGGCAAAGCGCGGCGTAAAGGCTGTCAAGCTCTTTGGCGAGGGCTTCTACAGAGGCGCTGGCATAAAAGGGAATGGTTTGGTATTGCGGTGCGCATTGCGTGAGCCAAAGGTTTTCGAAATACTGCACCAATTGGGAAACGGCACTTGCTTTTTCAGCCTTGCTTCCGCAAATCAAAACATCCAAATCGTAGTTATAGGCGGGGTGGCTCATTGGCGTTAAAAATTCGTTTGAAATGTTGCGCCCGCCAAGAACAAAGAGGCTTTCATCCGCAATGACGTATTTTTCATGAAAGCGTGCGTTCAGCCCCCAAGGCGCAAGGGGATTGATGGGGTTATAAAAGCGAAGCTCTATCCCGGGATAGGCGCCTAATGCATAGCCTAAGCTGCTTGCAAACAGGTTGCCGCCGCCAACCAAGCCATCGGTCAATATGCGCACGCGAACACCGCGGTCAGCGGCGGCGCGAAGGGCGGATGCAATGGCGCGGCCGCTGTCATCGTTTCCATAAAGGTAAGTGCCCACAATCAGGGATTCTTTTGCGTTTGCAATCAGGTTCAGCCGAACGTCGAGCGCTTCTTCCCCTGTGGTGACAAGGGTTGCGCGATCTGCGGTGCCGCTTTGGACATTTGCGGCGGCGGGCATGGCGGCAAGGACAGAAGCGGCGGCGGCTTCAGGCGGTGCGGGTACAAACAGGTAGGGCACAAGAGCGGCCGCAATGTAGACTACGAGTAACAAGCATAAGCTTCGTCTTATGATTTTGCCACGGCTTCTTTTTTTCATGCGGCTTGCTCCTCCCTTGTGTATGTTCGTAGACAACCTGGCTACTATGATGATTATACCATATAATTATGACTCAACAATGAATAAATCAAAGATAATATGGTGATTTTACCATCCGTATTATAAAATGAGGATTAACGAAACGGGCTTTTTATGGTATGATACAGCGGTAAGCTTGATATGCTTTGTATACGCGCGCAGGAAAGGAATTTCAAATGGAACGAAAGAAATTTTTTCAAATATTGGTATTATGCATCTGTGTGGTGGTCACCTATTTTCTGCTGGATCATGTGGGTGTGATCCTGACCTTTATCAAAGGGCTATGGATGATTTTGACCCCATTTGTGGTGGGCGGCGCGCTGGCGTTTGTGCTCAATGTTCCCATGCGATTTTTAGAAAAAAGATTGCTGTGCTTTATGGATAAATCCAAAGCAAGCAAGCGCATGAAAAGGCCTCTTGCATTGGTGCTGGTGATGACGCTATTGTTTGTGGCGGTTTATTTACTGCTATCGATGATAGTACCCGAGGTTTTTAACACCCTGCGCACCATTGTGGAGGGTATACCCGCGTTTGTGACGAAGGTGAGCGATTTGCTCAAGCCGCATGGCTTTGATTTGAGCCAATACTTAAATGCAAGCCTTACCCTGCCATCAGCGGGGGAGGTGGAAGCACAGCTTGGCAATATGCTGGATTTGCTTTTAAAGGGCGCGGCGTTCTCCGGTACGCTGATTGGCTCTGTTTACGATAACATGCTGAGCTTCTTTTTCACGGTCATGTTCACCATTTACTTCTTGTTTGCGAAGGAACGTTTATGCTCGCAATTCATGCGCCTCATGCAAGCCTATATGAAACCTACGCACATGCAAAAAACGCTTCGAGTGGGCAAGCTGACCCAAAGAACCTTTTCGTCCTTTATTACGGGGCAGTGCTTAGAAGCGTTGATTTTGGGCGGCTTGTTCTTTTTGGCAATGACGGCCTTTGGCATGCCCTATGTACTGCTCATCAGCGTGTTTATTACTGTAACGGCGCTGATTCCTGTGATTGGCGCGTGGATGGGCTGTATTGTGGGGGCGCTGTTGATTTTGATTTCCAATCCGATGCAGGCGCTTGGCTTTTTGGCGCTGTTTTTGGTATTGCAGCAGCTGGAGGGCAACCTCATCTACCCCCATGTAATGGGAAATGCCATTGGACTGCCCTCCCTTTGGGTGCTGTTTGCGGTGGTGCTGGGGCAGGGACTGATGGGGATTTTGGGCATGCTGCTGTTTATTCCGCTGACCTCCGTGGGCTATGCGTTACTGCGTGAAAAGGTGAACGAAAGGCTGAAGGAACGGGAGCTGGCGCAGGAGGCGTAAGTTTGAAACAATGACCGAATCAACCACTGTAAGAGAGGGTATAGCAAACCAGCGTTTTCAGCAGCGGATTTCGGCGGCTTGCTGTGCGGCCAGCGTGGTGGTGGGCGCTATGGGGGAAATCATGGATTACCGCTTGTGCCTCACCGTTTGCGCGGCCTTTGCCTGCGCCTGCTGCTGGTGTACCATCTGGCGGCAAAGGAAAGCGGTGCGGCGGTTTTACAATGCGGAAACCGAAGAGGAACGGGCGGTACAGGGCTGAAGCTGTTTGGAAGAGCGGGCGCGCAGCCCTGCGTGATTTGCCCGCTATAAGCCCCTGCCACTTGTGCGATAGCGATTTGCCTTGCTATAGATGAATGGGGGGGCACGCTAACTGGGCGGACACCATGTATGGTGTCCCTACAGGAAGCGCGGCAATGGGGTTGCTATGCTACAATACTTTATCGCGATAGGCAACCGTTTCATAACCCCGTCGGTGCCTTTCGTAGAAAGGCGGATGATAAAGATGAAGTTTGTATTCGCGCCTGATTCCTTCAAAGGCTCGCTGACGGCGCTTGAAGCAGCAAAGCTGTTGGATGCGGCCGCACGCAAGCATTTTCCGCAGGCAGAAACAAAGCTGGTGCCTGTGGCGGATGGCGGTGAGGGTACAGTGGAGGCATTGGTGAGCGCTACGGGGGGAGAAACCCGAAGCGTATGGGTTACAGGGCCTATGGGCGACCCTGTGTGCGCAAGCTACGGCGTTTTAGGCGATGGGGAAACCGCCGTGCTGGAAATGGCACAGGCCTCTGGCTTGCCGCTGGTGTTTCCCCACAAGCCAAATCCCATGCTTGCAAGCTCACAGGGCACAGGTGAGTTAATAAAGCATGTGCTAGCGGAAGGGTTTGGCAAGCTGCTCATTGGCATTGGGGGCAGTGCTACAAACGATGGGGGCATGGGCATGCTCACCGCCTTGGGCGCAAGCTTTTACAATGCGGAGCACAAGCCTGTGGCCGCAGGCGGCGCGGGCTTGGCAAGCGTGGCAGAGGCGGATGTAAGCGGGCTTGACAAGCGGCTGGCCATGGCGCAGATCACCGTGATTTGCGATGTGAACAATCCCCTGCTGGGCGAGCAGGGCGCAACCTATGTGTACGGGCCGCAAAAGGGCGCAACGGCAGAGCAAATGCGCGAGCTGGAGGCGGGCATGGCACAGTATGCGCAGGTGCTGAGCACGGCTGTGGGGAGAGATATCAGCCTTTTTGCGGGCGCGGGCGCGGCGGGGGGAATGGGCGCGGCGCTAGGCGGCGTGCTAGGGGCGCGGCTTCGCTCAGGGATTGACGCTGTGCTGGACGCGGTAGGCTTTGATGAACTGCTGGGCGGCGCAAGCTTGGTCATCACAGGCGAAGGGCGCATCGACGGGCAATCCATTCGTTACGGCAAGGTGCCCGCAGGGGTTGCCAAGCGCTGTGCGGCAAAGAACGTGCCCGTGATTGCGCTGGTGGGCGGCATGGCGGAGGGCGCTTGCGAGCTTTACGAGCTGATGCCGCAGAGCAGTATCATGACCACCATCAACGCCGCCATGAGCATGCATAAGGCCATACGCAATGCGAAGGCGCTGTTTGAGGATGCGGCAGACCGCATGTTTCGCACGCTTTTGATTGGAATGAGGTTAGACAAATGAAGCTTGAATTTTATGCAGGCTCCTACGCAAAGCCGCAGGAGGAAGGCATTGCACGGTTTTTGCTGGATACGGAGGCAAGAACACTGCGCAAGCAATGCGGGTATCAGGGCGTGAAAAACCCATCCTATGTGCTTTTAAACGCCGCAAAAAACAGGCTTTATGCGGTGGAGGAGGAAGCGGGGGAAAGCGGCGGACGCGTGCATGTTCTCCAACTGACAAACGGCACGGCGGAGTGGGTGCAGTCGCTTTCCACACAGGGGGCGGACCCCTGCCATTTGTGTCTGGCGCAGGGCGGCACGCTGCTGCTTGCTTCCAATTATTCAAGCGGATCGCTAGCGGTTATGCGTGTGGAGGAAAAAGGCGGGCTTTGCTTTGAACAATTGATACAGCACACGGGCAAGGGCAGTCACCCAACCCGTCAAGAAATGGCGCATGTGCATTCTGCCTGGGAATGGGAACAGCTGATTGCGGCGGTTGATTTGGGCTTAGACAAGGTAAGCTTTTATGAGGTGAGGAACGGAGCGCTTTGCGAAACGGGGCGGGAATTACGGCTTGCGGCAGGCTCTGGGCCAAGGCATTTGGCCTTTGATCCCCTGAAGCCAAGCGTTTTGTATGCGGCCTGCGAGTTAAGCAGTGAAGTTGCGGTGTTTGAATGGCGGGGGACGGAATTTGCCCTCTTGCAAACCATCAGCACACTGCCAACGGGTGTGTGCGGTGAAAATACTGCGGCGGCCATCAGGCTTTGCGGTTCACTGCTGTATGTAAGCAACCGTGGGCATGACAGCATCAGCGTGTTTGAGCGGCTTTGTGACGGAACGCTTCGCTTGCTGGATTGTGCGCCATGCGGCGGCAATGCGCCGCGAGATTTTGCGGTTTTTGGCGAATACCTTGTGATTGCGAACCAAGCTTCCGACAATCTATCGGTTTTGAAAATGAACAAAGCGCGGGGCAAGCTTGAACAAACGGGCATTTCGGCCGTTATGGCAAGGCCGTCGTGCATTTGCGGATAACGTCATACCCGTCAGCGGCGGCACAAAGGCAAGGGGTGAAAGCAGGTGGCGATTTCCTTTCAGGCAATTTTAATCCGCCGTGAGCGTTTCAAACGCGCTTGGAGCCAAGAAGGGCTTTGCAAGGGCATTTGCGCGGTATCGTATCTTTCCAAAATTGAACAGGGCAAGGCGGTTGCGAGCCGAGAAATGATGGAGCTGTTCATGAAGCGCTTGGATATGGCTTGGCAAAGTCAGGAGGAGGCGCAGGAAGCGCAAAAGCTGGCTGAACAGCTGTATGAGGCTGTGTTTTGCATGAATACAGCACGGGAACACAGCTTGATGGAGCAGCTTGCCAAAAAACGAGAAGCCTATTTGAACGGACCCAGCATGCTTGACTTTTTGCTCTTTGAGCAATATGAGGAGCTGTCCGCAGATGCCATGCTGTGCGAGTTTGAAAATGCGTTCGATGAACGCCAGCGTGCCTTGTGGCTACAGCTTAACGAGCGCTATGAGGAGCTTTTACGCCTTTATCCATCGGCATGGGCTTACGGCTGTGCGGGCGTTATGGACTACCGCAAGGGCTGTTATTCGCAGGCGCAGGAGCGTTTGGTTCGCGGCTATGAGCTGGCGGCGGCAGAGGGCTATGTGCATGTGATGCTTCATTGCAAGCTATTTCTGGGCAACTGCTACAGCGACCTTGACGAGTACGATATGATGCTCAAGCAATACCAAGTGGCGGAGCGCTTGGCGGAGGCAATCGGCGATACGCAAGCCACCCGTGATTTGTACTACAATCGCGCCGCAACGGCCATGCAATTGGGGAAATACAAGGAAGCGTATGCGTATTTTAGCCGCATAGCGCAACCCACCGCCATGCATTACCACAAGCTGGCGATTTGCTGTGAAAAGCTTGATAAGCGCGAGGAGGCGTTGGCGGCGCTGAACTGTGCGCAAACAGCGCCTACGGATTTTCCTGACCGCGAATGGGTGGTGCAGATGTGCGCAGTGGTGAGCTACCGTTTGCTTCATCCAAGCTATCTAGGGGATGAGTGCTATGGAAGCATGCTGCTTGACTGCTTTAAGCGCATGCGCAAGGAGCTGCCCAACGGCTACGCTACCTACCATCTGCCGTGGGTGCTGGAGTGGTATACCGCCAACCGCCAGTATAAGCAAGCCTATGAGCTATCTAACGAATTTTCCAACAAGTATCACGAAAAAGGCATTTAAGCATATGCCACAGTGCGTATTTTCCCACAACATCCCCTGCTTTATCATTAAGGTTTGTGCTATAATGGTAATGAGAAAAGGATGTGTACTGTTGATGAAAACGACGCTTTGGACTAAGAATTTTACGCTTGTGACAGTTGCCACGATCATGGGGGCGGCGGGTGCGATTGCATCGAACTTCGCGCTTTCTTTTTTGGTGTTTGATGAAACGGGAAGCACGCTTGCGGCCGCGTTCATCATAGCCATACAGCTTGTGCCGAATTTTTTGATTCCGCTGTGGCTCTCCCCATGGATGGATCGCATGCCGCGCAAGCCTTTTTTGGTGGCGGGGGATACGATTAACGGCGTGCTGTATGCGTTTGCAGGCTTTTATTTGCTGAACTTTGAGTTTTCCTACATCGGCTATATGGCATTTTCTTTATTGCTAGCGGCGCTTGGCGCTTTTGACTCTCTGGCGTATAACAGCCTGTTTCCCAAGCTGATTCCCAAGGGCTGTGAGCAAAAGGGCTATACCGTAGGCGGTATGGTTTACCCTACCATGATGGTGATTATGATGCCCATTGCGGCGATCATGTATGAGCAGGTAGGCGTGGCTGTGATTTTGCTGATGCAAGCGGCTTTGTCCCTATTGGCGGCGCTGGTGGAAAGCCGAATTGTGATTCATGAAGAAAAGCGCCTGGACGGCGAGCGATTCAGCTTTCAGCTTTGGAAGGCGGATATGCTGGATACCATGCATTACTTGCATGAGGAAAAAGGCATTCGCAGTATTTACGCCTATATGGCGGTGTCCAATGGGGTGGGAAATGCCTATTCGCCTATTTTGATGGCATTTTTTAGAACCACCCCCGGGTTCACGCTTGCGATGTATGCGGCGTTTTCAGTAGCGGAATTTGCGGGGCGCTCTTTGGGCGGCTTGGTGCATTACCATCTGGAAATTCCCAAACGCAAGCGCTTTTCGTTTGCCTTTGTGATTTATCAACTGTATGAAGGCATGGATATGCTCCTTTTGTGGCTGCCTTACCCGCTCATGCTTGTAAACCGTGCTATATGCGGCTTCTTGGGCATTAACAGCGCCACCATGCGCCAAGCGGCGGTGCAGAGCTACATACCTGAAACCTTGCGTTCCAAGCTCAACGCGTTTGAATCCGTGCTGATTTCGGCGGCTTGCTGTGCGGCCAGCGTGGTGGTTGGCGCTATGGGGGAAATCATGGATTACCGCTTGTGCCTCACCGTTTGCGCGGCTTTTGCCTGCGCCTGCTGCTGGTGTACCATCTGGCGGCAAAGGAAAGCGGTACGGCGGTTTTACAATGCGGAAACCGAAGAGGAACGGGCGGTACAGGGCTGAAGCTGTATGGAGGAGCGGGCCTGTCTACCAACTGTCCGTCCTGCATTTCGTATACAATATCGCAAGCCTGCGCGATGTCGGCGGCGCTGTGGCTGGCGAGCAGAATGCACTTGCCGTCTGCCTTGAGGCTTTGCAGCAGGGCGTGAATGTCCGCCACACCCTGCTTGTCCAAGCCGTTGAATGGCTCGTCAAGGATCAGGATAGACGGGTTTTCCATAATGGCTTGAGCGATACCCAAACGTTGGCGCATCCCGAGGGAGTATTTGCCCAAGGGCTTTTGATCTGTCGGGTCAAGTCCTACTAAGCGGATCACATCGTCAATGCGTTGCTTGTCCGCCTTGCCAGAGATGCCTGCCAAGATGGCAAGGTTGCGGCGCGCGCTGTAATGCGGCAAAAAGCCGGGGCTTTCGATGATGATGCCTGTTGACGGCGCAAAGTCGCAATCCTTGCCAATGACTTTTCCAAGCACGGTGACGGTTCCGCCTGTGGGGCGGGTGAAACCGCAAATACAGCGCATCAGCGTGGTTTTGCCGCAGCCGTTGGGGCCGACCAAGCCATATACCCTATGTGAATGAAACGTTACTGTAACGGAAACCAAAATGGACTGCCTTCCATAGGACTTTGACAACCGATCAAGATGAATCATATGAGCACTCCTATTTCGTTCACAATATTAAAATGTGCTTTTGGCATCCGTATCAAAATGTCAAATCACACTTTTTCCCTCGTTGTACCATCAGGCAGTAAAGGATTGACATCACAATGCAGTAACCGCCTGTGGTTATGAAAACAAGGACTGTCTGAGAGGTGCCAAGGAACCATTCATGAGCTTCGAAGGTCGAGACAATTCCACCAAGCGTTGCAAAATGGGTAGGCAGAACAATGCCATAGAAGGCTTCCACAAGAATTGTTCTGTTTGCCATAAGGATAAACGCATAGATCAGCACACCCAATACACCTTGCCCATATAGGCTCATGAGTAAGATTACTGAAACCATGATCAATCGGAAACAAAAGATGGGAATCTGAGCAAGCAAATTAGCGGCAAGAGTGGACATGCTTGTGCTGACGGCAAGCGGAATGGCGCATTCTTCCTCCAACAACAAGCCATTGGCAACCAATTGCGGTTCCGTCCAGCCAAAGCCGGAAGCTGCATAGGGTATGGAAAAGATGCCCATGCAAAATGCCATGGCAAGCTGCATCATGAGTACAGCCCAAAAGCAATAAAGCAGCTGCGCTTTGATCCACGCAATACGATGGGTTCGGATTAAGTGCTGATATTGATAGGCCATTTTTCGAGGAAGCTCACTCATTGTTATCAAAAATAAAACGCTTGTGGTACGCATGTTACAGCCATCAACAAAGGCGTAGAAAAAAAGCTCATCCCAATGCGGTATATGTCCAAAGGACTGAAACGTTTTTCCGTACATGCTGGATTCTATAGAGCAAATGGCTAATGTAAACAGTGCCATTAATATCGTCCTCGGAGAACGAAGCCATGTTTCAAAATTTGCCCAAGCCATGATGCTCACAGCACGTGTAGATTTTTTACGCATTGCGTGTCCTCCTTCTAAGCCCTACGATATACACCAGTACGGCGATAAGAAGCAGCAAAGTATAAGCATAAAGGGATTGCAGCAGTCTTTCTGGTGTGAGCGCATCGTTGTAGAGTGCGCTTGGTCCGGGGTCACTTATTCCAAACAAACGGCGCGGCAGTCCGCGCATCCAAAGATAGAAAAAGCACGAAGGAACCGTGATCACAAGCAAAGGATCAGGCAGCCAGATGGATATCGCAAGGGCAACAACAGACCATATACCAGACGTCAGCCCAATACCAAGGGTACATGAAATATACATGGGCAGACCATACAATGTTTGATACCATTCGTTATAATAGCATCCCTCCGTAAAGGTCAGTTCTTGATTCGGATAAGTTATCGGATCGGATGGAAGGGCAAGAAAGAACCACAAGACTGCATGAAGGATGAACGGCAGCATAATGACGCATGCTCCGCTGAGAGCCGCGACGGCAACCTTCTTTGCCGCATAGGCTTTGAGCGACGTCCGCTTGACCATCCAAAACAGGTAGCCCGACTTGATTTCGTCAACGTTCGTGATCGCATAGGGTAAACTGGCACAGAATGGAACAAGAAGAATGAACCCACCAAAAAATATGGCATATAATGCATATTGCAGTGAGGACATTCCCTCAGATTTGATGATGGCATTTATTTCCGCATCACTTGTCCACTCAATGGCGAACCATTCTGGCAATGTCATACATAGCATGCAGATCAGCATACTGGCAGTGCCAAGAAAAAAATAGGGTGAGCAGAATGCACGCTTTAGCTCCTGTTTCATGTATTCAGTTCACTTCCTGCCATGTTAAATAGGAAGGCAGCTTGTCCCTAGCCCTTGATTTATCATACGGATCGATCATCTCTCCGCTCTGTGCATCTACCACAAGCATGAGTGCTTCGTCTGTGTTTTGCCATGGATACCCATCGGCTAGGTCACGTTCCTTTGTTTTATGGTTTTTTAGGTATCTGCAACGCAAAACCCAACATGGATATGCAATCAAATCATCTGAATGGTTATCACGGAAAATCATATATGCAAAGACCAGCTGGTCAGCATCGCGTATATTTCCTTCTGAAATCGCCGCTTCGTATGTCTTTTTCACTTTTTCAAACGAACACAGGGGGATATCCTCAGACAATTGTGCGGTTTCATCGGCCGCTTTCACGCACAGATCAAAACCACCATCGGCTGAATCCATTGCAATATTCATACAGCCAAGATCCCAAGAGCTTTCCTGCCGTACATTGCGATACACCCATCGAATATCCCGCCAAAGCGGTATTCCGTGCAGGGTCTGCCGTGCGGCAAGCCAATAATAGCCGCAAGCCCCATATGCCTCGCCTGTATAGGTTTCATTGCTTTTGTTTTCCTCCCTCATGCGCGCTGTCATGAGCGCATAGCCTTGAACCCATCGAATATCGCAAGGGGAATCCAGATCAAACAGACAACCTTGGAAGCCTGCATCATCAAGCAGCAGTCTTGCTCTGGACTTGCATTGTCCCAAGGTCAATGCATTTTCTTCAGCATATGCTTTGCCGTCGTTTAATTCTGCCAATGGGTAGTAAGCTTCATGCGCACCAACGCTTTTCTTTGGGGGCAGCATAGGATCTGGCGCAAGAACATAGATAAAGAACCCAGCTTCGTTATTTTGAATTACCCCATTCATCTGCGTTTGTTTGGCGAAAGCGTTTACACCAGCATGAGGTGCAATACGTATGACAGGAACCGATGTAACAGCAGGTGTTTTGATTGTTATATCAAGGACAATGCTTCGGCCGTGCGCGTCGTAGGTTTCTTCCCATGTATCACCTGCCTGCAAAAAAACATCGGACACAGAAAAATACCCCTCCGCAAAGCAAGTGGATATCATACACAGAGAGATCGCTGTCATCAGTAAGCACAAGATTTTCTTCATACCTTTTTTCCTCCTGATATTACGTAAGGGGAGTAGGAATGGGTTTTGGCCCACATGGGGGGGCGCGCCCCCATGCCCCCCGCGCGAGGGCGGGGGATGGATTGCGGAAATGGCTTTCCGCGCGACTGGCGTGGGGGGCCGCCCGCAGGGGG
>JAVXND010000046.1:0-22684 GCA_036645955.1 Clostridia bacterium | reverse complement strand
ATATTGGTACAATCGTTGATGATGAAATTCAAAAATCAATACCATATTGCATTATGCCAGACCCTATCCACGCAATGATCATGGTATTGTCCGATGAGAACGGGCGAATGTAGGGGCGAACTGTGTTCGCCCCTACATTAATGCAAACAGAATTGCCGCCATGATCCGATATTGGTAAAATCGTTGATGATGAAATTCAAAAATTAAATACCATATAGGAAAATGTAGCAATGGTCATGGTATTGTCCGATGAGAACGTGCGAACACAGTTCGCCCCTACATTGCAATAATCATGTTATTTTCCCACTCGCAAGGCGCGGGTCGCGTTTAAAATGGCAATAACAGATACGCCTACATCCGCAAATACGGCCATCCACATGGTAGCCGCACCAACGGCAACCAACCCTAGCACCAAGAGCTTCACCGTTAACGCAAACACGATGTTTTGGCGCGCAATGCGAAGGGTTTTTCGTCCGATTTGAACGGCTGCGCTCAGCTTTAATGGGTTATCATCCATCAGCACCACATCTGCGGCTTCCACAGCCGCATCACTGCCTAACGCGCCCATGGCAACGCCTATATCCGCACGGGTGAGTACGGGCGCGTCATTAATGCCATCGCCCACAAATACCAACTGCCCTTTTGCGCTTTTTTGAGCAAGCAGTTTTTCAACCTCTTCAACCTTTTGGGCGGGTAATAGCTGTGCGTGTACTTCATCTATGCCAAGCTGGCTGGCTACTTCCTTTGCCACAGCCTCATTATCGCCGGTGAGCATAACCGTTTTTCGCACACCTTCACGTTTGAGAGCGGCAATGGCTTCTGCCGCGCCCTCTTTGATTTGATCGGCAATGACAATATGACCCAAATAATCGTTTTCGCGTGCAATGTGTACAATGGTGCCGGCATGCGGGCAGTAGGGCACCTCGATGCCTAGCGCGTTCATCAGCTTGAGATTGCCTACACAAACAACCCTTCCGTTTAGCTTTGCTTTTACGCCCTGTCCTGCTATTTCCTGCACATCGGTTAAAACGCCTGCGTCAAGCTTACCATGGTATTGCTCGCATATGGAGCGGCTGATGGGATGGTCGGAGGTGCTTTCAATGGTAGCGGCTACGCGCAAAAGCTCCTCCTTGCTAATTTCATCGGGGTGAATGACCGTGACTTGAAACACGCCGCGCGTGAGCGTGCCTGTTTTATCGAACACAACGATTTCGGCATTCGCAAGCGCTTCTAAGTAATTGCTGCCCTTGACAAGCACACCGCGCCTTCCCGCGCCGCCGATACCGCCAAAAAAGGTGAGCGGTACAGAAATCACAAGCGCACAGGGGCAGCTCACCACCAAAAAGCTAAGGGCTCGCTCGCCCCAAACCGCCCATGCGCCGCCTGCTACAATGGGGGGGATCAAGAACAAAAGCAAGGCCGCCAAGCATACCGCAGGTGTATAAATACGCGCAAAGCGTGTGATAAAAGCTTCGGCATGAGCCTTTTTATCGCTTGCATTTTCAACCAGATCCAAAATTTTGGCGACGGTGGAATCTGCGTAGACCTTGGTAACCCGCACGCGCAAAAGCCCGGTTTGGTTAATACAGCCGCTGATGATGGCATCGCCCACGTGCACATCGCGCGGGAGACTTTCCCCTGTTAAAGCGGCGGTGTTGAGCGCGGAACGACCTTCTATAATCACACCATCTAGCGGGATTCGGTCACCCGCTTTAATCACGATGATTTCCTCTACATGAACCTCTTCGGGAGCAACGGTTTCTTGCTTGCCGTCTCGCTCCACAACAGCTGTTTCAGGGCGAATATCCATGAGTGAGGAGATGGAGGCGCGGGACTTGCCCACGGCATAGCTTTGAAACAATTCACCCACTTGGTAAAACAGCATGACCGCTACGGCTTCTGGATAATCGCCGATGGCAATGGCACCGATGGTTGCGATTGCCATTAAAAAGTTTTCATCAAAAACTTGCCCGTGAATAATGCCCAGTGCGGCTTCTTTCAGCACATCGTAGCCAATGACAAAGTAAGCGGCCATAAACACAAGCATGCGGGCGAGCTCGTTTGAAAGGCAAATCCCCAGTACCAGCAATAAAGCGCTTGCGAAAATGCGAATGAGATTCCTCTTTTGCTTGCGTGACACGGCTATGTCCTCCTATGTAGAGCAAGGCTCTTTCTTTTTTTCATTGGTCAGGCGGCGCTATGTTAATTTGCCAGCGTGCAATCGGGTTCCACTTTTTTGATGACGGCTTTTGCCTCGTGAAGAACCTGCTCAAAGGATTCGTCCGCCGCCTCTAAACTCATTTTTTGCGTCATGAAATTCACCGTGCACGCAGTAACACCGTTGATTTTTTGAATGGCTGCCTCCATTTTTGCGGCGCAATTGGCACAATCCAAATCCTTTAGCTTAAAGACCTTTTTCATTTGGCTGCCTCCTACCTATTATTTGGTTACTCGGTCACGTGCTCCACGCCTTGGCTGAGCATGGTGCTCACATGGCTGTCTGCCAAGGCATAGAAGATGGTTTTACCGTCGCGGCGGTTTTTAATGAGCTTTGTTTTTTTGAGAACACTGAGCTGGTGGGAAATGGCACTTTGCGTCATGTGAAGCAATGTGGCAATGTCACACACACACATTTCACTGCTTAGCAGGCAATAAAGAATGCGGATGCGGGTGGAATCCCCAAACACCTTAAACAGCTCGCTCAAGTCAAAAAGCAAATCATCACTTGGCATTTCCGCAGTAACCTTTTTCACAATTTCCTCGTGGACGTGCATGTAATCACAGGTTAGCTGTTCGCAAGCTTGCTCCATGGAACCCCCTCCTTATCCAAAAACAGATGTTCATCTGTTCATATGTATAATACAACGGATGAAAAAAACTGTCAAGAGGCAAAATAACAGCGCTTAATGGAAAATTTGAAAACCAAAGCAACGTATGCTAAAATAACGATTGCCAATGATATGGCTGATGCGCACCACAGAATGGGGAGGTTTTCATTTTTGATTCGGTTGATTGCAAGTGATTTGGATGGTACGTTACTGGAGCCGAATGGCTCCATGCCAGAAGGCATTGTAGAGGTAATACATGCGCTGGATGCGCTGGGAATCCGCTTTGCCGCCGCAAGCGGCCGTCAGTTTGGCAATTTAAGACGGCTGTTTCCCACGGTTGCGCATGAAATGGCTTTTGTTTGCGAAAATGGCGCAGTCAATGCTTTGAATGGCGAAGTGATTGGTACGGTAGCCATCCCCAAGGAAATGGCATTTGAAATTTTGGAGGATCTTGAAAAAACGGGCATGAATGTACTGGTGAGCGGTCGTCACACCTGTTATCTGCTGGGCGCCAACCGTGCTTATGCGGACGATATTGTATACCGACTCAAAAACACCGTGACCATTGTGGACGATTTGCGCACCATACCCGAACCCATGCTGAAAATATCAGGGCAATGCGATGCAGGTGTGGCGGGCTTTGCACCTGCCTTGCTTGAAAAGTGGGGGAACCGACTCACGGCAACGGTTTCGGGGCGAGATTGGTTTGATTTTAGCGTGGCAAACAAAGGCACGGGCATGCGCATGCTTATGGAACGCCTTGGGTTGGACGCAAGTGAAGTGGCCGCATTTGGCGATCAATTTAACGATGAAAGCATGCTTGATTTGGTGGGTTATCCATTTTTAATGGAAAAAGCCGATCCCGCGCTTCAAAAGCCCGGGGTACGGCTCGTAAAAAAAGTAATCCCAACACTGTGGAAAATTGTAGAAGCCAAAGGCAATCTCTTGTAGGCTGGTATCTGCCGCAAACAAGGAGGATAGCTTAACGAATGAAATTTGTGCGAAGGGCTGGCTCACGCACAGGCGGTTCTATGCTGTTTTGCTTGCCGCACTCAATGCATTTCAGCAACCATGCCATGTTGCGAGCGAGCGTGCGCATGGTTTGCAAGCCTTCCTCATCCTTCAAAACCTCTTCGGGCTTGGTACCGTGCACTTGGTTCCAGTATTGAGAGGAAACCACAGGCATTTCATTGATGGTAAAATAGCGGTTGATATCTTCAAATGTGGTTACACAGCCACCGCGCCGCGCGCTTACCACAGCGGCGGCAGGCTTGTGCTGAAAGCTTTTGCCGTGGCTGTAAAACAAACGATCCATATAGGATTTTAACTGTCCGCAAACCCCGGCATAATATACAGGCGAGCCAAAAACATAACCGTCTGCCGCGCTCATGACTGCGGCGCTTTGGTTTACCACATCATCAAATACGCAAGCCCCTTTTTTTGCGCAGGCTCTGCAGCCGATGCAGCCGCGAATGACCTCTTTGCCAATGTGGATGATTTCTGTTTGGATGCCTTGACGATTCAGCTCGCCTGCCATTTCATTTAGCGCTGTATAGGTACAGCCATGTTCGTTGGGGCTTCCATTGACCAAAACAACCTTCATATGGGTGAACCTCCTTGCGATCTATTGAAGCTTATGCTGAGTATAGCAGAAAAAGGCATGCATGAAAAGTGCCTTTCAAAATGCTGATGCTTGACACACTATGCTCTCCGTGATATTCTACATAAGGTATCTTGGGCATAGTGTGTGGCTTAAAAAAACGGTGAGCCACGCTCCAAAAGACACACAATATTGATGGAGGCGGCTATGCGTAACAAAAGGTTCTACACTACACAGCTGATGAAGCTCTCTTTCCAAATCCTTTTGTATGTGTTTTTATTTGTCGCTTTTTTTGTAACCCTATCCATTACGAACACGGCTATTTTAAACCTGAGCCGTACTGCCGCCACCACCATGGCAACCTTTGCCTTGGTGATGATGATATTAACGGCCGTATATGGTGGTTATGATATTGACTTTAAAAAAACACGCTCTGTATTTGCAAGCATATCTTTGGCTACCCTTTTTACCGATGCCATTACCTATGTGCAGCTGCAAATTATGAACGTGAATCCGGGCAACCCGGAAGCAAACCCTTACCTGATGCTGTGGGGTGAGGATTTTATGCTGTTGCTGTGCGCAATGGCGATTCAGCTGGTGCTGATTTATTTCTTTGTTAAGCTTGGCTATTATTTTTACTTCCGCATTAATCCGCCGCAGAATTGCATGATTGTAACCTCCTCCCAAGAGCTTGCCAACCATGTAGCGGTTAAGATGAATACATTTCGGCAAAAATACAAATTGACAGATGTTGTGCATTATGAATGCTCCGATGTAGAGGCTTCCATTTTAAAGCATGATGTGGTCTTTATTGCGGGCGTGCCTGATACCGAGGAGGCTTGGCTTGAAGCATTTTGCTATCAAAACAACAAGACCATTTATTTAATGGCAGAGCTTGAGGATGTGATCATTTCCACTGCACAGCAAAACGTACTGGATGACACACCTTTTTTGTACATTCACCGTACAGAGCCAACGCTGATGCAGCTTTTTATCAAACGCAGCTGTGATATTGTGATTAGCGTGTTAGGCTTGCTGGTAACAAGCCCCATGATGCTGGTGACGGCTTTGCTGCTCAAGCTTTCGGGCAATGGAAGCATCTTTTTTAAGCAAAAACGCGCCACCATCAATGGCAATGTTTTCGAAATTATCAAATTCAGAACCATGTATGAAGATGCACAAAACGAAGAAAATCCTATTTCAGCGCAGGAAAACGATGCACGCGTTACGCCTGTGGGCAAGTTCCTTCGCAAATATCGGCTGGACGAGCTGCCTCAACTGTGCAATGTGCTTTGCGGGGATATGAGCATTGTAGGCCCGCGCCCCGAAATGCTTGAGAACGTAGATCGCTATGAGCGTGAGGTGCCTGAATTTCGCTATCGTCAGCAAATGAAGGCGGGCATTACAGGGCTTGCGCAAATTGAAGGGAAATACAACACAACCCCTAAGGACAAAGCCATATTGGATTTATTGTATATTGAAAACTTCTCTCTTGCGCAAGACTGCAAACTGATGCTTCGCACGCTGACCATCTTTTTTAGACGTGACAGCACGGAAGGCTTTGGCGAGAAGCATGTCAACTGTCCCAATATGCGTGTAGGTGCGATTACCAAAGCCGAAAAACGCCCTTCATCGGCTTGCGCAAAACCAGACGATTCCAAAAGCGGAAGAAACGATGAACCGGAAAAACCACTTCGCGCGGCACTTTGAGGCTATCCAATCTGCGTTTTACGCAGGCTTTAGATAGAGGAAATGGAAAGGATGAGAAGAATGGATAAAACCTTATTGATTATGGCGGCAGGTATGGGCTCGCGCTATGGCGGCAACAAGCAAATTGATGGTATGGGGCCCCACAACGAGGTATTGATGCTCTACTCCATTTATGATGCGATCCAAGCTGGGTTTACCAAGGTTGTTTTCATTATCAAGCATGATTTTGAAGCGCGCTTCCGTGAGCTCGTCGGAGATGTGGTAAAGGATAAGGTAAAGGTGGAATATGCCTTTCAGGAGCTAAGCAACCTTCCAAAGGGCTGCACCATTCCTGCTGAGCGCGTGAAGCCCTTGGGAACAGTGCAGGCCATTCTGGCCGCAAAGGATTTGATCCATGAGCCTTTTGCGGTACTCAATGCAGATGATTATTATGGCGTACCTGCATTTAAGACCATGGTTGACCATTTGGAGAAGCTTGCACCCGAAAAGCAAGCTTGCATGGTAGGCTATTACCTCAAAAACACCGTGAGCGAGCATGGGCATGTTACGCGCGGCGTGTGCGATGTGGATGCGGGCGGTCACCTAACCTCCGTAACAGAAACCTACAAAATTCAGCCTTTTGCAGATGGTACCATCCGCGATACGGAAAAAGATCCGAATGGCGTGATTTTGAACCCTGAATGCTTGGTGAGCATGAACTTTTTTGGCTTTACGCCTTGGCTGTTTGAAAAAGCAGAGGAGCGCCTCGAAAGCTTCTTAAAATCGCTATCGCCTACAGAGCTTAAAGCCGAATATGTACTGCCTGTGCTGGTGGATCAGCTCATGCATGAGGATGGCTTGAAGGTGGATGTGCTTTCCACGGATGCGGTATGGTTTGGCGTTACCTATCAGGAGGATAAACCCTATGTGCAAGAGGAACTGCTGAAAATGCACAAGCAGGGTATTTATCCCCAGAAGCTGTTTTAATTCCGATTTGAAAGCAAAAGGAGGTTTTTTATGAAAATTCTTTTAACGGGCGGCGCTGGTTTCATTGGTTCGCATACCTATGTGGAGCTGTTAAAGGCGGGACATGAAGCGGTTATTGTAGATAACTTCTACAATGCCAGCAAGCGCGTGCTGGAACGGCTGGAGGCCATTACAGGGAAGCCTGTGCATTGCTATGATGCAGATGTGTGTGATGCAGCCGCGCTGGAACCTGTGTTTTTGGAAAACAAGTTTGATGCGGTCATTCATTTTGCGGGCTACAAGGCGGTTGGGGAAAGCGTTCAAAAGCCGCTTGAATATTATCGCAACAACATTGACAGCACGCTCACCCTTTGCGAAATGATGCGCAAGCATGGGGTATCGCGCATTGTATTTAGCTCGTCTGCCACCGTTTATGGTGTAACGGATGATATGCCGCTTGTGGAAACCATGCCCACCGGCTGTACCAACCCTTACGGCTGGACAAAATACATGATTGAGCAAATTTTGAAGGATGTAGCACACGCCAATCCCGATTGGTCTGTTGCGTTGCTTCGTTACTTTAATCCCATTGGCGCACATGACAGCGGCACCATCGGGGAAGATCCCGTGGGCATTCCCAACAACCTAATGCCTTACATTACACAGGTTGCTTCTGGCAAGCTCAAGGAGCTGCGCGTTTTTGGCAACGACTACAACACCTCCGACGGCACGGGCGTTCGCGATTATATCCATGTGGTGGATTTGGCGCGCGGGCATGTGGCGGCTTGCAATTTCCTGATGGCGCATCAGGGCTGTGAAATTGTGAACTTGGGCACAGGCATTGGCTACAGCGTACTGGATTTGGTGAAAACCTTCGAAAAAGTAAACCAAATCAAAATCCCCTATGCAATTACGGAACGCCGCGCAGGCGATGTGGCTCGTTGCTTTGCCAATGCCGCAAAGGCAAAGGAATTGCTCCATTGGCAGGCCGAAAAAACACTGGAGGATATGTGCCGCGATTCTTGGCGTTGGCAAACCAACAACCCCAACGGCTATCGGGCATAACAAAAAAAGAAACAGGCGGGTACTGCATGAGAATGTCGCAGTACCCGCCTGTTTTTTTAGTAAGCTGTCATTTTTGCCGAAATGCCGCATCATAAAGGTTTTGCACCTTGATACTGCGTTTGCCGCCTTCAATTTCTTTTATCATTACCGTAAGCCGACGGTTCACAGGGCAATCAATACCGACTGAATCGCCTTTTTTTACGATGAAGCCATTGAAGTAATCAATTTCGGTGGGGCGGCCACGCTCAAGCGATTGCAGGCTTGAGCTTTTCAGCCTGCGATACTTTAGCCCCACAATCAAAATCATCACGTGCCGACGAAAACGGTCCAATAAGCTGTTTCCGTGCATCAGCTTTTCGTAGTCCAGCTTGCCGCCAAAGGGCGGCACATTCAGCGAAAGCGCATGTGCAACGTCCATTGCTTCCTTAATAACCAAAATAAACAGGGTACGCGCTTGCTTTTTGATCAGCATTTCACCAAGCTTTAAGCCGCAGATCGCACCCAAGGAGGTAATGCAGCTGTTCACCACCAGCTTTGAATACAGCTCGGCATAAATGTTTGAGCTAATCACTGTGGGCACAAGGGTACTTAGTGCTTTGCGAATGGGTTCGAGCGCTGTTTGATCGCCCTCCATGCGCCCAATGATGAACTCGCCCTTGCTTGTCATATCCAATTCGCCTGGTGCAAGCATGGTTGCGCCCCAACCAATCACACAGCCAACCGTACGCTGTGGGCCGACCACGGCTGCGAGCGCATCGGTGCATATGCCGTTTTGGAGGCTTAGCACGAGGGATTCTGGCTTTATGAAGTGCATCAAGCTTCTTGCGCAGGCAGGCATATCATAGGCTTTGGTGGCAATCAAAACAATGTCGAACTTGCCGTTTAACTCCACAATATCCGACACTGCTTTTACATTCACCATATGCTCGCCGCATACACCCGTTATATGCAAACCGCGGTCGCTTGCAATGTCGGCTATGTCTTGGTGCTTGCATACCAAGCTTACATCGCTTCCGCTAAGCTTGAGCATTGCGGCGGTAATGCCGCCGATGGCACCGGCGCCTATGACTACAACGCGAGGCTGTTCCATACTTTGGTCACTCTCCTGTTTGGGTTTCAGCGTGATTGTACCATGTTGAGACAGTATTTACAAGATGGAGGCTTTATGAGCATATTCAATCCTTACTGCTGTTATACAACTTTTCCTGATCGTTGATATCGTCATATAGCATAAGCTGTCCATCTCCCGTGCGGCGGATTCGAGTGACCGATAAGCCTGCGTCAACCTTGCGCTGGTTTTGTCCGTCCAAATCCATTTGGTAAAGAACCATGGGCTCCTCCATTTTGAGAAAAAACCATGAATCATCAATGGCAAGCAAATTCATAATCGGCTCTTCCAGCACCAGTGAAGAGGTGTTTGTGCGTAAATCCATTTGATAGAGGTAGTTATTGCGAAGGGTATCGCTATAGTAAAGCGCTTGCTTCGCGGGCAGAAGCTGCGCAACAGAATAATCACGCAAGTAGGAAAAACGGGTATCACTGCATTCGGGGGTGGGGTAGGAGCCATAGTTGGGGTTGCCAGAGGTATAGCTCCCATAGGTGCCCTTGGCCTGCTGATCGGTCATGCCAAAGTAATAAAAACCATTGCCGCCGCTGCCGCTGGATTCATAGGTAGCATCGATATGATAATAGTTTCCCTCAAGCAATACGGTGTTAAACACATGCACGCCATCATCTGTGCAGGTGATGTGGTTTTCAATGCCGATTTGGTCGAGCATATAAGCCATTGCATAGGCATAACCAGTGCATATGCCCTGCGAGTTTACCATAACGCCATAGGGGCCTACGTCCTCTGCTTCGGCGGTGTATTGGGTTGTGGAAGCAAAATACTGAAACAATGCCATGGCGCGTTCGGTATCCGTTTGTGTGCCGCGCAAAACATCCGTGAGCAGATGGTTTACTTTATCGCGAAAAGCTTGCACCTGCGCTTGGGCTTTTTCGCCTTGTTCCTTAAGGTCAAAATGAAGGATACCTGTTGCAGTGTCAAATTTCAGTGCGCGGAGCATCACAAATTCAAAACGGTCAAACAAAGCGGCTGATATAGCGTCAATGTCAAGCTGTGTGGGGGAAAGGTCGGATACATCCACTTGGGTTTGGCCAGCGTTCAGCGCGTCAAACGCGCGGCGATACAACAACTCGCTGGGTGCAAAAGCTTTTTGAATGGCGGGGCTAATCAGGTATGGGTTATATACCAACGCTCCGTTAGCACTTGATTCGGCGCTTGCAAGCGGCTGTAAGCAGGGGGAGGAGCACAGGAGGAGGGCGGCCAAAAGAGCGGCGCAGACTTTTGAAAATACTTTGAATCGCATAAGTTTTCCTTTCTGGTTGCTGTCATAAAGCAAGGGTGGTTTAACATCCGTAGCATGGCTTCCGCATATAATATCCATAGCAGTATATAGACGAAACAGGGAATGGTTTTGTTCCATTACGCGTGACGAACATCATAAGTCCAATAATTTAATAGTTCAACTATTGACAGTGACATTTACCTGTGCTACAATGCAATCATACAAGATTGATGAGCGTAATAAGGGCTGTGCGGCTTGAAGCTTCCTTGTTGCCTGAAAAGGAGTGTCCGGTTTTGAAAACGGTGATATGCTCCCCCTGCGGCATTTTGGGGTATGGTTTTCCAGCGGAATCCTTCCGCCAAGCGTTGGCTGAAAAGCCAGATGCCATTGCCGTAGATGCTGGCTCAACCGATGCTGGCCCTCATAAGCTGGGTGCGGGTGTGGCCATTGTAAGCCGCATGGCGCTTAAAAAAGATCTTTCATTGCTGATGCTTGGCGCAAAGGAGCTTTCCATACCCTTGGTGATAGGCTCTGCGGGCGGTTCGGGGGCGCGTGTGCATACGGAATGGTGCTTAGATGTTATTCGCGAGCTGTGCAGTGAAATGGCTTGGAAACCCCGCATTGCTGTTATCTGGGCAGATATTCCCAATTCGGTCATTCTGCAAAAGCTGGCGGAAGGCAAAATCACCAAAATGTCTGAAAATGTGCCCGAATTGAATGCGGAGGCGCTGGCACAAACCAACGGCGTGGTGGCACAAATGGGTGAGGAGCCTGTACTTAAAGCCCTTGAAGCCAATGCGGATATTATTCTTTGCGGCCGCGCATACGATCCGTCACCCTTTGCGGCCATTGGCATTCACCGCGGGCATGACGCGGCGCTGTGCTATCATCTCGGTAAAATTCTTGAATGCGGAGCGCTGTGCTGTGAGCCTGGCACCACAAAGGATTGCATGCTAGGTGTGCTGGAGGAAGACAGCTTTACCGTATACAGCCCCAATCCAAAGCGCGCCTGCACGCCTGTGAGCGTTGCCGCACATACCTTTTACGAAAAAGATCACCCGTACCTCCTGCATGGGCCGGGCATTGTGCTTGACCTATCGGCTGCAAACTTTGCCGATGTAGGCAATGGGCGTGTGAGGGTAAGCGGAAGCCAACTAAAGCGTGTGCCCTATGCCATTAAACTAGAAGGCGCACGCCCTGTTGCGTACCGCACCTTTGTTTTGGCAGGGATTCGTGATCCGCTGCTCATTGCTCAGCTAGACGAAGTGGAAAAAGCAGTTGTAGAAAGTGTACAAATCTACTACAATAACATCCCCAAGGACAGCTACCAAATTCACTTTATGCATTATGGCAAGGATGCGGTTATGGGCGAGCTGGAGCCCGACCATTCCACGCCGCATGAAATTGGGCTGATGTTTGAAGTAATCGCGCCTACGCAGGAGCTTGCGAACGCTATTTGTGCCTCTGTGCGCTCCACCTATTTGCACTATGGCTATCCAGGGCGCAAATCCACGGCGGGCAACCTTGCGTTTCCCTTTGCACCTAGCGATGTACCCTTTGGATGTGTATATGCGTTCTCAGTTTACCACTTGATGGAGGTAGAGGACGCTTGCGAATTGTTCCCCATGGAATGGGTATCGCTGGAATGAACCTTGCTAAAAGAAAGGGGCGGATTAAAATGGAAAAGCTGGTGGAGCTTGCTAAGGTGCTGCGCAGTAAAAACAGCGGCCCCTATGAAATCACCTTGGATATTTTGTTTGATAACCCAGAAAGCTATCATCGGGTATTACAAAGTGGAAGGCTAACCAAACAAAGCGTCGCAAAGCTATATGGGCTTAAAGAAGAACGCATTATCGAATTTGTTACCTTCGACGCGGCTCTTGGAATTAAAATCACTTATCTGCGCGATATTGCCTCGGGGACGGTGGGGGATCGCGATGTATACGGCGCTCAACAGCATGCGCCGCTCATGGGCATAGAAATCCCATAAGCACGAGAGGGGGAAGTTGTTTTGCAAAGAAAAGCGCAGGGCAAGCTTGAAAAAAGCATGAATCAAATCAGGCGGGATTGGGTGCTCTACCTCATTTTGCTGCCAACGCTCATCTATTTTGTGCTCTTTAGGGTGCTGCCCATCCTCAACATGCGTTTGGCCTTTTATAATTATAGTGCTCGCAAGGAATGGACATGGGCGGGGATGAAATATTTCGAAATGATTTTTGCCTCCCCGCTTATGAAGGATATTTTGCTCAATACGCTCATCATCAGCTTGATGAAATATGTTTTGCTGTTCCCTTTCTTTGCGCTCTTTGCCATTTTGCTTTCCGAAATGCGCTTCTCACGCATGCGCAAATTTACGCAAGTGATCAGCTATTTGCCGCACTTTTTGTCATGGGTCGTTATTGCGGGTATTTGGATCAGCTTTTTGGCCAGAGATGGTGCAGTGAACCAAATTCGTGGATTGTTTGGCGCTCAGCCTGTGGATTATATGACGGATAAAGGCGCCATTCGCTGGGTACTGTTTTTTTCCGAAGGCTGGCGTTCCCTTGGCTGGGATTCCATTGTGTACTTTACCGCTATTTTAGCCATTAGCCCCACTTTGTATGAGGCGGCGCAGATTGACGGGGCAAACCGTTTGCAAATCATTTGCCATATTGTGTTGCCTGCGCTGGTTACGCCCATGGTGACCATGTTCATTTTAAACTTAGGCTTCTTCCTCAACGCGGGCTTTGATCAGGTGCTCAACTTTACCAATGCCGCCGTAAACAGCCGCATTGAAATTTTGGATACCTATATCTACACAATCGGTATCGGCAACGGACAATATTCCCTGGCAACGGCTGTGGGACTTTTGAAAGGGCTGATGGGTGTGGTGCTGGTACTCTCCACCCACGTAGTAAGCAAACGCCTGACAGGTACGGGCGTATGGTAAAGCTGAATAGAGTGCTTATGCTAGGCCAAAATGAAGTTGAGAAAGGGAGATGGGGAAGATGAAAGCAATTCGCGGTTTTTTTCGCAAGCTCACCCCAGGGCAGCTGCTTTTAAACCTTTTGATGCTGTTTCTTACGCTTACCATGATTGTGCCGCTGCTCAATCTCTTGGCACGCTCGTTTTCGGATCCTGCCCTGTCGCCTGGCATGGGGGGCTTGCGAATCATTCCTGCTGGCTTTAGCACCATCAATTATCAGATTGTGTTTAGCAACAAGGCCATTATGCCGGCGCTTTGGAACTCCATTTACATCACCATCATAGGCACGTTGATTAACATTCTGCTCACAACCACCGCCGCCTATGTGCTGATTCAACCCAAATTGGTTTTCAAAAAAACCATCATGACTTTTCTGATGGTTATGATGCTGTTTGACCCCGGGCTGATTCCAGAATATCTTGTCATGGGCAAGCGGCAGCTGAACCTGATTGGCAGTCAATGGTCCGTGATTTTGCTTACATCGGTTAATGTTTATTATCTTGTGATTATGATGCGCTACTTTCAAGAAGTTCCCACGGAGCTTTATGAGGCGGCGCGCATTGACGGCGCAGGACATATGCGAACCTTGTTTTCGCTTGTTTTTCCCTTGGCAAAAGCAGGAATTGCCACCATTACGATGTTTTACGCCGTTGTGCGCTGGAATGAGTATTTTAAAGCCAGCATTTATTTAACCAAAGCTTCCAAAACCACCTTGCAGGTAATTCTGCGCCAATTCGTTGTATTGGGGGATACCACTACATTGGTGGGTATGTCTAATATGATGAACTACAACGAGCTTGCACGGGTGGATTACGGCGCGCTCAAAGCAGCCACAATCATTGTAGCCATTGTACCCATCTTGGTGCTGTACCCCATTGTACTGCGCTATTACACCAAGGATGTGCTGGCAGGCAGTGTGAAGGGCTGATTGAAATTTCCACAAGACCAATCGGCGCTAAGCCGATCAAAATGTAAGGAGGAAAACCCATGAAGAAACTGGTCGCTATTCTGTTAACCGTACTGCTTATGGCAAGCTCCCTTTCCGCACTGGCCGAGGGTATCGGCAAGGCTGAGGCTCCCATTCCCGTATCCATCCAAATGAAGGATGTTGCCCCCGATGATGCAGAAAACCAAGCCATTATTGCCGCTGTGGAAGCGGGCATGGCCGCGCAAGGCAACTATGTGGACATTACCCTGATGGAAGCGCCTGCGGGCAAATATATCGATGTAACCCCTCTTGCTTTTCGCACGGGCGAAATAAATCCGGATATTGTATGGTTTCAAGGCAACACCGACGCCGGCGCAATTGCGGATGGCTTGCTTGAAGATTTAACGCCCTACATTGAGGCCTCTACTCATGTGAAGGCGTTGATGGGCGAACATACCAAGGCGCGTATAGAAAGCCAGCCTTATCTGCTGTGGCTTGCACCCGCAAAGTTTAGCGCACCTGTTGTGCGTGCGGATTTCTTGGCCGCCGCACCAAGCTATGAAGCTTTTGCGGCAGATCCCACGCCTGATGCATATGCGAAGCTTCTCAAGGAAATCATGGATAACGAAGAATCTGTCAAATACGGCATTACCGTAGATGGCGGCTTAGCGCGTTTGGACAGCATCTTTAACCATGCTTTTGGCGTAACCTCCACCCTTATGAATGTGGATGGCAAATTTGTATACGCCATGGTAACGGAGCAGGAAAAGAACAAGCTCGCCTTCTATGCCAAGCTGTACGCTGAGGGTATTCTGGATCCTGATTACATCACCAAAGCTTGGGACACCATGGAACAAGCCTTCTATGATGGCGAGTGCGCGTTGATTGCCGGCACGGCAGGTGATGTGATTCAGCTCTACAATGCTAAAATGCTTGAAACCAAAGGCTCCGAGCTGGTTGCACTGCCGCCTGCGAAAGGTGAAAGCTGGGCATATGCCTCCATCGACGTTACCAAGGAAGAGCGTGGCTTTGCCATTAACTCTCAAAGCACGCCGGAAGTAAAAAATGCCGCCTTTGCAATTTTTGAGTACATGGCCAGCCCCGAAGGCCGTATGCTAGATAAATTGGGCATTGAAGGCATGCATTATGCTTTGGCCGATGGAACCGTTACTTTTACCGATAAGTGGCCGGGCTATTGGGCTCGCTTCTTCTCCACCCCCAATGGTTTGCCTGCGGATATCAAGCTGGCTACCCCTGTGCTGAGCAAGGCCGCGCAGGACTCGCTTGATTTGGGCGCGAAGTACTATGCCAATGACATCAATGTCATCATCCCTGAAGAACTGCAGCCGCAGCTTGCGGCCATTAAGTCCATCTATACAGAATACGCCAACGAAATTGTGCGCGGCGTGCGTCCTGTGGATGATTTTGCGGAGATGGTTGAAAAGATCAACGCCGCTGGCGGCGATGCATTGAGCGAATATTTTGCGACGGTACTGAAATAAACTGTTGATTGAGGCAAGGGGAATTTCCCCTTGCCTCAATCAAACACAAGGTTTGAAGGGAGAATAACCCCCATGCAGGCAAATGAAATTGTCCATAAAATATACGCGGGTTTTCTGGGCATGAATGTGGGTATCCGTTTAGGCGCACCTGTGGAACCCGCTTTTTGGAGCTATGAGCGCATTGCAGAGGTCTATCACGACATTCGCGGCTACATCAAGGATTATCGGCATTTTGCCGCTGACGATGACGCAAACGGCCCCGTCTTTTTTTTACGGGCTTTGAATGATATGCAAGGAAATACGCCTGCTGCGCAGGATGTAGCCGAGGCATGGCTGAATTATGCGAGAGAGGGCGTTGGTCTGTACTGGTGGGGCGGTTATGGTGTAAGCACAGAGCATACTGCTTATCTCAACCTTAAAAATGGCATTTCTGCGCCTCAATCAGGCTCCATTTTGCAAAACGGGCAAGTGTTGGCGGAGCAGATTGGCGGACAGATTTTTATTGATACATGGGGCTTGGTTGCGCCCTGTGATCCCAAACGAGCGGCGCAATATGCGCGCATGGCCGCAAGTGTATCTCACGACGGTGAAGGGCTTCATGGCGCGGCATTTATGGCCGCTTGTATTGCACAGGCTTTTTGTGCCGCCAACATGGATGAAGTGATGGATGCGGGCATGGCGGCGATTCCATCGGAAAGCTTGTATGCAAAAGTGGTGAATGAGGTGCGGGCCTTTCATGCGCAGTATCCAAACGATTGGCGCGCTTGCAGAGAATGGCTTACACGCGATTGGGGCTATGACCGTTATGGCGGCGTGTGCCATATCATCCCCAATGCGGGCGTGTGCGCCTTGGCGCTTTGCTATGGCGCGGGTGATTTCAGCCGCACGGTCGAAATTGCCACCATGTGTTCATGGGATACGGACTGCAACGCGGGCAATGTAGGCACAATTTTGGGTGTGTTTACAGGCCTTGAGGGGATTCCCGCACATTACCGTGCACCCATCAATGATGAAATTGTGCTTTCAAGCATTTCGGGTTATTTGAATGTATTGGACATTCCAACCTATTCCTATGAGCTGGCGGCGTGGAGCTATCGCTTGCGAAATGAAAGCGTTCCTCCGCAAATTCAGGAGCATGTGCACGCAGGTGAAATTCACTTTGACTTTTCGCTCAACGGCAGTACGCATGGCATGCTCGTACAGGGCAGTGCACCAACCTGTGTTCAAAAGCCCGAAGCGGGAGGCGCGGGACTGCTGATGGATCGCGCCACGCGCGGGCAAGGCGGCAAGCTTTTTTACAAGCCATTTTATCGGCGTGCTGATTTTGATGACGAACGCTACATGCCTGTGTTTTCACCTACCGTGTACCCTGGACAGAAGCTGACGCTTACCATGCGTTATACAAAATGGCAGGGCGAGGCGCTGCTGATTGCGCCTTTTGTGCGCGAAACCTATTCAGGCAAGGAAATTTTCGGAGAACAAATGCTTGTGCGCGATGGCAAGGACGAGTTTACCGTACAAATGGTGATTCCGCCTGTAGATGGTGGGCTGATTGATCAAGTGGGTGTGCGCGTGACCTCTGCTTCTCCGCCCAAAAGTGCGGATTGCGGCTTGGTTGAGCTGACCGCTTTGCATGTGACGGGCAAAGCGAATTATAAGCTTTCCCTTGCAAAGAGCCGAAAGGAATTTGGGAGCCTATTGCCTTTTTCGCATAACCATGGCGCATGGGAGCTTGAAAACGGACGCATGAGCGCGCTATCCATTGCGGATGCACAATGCTTTACGGGCAGCTATTACATGCGGGATATCAGCCTATCGGGCAGTGTGCGCCCCGAAAACGGAGCAAGCCATTTGATGACCCTGCGCATGCAAGGCGCAAGACGCGGGTATGCGGCGGGTTTTGACGGTGAAAATCAGATTGCCATCTTCAAAATAGCGGAGGGTAAAGCGGCGGAGCTTTGCAGGGATACATACCCTTGGAAGCAGGGTCAGGAATACCAATTTACCTTTGCGGCTGTAGGAAACAAGCTCACCTTTGCCATTGATGGTAACCCCCTGCTTGCTGTGAACGATGCAAGCTTTGCGTACGGCATGGTGGGGTACGCACATCAAAGCATGGGCAGAAGCAGCTTTGGCGATATGACCATCGAGGAACAATAAGATGATACGGATGCCAAAAGATATATTTTAAACAAGCTAGAGGAGGAACCCTTATGAAAACAAGGCAACAGCTACTTTCAAATCCAGAGCTTTTACGCGACAAAGCACGCGGCGCACTCATTGGGCTTGCCATTGGGGATAGCTTTGGTGATGCGGCACGCACGCCTGATAACCAAATGGCCTATGGTATTACGGCTGATTTTAACAAGGGCGCAAGCTGGTCAACGGATGATACTGAATTTGCTCTGCTTACGGCGAATACATTGATTGGTTGCGGCGGAAAACTAACTGCGGATGCGGTTTGTGAGGCTTGGCTTACGCATGTGGCAACACAGGATGAGCTTAAACGCGGCGGCGCGAGCGAATTTGAAGCGTCTCGTAATCTTCGAAAGGGCTTGCGTGCACCGCTATCGGGGCGTTATAATAGTTATTGCCATTCAGATGGGGCAGCCATGCGCATTTCACCCATTGGCGTGCTATGTGCGGGCGACGTGCCTGCCGCGATTGAAATGGCGGCGATTGACGCCTCCATCAGCCACGATCGTGAAGGCGTATGGGGTGCACAAAGCGTTGCGGCGGCAGTTGCGGCCGCAATGGCAGACGGTACCATGGAGGAAATATTGGAGGCCGCTATGCTTCCAATACCCCAAGACACTTGGTTTCGCTATGCGATGGAGCGTGCGTTTCACATTGTGGACGAAGCAAAGGGAGATCTGCTATTGGCGTGGATGCCGTTGCATGACGAGCTTTGGACGAGCTATAAGGCTTCTGTTTGTGAAGCGGTGGCAGAGGCATTTGGCATTTTAAAGCTTGTACATGGCGATTTTCGCACAGGCGTGGTCTATGCGGGCAACTTTGGCCGCGATGCGGACACCATCGGAGCGATTTGCGGCGCGGTACTCGGCGCAAAATTTGGGCATTCGGCCATTCCGCCTATTTGGGCGGAAAAGCCGCGCTATCCCAGCGGCACATGCTTGCCATTTACCAAAGGACTTGATATCCTAAAGGTTGCCGACAGCTTAACCGATTTGATTCTTCAAAAGTAACAACCCGATTGGAGCAAAGCATGGAAACATCTTTTCAACCCATACGCGACGAACGTTTGTCCGACAAGGTAACGGCACAGCTTTTAGAAGCTATGCGAAGCGGCAGCCTGCCAGTGGGCACACGCCTGCCAGCCGAGGCTCAACTAGCGGAGCAATTTGGAATTAGCCGCGGCATTTTGCGCGAAGCACTTACGGTGCTTGAGGCACGCGGTTATATTCGCCGTACACCCAAGGAGGGCACCTTTATTAAAAGCGTACATGGGGATGCTTTGGGGCATTCGCTTTCCAAACAGCTTAGGCAAGCGACCTACCGTGACTTGCTTGAGTTTCGCGAGGTGATGGAGCGCCGTGTGGTGGAGGATATTGTACTGCGTGCTACAGACGCACAAATCAGCGAGCTTGCAGAGCTGTTGGACTGCTCTCCCGAAAGACCCAACGAACCATCGGTTGATTACTATTTTCATTACCGTTTGGCAACGCTTTCGGGCAATTGTCTTTTTGCTTCATTCATTGATACCTATTATGAATTGATTAGTGAAATGAAATCCATTAGCTTGCAAAACGAAGCTCGCAGAAAAGCCATTCGCAACGAGCATATGGAAATTGTTCGAGCACTTCAAGCGCGAGATGCCAAAGCGGCAAAGCAAGCCATTCGCGCGCATTTAAAGGCTGTGCGCAAGAATGTGGAAAAAGAAGAGTAAATAAGCATGAAAAGGTTCCTGCACTTTTGCAAAGGTGCAGGAACCTTTTCTGCACGGCTGCGCTTTATGATTTGCTTTTTTTATTTGCATTTATCAGCCTTTTGTCTTGCGTTTTATACAAAAGACGCACCATTTGTTAAATTTCAAACAAATTTATTTTTTTAGAAGGAGAAATACAGTAAATAGCGAATTATTTGAATTAGGGCGAAGTTGTAGCTTCGTTCGTATAAAGTGCAACGGCAGGTTGCTGCCATACCAACTATTCATAGAGGAGGATACCCATCATGAGTTTGGATCTCTCATACCTCGGAATCATTGAATCAAAGGCTGTCTATCGTAATTTGCCCGCCAGCCGCCTGACCGAGCTTGCTCTTGCAAACGGAGAAGGCAAGCTGAGCAATACAGGCGCACTTGTTGTCAATACAGGCAAATATACTGGTCGTTCCCCGGACGATCGCTTTGTGGTCGACGAACCCTCTATTCACGATGAAATTGCATGGGGCAAGATCAATGTTCCAATCAGCATTGAGAAATTTAACAATATTTACAACCGCATGTGCGCCTATCTGCAAAACCGTGAGCTGTATGTGTTCGATGGCTTTGCGGGCGCAGAGAAGAAATACCAGATTGGCGTGCGCGTTGTAAACGAACTGGCCAGCCAGAATATGTTTATTCACCAGCTGTTGGTTCGCCCCACCGAGGATGAACTTGCAAGCTTCGCGGCTGATTTCACCATCGTTGCCGCACCCGGCTTCAAGTGCATTCCTGAATTGGACGGCGTACATAGCGAAGCGGCCATTATTGTGTCCTTTGAGCGCAAGATGGTTATTGTTGCCGGCAGCCAATATGCGGGCGAGATCAAAAAGAGCGTGTTCAGCGTCATGAACTATTTGCTGCCCAAGCGCGGCGTGTTCAGCATGCACTGCTCTGCAAACGTTGGCGAAGACGGAGACAGCGCAATTTTCTTTGGCCTTTCCGGCACAGGCAAAACCACGTTGTCTGCTGACCCCAACCGCTATTTGATTGGCGATGACGAGCACGGCTGGAGCGACGAAGGCATTTTCAACATTGAAGGCGGTTGCTATGCAAAGTGCATCAACCTAAGCAAAGAGCATGAGCCCGAAATTTACGGCGCAATCAAATTCGGCGCTTTGGTTGAAAACGTTGTAATGGATGAAAACACCCGCGAATTCAACTTTGAAGATGACAGCCTAACAGAAAACACCCGCGTGGGCTACCCTGTGGAGTATATCTCCAATGCAAAGATTCCCGGCGTTGCGGGCATTCCCAGCACCGTTATCTTCCTGACCGCAGATGCTTTTGGCGTGCTGCCTCCCGTGAGCAAGCTCAGCCGTGAAGCGGCTATGTACCACTATGTGAGCGGCTATACAGCCAAGCTTGCAGGTACCGAGCGCGGCATTACCGAGCCCCAAGCTACTTTCTCCACCTGCTTTGGCGCTCCCTTCCTGCCCCTGCCCGCCTCCCGTTATGCGGAATTGCTTGGTGAGAAAATCGCCAAGACCGGCGCCAATGTGTACCTTGTGAACACTGGCTGGAGCGGCGGCAGCTATGGCAAGGGCGGCAAGCGCATGAGCCTGCCCTATACCCGCGCAATGGTTACAGCATGCTTGAATGGCGAACTCGAGAAGAGTGAGTTCGAGCTTGACCCCATCTTCAACGTCATGGTGCCTACGACCTGCCCCAACGTACCCAGCGAAGTGCTCACCCCCAAAAAGGTTTGGTCTGATGCTGCTGCTTATGAAGAGACTGCAAAGAAGCTGGCTGGTTTGTTCCAGAACAACTTCAAGAAGTACGACAACATGGATGCAAAGATTGCACAAGCAGGCCCCAACGCTTAACAATAAGCATCCGTAACTTTGGATTAAAAAAAGACCCTCGGCTTTGCTGAGGGTCTTTTTTTAATCCAAAAATGGAAACATATTAACAGAATTTTTCCAAATATGCACTTGACAATTTCATAAATATTTTTATTTTACCATTTGACATTTTTCGCGTTATGGCATATAATACACATTAGGTGTAAAACAGAGATAAAGGAAGTGGATGATTACCTGGTTTTCCAAATGCAATCAATTAATTATTATGAAGGAGCTTGAAACAGATGAAAAGGAAAAAAATCAGTCTGCTCATCGCGATCGTACTCATAACGGCTATGCTCATGCAAAGTGCAATGGCTTGCACAACCTTTGGTATTGGTAAAGACGCTACAGCTGATGGATCTACCATCATTACCCATACATGCGATTCCACCAGTGATGACTTCAGATTGTGGATTATTCCCGAAATGAAGGGTGGAGCGGATGTAAAACGCGACATCGTCATGGATGGAAATACATGGGGCGACTGGTCCAAATTCCCCGAGGTGAAGGACTATGGTTCTGGCGTTGTGCTTGGCGAAATGCCTCAGCCTAACGATACCTACCAGTACCTTCACAGCAACTATTCCCTCATTAACGAGCATGGGCTTGCAATGGGTGAATCCACCTGCGGCTTTGACAGCAGCACCGAAGAAGGCAAGAAGATCAAAGAGCTTCTGTTCACCAACAACAATGGCATCATCGACTGCTATCAGGCTCAGCACATTGCGCTAGAGCGTGCAAAAACCGCGCGTGAAGCAGTGCAGGTCATGGGTGATTTGGTCGAAGAATACGGCTGGAATGCCATGGCAGAAAACATCAACATCTGCGATGGCGAAGAAGTATGGATTGCAGAGTTCTACGGCTTAGACCTGTGGTGCGCTGTTAGAATTCCTACGGATGCATTCTTTGTATGCGGCAACCGTTGCCGTATCAACGAAATTGACTTTGAAGACAGCGAAAACTATATGTGGTCGCCCAACCTCAAGCAATTCGCTATTGATAACGG
>JAVXND010000045.1:0-22802 GCA_036645955.1 Clostridia bacterium | reverse complement strand
CATCGCGCCAACATCTCCATAATGACTTGTCTGAAATATGGTGTAAAATTGCTTACAAGGAGGGATGATTTAGATGAAGATGAAAAAGCTCGTTCCATGCCTGATTCTTATAATGGCACATCCGTTCTGTGCTTCGGCAGAAACATTGCGGCAGTATGTGGGTGCTCCAAAAACTTATGCATTGGAAACCTTCACAACAGCTACACAGGTCAGTCACTTTACAATTGATGCGGAAATTGAAGTGCCGAAGGTTGAAGTCTTAACCCTTCCTCTTTATGAGGTAACGCTCCGATCTTTCTCGGATGCTGAGGTTGAACGCATTGTCTCCACATTGGGGCTAGATACCTCAATGCTCAAGAAGGAAGACAATCTTGAAGACCGAAACGCCTATACTAGAAGCGTACGATATTTTTTAGATGATAAGACAACGTCGTTACATGCGTCGAATGCTTATAAGCAGCAAAGTGACCGTCCCTATTACACATTATTTGAGTTTTACTATGCTCCAAGCAAAACCATGCCCAATTTTTCTCCAATGGGTGGATCTCTTCCTCTCATTCCGACCTTACCCAATGGGATGACGGCAGAAAAGGCTGCTGGGATTGCTACGGATGCGGCTGCGCAGATCGCGCCGGAGCTATGCCTGAACTTCGCCGGGATGATGGAAAGTGACACCTATACGACCGTGGAGGATACTGATAACTGGAACGCAAATGGAGGTGGCACTCCCCCTGCCGCACCGCTCGCGTACCGCTTCCTCTTCACGCGCTCTTTCAATGGCATCCCCGTCACTTATACAGATAGCAATGGCTCGGGAGAAAGCTCAGTCAACGAGCCCTATACAGACTATTTCTATGTATACGAAAAACTCGATATTGTAGTAGCGGACTTCGGCTTGGCTGCTTTGCGGTATGTATCGCCCTACAAGGTTGTAGGAGCTTGGAAGGAGGAGTGCGGCGAGCTGCTCTCCTTTGAAAAGATCATGTCCATCGCAAAAACAATGCTGCCACTTAAGTTTGCGTCCAATGAGTTCGATATCGTGAAACTGGCTGAATACAAAATAAATCGCATCGCCTTTGGCTATACACGCGTAATGATGCCCAATGAGCCCGATCGCTGCATCATGATTCCGGCTTGGGATTTTTTTGGAACCACTCGTTTTGAACGTGATATACCAGACATTCCGGAAGAACAGCGCGTGGTCAGCTGGCAAGATACCACGCAGAGCCTGCTCACGATTAACGCTGTGGATGGCAGTATTATCGACAGAGAGCTGGGCTATTGATCCACGAATGAAACTGACTGCAAAAAAAGAGTGTCTATAGCGGTTCTCAAATATACTGCAAAAGCAATGTATGCCCCGAAGGGGGTGGAGGGGGCGATTGGAAAGCCCCTCCTCGCATCCGCAGATGCGAACCCCCTGCAAGAAATACGCGGATTGCTATAGTACGTATGAAAATCTATTGTACTGCTGTTGTTTTATGTATCAACGCATTTTTATAGCCAAACCCCGCTTTCGTGGGACTTGGCTGTTGCACTTTTTAGCTAATATACGGAGTTTATGTGATCACCGTGTCTTCCTTTGCTTTAAACCTGAAACCTTCCTTCCACGTAAGCAACGCCAGTGGTATCGCTATTTGTACACATGTGGTAGTTGATCTCAGTTGAATTCGTTACATTCGCCCTATAGGACTTGTAGCTAAGCACATTGGCTATGCCCGGGTGATGATGCTTGTCGAGCCAGATCGCTGTATTTTAACAACTGTCTTACATCTTTCTAACAGCACGGTAATGACTTTTCCTGTTATAGATTCTAAACTGACATCATGGATGCGGATAATATCTGCAGGAATTTGAATCAGTAAAGGAGCAGTCTATGAAAATGATATGGCTCGACCTGAAAAGATCGATCGCCGGTAAGTGGTTTTTGATCACCATTTTGGCTACAATCCTGCTATTCTGGGTCGGGTTAGGCGCTCAAGCAACCTACTTGGCTGATGATATCGCTTGTGGATACCGGCCGGCATGGAACTATCTCCTGAACGCGGCGCTATTGTCTGCCACAAGCGCACTGACTTTGCCCGCCATTGCCGCCCTTCCATATGCGGCGCAGGGGCTTAACGAGATGCAATCCGGCGTATTTCGTTTTGCCATGTTCCGCTCAAGCAAGGTCGGTTACTGCCTTGGGAAGATGGCGGGGTGTTTATTTTCTGCCGTGCTCTCCCAAGCTCTTTCCCTTGCCGTTATCATAGGCGCAGGCATGCTCGTAGGCGAATTTGACGCGGGCTATGTCACGCACGAAGCGCTGAGTGCGGCAATTTACGCGCGTCTGCTCTGTGCCGGGTTGTGGAGCTGCATAGCAGGGGCAGCCGCCCTGCTCACAGGTCTGACGGCTGCGATATATGTCGCGCCACTGGCTCTAAGCTATGCTTTATCTATGCTCAGCCGGCGCCTCCTAACCAGCGTTCCGTTTATCGACCCCGCAAACTGGCTCATGGGCCAATCGCTTCCGTTGCTTTGCTGCTTATTACTGCTGGCCGCTGCGGCTTATGCCGCCTTGATGATGAAAGGGGTGGAAAAACATGCGTGAGATCTGGCTATGCGCAAAATGGAACCTGCGAGCAATATTCAAATCGCCCCGCATGATCATGTGTGAGGTAATGGGCTTTCTGCTCTGCTTTTTGCTCACCGATTTCTCCATTACGCTCTCTCATCGATACCAGACAAGCCTGCAGGCGTTTGAGCCTTTTATCTGGTGTTATGCCGACGGCGACAGCATCCTGTATGCTTCCCTCGTCCTTATGCTCCTGCTGACGGGCGTGCCTCGCTTAGATACAGCTGCTTCCTATTTCATTTTCCGGATTGATCGCCGCGGCTGGCTGCTTGGGCAGGTGCTTACGATCCTCATCGTCACCCTTTGCTACTGCCTCTTTTTGCTGCTATCAACTATGCTGCTTGGCATCGGCCAAATCTATTTCTCAAACCATTGGTCAGATACGGCTGTCCTGCTGTCCTTTTCGGATCAGCGGTTTCAAACAGCCGTCAGCGTCGTCAGAAAAACTGTGAAGCTAACCCTTCCGTTCCAAAGCGTGGTCAACATCTTCTTTTTGCTCTTTCAATATGTGCTTTTTGTCTCCCTTTTGCAGCTTGCACTGACGATATGGAAGAATAAAAAGATCGGCATCCTTGCGGCGATATGCCTCCATGCCTATGGCTATCTCCTCACACCCGATCGCTTTATGGCTTGGCTCTCGCTGGATGAAACCCAGCAGTATATCGCCAATCTGCTGGCAGCATGGCTCTCTCCGCTCCAGCATGCCACCTATATCATGCACAACTTTGGGTATGACAAATTGCCTAGACTTTGGACTTCTCATGCCTTGCTGGGCACTCTCAGTCTCATTCTGCTGGCGGCCGCCTATATCCGAATGCGTAAATTTAACTTTCAATTTGCGGGAGGGAGCATAAATGGAGATCAATGAACAGGCCAGAAATTCCGCAGAGTGGCACCATTTTAAAGCAAGTCGCAAATGAAAGCCTGTGAGCCTTGGAGACCGACACTAAAGAGCCTTGTCCGTATCCATCGGCTGACCAAAAGGTTTGATGCGGAAGAAGTCATGAAACATGTATAACTGGAATGCAAAGGGCGGCGGTACTCCTACCGTCGCGCCTCGGTCATTCTGCTTTCTCTTTACGCACCCTTTTAATGGTGTCACCATCACTTGTGCGGATAGCAATGACTAGGGACTGGGTTATTTATTGAGGCATGCGTAGAAACAGTCTGATATATAAGAAAAGGCATGGCAGCACTGCTGGTTTATGTATCAACAAATTAAAGGAGCCAAGCCCAACAGAAATTGGGCTTGGCTCAGGCAGTCGTAAAGCTCATTTTACGGGAATGTCGGGTACTTCGTAAAACCGCAACCATCATTCGTTAACAGCAAATGGATCTCTTTCTCGAGCTGAGTATTGGTCTTTACGGTTTAAAATCTCCTTCAACATGCGCCGCGCCGGATACGTCATTGTTCGTTCTCATTCTCCAGTTGATTCCTATACTGCCATTCACATTGGAGGTGTATGATCTGTAGGAATACCCGCTATTACCATTCTTGGGATAAGTATAGAGAGCAGAGCCCCAAGTCCAGTTATCATCAGACATGAAGCACTGACCCACAACGGGTTTGGAGGCAGCTGTGAGATGCACTCCAAAAGTTGGCAGAGTAGGACTCGCCGAGACGAAGGTCTTCCAACTGACCTCATTAATGGTGTTACCCGAAAAGTCAATGGCAAACGCCGATGTAACAGAGAAAGCCATAACAACAACCAAGACTACCGAGAACAACCTTTTTTTCATTTCCTTATCCTCCTGCTTGTATATATTGAATAGCACGTTCTATTCAGAAGCTTACTTGCACAATGGTACCGCCTCCTTTTACTCTTTGCTATATTTATGTCGTTTTCCAACGAAAGGACATGCATGACTTTACAACTTTATAACAATTTTCTAACAGCGCCATAATGACATATATGAAGAACTGTAGTAAGTTATTGTTAGGAGGTAGAAATAACATGAAAAAAAGCTTAGCCTTCCTCATCGTCCTTTTTAGCTTGCTTCCTCATTTTGCTTTGGCGGATACATTGCACTCTGAACTGAACGTGCCGGGACGATATGAAAGCAAAGGGTTTTCGACAGCCACCGAGGTGTCGCACTTTTTGATCGATGCCGTGGTTGAGGTTCCCGACATACAATCTAGCTCCATTCCTTTGTATGAGGTTGCTTTACGCTCATTTACGAAGGTGGAGTTTGAAGAAATGGCGCGCGCCTTTGGTTTCAGCAATCTATCAAAGGCTACTGAAGAAGAAATCTCCCCAGTGAAACCATGGAACCCCAGAACTACTTTATACCGAATAGAAGAAAATAATCGCAGGATAACTGTAGCAAACAGTTATAATCAATACAGTGGAATGCCATCAAGAACTACAGGCGAGTTTGACTTGCTCCAAGGGACCGAATTTACTTACACACAAGGTAAAAGTATTTTACCGGTCAGTTCCACAGCAACGGTAGGTGATATCACTCTAGAACAAGCTAAAGGTATAGCGAACAATGCTGCGGCGAGTATTGCGCCTGAACTGTCCCTTGTTTTCTATGGCAAAATGGAAGGCATACCCTATTTAACAGACTCTGATATAGAACAGTATAATATTGATGGAATGAAACCTAATAATTTACCAGACAATGTATCGGCCTTTGTTTTTCAATACGCCCGCGTAATGAATGGGATTCCTGTGACATTCACAGATGATGCTGGTTCAGGGCAGGATGAGCAGAATGAGCCGTATACTGAATTTTATCCCTACGAGCAGCTTGCTATTGTCGTTTCATCAGATGGTCTTGCCTATATGCGGTATTGGTCTCCCTATGAACTAGTGGGGATTTGGCAAGAGGATTGCGGAGAATTGCTGCCGTTAGAACAAATTATGCGCATTGCTGAAAAAATGCTACCGTTAAAATATGCGACAAAGGAAATTGCTGAATTGCAACATGCCAATTATATAATCCATCGTATCACCTTTGGTTATGCCCGAGTGATGATGCCTAACGAGCCGGATCGCTGTATCCTAAAACCAGTCTGGGACTTCTTTGGAACATATCAAATGAGTTATGCCGACAATCGAGTCGTTGATTGGCCCAACACCGCGATAAGTTTTCTTACCATCGATGCCGTCACCGGAATTGTTATTGATCGAACTCTTGGGTATTAGCTTGGAGCGATAGAACGAACATTGTTGAACAATGCAACTGTTATCACGCTGTATGCCGCTGATCAAGGCCATATTGGGAGGACGGGACTGTATTATCAACAGCATTCCACAGGAAAAATAAAGGAAGAAGCCTTTCTGAACTCAACAGACGTTAAGTATTCAAACGAGCTATAAAGGAGGGGAATGACACTTCCTTTGCAACATCAAAGGAGTTTTCCAATGCTGTTACATTAGCGAACTCCCCACCGTTATCTGTGAGTGTAACGAGAGACAGCGCCCCAAAGGAAAGGTCATGGCTCAGCAACTCTCGCTTGATCACGGTAACGGCACTGATAACCTCGGTCGAGGTTTTGTTATCCAGCAGATAGCCAAGCATGAAGCCGCATAGTGTGAAGATAAAGGTCAGGATAGCCTTGCTGTCGGGAGCTGACGACGTTGTCCATCTTCGTTTTGCTCTTTCAATATGTGCTTTTTTCTCCCTTTTGCAGCTTGTACTGACGATATGGAAGAATAAAAAGGTCGGCATTCTTGCGGCAATGTGCCTCCATGCCTATGGCTATCTTCTCACATCTGATCGCTTTATGGCTTGGCTCTCGATGGATGAAACTCAGCGATGTATCTCCAATCTGCTGGCGGCATGACTCTCGCCACTCCAGCAAGTCACCTATATCATGCACAACTTTGGGTGTGACAAATTTGCCCAGGGTGTGGGCATCTCATGCCCTGCTGGGCGTTCTCAGCCTCATTCTGCTGGCGTTTGCCTATGTCCGAATGTGTAACTTTAACTTCCAGTTTGTAGGAGGGAGCTTAAATGGAGATCAATGAGCAAACCAGAAATTCCGCAGAGTGCACCATCTTAAAGCAGGTCGTAAATGGAAGTTTGCAAGCCTTGGAGGCCGACTCCAAAGAGGCTGTCCGTATCCATCGGCTGACCAAACGGTTTGGCTCGGAAGAAGTCCTGAAACACGTATCCCTTGATCTGCCAAGGCGACAGATTCATGGCATCATTGGACGGAACGGTTCGGGGAAAACCGTGATGCTCAAGTGTGTCTGCGGATTTTTGAAGCCTGATCTTGGCATTGTGAATGTCCTAGGCAAAATCGTGGGCAAGGATTGTGACTTCCCGCCTAATACGGGCGTGCTGATTGAAACGCCCGGTTTCTTGAATAACGAGAGCGCCCGCAGCAATCTCAAATGGTTGGCGCAGATTCACGGCGGTGCTTCCGTAGCACGGGTGGATGATGTCATTTCGATGGTTGGTCTTGATCCATCGTCAAAAAAGCACGTTGGCAAATACTCCCTCGGTATGCGTCAGAGGCTCGGAATCGCGCAGGCTCTTTTGGATGATCCCGAGCTGCTGATCCTCGACGAACCCATGAACGCGCTGGATAAGCAGGGTGTTTCGGATATGCGAAGGCTTCTATTAGCGCTCAAAGCGCAGGGCAAGACCATTGTACTAGCCAGCCATTTTGCCCAAGACATTGACGAGCTTTGCGATACAGTGCATGAAATGGATCAGGGACAACTCACGCGGATTCAATAATTTGTGGAGGAATCATGATGAAAAAATGGCGCTGGATTCTGGCGGCTGTTCTATGCCTGTCGTTGACTACCATTGCCGTGGCGGAACACAAGCTGCTGGACATCGGTAACGATCAATGGTTGATGGATTCTGTGGTAATGGGGAATTCTGCGTATTTCCTGACCGATTCCGCGGGCGAATTAAAAATGCTCACGCCAGAATCGAAGGAGCTTGTCATGGTGTGTGAGCCTCAACCTGACACAGAGAAAAGTTTCCAAGCACTCGTCACCCTACCAGATGGTGTTTATGCTTCCCACATGGGTTCAGGCTCGCTTACGCAGATGGTTGCCGCCGATGGTAGCGTGCCTTCCGAACCCCCGACCATCCCGATCCCGCTCGACATTTCTTGGGATGAATACTATATGGATCAATTCTCGGCTGTAGATGACGTGATCTATTTTGTGCTTTGCTCGCTTTATTCCGATGAAAATCACATGAAATGATAGCTATGCCTATCAGCAGGTTGCGCAGATGTATCCAGCAATGCAGGACGCAATAGGTATGGATGGTACGCTGTACGCAGTTCCAATAGCGGTTAGTGCCAGTCCATGGGAAACATATAACGAGGTGATTTGGAGCGCCGCGGGCCTGTCCTCCGAGCAGCTGCCTTCAACCTTTCCAGAATTTCTCGCTTTTGTTTCGGAGTGGGCACAGGATGATCGGGAATATGCTATCGATGAATTTGGCGACTACTTCAAGTGGTCTGTAAACATGTTTGCAAGCAATACCGTGACTGGCGTAATGATGAATGATCTTATAGCACAGTACATTGATGGAACTCTCGATGCAAAAGCGTTGATCCGCGAACTTGATCATAAGATCCAACTAATACAGCTTGAATCAGATTGATGGGGGTGCTAAAAGTTCCCCCCCATGCAATTGATATTTGCATCAAAACATGTTATGCTATCAGTACTTCAAGCGAAATACCGCAAGCCATGCTGAACAGCCATTTAGCGGCCGCGCCTTCAGCCGTTATAGAGAGCGGCCGCTGTAATCAATCGTACAAACCACTCCCAGGAGGTAAAAAACAGCTATGTCATTCCAAATCATCCGTCAGGACATCGTTCAAATGAAGGTTGATGCGATCGTCAATGCGGCAAATACCGAGCTTGCCATGGGCGGCGGCGTTTGCGGTGCAATATTCAAAGCAGCCGGAGCAAAGGAACTGCAAAACGCCTGCAATAGGATGGGCTCCATGAAAACTGGACAAGCCGTCCTTACCCCGGGGTTTCACTTGCCGTGCAAATACATCATTCATGCTGCCGGGCCTGTTTATCATCAGGATAAAGCCGAGCTATGCAAAAGCCAGCTATACAGCGCATACACAGAATCGTTGAAGCTTGCCAAACAAAGTGCTTGCGAGAGCATTGCGTTCCCGCTGATTTCAAGCGGCATTTACGGATACCCGAAAAAAGAGGCGCTTGAGGTTGCAGTTTCTGCCATTCGCACGTTTCTTGAAGATAACGAAATGAGCGTTTACCTTATTGTCTTTGACAAGTCTGCTTTTTCAGTCAGTGAACAGCTGCTTGGCAGTGTAGAAAGCTACATAGACGAGCATTATGTCAGCGAACATCAGGAACATCGCCGCCAGCTGCTTGACATGGAAAAACAGAGCTTATACGACGAAGCCATTCTGCTCAATGAAGCTCCGATGGAAGCAGATGATGAAGATTTTGCATCCGCCAAAGGAATAGACGATTTGGTTGGAAATCTGGACGAGCCGTTCAACACCACCCTTCTTCGCCTGATAGACGCTAAGGGGAAAACCGACGCACAGGTTTACAAACGGGCGAATATCGACCGTAAATTGTTCTCCAAAATCAGAATCGGCAAAGGGTATCTGCCGAGCAAGCGGACTGTGATCGCCTTGGCCATTGCGCTGGAGCTTTCACTTGATGAAGCAAAGGATTTGCTTAACCGCGCTGGATACAGCATTTCTCACAGTCAAAAGTTTGATGTGATGATTGAGTATTTCATAGTCAGCAGACAGTTTGACATATTTGAAATCAATGAAATTCTGTTCAAATACGATCAGCCTCTTTTGGGCGCATAGCTTGATGTCGCTTTCAAAGCGACCCATTGTTTCTCTTAATGCGGTATCATTCAGCTGCGATCAAACATTAGGAGGCAAACACAATGAAAAAAGGATTGACAGAACTCGTATTCATACTTGACAGAAGCGGCTCCATGGGCGGACTTGAAAAGGACACGATCGGCGGTTACAATTCAATGCTTGAAAAGCAGAAGGCGCTGGAGGGAGAATGCTTCATTACAACGGTGCTTTTTGACAACCGCTACGAGCTTCTTCACGACCGCATTGATATTCGTGCCGTGAAGCCAATCACGGCGAAAGAGTATTATGTTGGCGGTTCTACCGCTCTGCTCGATGCCATCGGTATCACCATTCACAAGATAGGCAATGCACAGCGCAATACGGCGGACGATTATCGTGCCGAAAAAGTGATGTTCGTGATGATTACCGACGGAGAGGAAAACAGCAGTAAAGAGTATTCTTCCCAAAAGATCAAGGAACAAATTGAGAGACAGAAAGAAAAGTACGGTTGGGAGTTCATTTTCCTCGGTGCTAATATAGATGCCGTCGAAACTGCCAAAGGCTTTGGCATTGCCGCTGACCGTGCCGTTGATTATGTTCCCGATAAAGAAGGGACTGCGCTCAACTTTAGAATGATGAGTGAAGCCATAGCCGGATTCAGGGAGTGCGGCGCTGTTCCCTCGGAAAGCCTTGACGCGATCCGTAAGGATATGAAAAACCGTGGTAAGAATAGATCATAAGCACCGCATCATTGATGCGTAGGGTGACTTTCACCTCATTGTGTACCACCCATTGTGCTGGTTTCATTTTGATTGCACAATGGGTGGTCGTTTATGGTCCCAGGCAGCATTCATTCATTTTCCAGCATGACCATACGAGCCACACGATTCAAATTCTCCAAAAGTGAATCCAGCGTTGTTTCGCTTAATTTTTGCTCACACGCGGTGTCGATCACCATTTCCAGTGCATTAAAGCCAGTACTGGCTCCAAAAAAGGGAGTATCATAAGGAATCTCCAGTTGCTGTGCTACTGAGCGGTAATTGTTAATACTTTCGGAAGAAATCAGCCAATCCTCCTTCACAGAGGCGATTTGTGCGTCCTTTTGTGCTATGGCATCCTTCAATTCCAATGCCGCCGTATCATCTGCTGCTGTAAGCCGCGTCCCCAACGCCGCCTTCTCCTCATACAGTTTCACAAGACGCTCGTTGTGGTTATCGCGGCGAAGCGGCGTATTGAGCGTTGGATTCATCATATATTGTGTCTGCATGTCAACATGCTCGGCGCAGAACGCAATGAAACGCAGTGCGGCCTCCTGCTGTGTGCAGGCACTACTCATCGTCAGCAGTGTCAGCGTGCCGCTGAGTTTCTGTGTTTCGGTGTCATGGATGGCTGGCATGAGCATCATGCGCGTCTGTTCATCGTCGTTATATCCAATGCCAAAGCCTTGATAATAGGTGTAGACAATCGGCATACCATTGGTTTCTGCGCTGGCGTTGAGTAAGTCTTGATGGGCGATGATGTCCAGCATAGCGTCTCGGAAGTCCTTGCGAGTAAAATCAGGGTATTCCGATCCGCATTGCAGAAGATACTCCTTGACCAATAGCTTTATGCAACCCGAAGCACCGTCGAACAGATCAGCCAAAACATAGTCAGGGTAATCATCAGCATAATCGTCCTGCCAGCGTTGTATCAACGCCAACAATTCGGCGTAGGTCTGGGGAACGTCACCAAGCTCAAAACGGTTCCAGAGTGTTTGATTCAGCGTCCAGCTTTCCGTACTCATGCCGATTGGGTAAGCCATCAGCCGTTCGCCAGCCATGAGGGTTTCTTGAATGCAGGGATAAAGCAGCCTTGCTCTTTCCACAACCTCGTTTGAAGCATTCAATGGGGCCAAATAGCCTTTGACCTTCAGCTGCGCATAGATGCCTGGGGCCTCCACCACATATAAGTCCACATCGCCGTTTGAGGAAAGTGCAGATTGTTGAATCTCCTCCTCAGCTCTTTGCGGCAGTGTGACAATGGCAATATCTGGATTCAAGAGCGAAAACCGGATGAATGTATTCGGTTCGACATTGCCCATGATGTGAAGCACGGTCATCTGCGGCTGTTGCGTTAAATCACGGATAAACACATAGCCGCCATCGGCAGCCGCGCAAACGCCGCTTTCGTTGCAGGCCGTCTTGCTGTTCCCGTAAGCAGAAATAGGAGCATAGGCCATAACAGTTGATACACCCATCCTATCATAGCCCGTGATTTGTCCCGATGTACATAACAGAAGGTGTTCTTTCCAAAAGCTCATGTCGCCTACTGGCTGATTGCCCGCAAGTGACAAGAAGGGGCTTTGCAGTTCGCCATTTGCGGCGCTTAGCAAATGAAATGCATTCAGATTTTTCTCTCGATCATAAAGGGAAACAATGAGTGCATTTTCATTCACAATCACGAATTTTTTGATATTTTCCGTTGACAGCACTGTCATTTGCTCGGTTTGCTTATCAAGGCAGAGCAGCGTTGTTTTCTCCCAATCGGAGGGATCGTCCGTGCCGAGCAGAAGGTACAGGCGATTGCCTTGCATGGCTACCTGCCGCAGTTCGCGATAGACAGTCTGCCCATCGGACACATAGGAGAGTACGCAGAGCGGTACGGAGGCGACGAGTGTCAGCGCTTCACCTTGCACACGGAAAAGATGACCACTATGGGGCTGCCATGCGTAAAGCGAAGCTCCGTCTGTAGCGAGATAGCTGATCGCCTGTTGCCACAGGATGTGCTCGGATTCGTCCTCGGGCGCGGTTTCCTGATGACGATAATTTACGATGCCTATATGCTGCCAATATACTTGTGGTTGCGCATCTCCAACACACCATTGATAGATTGTTTCGTTGCCAAGCATGTACAGCGTATTGCCAATCCAGCAGAGGCTTTGGATGCTCTCATGGGCACTTTGCGAGAATGTTAAGTTTTGGTCGGTTGCTTTTGCCGATACGGTTGTGAACGTCATGAGGATCATCACAAAGGCAATGCAGATTGAAATCAGCTTTTTCATCGGGCGTTCCTCCTTATCTCACTTTGGTCTTTGAACATATAGGTTGCTCCATCAACCGTCCATCCTGCAGTTCATATACGATATCACAAGCCTGTGCAATATCAACCGCGCTGTGACTGGCAAGAAGAATGCACTTACCTTCGGTTTTGAGGTTTTGTAACAGTGTGTGAATGTCCGCAATGCCTTGTTTGTCCAAGCCATTAAAAGGCTCGTCAAGAATAAGAACAGAGGGATTTTCCATAATGGCTTGTGCGATACCAAGTCGTTGCCTCATACCAAGAGAATATTTGCACAAAGGTTTTTTATCCTCTGGGTCTAGCCCCACAAGTTGAATAACCTCATCAATCCGTTCTCTGTTAGCTTTCCCACTAATTGCCGCAAGAATAGAAAGATTTCGATGCGCGCTGTAATGCGGTAAAAATCCTGGGTTTTCAATCATTATGCCTGTTGACGGAGCAAAGTCGCAGTTTTTCCCTACAATTTTCCCTTCAACAGATACTGTGCCGCTTGTTGGACGTGTAAAGCCGCAAATGCAACGCATAAGTGTTGTTTTTCCACAGCCATTTGGACCGATAAGACCTTGAATCGTTGCATCATTAAAGGTGACGGTAATTTCATGTAACACCAATTGCTTTCCGTATTTTTTTGAAAGTGCATTGAGTATAATCATTTTTATTACCCTCTCATTATCCTTTGTTTTCGAAACGCAAATCCATCAAATGTATTCTTTGAAACAAGAAGAACACAAGAATACAGTCAAGTACTACATACCCAGCAATACATTTCATTAAGTATCCTCCCTTATCATTTACAACAGCATTTGTTATGCTGCCAAAGGTGGCATAGGTTATAGGCAGTGGGATTGATATCGGCAAAAGCTCGTGTAATATGGTTACGTTAAGCACGAGTAAGGATGCGTAGATAAGTGTACCAAGCATCGGGAACCCACAAAAACTACAGAGCATAATGATAAGCAACATGGTGTACCAGAAAAAGAAGATCGGGAGAAGGGATACAGCAAAAGCAGAAAATGGAAGGAAATTCTCAAGTACGTATTGTGACACTAGTGTTTCATCCTCAGAAATTTCACTGTTTGCAATACGAATCGTATCACTCCATCCGTCACCTAAGGTTATGTGAGGCAGAGAAAATAAGCATATGAAAACCATCAAAAGAAAAACCATGCTTAATACCATAAACAAACCATATATGAGTTGTGAAAATAGCCATTGCGTTTTGGTGCTGCGAATGAGAATGTCATCTTGAAAACGAATTTGCAAAGGCATCTCATTTACCATAATCAAAAAAGCCATACTGATATAGGTTATATTGCAACCCACATTAAAGTGAAAAAACATGGTTTCATTAAGGTGCATTTTATATCCTGTTTCATGAAGCATTTGCTGAAAAGAATTGGTTTGTAAAAAGCAAAGAGACACCACGAAAAGAAACATAAGCATTGTCCGTGGTGAATGTGACCATGACGAAAAGTTTGCCAAAGCCATGACAAATATTCTCTTTGGTTTATTCATATTGAGCCCTCCTTTTTACTCCAAACCAATATAACAATACCGCTATCATAAAAAAAACTGCATGTGTTAACAATGAACTTACAATTATATCCGGCGTTAGTGCATCATTATATAAAGCATCAGGAGACGGGAGACGAATTCCAAAAACAATCGTGATAACTCGCTTGAACCATAGATAGTACAAACCCACAGGAATACTAATCGCTAATATTTTATCAGAAATCCAAACCGCAGCGGTTAAACCAACAATAGCCCACAAACCACCAGATAAGCCAATTCCAATACTCATGGATAGGTATATCGGCCATGCATATTGCTTCTGCTGCCATAGATAGTAGAGTGTACCTTCTGAAAAAAAAGCATGTTCAGGGTATTCTGCTGGATTGTAAGGTAACGCAATGAAATGCCACATCAGCGCATGGACGGCAAATGCCAGCATGACTGCTATCGCACCCCCAAGCATTGCTGCACTGAGCTTGCATGCAGAGTATTTTACACACGAGCAACGAAATACTGTCCATTGAAAAAATGATGTGCAAACTTCATCACTTTGATTTTCCACACAAACAAATGCTGAACAGAATGGAATAAGCAGCATAACACCACCAAAAAAAATCCCTCCAACAGATAAGTGCAATGCACTGGGCATATACGCTATAGGCAAATCATATGCAACCCAATAGGGAACAGAAAACCCGCAGAAGCAAAGGAACATAACCATTGTAGCAATCCAAAAGTTGCGTCCCCGAATTATTATGCGAAGTTCCTGCCGTAGCATTCTATCGCCTCACTCCCATGTTAGAATTGATGGACAATACACACGAGCTTTGGAATTATCATATGGGTCTATTATCTTGCCAGTTTGAGCATTTGCCAGTATATAACCATATGCATCCGTATTTTTTATCGAGTTCGCCTCGTTGTAAATCTGGGGTCGCTCTACATTGCCGCTTTTATAGTACTCGCAGGCCATAATCCACATTGGAACAGCCCAAAATTCATCATCGTACCTTACGTCATGATATATTATGTATGCCAAACGCAAATCAAAAACTTCTCTTATCATTCCTTTTTGCACAACATATTGCTCATATGATTCCTTGACCTTCTCAAAACCGCAAAGCGGTATATTAACATAAGGACAATTGATTACATCGAATAAGCTGACGAACAAAAAATAGCTATCCGTTGAGCAGAAGTAAATTCTATTGTTAAATAGTTCACTGCCAATTCCCGCTATTTCTTTACGAAAACAACTATTGACATCTTTAAATACCCACATATCATTTAACTGCTGGCAAAATGCTATATCATACATTCCTTTTTCAGTAATGGCGTTACCATTATAGTGTCCATCTGCTCCTAGCACACGATAACGATCTGAAACCGATACATAATACGGAGAGCTATAATCCAGCTCATCCTTTGCTATGCCAAGTCCTTGTAGCAGAGACTGATATAGCTTAATGGCGGCAGCTAATGACTCTGTGTTATTCTCTGCATAAATCGTGTCAAATGTATCATTTTTTCCATCTATGATTTGATACGAAGCATCAGCAGCGTTCAAGTTCGCCTCAAATGGATTGTTTTGCGTCATGCACAGCTGCTCACATATTGCAGTACTCGCTTCACCTTCATAATTTGATGTGTCATATCGATTTGCCGGACGTTTGGAGACACGCAATACAGAGAGTGTATCGATCTCTGGCGTTTCAATTGAAATATCTATATGAATAGTTCTTCCATAGGCTTCGTATATTTGATGCCAGCCATCGGCTGTTTGCTGGCGAACTTGATCAATGCGATAAAAACTTTCCGCTTTTCCTTGACTAATGAGCAGGCATAGAACAATTGTAGAAATCAATAGGTATGATTGATAGTTCTTTGTAAGCACCTTTCTTCATCCTTTCACGAATTAGAAGGATAACAGAGCATAGTCAATGCTCTGTTATCCTTATACTTAGGAAATGCATGATTAAGTATTATTCCACTTTTAGCGTTCATCGTTACTTTCCCTGCTTTCTATCGATTGTACCATTCTTACAATATCTTCTTGAGCAACTGGGCCGCTAATGGAGAACATCGCCTCATCCTCTGTCCAGAGTGCAACTCTGCTCCCCATGTTGTTGGTCAAATATACCGCGGCATTATTTATGGTAACTTTTTCGCCATCCGGCGCATCTTTTTCAAATTCATTCTGAACAACTCCTGACCCGCGATAATAGGTGTGCCAATCGCTTGTTCGTTCTGATGGTGGTTCTTACCTTTCGTAAAAATGGTTAATCTTTACTGCTTTCGCGTTTCATAAGCATGGTCGTCAAATTCCAATTAATTGAAAATTATACCAGCCAAACCATGCCAATCAGTCATTTGGAAAGAGTATTTTCTAATCACCCCAAATAAGAGGATACTCATCAATAGCATATTCAAGGCCACGCGAATTACGAACTAGTTTTTTAATAAGCGCTTCAACATCAGATGCTTTTTCGTATGGAGTAGGAGTGAAATCATTATAATCAGTATTGCTTGATATTCGACACGGAACAATTCTGATGTGTTCACTTGTGGCCACATTGTTTATAACTTGAATTCGAATTTGAAATATATATGTCGACATATCATCAGGTTTGCTGTTTCCAGCAAAACAAAAATTCCCTAAAGAATAACAAATGTAGCGATCATGATAATACTCTATCGGATTAATTCGATGGCTATGATGACCCACGACTAAATCAGCTCCTGCGTCAATTGTAGCACGGCCTAGTCGTATTTGGTTTTCATTGGGTGTGGTGTCTTTTTCGTTACCCCAATGGTAACTTACAATAATGATTTGGCATCCTGCGTCTCGCAAGTTTTCTATATCATTTGGCACCTTATCAATCAATTCATCATGCCTACCGCCAAAAGTCTGATAAGCTAGGCTGCCTATTTTTATTCCCTTTACTGTCATGATTGCAGGTTCATTTTCGCTAGCATATGTGATTCCTGCATTCAAAAGTGTTCTTTTTGTTTCAATGTTCCCATCTTCTCCCATGTCTAGCACATGATTGTTTTCTAGCGAAACAGTCTCTATGCCATTTCTAGAAAACAAGTCTACATAGCTTGGGTCGGCACGGAACAAAAACGCGTTATTAAGCTTGCTTGGATTTCTACTTGCAGACGTGAGTGTTCCCTCAAAGTTCACCATGGTTAAATCATCAGATTGAAAAATGTCTTTGACATTGGAAAATGCAAAATGGATGTTACTACCATGGCGTTCCAGCTCTTTTTCAAAAATTGAAGCGCCCTTGTGCTGTACATTTGTGCCAATAGTTACATCCCCTGCAAAACTCATGGTGAGTAGAACTGAGTCGTTGTTTTCAACTTCTTTCTCATTTGTTATCGGGTTTCCTTCTGCATCCAAAATGACAACCGTCACTTTCTCGGTGTTTTCATCAGCAATAGCATAACGATATGAAAAAAGACAAAAAAGGAGAATGAAAACCAGAAATCTCTTATGAAAAATCATCAAAACATCTCCATTGTACAGCCCGCATGCAGATCGGATATGGGCGACCTGCATGCGGGCAAAACTGGATAAATCTCTTATCTACCATTTCCAAGTGGGCAGTCACTTGAATGCTCACCTACAAGAATCTGTGTTTGCGCAACATGCTTCCTGCAACCGTACTCACGAACACATCCACATTCGGTCGTCCCTAGAAATACAATAGGTCCTCCACAGTAGTCACATGGTATGTAACGTGCAAACGCTACAGCAACGGGGAGCAGAAAGGTTGCCATGATAATCATTGTTATCAAAAGAACTCGAAACTTATTCATAAAAGTCCTCCTTGTAATGCATAAATATAGACTGTTCATGGGAATATAACACCACATTTTAGTGATGTGTCTGAGAAAACGCATTTTGTTCTAAAATGGATTCTATTGCGAACAAGGACCACGACATTTTGCGAACATATTACTCACCTCCCCATAACGTATTTGATGAAAAACTTATCCTTCCTCCAATGCGTTTTTCGATTGGGTTTGTTATCGCAGTGATCACGTCCGATTATGTATTTCCCCATTAGAATTGCAAGAAAACTTTGCTTGCTGCCTACTACTCTTATGCTTTTGGGGCAGTTGCTGCATCGCTTTTGGGGTCGCTTCGGCGGACTGTTTGCATATTTCCGCCAGCACTTTTTCACTGCCCTTCCACATCAAATTTTCCAGCCCTTTGTCAACCATTTCAGTAAAACTTGTTTTCATAATGAATCTCCAACATATTATTAATCAGTTGCCTTCAAAAACGTAAAATGCAGGTTAGGTTTTCAATTTGAGACTCTTTCATAATAAATCAGTTTGGATATCTGGTTTAGCTGGGATACGAATTGTTCCTTGCTGATTGCACCTTGAACAAACATATCGCATAGTTTTCCCAGTTCTTTAGAAAACTCATCATCAGAATCGTTTTGACTTAAATAATTTGAATCACTTGTTGCTTTTAGCAGATTAACCCAAGATGCATATCTGCTGATCCCCTCATCTGTGATCAAATAACGGCCTTTTTCTAGCTGTTCTAAGTCAAAATCTATTTTGGCTATCGCCTGTTCAAATGGTTCACGATACGCTGCTTCAGCCATAGACATTGTCTGCTCAAGCTCTGATTTTTTAGCACTTGATTCTTGTACTTTGGTTAAATAATCTGCTCTTTCCACCTCCTGATTGCGTCCCTTGAATAAGACATACTCATAACTTGGGCTGGAGTTCTCCTGATCAATTAATGATTCAATGTATTTCAATGCAAGGTCTTTCTTTGTAGAATTACTGTTGATCCACATGGTGACAAAAGAAACCTCGATCACTGGCGTATCAGTCGCATCGAATGTTGGCCATGCTGTAAAATGCAGAGCCTGTTCAGGCTTGAAAAAGCTGTCATTTTCCGCATAAAGCCCTTCGCCCCAGAACAGCGCGCGCACATTATTGTTCTCGTCCTCTCTATTCAGAATGCTATCCATTCTTTCAAAGTCCATACTATTGAGCATTTTCTCATATGCGGAAAGGCTATCTTGAAAAATCGGTGTATTGAAATCTATCCATTCTCCCGCCTCCTCGTACACACCACAGTACTTAAACACCATTTGAAACAGTAGTGATCTAAGCGTGCCCGGGAGATATGCAACTGCATTCTCATATTGGCTACTATACTCATTTTCCCATTCTGACATTATCTCAAACATCTCAATAAAGGTCTTGGGATACTCACGTTCACCAAAGCACTCCTGCCATAACTCGCTATCAATTTCCATAAGTTTATACACGATAAAAGGAGTTGGCCATGCGACAACCGCTCCGTCTTTATCTCTAATTGTGTTACTAAACACTGGATACATCATGTCGGCGCTTTTGGTAAGTATATCACTGGCGTCCAGTTTCATTGCATATCCTTTATCTTTTACCGCTTTAAACAGTCTATTGGTGAACATTGCATATATATCAACATTACTATCTCCCGAAAGTATTGAGACTAGATCTTTCTGCTCAAAGTTAGCGTTTTGTTCGCGGATAATAACATTAGGGTTCTTGATCATAAAATGCTGGGATGCATAAGGAAAGGACATGATTCCTCTTATCGTCAACACTTGCTTACTTATTTGAAACAGATTATCTATTCTGTTGATCGAAATCCCTGATGGCTGAATCAAAACATATTCTTTTTCATTGAGATTCACAATTCTTCCGTTTTCCAGCAACTCACCCTCGAATTCGAAATCTTTTCTTTGCCGCGAAGTGTAAATTTTACAGTTCTCCTCTTCATCAAGTGTCATTACATATAAAACGTCATTTGTGGCGATATAATCCATGCCGATAATTATCGCATCATCTGGTAGATTGCATCTTAGCTGCGTTGCTTTACCATCGGCTAAATTTATCTCATAAATGCTCGTTTTGGAGTTTTCATAATTCCATATTATTGCCATATTTTCTTTGTATGGCTGGAATGCAACCGTATTGATTGGTAATGGAAACTCAACCCCGATACCAGATGCGGGAGTAAGGCGACAGAAGTTGTCGCCATAAGCAAAGAACAGAGAGTCTCCTTGTGCAAATCCACCAATAACATCTCTGTGTTTCGGATCCCACTTTTCATCCTTAATATCGCTAGGCAGTCCCCAATGAACCCCATTATCAGCTATTATTCCCGCTTTGCCACTCAATATATTGTATGCCCACAATTGCTTTTCACCTGAGAATAGATGCGTTACCGCCGCTTGTTCTTTCTCCTTTTGTTCTGGTGACAACAGTTCATAGGGAATATCACTCGTAAGCAAATCTACATGGCAAAAGAGTGAGATTGAGTCATCATGAATGTTCCATGCATAGATATTGCCATCGTCTTCTAAAGCATAGAATGTATCGCCTATGAGACGTATGCGTGAAAAGCTTGGTTCAAAGGAGACCTCGCCCAATAGCGTCTTAAACTGTTCTTCGGTAAAACCCATGGTCTGCGCGGATGCGCTAGACATCATACCTAACATAAGCATTAGAGCAACAGAAATGCATAAGATTTTTTTCATTACCAAGCCTCCATTAATTGTTTGACCTGATTAGTTTGCGTCAAGCACGTTTGCGCCAAAAGCGTCGATCGCAATAATTCTCCGTGTGTCGATTGGCTGGCATAGATAATAGAACCCATTATCTGGCTGTGGCAATATGATGCTTGTTTTTAGCGAACCATTCTTATCAAACACAAGTAATTTGTTGTCCGAAGATGCTCCACCTCCAGACTCGACAAAGCAATACAAATCCTCGCCTGAATGGACGTGATATACACCCTTAATATATATCGTAGTGTTTTCATCTGCTTCGTTAGGCAGATCAATTTTCAGAGGGATGATCTCGCCTGTAACAAGATCAAGAGTATAGATTCTTTCTGCATAGCCACCATTGCTTTGTTCGGTTTCAATATTGACTAAACATAGTGCGTGACCATCACCATCAGGGTAGACCGCTCCCAGATTATATTCAAGCGCCACATTCTGTCGTTCGCCAGTAGTGAGGTTATACCGTGCAAAGAACATTTCCTTTCTCATTACACTAAACAAGTAAAGATAGCCATCGCTGACAAACCCCGGAAAACGATAGTCCTCATCATGATTCAGTTCTGGATTCAAATCGGTAAGGTCTAAAGTATAGGCATAGTCAATCCCATCTTGATTTATCTGCCCAAACTTGCCGCTATACTGGTTTAGCGCCCATAGTTTCCCATCTCCGACGAGTACATGGGTGACAATCCGATCCATCTCCGCACGCTTTTCTGCACCCATGTCTTTATATTCCATTACAACGGATTCTACTGGTATTTGTGGTAATGAGGAGAAGGCGGTCATAGCATCCTCGCCAATTTTCCAAGACAGGATACGACCATCTCTTCTGCTAAAATGATATAAAGTATTATCCAACAGAATAAGCCGTGGATTCTCTCCACTTTGACCTATTGGTGTGTCGAACTTTATTTGTCCTATGCGTGCGTTTTCGGCAATTGCAAATGTTGATAAAACCAGTATCGCAATCAAAGAAATGATAAAAGCAGCTTTTTTCATTTTTCTCCTTCATAGGGAGGGGACAGATAACTGCCCCCTCCCACCTACCGATTATTACTCGGATGGACATGTATCTACAGATTAGTTGGCAAGATATTTCGACATTGCCCATCCCGTCTTGTTGGTATTCCAGTTCTCACTTTCCCCGGACTCATACCCGTTTGCATTGACATATGTAAACCCATTATAGTAGGTTCCATATGTAGAATGAGTTCGGGTATATACGGTTGTTCCATTGGGAATCCATAGAATATACCCATATTCTGTTCCTGGACCACTGCGCATGCGCAGTCTGCCGCCAGTCACGTGTAGTGCGCTTGCAGATCCCACAACCGACAGCAGCATAACGACCAAAAGAGCAATACTCAAGATCTTAACATTCCGCTTATTCATTTTGTGATTCCTTTCTCTGCCTAAGTATAGGCAGCATCACAGTTGGGAAGGAAGCGTATTAACACCAAAGCTATTTGTACTGTACGTTTAATGAATCCGCTTGCTACAATTATCGTTTGTTTTCCACATAGGTTTTGCTGATTTGGGAAATCATTTTGTACAGCAATCAGTATTAGCACAATGGGATCACTCCCTTTTTCATGACATATTGATTCGAAGAAACGCTACCACTACACTCGCCACTCGATCAGTAGCAATTTAAGCGTCTCTAGAATTGGGATTTGCTTCATGTTTGACACGTTAAACAATGATGGTTTCCTATTTTTTGTTCTAGTTACACTTTTTGACGGAAACTCTTTGCCTGCAACATCACCCTGTGGAGATAATCCTATTTAGTATGCGACTTCATTAGAATATCTTGTGAGCTGATGCCCATCTGCATCAAAAACCGCTTTAATGCGGTATGTATTACCAGAAGTACAACTGCTCGAATATGAGCCAGTTGCTTTGTAACTTATGGTATTTTTTGCAACAGTAGATGGAGCCGTTAAGCTCGTGGAATCAACCCATCTGCTGCCATCCTTAATTTGCAATGTACAACTGCTCACTATTATTTCGGAAGATTTGGCTTTTGTTTTCGCTGAATATATAGCATCAATCTGGTTACTCAGCGAAACGCCTGCACTCGTAAATACCGAGTCGGCAAAAGGCAATATGCCATTTGCAAAAGCGGTATTAAGTAGCCACATCATAAGGGTAAGTACAGTTGCAACGAGTGTTATACCTTTTTTGCGTTTATCATGTTACTTTTAGCGTTCATCGTTACTTTCCCTGCTTTCTATCGATT
>JAVXND010000044.1:0-22810 GCA_036645955.1 Clostridia bacterium | reverse complement strand
GCTCTTGTGTTGTCAGCCGATTTTACCTCAATGGGGATGATGCGCCCCTCGCGCTGGATTATGAAATCCACCTCTGCGCCGCGTTCAGACTGCCAGCAATAGCACTGGTACCCGTTTGCAATCAGCGAAAGGCAAACATAATTCTCCGTCATGCCGCCCTCCTTTTGGGTTGATAGTCGTGGCACACCCTATGTTCGTGTAATTTTCAAGCATATTTAAGCCTATATTCACATTATATTGCACGTATTAATTCAATAAATCACACAATACTGCACGTTTCATCAAAAAGAACATCCTGTGCGCTCACAAATAGCTGTCACAAAAAGGAGGACTGACCTTTGCTTGTCAGTCCCACTGCGCTGTTCGTTGTGTTCGCTCCATTCAAGCCTGCTCACATCACAGCATTCCCCTAACCCACCTCCGCCAAGCAAGCCCGCAGTTTTTCCTTGCCCTGCCGCTCCCATTTGGATAGCTGCGGCTGGGTTACGCGGAAGCGCTTGGCAACCTCCTCTTGGGAAAAGCCCACGCCAAAGCGGAGCCATAGCACCTGTGCATACGGCTTTTCAAGGCGCAAAATCATGTCCTTGAGCATGAGCCAATCTTCAAAATCCTCTTGTTCGGCGGGGCATTGATTCAAATCTGCCTCGCCCTCCGCCCTTTTCATGCGCTCCTGCGCACCGAGCATTGCGCCTAGCTTCACAGGCTCCACCCCCACGGCGGTGCTAAGCTCCTCCACGGTAGGCTCCCGCCCCTCGCGGTGGTATAGCGCCATGCGTGCATCCTCCGCCGCACAAAGCACGCGCAGCTCCGAGCGCGGCACATACATGGGCGCGGCACGTCGGCATAGCTCGCGCAAAGCACCCAGCACAAAGGGAATCGCATAGGAAGAAAAGCGCGTGCCGCGGCTTTGGTCAAAGCGCGTAGCCGCCCATAAAAGCGCCGCCTCCGCCTCGCCAATCAGCTCCTCACGCGGCACGCCGCGCCCGTAAAACCGCTTGGCGCAAAACACAGCCAAGCCATAGTGCTCACGCCCGCCAAGCGTGTGCTCACCCAATTTCGTCAAGCATTCGCTCACGGTGCAGCCCCACCTCGCCCGTGATGTATTTGCGCATGGTCACTGTCGTGCCATGGTTCACGGTGCTCTCTACCTCCACCGCATCCATGAAGGTTTGCATCACGCAAAAGCCCATGCCGCTGCGTTCTGCGCCGTCCCCTGTGGAATAAAAGGGCTGCATGGCCGCCGCAATGTCCTCTATGCCGCAGCCATCATCATGCACGCTCACCGTTAGCAAGCGCCGCTCGCCGTATTCGGCGCTCATGTGTACCAGCCCCTCTGCATGGCGGTAGCCATGCACAATGGCATTGGTCACAGCCTCGCTCACGGCGGTTTTGATGTCCGCCATTTCAGGCAATGTTGGGTTTAACTGCACGGCAAAGGCGGCGATGGCCACACGCGCAAACGCCTCGTTTTGCGGGCAAGCGGAAAAGGTTAATTCCATATGGTTTTGCATCACAGCCGCCCTCCCATTTTTGTTTCCTCCACACCGATCACGCGGTCTAGCCCCGTAAGGCGAAACAGCTTTTCAACGGATGGCTGCATATTTTTTACACTCAAGCTTCCCCCCCGCGCTTGCAGGGCGCGCAGTCTGCCCAACAGCACGCCAATGCCCGAGGAATCCATAAACGTCAGGTTTTCCAAATCCAGCACCAAATAGAGCACCGAGGGATCGCTTACTATTTCATCCAGCCTACAGCGTATTTCAGGCGCGGCAAAATGATCCAGCTCTCCCGCAATCACCACCGTAACCGCATCCTTGCGCGGTTTCGCTTGCAGCATAGCGCAACCTCCATTCCCGTTATCAATATAGGATTTTCGTGTACTGTCACACTTATCCTTTGCCGAAAAATGGGAGGTTATGCAGAATTCCGTATTCTTTTTTGAAAACAAGCTGGACTGCCCTGTTTTTTTTATTTGATTCGCCCCGTCATGGTAAGCAACGAAATACTCGGCGTATTGAGCAAGCGCCCCTTCATGGGGTAATAATCGCTTGCGCCCAAGCCGCCTGAAATGTATTGGTTCACGCTGTTCACTCTTTGCATGCCCACAATGCCGTCATCAGGCGGGAACCAGCCGTGGTCAGGCACGTAAATTGCGCCTAACATGGGCAAACGCCACTGCCCCGCGCAATAATGCCCCGCAAAGAGCAGGTCGATGTTTCTGAAGTTAAATACCGCGTCTTGATTCGCCCATTCAATGCTGGTGCGTATGTAATCAGCCGAAAGCGGCGCATGGCTTACCGCCATTTGTAAATCGGTGCTCAGCATAATTTTCAATGCCGCCAGGGTGCGCTCCATGGTATCAATTCGGTAGCCAAGCGCACGGTAGTTCGCCGCGCCCTCCGCCTCGTACTGCTGTCCCAAGGTTTCCATGCTTTCCTTCTGCTTTTGCAGGCTGCCCAGCATGCCCGCCGCATCCACATCATACAGATATTCAGGCACAAACCAAACCGCTTTTTTGCCCACCTCCTGGCGAACAGGCGCATCCAAATAAATAGCGCCCGCCTTCACAGCCGCCAGCACCCAATCCGCCAGCACCTCAGGCGTACCCCGAGGGGTTGCCAAAATGGGTGAGGGATCATCATCCCCCGCAATCAAATAAATGGGCGCAGCTGCGTTGATTTGCTTGAGTGTGTGTATCAGCGATATGAGCGGCTCAAATTCCCCTGTTTGCCCCACCATATCCCCGCTCATCACCACAGCCTGATAGCTCTTGCCAAAAAGCATTTTGCGCCAAATTTCCAAATCACTGCCCACGGCGGCGGCATGCAAATCGCTCAAATGCAAAACCGTAAAGCCCTCATAGGACTTGTCAAGCCCCATCACAGCTATTTTTTCACTGCGAAGCTCAAGCTTTTCATTCCCTGCGGCATTTACCAAGAGCGCCGTAGCCACCACGGCCAACAGCAATGCCAGCACAATGAAAATGCATCCCCTGTTGTCGCTCCTTTTTTTGTCAGGGGCGAAGATATAGTCGTTTTTGTGTCTTCCCATGTCAACCACCCCCTCTAATATAATGGTACAAAATAAGGCCAAACCAGCTTTTGTCACCCTCCTCATCATAGAGAAGCCTGTGGCGCAAGTCAACGGGTGAATTCTTAGCAAATGATTAAGCTTTTTCGTTGTTTCCATACACTTTCGGCACAGAAAAGACCATGATGGCTACAGAACATTTACAGTTGTAACAGCCATGCATGATAAACGCATGAACCCCGCATGAACGCGCTGTAAATTCATGCCCCAATAGGTGTGTTCAAAGCACTTTTATGGTATACTAGCATTGTATTATTTGGCATCATTTGTCGAGTCCCAACGAACGCTTTTTATACACTCGACAGCTTTCCCCCAAGGTTGTCATGGCAAAGGTGCCCCTTGATGGCTTATCATAGGGACAGACCCGCTTTGGCAATCGTTGCCGCTGTGGTCGGCAGAACAGGAGTACCCCCTTGGCCAAGGAAAAAACCTGCTTTGTATGCGCTTCCTGCGGGTATGAAGCGCCCCGCTGGCTGGGCTGTTGCCCGGATTGCGGCGAGTGGAATACCTTTGAGGAACAGCGCAAGCTAAACGTAACCAGTCCCATTGGCAAAACCGCCGAAAAAGCGGCCAAATACCAAACCAACCGCAAAAGCGAAATCATTCCTCTTTCCCAAGTGGAGGACAAGCAAGAGCCTCGCTCCACCACAGGCAATGAGGAGCTGGACCGCGTGCTGGGCGGCGGTTTGGTCGTGGGCAGTGCCATCTTAATCGGCGGCGACCCAGGCATCGGCAAAAGCACCCTGCTCCTGCAGGTATCGGGCAGCTTGAGCGAGCGTTGCCGCGTGCTGTACGTAAGCGGCGAGGAAAGTGCGAGGCAGCTCAAAATGCGCGCCTCCCGCATTCATGTCCCTCAGGACAAGCTGTTTGTGCTGGCAGAAAACGATGTGGAAAGCATCTTAGAAAAATGCGAGCGCATGCAGCCCGATGTCCTCATCATCGACAGCATCCAAACCATGGTATCGTCGGATAGCGCCAGTGCGCCAGGCAGTGTATCGCAGGTGCGCCAAAGCGCGGGTGCCATTGTGCGCTACGCTAAGGAAACAGGCACCTCCGTATTCCTTGTGGGGCATGTAACCAAGGAAGGCAGCCTCGCGGGGCCCCGCGTTTTGGAGCACATGGTGGATGCGGTGCTCTACTTTGAAGGCGACCGTCAGCACGAATACCGCATTCTGCGCGCGGTCAAAAACCGTTTCGGCTCTGTAAACGAGTTGGGCGTTTTTGAAATGCGCTCAGAGGGCATGGTCGCCGTGCCCAACCCCAGCGAAAGCCTGCTCTCCCAGCGCGCAAGAGGCGCGAGCGGAAGCGTGGTTTTTTGCACACTGCAAGGCAGCCGCACCATTCTGTGCGATTTGCAGGCGCTTGCGGCTCGCTCGTTTTACGCGGTGCCCAAGCGCACCGTAGGCGGCATGGATTCAGGCAGAGTCGCGCTTCTGCTGGCCGTTATGGAAAAACGCGCGGGCAAAAAGCTCTTCGATCAAGACGTGTACATCAACGTAGCGGGCGGGCTTGCCCTGTCCGATCCGGCGGCGGATTTGGCGGTTTGCGTTGCGGTAGCGTCCAGCCTCATGGGCTTTACACTCTCTGGCAAGCTTAGCGTCATGGGCGAGGTGGGGCTGTGCGGCGAGGTGCGCCCCGTGGCACAGGCCGAGCGCCGCGTTGCGGAATGCATACGCTTAGGCTTTACCGAAATTCTGCTGCCAAAGCAAAACTTGAAAAACCTCCGTCCTGTTGAAGGCGTACAAATGACGGGCGTTGATACGCTGATGCAAGCGCTCGCGGTGCTTCATTAACTTCCCCACTCCCCACAAAATGTGAAGGCAGGTTATTGTGACATGATGAAGAACAAAACGCTGGAAAGGCTGATGCGCTTTTTAATCACACTCCTGGGCGCAGGCTTAGGCGCGGGTGTGACAGCGCTCCTCTTTCCGCTGTTGTATCGCTTTTATCCCCAGTATATCACCCATCCTTATTCGCAGGCGCTCTTATATGTAGGCTTTTGCCTCGTTGGTGCAGGGCTGTGCTTCGCGCTTTCCACAGCCATTATTAAGCGTACCATGCAGCTCATGACCACCCTTGAGCACCATTGGGAGCAGATGCCCACACAGCAAATTGTGTTGATTTCCATCGGCCTCATCATGGGGCTTGCGGTGGCGGCACTGCTCATGCAGCTGATTCTTTCAGCGGGTACAAGCCTGATCACCGTCAGCTTCAGCGCCCTTGCGTATGTGCTCCTTGGCTATATCGGCATGCAAATCGGCTATCGGCGCTACCACGTGGGCAAGCGCATGCGCCGCGTATCGCGCCACAAGCGCAAAAGCGAAGGCGCAAGCAGCCTTTTGGACGATGCAACCCGCATGCTTGGCGCAGAGGATGAAGCCGATGATTTAGACGATGCGGACGACGAAGACGAAGACGAAGGTACCGCCGCGCCCTGCACCGAGCTTCCCAAAAAGTTCTTGGACACCTCCGTCATCATTGACGGGCGGGTGCTGGACATTGTCAAGGCAGGCTTTTTGGAAGGCGATATTGTGGTGGCGCAATTTGTGCTGGCCGAGCTTCGCCACATTGCCGATAGCGGCGATGGTCTGCGCCGTGCGCGCGGCAGGCGCGGGCTCGATGTGCTCAACAAGCTGCGCAAGGAGCTCAAAAACCCCATCATTGTGGATGAAACCGATTACCCCGATGTGGATGAAGTCGATGTGAAGCTCCTGCGCCTGTGCCGCGATCAAAACGGCACCGTGGTCACCAACGATTATAACCTCAATAAGGTGGCAGGGGTTACGGGCATTCGCGTGCTGAACATCAACGATTTGGCCAACGCCGTCAAACCCATGCTGATGGCGGGGGAGGAGCTGAATGTACAGGTGGTGCGCGAAGGCAAGGAGCCAGGGCAAGGCGTAGCCTACTTGGACGATGGCACCATGATTGTGGTCGAAAACGGTCGGCGCTATGTGGGTGAAGCCGTGGGCGTGGTGGTAACCACCGTGCTGCAAACCAGCGCAGGCCGAATGATCTTCACCAAAATGAAAAGCATGGATGAAAAAGCAGGATAAATTCCATAAAGGCAGGAACGCCCACCGAGGGCCGTCCCTGCCTTCTCTTTTTGGCGAATCGACACACACCATCCACGCAAACACCCCACCATCCCCGCACAAAACCCCTCGTCCCCATCCCCGCATGGAATCCCCTCGTCCCCGCATGGACCCCCACCACCCCCGCACGGAACCCCCGTCCGCGAATGGAACCCCACCGTCCCCGCAAACACCTCACCACCCCCGCATGAAACGCCACTGTCCCCGCATGGAACCCCATCATCCCCGCACGAAACCCCATCATCCCCGCATGGAACCCCACCACCCCCGCATGGAACCCCACCGTCCCCGCATGACCCCCCCGTCCCCTGTAGGGACACCATACATGGTGTCCGCCCATTTCGCGTTCTACCCCTCCCTCCCCCACCTTTGAAATGCAGCCGCTGTTTCCCGCCCCTTCATCCCAGTGCAATTTCCTCCCGCGTGCAAACCCGTTCCAAAAACACGCGGTCATGCTCCACAAGCAAAATCGTGGGTCTGTATGCCGCAATCAGCCGTTCCACCTGTACGCGGCTCAATACATCAATGTAGTTGAGCGGTTCGTCCCACACATATAGGTGCGCGGGGGTGCAAAGGCTTTTGGCCAGCAGAATTTTCTTCTTCTGCCCTTGGCTTAACGCGCCTAAATCCTTTTCAAACTGCTCACGCCCAAAATCCATATTGCGCAAAATCGCCTTGAAAAGGGTTTCGTCCACACCGTTTTGGCGCACATAATCCCGCATGCTGCCCGCAAGCCCCTCCGTTTCCTGCGCAACGTAGGATATGGTAAGGTTGCTCGCAATGCGCACATCCCCGCTCAGGGCATGGGATAGCCCGCATAGGGCTTTGAGAATGCTGGATTTGCCCGCGCCGTTTGGCCCCGTAAGCGCTGCGCGGTCGCCTTGGCGGATTTCAAACTGCACGTTTTCACAAACCCTGCGCTCCCCATAGCTCACACTGCCGCCCGCTACGCTCACCAGCACCTGTTTGGGGTGCTGCAGCATTCGAAGCTTCAGCTCCCCCACCTGCTCCACATTTTGAAGCAGTCCGCTCTTTTCCTCAATGGCGCGTTCTTGCCTGTGGGCGGTGCTTAGCGAACGCTTCATCATGGCTGCACTGCGCGCGCCCACATACCCGCGATCCACCGCCGCCGTCTGATCCTCCTTCACATGATATTTTCCCTTTTCGCCTTTTTCGCTCCATAGCGCTGTGCGCTTCGCGCTTTCCTCCAAGCGGCGAATGTCCCGTTTCAAATTTTCATTGCGCGATCTTTCAAAATCATTTTGACTGTTAAACTGCGCCTCCCAAGTGTCATAATCGCCGCGAATCACCTGCATGCCCTGTTTGTTGATGGATAGCACATGATCAATGCAGCGGTTGAGAAACGCGCGGTCGTGGCTCACAAGCAGGAAGCCCTCCTTGCCGCGCAAATAATCAGCCACCAGCTCGCGCCCGTGTAAATCCAAATGGTTGGTTGGCTCGTCTATCAGCGGATACACATCCTGCCGCGCAAAGAGCGCGCAAAGCAGCGCCTTTGTTTGCTCGCCCTTGCTAAGCGTGCAAAAAGCGCGGTCCAGCACCGTTTCCGTCACGCGAAGAAGCTGAAGCTCCCGAAGCAGCCGCCAGCTCGGCACCTGCGGCGCGGCGGCTTCCAGCACCACGCGCGTCGTTTGGCTTTCGTCCGCCACTTCATAGGGAAAATAGGCAACGGGCAGCGGCAGCTCCATCACCCCCTGATAGGCATATTCGCCGAGCATCAGGCGCAGCAGGGTGGTTTTTCCCCGCCCATTGCGCCCCACCAAGCCCAAGCGCCAGCTGGTATCTAGGTTGATATTTGCCTTTGTGAAAACAGGCGTATAGCTCCCCTCGTAGGTAAAGGATAAATTGCGAATGGAAAGCTGCATTAGCTTAATACTCATCTTGCGCTAAAACGCAAGCATCTATGGCATCTTTTGCCCGTGGTCTGCGTCTGGCAATCTCGAAATAGCGCTGCTATTCCTTCGATTGCCATCCTTGCCCACGAACAAAATCTGCTCATAGCTGCGTTGCATTTTAGACTTAGATGAGTATAACCCCCTTTTTGAATCAAAAGCGGGCAGGCAAAAAACCGCAACAAAAAACAGAGCCTTTCGGCTGCACTTTTCTGCCACGGCAAAGCACTCCACACGCCGCGCGTGTAGAGGAGCCTTCCCCTGCCCAAGGTTTCTTGGGTTCATGGCAGAAAAATTAGCGCATCCTGTCAGCTCCGTTTCCTAAATATGTCGTCCCCCGTAGGGACACTATATATAGTGTCCGCCCAGTTCGCGTACTACCCGTCCGCTCCCTGCAGCCCTATTCCTCCACCTGCAGCTTGCCATCCTCAATGCCCGTGACCTTGGCCAGCGCCACCACGTCATACCCTTCGTCCACCAGCTTTTGGTGTCCGGGCTGAAAGCTCTTTTCCACGCAAATGCCAATGCCCACCACGGTAGCGCCCGCTTGCTTTACCAAATCACAAAGCCCTTCGGCGGCCTCGCCGTTGGCCAAAAAGTCGTCCACAATCAGCACCTTCGCGCCCTTGGGCAAATATTCCTTGGCCACATGAATGTGGTTTTCCACCCCATGGGTGAAGCTGAAAACGCGGCTTTCGTATACATCCCCCGTTACATTGCGGGTGCGGCTTTTTTTGGCAAACACCACAGGAATGTTTCCGCAGGCCATGGCGGTGGTCAGCGCGGCGGCAATTCCGCTGGCCTCTACCGTCAGTACCAAATCGGGTTCACGCGCTAAAAACGCGTCCGCAAATGCCTGCCCCATTTTCACAAACAAGTCCGTATCCAGGCGGTGGTTTAAAAACATATCCACCTTGACAATTTCAGTTCCGATCCCCACGCCCCGTGCGCGGATGGCCTCGACCAATTCTTTCATTGGCGTTCCTCCTCTGTTTCGGTGCATGCGTCTATTGTAAACACTTTTACGCCAAAATCAAGCCTTCGCCCACATTTAGTGCGGCAACAATTTCCCCGTTTTCAACGGCCAGGTCGTTTCCGCTGTATAAATCATTCACCACCGCCATGCCAGCCATCCGCTCGGGCAGCTTCACACGCTCGCGCACAGGCTGTAGGGAGGTGTTGAGCACGCATAGCACCTGCTGACTGCCCGCCTCGCGTAGGTAGGCGTATAAACCGCTTGCATACACCTGATGCGTGCGGAAGTTCCCCACCCGCAAAGCCTCGTGCTCTGCCCGCAATTTTGCTAAGCGGCTGTAATGCGCGTGCGTCGGGTTGTTTTCCACATTGTCCCAGCGCATGGGAAAGCGGCAGTAGGGATCGTCCCCGCCCTCCATGCCCAGCTCGTCGCCGTAATAAATAATGGGCGTGCCCGGAAAGGTAAATTGAAAGAAGGATGCGGCATGCAGCATGCGCAGATCGCCGCCCGCACGCGTGCGCACACGCGCCGTGTCGTGACTGCCAAGAAAGGTCCAAAGCACCTCCTGCGTGCGCTGTGGGTAGAGCATGGCGGCACGGTTCACCGCCCAGTCAAACTGCTCCGCACTGGTTTTGTGAAAACAAAAATGGTTCCAAATGTTGCGGCTTAACACATAATGCATGGTGGAGTCAAACATATCGCCCTGCGTCAGCCATTCGCGGCTGTCGTCCCAGCATTCCGCTATCATCAGGCTGTCGGGGTTTTCTTCCTTCATCATCTTGTGATAGCTGCGCCAAAAATCAGGCCAAACCTCGGGGCTTACATCCAAGCGCCATCCGTCTATGTGACAGCGCTGCATCCAGTAGCGCCCCACCTCCAGAAAATACTCCGCACAAGCAGGGTTGCGCAGGTTGAGCTTGGGCATGTATTGCCAATGTCCAAAGGTGTGGTAGCCGTACTCCTGCTTCTCATCAAAGAAAAACCAGTCGCGGTATGGGGAAGCCTCGCCGCCTGCAAGCGCATCCTCAAAGGGCGCAAATTTCACGCCCGAATGGTTGAATACCCCATCCAGCACAATGCGCATGCCGTTTCTGTGCAGCTCGTCGCATAAGGCGCACAAATCCGCCTCCGTACCAAGCAGCGGATCAATTTGGTGATAATCAAATGTGTTGTAGCGGTGCGAGCTGTCACTTAAAAAGAGGGGGGTGGTGTAAATCATTTTTACGCCGAGCTTTTTCAAATACGGCACCGCTTTTAATATGCCGCGCAAATTGCCCCCAAAGCGAAACTCATTTTGCACACGGTCACTCGTCCACGGCTCCAAGCCCGCCTCGTCCTCCCCCTCGCGCAAAAAGCGGTCGGGAAAAATCTGATAGCCTGTTAAGCCGCGCGCCCACTCGGGCATGGGGTCGGCAGGGTAAGCGTAGGCAAAGGCAAAGGCCTCGCTCACATCATCAAAGGTGTCCGCGCCCGCTCTCAAGCCAGAAGCATCCAGCTTGAAGGTCAGCTCATCGCTCGTGAGCACAAAAAGATATTTCACGCGCAAATCCTTCGGGGTAAAAATTACCTCGTAAAAATCATGCCACTCGTCGCGGTAGGCAACCGACATTTCATATTCGGCGGCAGAGGAAAAAAATTCGGGGTAATCATAATTGCTTGTAATGCGTGCCGCAACGCGCGTAAATTCCCCGCGCCCCACCTGTAAGCGCAGACAAACCCGTCCATCGGGCAGGGCATGGCGATATTCCAGCCACGGCATGTGAAAGACAGAACCAAAATGAATGTTTCGCAAAATCAATCGCTCCTTATGGATCAAAATCAGCGGTCATAAACCGCCACACTGTCTCGCTCAATGAGTGAAAAGGGTACCTCCCGCGCCGCAGGCGCTCCTAATTTGCCCTCAATGCGGTCCAGCATCAGCGTCATCGCGCTTGCGCCAAGGCTGTAGGGGTCCACATCAAACGAGGTGAGGGCAGGGTTGTGGTAGCGCCCCGCGTTTGTGTTGTTAAAGCTGACAATGCTCACATCGCGCGGCACCAACAGCCCCAAATCCGCTATCAAGCCCGCTAAGCCGATGGAGAGCGCGTCATCCATGCTCACCACAGCGCTTGGCCGCTCCTCGGTGCCAAATAGCTCGCCTAGCAGTACATTGTCGGTCGTGTTGCGTATAAAGCAGCCAGGCACCACCCAATCCTCCCGCAGGGCAAGCCCCGCTTCCAAAAGCGCCTGCTCGTACCCGCGCTTGCGGTCTAGGGTTACGGTAAATTGCGGATCGTACCCCAGCAGCAGTATGCGGCGATGGCCGCGTTCCAGCAAATAGCGCGTGGCCGTATAGCCCGCCTTTACATTGTCGGTATCCACAGAATCATGACCATTGGCATGGTTTGGGTGACCAATCACCACCACAGGCAGGTTCACCTTCGCCTCAGGGCTGTCCTGCGCGGCAAGCACAATCAAGCCGCTTGCATACCCGCTGTCCTCAATTTGCCTGATGGCCTCCGCGCTTGAAACCGCCTCGCCGCCGGTAGATAGCAGCATATGGTAGCGCCGCTCCCCCGCCACATGCCCCAGCCCCTGTAAAACCGCAGGATAAAACGGGTGCCCAAGGCTATCCCCCGCGTTGCCCGGAAATACAATCCCCACCACGCGGCTTTTGCGGTTTACCAAGCTGCTCGCCATTTGGTTGGGGTGAAAATCCATTTCCTGCGCCATTTTTGTAATCCGCTCGCGTACCTCTTCGCTGATCCGCGGGCTGTTGTGCAAAGCGCGGCTCACGGTAGACGGCGATACGCCGCACGTTTTTGCCACATCCTTGATGGTTGTTTTCATGGCTGTACTCCTTGCGTACCTTTCGTGGTACACGCGCAAACCCGCGCGTATGCAAACGTTTGTACAATTCGAATCATAGCATGAGCAGAATTCACTTGTCAAGTTATTTTCATGGTTGTACCGCTTTAGCAAGGCAAAAAATCTTTGCTCCAAAATTCCCCCTCCAAAATCCGCTTTTCATAGACATTATTCCTTCGCTATGGTAATATAGTAGCTTGATATGGCAATATTTGATAAGGCTGTTCAAACGCACCTATAACCTACACGCAATGGGACATGCTGTGTGTTTGTCACCCTGCTCATCAATACAGCAAGCATCGCGCTCATAGGCCATGAATCGCTGATTTTGTTTCGATGCTTGAGTGAGGGGTATTTATCATGATGGCTCACAAGGGGAACCGCAACACGCGATATTATCTGCTGCTCACGGTGCTTACCGTGGTTCTTGCAGTGTTGCTGTGGGGTTTCATTCAGCAATATACAGATCGGTTCAGAACCACGCTGAATCAGGAAACCGAAACCTACATGATCGAAATTGCCCAGCAAATGACCATGGTCATGAACGAGCGTGTGAATCACAATTTGCTGACCCTGCAAACCAGCGCCATGACGGTGGAAGCCATGGGGCAGCAAACCCCCACGCAATTTTCCGCCTTTTTGCAAAAGGAAGCAAAGCGCCTTGGCTACACAAAGCTGTCCTTGGCCGATACGGAAGGCACCTCGCTGAGCAGCCTCGGCGAAACCTATTATGTATCCAACCGCCCTCATTATTTGTCGGCACTCAAGGGCGAATCCAACGTTTCGGGCGTTGTTTCATCGGGCGTGGGCAGTCCCGATTGCATCGAATATGCCGTGCCCGTTTATCAAAACGGAACCATTTCAGGTGTTCTGCTGGCAAGCTATACGCTGGATACCTTCCGCGATATCCTTCAGGTGAGCATGTTTGACAGGCAGGGCACCGCCATGGTCATCAACAGTCAGGGCATTGTGGTCATCAATCAGGGCAATCTCGCATCCTATAACCTGTTTCAAGCGCTCAAAAAGGACCGAAGCCTAAACGATGCGGATCGGGAACGCTTCATCAGCGACGTTTCCACGGAAAAAAGCGGTGCAATCACCTTTGCGCCCCAAGGCACCCATGCCATGCTGTACTATCAGCCGCTCGGCATTAACGATTGGTCGGTCCTCATCAGCGTCCCCACAGAGGCCGTCACCTATAAAACCACGCTGTTTCTCAATGGCATTGCCATTGTCGGCGGGGTGATTGCACTGCTGATGGCCTTGTTAATGCTAAGCTTGGTCTATCTCCAGTATCGCAACCGCAAACGGCTGGAAACCATTTTGTATGTCGATCCCGTTACAGGCGGAGCCACACAGGCAAGGTTTGAGTTGGACGCAGACCAGCTCATACTGGCTCAAAAAAATGACAGCTATGCGCTGGTGCAAATGAATTTGCAAAAGTTTAAGCTGATCAATACCACCTTTGGCAGGGAGGCAGGCAACAAAACCCTCCGCTATATCTACCAAACCCTTGGTAAACAGCTTGAGGAGGACGAGCTGTCCGCGCGCCTTTCAGCCGATAAATTCGGACTTCTGCTCAAATTCCACTCCAAGGAAGACCTTTCGCGCCGCCTTGTTGCGCTTTGCACCCAAATCAATAGCTTTAATAATACCCTTCAAAATAAATACCTCCTGCAATTTGAAATGGGTGTCTGCCTTGTGAACGAACGGGAGCTGCCCTTTGACATTCTGCTGGAACGCGCCAATTTTGCCCATCGGCATGGCGAAAAAATGCAGCTGTGCCAAAGCAGCATTGCTTTTTATGACGATGTGGAGCGCAGTGTAATCCTGCAAGAAAAGGAAATCGAAAACCACATGGAGCAGGCGCTTGAAAACGGCGAGTTTGAAATGTACCTGCAGCCTAAATACGAGCTGGAGCACCAAACCATCGGCGGCGCGGAGGCGCTCGTGCGCTGGAACAGCCCCGAAAAGGGCATGATTTACCCCAATAGCTTTATTCCCCTCTTTGAGCGCAACGGCTTTGTGGTCAAGCTTGACCTGTACATGTTTGAACAGGCCTGCAAGCTACAGCAGCTTTGGAAGGACAACCACATCCCGCCCGTGCCCATTTCCGTGAATATGTCCCGCGTACACTTGAACGATCCCGACTTTTTAGAGCGCTACAAAGAAATTTTCAAACGCTATGATTTTCCTGCGAAGCTTTTGGAAATTGAGCTGACCGAAAGCATGGTTTTTGACGATGTCGCTCGCCTTTGCGATGTCATTGGCAAGGTCAAGGCGGTCGGCTTTACCTGCTCCTTGGACGATTTTCGGAAGCGGCTACTCCTCCCTCAACCTGCTCAAGGATATCCCCGTGGATGTTTTAAAGCTGGATCGTTCTTTCTTTTACAGCAAAAATGACGACGACACCCAAAGCCGCCATGTGGTCAGCAGCATTGTGGATTTGGCGAAGAAGCTCAACATGCAAACCGTTTCAGAAGGCATTGAAACACTGGAATGGGTGGATTACCTGCATAGCGTAAAATGTGATATGGTGCAGGGCTATGTGTTTGCCAAGCCCATGCCCGTAACCCAATTTGAAAAGCTGATACAAAAGGAGCGAAACACATGAAACGTTTTGGAACACTGCTGCTCATCCTGCTCTTGCTTGCCTGCACCCTCACGGGCTGTGCGCCCGCCTCTTCCACTCCCCGCGCCGCCGCCCCTGCGGATGCGCCCGTCACGCTCACCATGCTTTCCAACTGGAATGAGCATGATACAAAAATTTTCGCGGATGCGGTGCATCAAAAGCTGCCCCACATCACCTTGGCGTACGAGGTATGCCCCATCGGCGCCGCCCCCTTTACGGACGAAATCACCCGTCGGGTGATGCACGATGCACAGCCCGATCTTTTCATGACCACCGATACGGATTTGTGGAACAGCGGCAAGCTGTTGGATTTAACAAACGAGCCCTTTGTGTCGCGGTACAATCTGTCCCTGATGAAGGACCTTTCAGGCAACGGCTCTGTGTATTTCATCCCCGGGCTAGGCGATGTGCTTTGCTACCTTTATAACGTGGAGTGGCTTGCACAGCTGGGCTTGCCCGTGCCGCAAACCACCGCCGAGCTGGATCAGGTGTTCGCGGCCATGGCGGAGGCTGGCAAACAGCCCTTTGTGGTGCCTTATTCTCAGCTGCCCACCCAATACATCAAGGTTTTGATTGCGGGCTACCTCTCCACCCCCAAGGGTCAGCAGTGGATGAGCGATTATCAGCAGGGCAAAACCACCATGGCGCAGGATGCGCAGTGGCAGGAGCTTTGGAAGCGCGTGGAGGATATGTCTCAAAAGGGCTATTTGCGCCCCCAGGATATGCAGTTTAGCGAAAACAGCCGATTGAACACCATGCAGGATGGCGCTGGCTTTATGACCACCTTTTCCTCCGCGCAGTATAGCCAGCTGCCCGTCACAAACACAGAGAGATTTGATTTGCTTCCCCTGCTGGGCGAGCAAGAAAAAAATCAAATGGTCTATACCGCGCCCGCAGGTTATTTTGCGCTCAGCAATCAGTTAAGCACCGCCGAAAACAGTGCCAAGCGCCAAGCCGCTTTGCAGGTGCTGGACTTTATCTCCACCACGGAGGGTCAGCAGCTGCTTCAAAAGGATTGTCCATTGCTCATCAGCTATCTGTCAGATACCATGCTCCCCATTGAACAGCCCTATGCCAAGCTGGCAGAAATCATCCAAAAGGGCGCTTATACGCATATGCCCACCTTTGGCCGCGGCGTGGAAGCCGTAATGGAAACGGTCTTTGCCGCGCTGGTGGAGGGCAAAATCACAGCGGAGGAGGCTCTCAAGGCCTGCGACTCGCAAAACGCGGGCTATGTACCCACCGTTGCGCCGCCCCTTCCCGTGCTGGGAACCGCAGCCGAGCTGTTCCCATGGACTTTTATGCAATCCCGCACAGAGGAGCTAGCCATCATCGATTTTTGCATGGATAGCGTGCGCAAAGCCGCAGGTACCGATTATGCCTTGGAGCTGGGCACCGCCTTTCGCGGCGAGTTTTTCAAGGGCGAGCTTACCTCTGCGGATATCGAATCCGTGATTCGTCAAAACAAAAAGCTCTATAATGTCAAAGTAACAGGCCAGCAAATATGGGATCTCGTCAATCAAGGCGTTGTGCCGCCAAAAGGCAACGCATGGTTTATTGCGCCCTCAGGCTTTCGCTATCGCTACCAGCGCTTGGCCGACGGCTCGGGCGAATTGCTCGAAATCACTGCGGCAGACGGCGCTCCCCTCGACCTGCAAAAAACCTATACCGTAACCGTCAGCGAAAATCAAATGCTGTCCATTCCCAATGTCATCAACTTTTCAGCCGCAGAAAATCAAGAGCTCCCCTTCACCCTGCGTGAAGCCGTCACAGCCGCCATTGAAGCGCAAGGCGAAATTTCCCCCGTCACAGACGGCCGCATTCAAGTGCAATAAAGCGTCATTTCCCGCGTTAGGAGGCCATGCTATGATTCCTCATTCATCCCCAACCATCCCCCACCCCTTTGTCAGCACCCAGCTAGAGCAGCTCAAAAACAGCTTCTTTAATACCTCCATTCCCGCAGGCCTCCTTTGCTGTGATGCGGGCAAGGGCTTTGCGCTGTACTATGTGAACGATTTTTTTGTCAAGCTGTTAGGCTACCAAAGCCAAAGCGATTTTTTGTCCGCCACAAACGGCCTTTTTGTCAATTGCTTGGTTGAAGGCGAAGACATTGCCAAAATGGAAACGGCAATGCAAGAGCTGCCCACGGAAGGTCATTGCTCCTTTACCTATCGTGTCAAAACCAAAACAGGCGGTGAACTTTGCCTTCGGGAATATACCCATAAATACACCGAAAACGGCACCTCCGCTCTGCTGTGCTTCTGCATGGATATTTCCGATATGGTGAAGCTGGAAAATGATTTGAAGGAACAAAAAAACCAGTTGGAGTTTGCCAATGCGGAAATTCAAACCATTGTGAGCAACATCCCAGGCGGCGTACACCGCTGCCAGCTTTTTGGCCGTGTGCATATGGACTATGTAAGCCATGGCTTTGAGGAGCTATCAGGCTATACGCAGGCCGAAATTCATACCCTCTTTCAGGACAATTACTCCCTGATGCTTGTGCAGGAGGATCGCGCCGCTTTTGGTCAGCAGGTTCGCCGTTTGGTAAGCGAACCCGTCAGCTGTATCTTAGAATACAGAATGCGCCGCAAAAATGGCCAAATCATTCGCGTGGTGGATCACTTTCGCTCCGTGCGCACCGAGGACGGCCTCATGTGGGGCTTTGGCGTTGCCATCGACGTTACCGCCCAGCACGATGCCGTTGCACAGCTCCAGCTGCTCACCGATAGCATTCCGGGCGGGCTTGTGGTATATGAGTATTCCCCTCGCGGCCTGCATATGGAATATTTCAGCGACGGCGTATGCGCAATGGTCGGTTATACCAGAGAAGAATATGAGTCCATTTCCAAAAACCGCCTTTCAAGCATGATGCTTGAGGAGGATATGCAAAGCCTGTGCCCAAAAATCCAAGCGCTTCTGTCTCCAAGTGCCAACAGCATTGACTGTGTTTACCGCCACCGCACAAAGCAAGGCGGCTACCGCTGGCTCAATGCGCGCGGAACCGTCGCCGACCGTTTGGGCGATACCATTCGCATCAACGCCGTTTTGCTTGATATCACCGATCAAAAAAAAGCCGAAGACAAGCTTCGCATCCGTGATGAAGAATATAGGCTTGCCATCACGCAAAGCGGAAAAGTGGTCTACCGCTACACCGTTTCGGACAAATCCGTTTACATGCTCCAAAAGGATGTGGATTTGTTTGGTTTCCCCTCCAGCGCCCAAAATGTACCCGAAAGCATCCTTGCGCTGCACATTTTTGCCCCCGAAAGCGAAGGGGACTTTGCCGACTTTTATGAGGCCATCTCAAGCGGCCAAAAATCCGGTTCTGTCACCCTGCGGCGCAAATTTAAGCACGGCGGCTTTGGTTGGTGCTTGGCTCATTTTACCACCCTGTTTAGCAGCACAGGCGAGCCCGTTTCTGCGGTCATATCCATTGAGGATGTAACACAGCTGCACGAACAAGCGGCGGAAAATGCGGTTTTGAGGCAAAACGAGGAGCTGTTCCAAATTGTGGTTTCCCACTCCGACCGTTTTATTGTGAAATACAATCCAAAAACCCACACTGCCTATTTACAGCCGCATACCGCCGCCGTGCTTTGTCTGGATGAGGTGGTGCATAACATGCCGGATGCTTGCGTCAAAAACGGCACCATCGCCAAGGAATCCGCCGAGGTTTACCTCAAATTTTATGATAAGCTCATGGCAGGCGAGCCCACCGCAAAAGCCGTGGTCAAAAGGCGCAAAAACGGATCGTCGGATCAATGGGGCTGGTATAGCTACGACGGCAGTGTGGTTTTTGACGACAAAAAGCAACCCGCTTACGCCGTTATTTCCTTTGTAGAAATTACCGCGCAGTATGAAAAAGAGCTGGCTTATGAGCGCATGAGCCAGCATATCAATCTGCTTTCAAAGGATGCGCTTCTCTACATTGAAGCCAATTTATCTGCGATGAAGGTAACCCGTGCCCAAGGCTGTGGAATTTTCCACAGCGACCCCCGCTTGTATGAAGATCCGGCGGCGTTGCTTGCCGCCGCCATTGATGAGCTCATTGTTCCAGATCGCCGAGAAGATCTGCGCCGTTTTTTTGATCGTGAAGCATTGCTCGCCGATTTTGCCCATAACAAGCCCGAGAAAAAAATGGAGGTTTGCATTTGTCACAAGGAGCAATTCAAGTGGGTTTGCATTACCGTGGAAATGATTGCCGACCCCTACACGGAGGACATCCTCATTTATGTTCTCTTTCAAGACATTGACAAGGTCAAAGCCGAGGAGCTGCGCATACTCAAGCGCTCTCAAACCGATGAACCCACAGGCTTGTATAACAAAGTCACCATCGAGCGTCAAATCAGGGAGCTGCTTCAAGCAAAGCCAAATGCCCTGTGTGCGCTGGCCATTATTGATGTGGACGATTTGAAAGCCATCAACGATACCTTCGGGCATTTGCAGGGCGATTTGGCCATCCGCGCCTTTGCGGATACCCTTCGCCATTGCTTTGACAAGCAAGCCCTGCTCGGGCGAATCGGCGGCGACGAATTTTTGATCTTCGTGCCAGAGCTGGAAAATGAGCAAAGCCTCATCGACGCAATCAGCGCCGTAACCCAAAATCTGTATGCCTTGCATGTGGGCGCACAAAAGGAGCATACCCTTCATGGCAGTATCGGGGTTGTCATTCATCGCCAAGGCCAAGCGGATTTTGAGTCCCTCTACCAAAAAGCCGATACCGCCCTGTACTACGTAAAGCGCCACGGCAAAAACAACTACGCCATTTACTCCGAACCGCTGTAGGGACACCATATATGGTGTCCGCCCAGTTTGCGTTCACCCCTCTCCCTCTCCCCATAAAAATTTTTATAGACAGTAGCAGCATGGAACCGACCCGTTTTAAAAAAGCACAAACCACCCCGTTTCAAAAAAAAAATATTTTTTCAAAAGAGTACAAAACACTTGACGTTTTCAAGCCCGCGTGGTATTATATACAGGTCATATGCCTGGTGCTCTTCCGAGCCCGGGCTTTACTTTTATGCATTGGCACAAATAGTATGGCAGCCTATCACGAAAAATAGGATTTCAGGAGGCTTTGTCGGATATGCACACGAGCGATAAATATTTATCGGTAGACGGACAAATTGATGAATTGCGTGTGCGTAAACTTGAAATTCCTGATGAAGTCCGTGCAAAATCTGTTTTATCTACAAATAACTACTCTTCCTTCATTAAGTATTATGGTTCTCCGTTTTTGCTTAATCCTCAGCAACAGAACTCCGAATACTTACATGGAGCGAGCTTTGAAGAAATATATTATCTGTATAGCTTTAACCAAAAAATAAGGGCTCTTTTCTTAGAATATTTGCTGATAGTGGAACATACACTAAAGACAATAATTGCAGACCATTTTGCCCATGAATTTGGACCAACGAAATATTGGGACCCCAACAATTACTCTAAACAATCGCAAGAGCAGCGAACAGATCGAAAAACAGGTAAAGCAACCGCTCCACGTCTTGAAGAATTGCATCAAACATTAAAAGTTGAGATAGAACGAAAGTACAAAAATAACGTAAAAAGCACCCCATTTGAACGATATCAGGATGCTCAAGATAAGATTCCCATCTGGTTACTAGTAAATATTATGAGCATGGGCACCATACGAAATTTCTATAACTGCTTAAGTCTAAAGTCCCAGAGGTTTATATCCAGTCAGTTGTCTATGACTTCCGAGGAACTAGAGACAGTATGTTTTTTTCTCAACATTTTCAGAAATGCATGTGCTCACGATGAGCGCATCGACAATTTCTATTCATCGCGATCATTGCGATTCGGTAAAAAGAATAATGAAGATGCTGTATACTACGGTGTGTATGCAGTCGTAATCATACTTAAAAAAATCCTCCCATTTCAGGAGTTTCTTGAGTTTTATACTCGGTTAGATGGGTGCTTCACCGATTTAGAACCATCGATTCATACTATAACATTATCTGATGTCAAGCGTGCAATGAGGTTCCCAGAAGATAACGATATGACATTTGCAGATTTAGGGGTATATAATAAGGGCATTGCACTATCACCCATCGAATTTATTACAATTCTAGAAAGATATATTATTCCTTTAATTCCTCAAGGGAAGATTGAGAAAAGGAAAATTGAAATGGAACCCAAGAAAATCAGTGCTTTTACGATGTATGATAGTAATACATCGAGGATTTACTTTTCACAATCATATGGTTCCCAATATACTGTTTGTACTGAACAGTTGTCTTATCCCATGGGAATTACACCATCCCTCATGACTACAGTGGAAGGACATCTGTGCGAGCTAATAAGTAGTATTCAAATTGTTTGGAATACGAAAAAAACAGCAGCACTTAGGCCAAGGGAATTGGAGTTGCTGTTTGCTTCGGATACTGAGATTGCATACCAGCTTTCGATATGCAGCATGTTGTGCAACCAAAGTACACCTCGCCTAATTATTGAACTCAATAGGAAGAAGGCAGAAGCTGAAAAGCAGGAAAGAAGAACAAGTAGTGATGAGATAAAAAAGAAGATCAGGGCAGAGATCAAGGAATTCGAAGACTCGATTCGACCAACAATCAACTTAGAGAGGCAGCAAAGAGAGACACTATATAGTGTACTTGCGCGTTTTGATCAATGGGCACTAAAAACATATGAAGGAAAGCATATATCTTTGGGCGTTATTGTAGACTGCAAAGAGTCTCCCAATCCGAGTTTTGATTATATTGATTTTTTATCACAAAACTATAGCGCAACTATATCAGATGGATTGTTTTCGTGCGTTGAAATATATGCAGACGGTACTTTCCACAATCATATTCCAAGCTTGTCGGAAAAAAATGGCCTGTATACCATACCCTATCCGCATCAAGGATTTGCTCAAGTCTGCGATAATGGGAAAATTGGGGTATTGCTGACAACTGAAGGGGATATTATTATCATCTCCAAGTGTTGCCTTGCATATTCGAAACATAATGGTAGATGGACATATAACATGTTTGAATTAGCTGAAGAGGTGATTGAGAAGCAACTACAGTTTATAAGTCAACGTAGCACAAGGGAAAATGCTGCACATATGATACTCCAAACATTGGTGGATGTCTCATATAGCCATGGCGGTGCGTGCATTGCTATTGCAAACGATCATCCGCTGCCGATAAAACTGCTTCGAATGACATATCCCACATTGCTGAACGCAGATGATCGTGCAAAGGTCGAAAACAATTCTGATAATGGAATCACCTTGACAGACGGGGAAAAGAAAACTGATTCATTCAGGCTTAAAGTTCTAGATACATTAGTCGGATCTAATCGGTTATTCTATTGTTTGAATTCATATTTACGTCGAGAATTGGTCGAAATGGACGGAGCCTTGATCTTGGGACCTGATGCAAGAGTTTATGCAGTTGCATCCATAGTAAACACCAACGGAGCAAGCGTATTGAGTGGAGCTCGAACAACAGCAGCTGTACGGCTATCAGAGTACGGTTTGGCAATTAAGGTATCACAGGACGGCTATATGACTTTCTACAAAGAGTCTGAGGAGATACTTTCCATCTAAAACATGTGCATATCATATACAGAATATTGTGATAGTTGATATGATACCATTTGGTGTTAATTTTCATTATCTGCTTGCTCTTGGATGCTCATGGTCGTCGGCAAACGCATTATATGAGTTAGATCATTCTTACACTGTTCTATACTTATTTCTGACCAGGTTGGATTATAGGGTTGAAGGTATGTCTCGTCTATGATTTTTAGGGTGATAGCGCTTTGTTTCGGAATTAGGACTCGTTTAATAGGCGTTTCTGACGTAATTGTTACACAAGCAGATAAGTACTTATTAATCATTGTTCTATAATATAAGGTGTTGTTGTCAATTTGAAAGAAGCCACATTCATAGAGTTGTTTAACGGTTGTTACGTTGTTCGTTTGAATAATGAACGGGACACAAGATTTCATTTATTTTCCTCCGTTTCAAATACGCCTAATTTACTATTGAGTAAATTATATTGTTGTTTTTCCAAAATAGAATGATATTATTCCTAAGTAAGAGACTGCAAAGAAGGCAAAGCACATGACAATACGCGAACTGAAGCGACGAACACGGTTGAGCGAATAGCGAACTACCATACAGCAGCAGAAAGTCAGCGGCCAAAGCATCAAGCGTAACCGCTAAATACCCCCACGTCTATGAATTTGCTTCACTTCATGCGAAAATCAAAGCAGGCTCAGAAAACTCAGA
>JAVXND010000043.1:0-23195 GCA_036645955.1 Clostridia bacterium | reverse complement strand
TGTAGGGGCTATGCGCCCCTACGACCCGCACAAACTCTTTTGATGCAAAAGAGTTTGCAGAAAACAGCGGCACGCACTCCAAGCAAAAACCCCTTGATGCGGATGAATTTTGAGGGGGCTCGCTACTTGGGCGGTTCGGGTACCGCCCACGCTCACCCTGATCCTCAAAATTCATTCGCAGGGTTTTTGCTTTCCGCTGCTATCGCCGCCCTTGGGAGCGGCGCTCTGCTACATTCGCATGGCTCTGCATGCACAGGCTTTTTGTGTGCAGCGTTTCGTTCTGCGCCCCTTCCGGTTTTCGCCGCATTGCAAATTTGGAAACACCCCGTCCCCTGTAGGGACACCATACATGGTGTCCGCCCCACCTCGCGATGCTCGCCCCCTTACTGAATTGTCACCCCACGCCGCTGCATCCCACCTCGCGATGCTCGCCTCCCCTTGCGGAATTGCCATCCCCCACCTCTTACGCACTCCCCACACGCGCAAAAAAGGCGATTGAGTCAAATCCTCAATCGCCTTTTTCCTATTGCTTTTTATTCCTCGTCCAGCAATGCCAAATCCGGATCTTCCTCTGCCACGTCATCTTCCGCAACGCCGTCAATCACCACATCGCCGCTCTTTTTGGCGGCAATCGCGGCCAAAGCCTCGTCGCGTATGACCTTGTCAATCTTCTTGGCCACTTCGGGGTTGTCGCGCAAATACTGCCGCGCGTTTTCACGCCCCTGCCCAATGCGCTGATCCTCATAGCTGAACCATGCGCCGCTTTTGTGAATAATGTCGCGATCCACGGCCATATCAAGCAAGGTGCCTTCCTTGCTGATGCCTTCCCCGTAGATAATATCAAACTCAACCACCTTAAACGGCGGCGCAACCTTGTTCTTCACCACTTTTACCTTGGTGCGGTTGCCCACCACATCGGTGCCGCTCTTGAGCTGTTCACCGCGCCTGATGTCAAGGCGAATGCTCGCGTAAAATTTAAGCGCCCGCCCGCCTGTGGTGGTTTCAGGGCTTCCGTACATCACGCCCACCTTTTCACGCAGCTGGTTGATGAAAATGGCAATGGCGTTTGTCTTGCTAATCACGCCTGTCAGTTTGCGAAGCGCTTGGCTCATCAAACGCGCTTGCAGGCCCACAAAGCTGTCGCCCATCTCGCCTTCAATTTCAGCCTTTGGCACCAATGCGGCAACGGAGTCAATAACCACCATGTCCACCGCGCCCGAACGCACCAGCGCTTCACAAATTTCAAGCGCCTGCTCGCCTGTATCGGGCTGTGAAATGTAGAGGTCGTCAATGTTCACGCCAAGCTTTTTGGCATAAATGGGGTCTAAGGCATGCTCTGCGTCAATAAATGCCGCTACGCCGCCCGCACGCTGTGCCTCTGCTACGCAGTGGAGCGCTACGGTGGTTTTACCGCTGCTCTCTGGTCCAAAAATCTCCACCACACGGCCGCGCGGCAAGCCACCCACACCCAAAGCAATGTCAAGCTCCAGGTTGCCTGTGGAAATCACCTGTAGGTTGGTGTCTGCCGCCGCGTCGCTAAACTTCATGACCGCGCCCTTGCCGTAGGTCTTGTTCAGCTGTGTCAAAGCGCTTTCCAACGCCTTCATTTTTTCCTCGCGCACGTCGCTAAACTTGCTTCCCAGCTCTTTCTTGCTATCCTTGGTATCCCTCTTGGCCATCTTTTTTGTACCTCACTTTATCCTTGTTCAAAAACGGCTTCCCGCATCCTGCTCCCTGCTTGGGTCAAATGGCCTCCAGTGCCAGCTCCAGCGCACGGCATGCGCTTTGCTCGCGCACGCTCTGCCTGTCACCCGTAAACAGATGCTTTTCCACCCGCGTACCCGCAGGCCCGCATACCCCTAGAAACACAGTGCCCACAGGCGTTTGCGCTGTACCGCCGCCAGGGCCCGCTATCCCCGTTGCGCTCACGGCCACATCCACCTTGAGCACAAGCCGCGCGCCCTGCGCCATTTCACGGGCGCAAGCTTCGCTCACCACGCCCACGGTATCAATCACCGCCTGCGACACCCCCAATAGCTCATGCTTCACGCGCGGGTCGTAGCTCACCACGCCCCCCATCAATACCGAGGACGCACCCGGCACCGCCGCTACTGCAGCCGCAATCATGCCGCCCGTAAGGCTCTCCGCCGTTGCAAAGCTAAGCCCCCGTTCCATAAAGCGGCGCACCAGCTCTTGGCTTGCCAGCTCCAATTCACGCACCGTGCTTTCCACCTCCGTCAAGGGCAAAAACCGCACGATTGCGCACAAAATAATCCACACCCGACCAAAGGGTCATGCATACCGCCGCATATAAGCAAATTTCTGAAAGCGGCTTCATAAAATCACCCAAGCCGCGAAGCAGGTACAGCACCAGCGTCAGCATTTGAAGCGCCGTCTTGATTTTTCCAAGCTTCCCCGCCGCAATCACTTGCCCCTGCTGTACCGCTACCAGCCGTAGCCCATCCACCGCTAATTCCCGAAATAGCACCACAATGCAAGCCCACGCAGGAATCTCGCCCTGTCCGCAAAGCGCGATCATGGTGGATAGCACCAAGAGCTTGTCCGCCACAGGGTCAATAAATTTACCAAAGTTGGTCACAATCAGGTTCTTGCGCGCTATGTGCCCATCCAGCCAATCGGTAAAGCAAGCGCCCATAAACACAATCAGCGCCAGCACCTGCGTCCACGCCATATCCGCATAAATCAACAGCACCAAAATGGGAACCAGCGCAATGCGCAGTAAGGAAAGGCGGTTTGGCCAGTTCATTCAATCACCCCTATGAGATCATATGGCTCCGCGCCCGTGATTTTTACATTCACGAACTCGCCGATGTCGCGCTCCTTTGCGCCTGATAGCTTCACAATGCCGTCCGTTTCAGGCGCTTCTGCCGCAGAACGCCCTATGCCCGCGCCATCCGCGCCCACGCTCTCCACCAGCACGCGCTCGGTTTGCCCCACGCGCAGGCGGTTGCGCTCAAGGGAAATGGCCTGCTGTGCAGTCATCAGCTTGTCAAGCCGCTGTTGCTTGACCTTTTCGTCCACCTGCTCAGGCATTTCAGCGGCGGGCGTATCCTCCTCGGCAGAGTAGGTAAACGCACCCACACGGTCAAAGCGAATGTCCCGCACAAAATCCATCAGGCGTTCAAACTGCTCGTCCGTTTCACCGGGAAAGCCTGTAATAAATGTGGTACGCAGGGTAAAGCCCATCTCCCGCGCCTTTTTCAAAAATGCGCGCGTCTTTTGAATATCGCCGCGGCGGTTCATGCGGCGCAATAGGTCGGGGTCGGCATGCTGTAAGGGCAAATCCAAATATTTGCATATGTTCTTGCGCGATGCCATGGCCTCTAACAGCTCGTCGTCCACCTCATCGGGGTAGCAATACAAAACGCGGAGCCACTCCACGCCTTCAATGTCGGCGGCGCGGGTCATCAGCTCTGGCAGTAAGGAGCGGCCATGCGTGTCCATGCCAAAGCGCGAGGTATCCTGTGCCACCAGCACATGCTCGCGCACACCCTGTGCGGCCAGCTGCTTGATTTCTTCAAGCACCTCTTCCATGTCCCGCGAGCGAAACCCGCCCCGAATCAGCGGAATGGCGCAATACGCACAGCGATTGTCACAGCCATCCGCAATGCGCACATAAGCGGTATAGGGCGCGGTGGTCAGCACACGGGAACCCGCAAGCACGGTGGGTGCCGTGGCGCAATAGCTTACGCGCTTGCCCGCCAGCGCTTGTTCAATGGCCTCTGGCAGCATGGGGTATTGGCTCACGCCTAGCAGCAGGTCAATTTCCGGCATGTCGCTTAGCAGGGCTTTTTCATAGCGCTGGGCCAAACAGCCCGTCGCCACCAATAGCTTGCACTTCCCTGTTTTTTTGTATTCAGCCATGGCCAATAGGGTTTCAATGCTCTCCTGCTTGGCAGGGTCAATAAAGCCGCAAGTATTTACAATCAAAATTTCAGCTTCGCGTTCATCCGCGGTAATCTCATAGCCTTTGTCGCGCAAAATGCCGAGCATCAACTCAGAATCCACGCGGTTTTTACTGCATCCAAGGGAAATAACGCCTACTGTTCGCAACAGATTGTCCTCCCCAAAAAAACGATTGGAAAATCGTGCGCATGCAAGACTCGCCAATAGCATTTTACCATAGTTTCGCACGAATGCAAAGCCTTTCCGTAGGCTCGCTAGCGCATGTCGCGTAAAGGCCAGTTAAAGGTCACATAAAAAACAATTGTATTTACCGCCTTCTTATCGTATAATCCATGCGCATCCCCGTAGGGACACCATACATGGTGTCCGCCCACTTCGCGTTCACCCCTCCTCTCCCCCCCGCTCCCCCTCTCAACCACGACTCCCCCCGCCGTCCCCCGTAGGGACACCATACATGGTGTCCGCCCACTTCGCGTTCACCCCCCCTCTCTCACCCCCCAAAGGAGGCCTCTCCCCCATTTTGACACCCATCCTGAAATTCATCAAAAGCGAGCTCGTTTTGTTCATTGCATGGACAGCCGCCGCCTTGACCCTGTTTTTTGTCCCCATCGATCAAGCGTATTTAGGGTATGTCGATTTTTCCGTCCTTTCCATTTTGTTTTGCTTAATGGCTGTGGTGGCTGGTTTTCTCAAAACAGGCGTGTTTGATGTGCTCACCCATCGCCTTGTGCAATTGTCCAGCAACCTCAAAAGCATTGCACTTCTGCTGGTTTGCGCCTGCTTTTTTTCCGCCATGCTCGTCACAAACGATGTTGCCCTGCTCACCTTTGTACCCTTGACCCTCGGCATCATGGGTGCCGTAGGGCCAAAGCCGCTCGTTTTTGTTCTTGTGATGGAAACCATCGCCGCCAATATCGGCAGTATGCTCACACCCATTGGCAACCCGCAAAACCTCTACCTGTATTCCTTTTATCACCTGAACATCGGCGATTTTTTGCGCATTGTTGCGCCGGTGTGCTTGGCGGGCTTTCTCATCATCGCCGCCTTTGTACTGCTCACCCCCGCCGGCTCCCTCCCTCTTTCTGCTAACAAACCCGCCGCCATTCGCAATCGCCCCCATCTGCTGGTCTATGGTCTGCTGTTCCTGCTGGCTATTTTAACCGTGCTACATCTGGTGGACTACCGCATCACGCTTGCAATCACCATTGCGGCACTGCTGTTTTGCGATCCTAAGCTGCTCGCCGCGGTGGACTACAGCCTGCTGCTCACCTTTGTGGCGTTCTTTGTGTTTGTGGGCAACCTTGGCCGCATTCCATGGGTCAAAGCGGAGCTTTCGTCGTTTCTGGCAGGGCGCGAGTTTATCGCAGGGGTGCTGGTGAGCCAAATCATCAGCAATGTACCCGCCGCTATGATGCTCTCTGGTTTTACTTCACAAGCAAGCCCGCTGCTGCTGGGCGTAAATGTGGGCGGGCTTGGCACTTTGGTTGCCTCGCTTGCCAGCTTAATTTCCTTTAAGCTGTACGCCAAAAGCAAAAACGCCAAAACCGGACTGTTTTTTCTCGTGTTCACGGCTTGCAATCTTACGGTGCTTGCCCTGCTGGTTGCCATGGTTTTTGCCGCCGAACTTTGCGGCTAGTTGGTTTTGTTCAGCCTCCCGCACGCAGCTGTCTGCGCACTGCCAATACTACCAATAGGTTTGCGGATGAATCACATGCTCCTCCTCGGGGTTGATATCCCCCAAGGCTGGGTCGTACAGCATCACCGCACGCCCAATGGCAAAATGACCGTATTTGTCACGAATGCCATCCACCGTGCGCTCCAGCACCGCGCGTTTTTGCCGCGCCGCCTCCTCGGGCAAAAAGGAAAGCTGTACCTGCTCCTTTGCGGCGCTTAAATGCGATATGCTCACCCCCAGCGAGCGCAGAGGCTCCCCAGCGTTCCAATTTTGGCATAGCAGGGCAAAAGCCGCCTCAAAAAACGCCCCATCGCTATCCGTATCTGCCTTGAGCGTGCATTGGCGCTGAATGGTCTGAAGCGCCGTGTCACGCAGGCTTAGCTGCAGCACGCCGCCTTGCAGACCCTGCTTGCGCAGTCTGGAAGCCACGCTCTCACATAAGCCGTAGAGGGTGATTCGCGCATCGTGATAGGTTCGCACATCATGCGCGGCAGTAACCGAATTGCCAACGCTTTTGACCTTGCTTACAGCATTGCTTTCCAAAACGGCGGCCGCATCGTCCCCATGGGCAAAGCCGCTGAGCATCAGCCCCGTTTTGCCAAATAAACCCTTGAGCACACCGGGCTGCACGGCCGCAAGCTGGCCAACCGTGTAAATGCCCACGGCGTTGAGCTTGCGCGTGGTGGCGCGGCCTATGAACAGTAGCTCGCTCACAGGCAATGGGTCCAGCACGCTTGCGCGGTTGGCTTCGCATACCAAGCTCACCGCGTCGGGCTTTTTTAAATCACTGCCCAGCTTGGCAAAAATACGGTTGTCGCTCACGCCCACGCTCACTGTAAGCCCTGTTTCCTCCCGCACGGTGTGGCGCAAATGGTTTGCGATCTGCTCCCCCTTTGCAAGGGACATATCGGGCTGGCTCAGGTCAAGCCAAGCCTCGTCCACCCCAAAGGATTGCACCCGATTGGTATATCGGCAAAAAATGTCCCGCACCTGATGGCTTAATCGCAGAACCTCGTTAAAATCAGGCGCTAGGGTTACAAGGCTTGGGCAAAGCTGTTTGGCCTGCCAAATCACCTGCCCCGTTTGAATGCCCAGCCTTTTGGCGGGCATGTTCTTTGCCAGCACTATGCCGTGGCGAAGCGTTGGGTCACCGCACACAGCCACGGGTACCTCGCGCAGGGCGGGTCGGTTCAGGCACGCGACCGATGCATAAAAGTTGTTGAGGTCCGCATGCAAAATGACCCTTGACATGCTCCCTTCTCCCCCTCCTTCAACAATATAGAACTAATGTTCGCATGTACATTATACGAACATTAGTTCTATATTGCAACGACAAGATATGGGTGCGTTCACAACCTGACACACCATCCGTAGTTGTGCATAGGATGACCTGGGCGGCTTTGCATGGCGACAATGGTTTTACATTCCGCGCGTTTCGTGGTATCATTATTAGGTTGAGCCGCCTCAAAGGATGGTTGGAAGCATGAAAAGAGGCGACATTTTCATGGCCGAGCTCAACCCTGTGGTCGGCAGTGAGCAGGGTGGACGGCGGCCAGTGTTAATTATTCAAAACGATCTGGGCAACCTGCATGCGCCCACGGTGATCGCCGTACCGCTTACAGGCAGTCAAAACAAACCCGCGCTTCCCACCCATGTACACGTACCAGCGGGAGAAGGCGGACTTCGTTGTGATTCCATTGTACTTTGCGAACAGCCGCGCACATTGGAAAAAACGCGTCTGCTGCGCCACTTGGGCACTCTTCCCCCCGCTGTCATGCGTCAGGTAGAGCAAGCCCTGTTTGTTTCATTGGATATTGCCTGTACCCATGGCAAAGAATAGCTACGAAAGCTGTAGCCGCCCCCACGCTTCGGGGGGGCGGAACGGTCAAGGCCGTTCCCTACACGCAAATCAGATAAGGGGGAAAGGAGCCGTTTATGAAAAGCGTGCAAAGAATCCTGAAAAATGAAATGGTGGCCGCCTATGTGCAAATCATCATCGGCAGTGTGCTGGGTGCGCTTGCTTACCCCATGTTTTTGGTACCTAACCACATTGCGCCAGGCGGTCTCACAGGGCTTGCCACGGTGCTTAACTTTTTGTTCAAGGTGCCTGTGGGCATGACAAGCCTGCTGCTCAACATTCCCCTGTTCATTCTGGGCTACCGCTCCATGGGGCGCGTGTTTGCAGTGCGCTCCCTGTTTGCCACTGTTATTTTTTCCGTGCTGATTGATATTCTCCCCGTGCCCGCCCTCACACAGCAGCCGTTTTTGGGTGCCCTCTTCGGGGGCTTGCTGATGGGCCTTGGCTTGGGGCTCATACTGCGCGGCGGCGCAACCACGGGCGGCAGTGACATGGTGGCCCGCATGATTCATTCCCGCTTTGCGCACATCTCCGTCGGTGCCATTTTGTTCTTTATTGATTGCTGTGTCGTGGCCATGGCGGGCTTTTTTATTGAAATCGAATATGCGCTCTATGCCTTTATTTCGCTCTATGCAGGCTCTAAGGTCATTGACATGGTCATGGTCGGCCTTTCGCGCGAAAAAGCCTGCTATGTCATTTCCGATGAATGGCAAGCCGTCAAAACAGAGGTCATGGAACAGCTCAATCGCGGGGTAACCGTATTAAGCGCCGAGGGCGGCTACAGCGGTGAAAAAAAGCCCGTGCTTCTTTGCGTTTTAAGCGCACAGGAAGTCGGGCTGCTCAAAGCCATTGTGCTCGCCAAGGACGAGCGTGCTTTTGTGTTTATCAGCGATGCCTACGAGGTGCTCGGCGAAGGCTTTCGCAAGCTAGGCGAATAGGCTTTCAGGCACTGCGCTCCAAACCCATTTTATCCGCCAGCATGGCAATAAACTCACCGTTGGTGGGCTTATCCTCAGGCGTACATACCTTACAGCCAAAGGCGCGGTTGAGCGTGTCAATTCTGCCGCGGTTCCACGCCACCTCAATGGCGTGCCGAATGGCGCGTTCCACCTTGCTTGCGCTGGAACCATAATGCTTGGCAATGGTTGGGTACAGCTCCTTTGTAATGCGGTTGATGATATCGGGGTTATCCACCACAAGGCGCACACCATAGCGCAAAAATTGATACCCGCGGATATGTGCGGGTATGCCGATGGCCAAAAACAAACTGCCCAGACGTTCCTCCAAGGTTTGGGGCGGTGCGGACTGCGGCGGCGCGGCATAGGTGAGCGAGCTTGCGCCGCCGTTCATCATTTCACGAATATGGCAAAAAAGATGCTCCACTTCAAACGGCTTCACCATATAAAACATTGCGCCCAGCGCCACCGCACGCATGACAAAATCATCCCTGCTAAGCGCGGACATCACAATGGTTTTTGGCGCAGGGTACCGCTTCATGCGCTGTAGCTCCTCAAGCAGTGTATAGCCGTCCATCAAGGGCATCACCAAATCGGTAATCAAAATGTCAAAGCGCTCCTCGTTCAGGCATTTGATAGCCTCTACCCCGTTGGCCGCCTCCTGCACCCGCTCAATGCCCTCCTGCCTTTTCAAAAAATCCGCCACGCCCTTGCGAAGTGTGCCATGATCGTCCACAACCAATATGTGTGCGTTTTGCATGTGACTTCCCCTCCCGCTTCATTTTACCGCCTTTTTCTGCATGATAGCACACAAGGCGACGGCAGGAGGGGTTTTCGTGTAAAATAGTACCAAAGCATGAAAAATCGACGCAAACATACAAGATGCTGTGCTCAGGCATTCATTTCCTGCCCTACGCATCCAAATCCGCCATGGCCTGCATACTGCCCAGCAGTTCATTCACAATTCTTAGCTTTTCCTCGCCCGCATTGTTGGCAGGATCATACAAAATCCCCTTGCCAATCGTAAGCGTGCGGTGCTTTTTGCTTGCATATACAGGCATAAAAACCGCGCTTTTTTTCGTTTTGGCATAGTACATGGGCGCAAGCATGGCAAAGCCGGTGTAGAGCTTGCCCACGCCGCCGATCACATAGCCTTTTTGCCCGATCTCGTGCTCCTCGCCGTTTTCGGGGAACAGCAAAATGTTGTCGCCCGCCTGCATAGCATCCATGGTCATGCGGAAGGTTTTCATCAGCTCACGGGGATGTCCGCGGTACACAGGGATGGCTTCAAGGCTGTTGAACGCCCAAATCACAGGCCGTGCAATCAGCTTCACAAGCGGCCTTTTCATTTTTTCAGGCATCCATTTTTGCCGCATGAGCGTGCCTTCATATACATGCTCAATAATCGCATCGTGATCCATCATGTTGGCAATCACCCATGGCCGAAACGAGATGGGGATATACAGGTTGGCAACCACAGGCCCGTAAATTTCGCCGTGGTTGCAGATCAATATGATGCTGCCATCCTCATAGCCCGCGAGGTTTTCCTTGCCCAGCACCTTGTGGTAGTACAGCGGGCGCAGCAGTGCAATGATCAGCTTTACGCCAAAGCGGTTCTTGTGCCTTTTGATGACCACGCTCTCCAGCTGCTGCTTGAGCGCGGGGTTGTCCAGCCCCTCGCTTTCCAGCGTCAGCCAATGGGACAGCTTGCGGAAATAGCGGTTATTCATGGGAAAGTGCAGTGCGCTGATAATGGCAACGCACAATAGCAGCAGCGGCGGCACAATCATCAGCGGCCGAAAAGACGAAGCCAGCCGCGCCGTATCAAAAAGCGACGCAATATCCCTTGGCATGCACAAAATAGTCAGCAGAATCAAAGCAATCATTTGCCCCATGAGTATGGACATTTCCGTCGTGGCCGCACGCATGCCTGCATAGCCGCGCATTTGGGCTTGCAGCTTGAACACCGCCACATCGGTCATGCGCTTTTCAAGCTCTGCCAGCGCCGATACGCAAATCGTCAGCCCGCTCACGCTCAAGCCCAACGCCAAATAGCACCAAAGCGAATCAGGCGCGTGCCCAATCTGCTTGTAAAACAGAAACAGCCCGTATAGCCACAAAATCAGCCCAATCAGCAGCAGCTGTGTGGCAAATGGGCGGCGGATGTGTTTGAGCATCAGCGTGGATAGCTCGCGCATAACCACTGTACACGCCACCGCCAGTAGCATGCAGGTAAACAGCTCCTGCGTGGTCAGCCCGATAAAGGTGTACACCAGCACCAGCGTAAGCTGCAGCGCCACCAGTATGGGAATCAGCAAGCGCTGATAAGCGCTGTACGCATTCACCTCATGCAGTTCCTTGGCCATGTTGCGCACGGTTTGCGCATCAATGTCGTCTGGCAAGCCCTCCTGCGTAAGCAAATCGCGCTCGCGCCATATTTCATAGCCCTCCAACAGCGCCCCCGCCGCAAATGCCCCCAGCATTTGCCAAGCGCTTACAGGCTCCATGGCGGAAAACAACAGCCAAGCCACCACGCCAATCGGTGCCAAGTACAAAAACGCCATCAGCAGAAAATACGCGCTCATGCTAATGGAACGGCGCATGCGCCGCCCTGTCAGCCTGCGGGAAAAGGCCGTGCGTATGCTGATGCCCAGCACCACCGTAAACAAAATCCAAACCGAACGGTTGCTCAGCATCAGCGGATGCATGGTAATCAGCGCCAGCGTACACAGCAGCATCACCGCCGTAATCACCGTTCCCGCTATCAGCATGCGCCGCGTCAGGTACTTGCGCCCGTCGCCGAAAAGCGTGTGTGACATGGTCATGCCCACGCAGGCATTCATGAACAGCGCACCGCCGAAAACGGGCAATACCCCCAATGCACTGCTTAACATGGTGCAGTACATATACTCATACAGCGCGCTTAGCGACATCAGCACCAGCATGACCCGCCGTGACGACGCAACGGAAATATCTTGTGAGGATTGGTTGTGCTTCAATGCAATCATTCCTTTCGTAACCGCAGGATTGACATTATTGTAACACATTGCAAACCTCGGAACAAGCATGAAAACCGTCCGCAAACCGCGTCCCCTTTCTCCGCTTCCCCGTCATAACCTTGTCATGCACCGCATACCCTACCTACAAAGCGTCAGGAGGGAGCAACCATGATGGATATGAATATGGAGTTTTTTGAAAAGCAAAGCAGTGAAGCACCGAAAGCGCCCGAAATATTGCGCGAGGAGCTTCCGCTCAAGCGCTTTGTAGGTGAAAATCTCAGCCAAGCGGTGGTGGAAGGCGAAATTGCGTTACCCGGCGGACTGCGCGAGGAAACCAATGTGCTTTGTTCGGAGGCAATGGCGGTTCTTGAGCGCAACGAGGTGCAGGCAGGGCGTGTGGATGCGGATGGCAAGGTGACGTTTCACGTGCTCTATACCCAAGGCGATCCCGCGCATGTAAGCGCGCTGGAGGCCTCCGCAGAGTTCAGCCATTCGGTGGATTTTGCAGGGGTTTGTGCAAGCATGACCGCTGAAATCAGCTTGACCGTGGAGCATGTGGAAGCCTCCGCGCAGGGCGGACGCTTACGGCTGATGGCCATTTTGCGGGCACAAACGCGCGTATTCACGGACGAGCCGCTGCCCGTGGTTACAGGCATCCGCAATGTCGATGGCTTGATGGTCAAAACCGAAACGCTCTCAGGCTGTCAAACCGTTGCCAAGGGCGAACAGGATGTGCTCGTGCGTGACGAATGCGACTTGAACGCCGTTCTTCAAATTACCGATACCCTCTATGCCACCGCGCTTGCCACCGTGCAGGATGTCATGGGCGGCGAGGAACGCGCAACCGTATCAGGCAGTATTCTGCTGGAGGTCACGCACCGCAGTGCCATGCCCTCGCGCCCCTTGGTCATTACGCACCACTCCATCCCCTTTGAGGAAACCCTTTCGCTGATGGGCGAAAATGGCGACGCTTTAACCGTCAACGCCGTTGTCAAGGATGTCGCCGTGCTCTCGCAGGAGCGGCAGGAGGAAGGCGACCGCACCCTTCGCGCCGAAATTTTGCTTGGTTTAAGCGCACATGCCACCCGCAAGCGCGAAATGTGCCTTTTGCTGGACGCATACACCACGCAAGGCAATTTGCTTCTGCCCAAAAGTCAGCCCGTCATGCGTGCCCTATCCCACAAGCAAATTCACACCGCCGAAAGCGGAAAGCTCACCCTTTTGCTGGACGGTCAAGCCGCCGTGCGCACACCGCTCCGCGCCCTTTTGCGCCCCGTGATTGCCGATTTAACGCGCGTGGGCGGCAAGCTAAGCGTGGAGGGCATGATGGAAACCACCTTGATTTACATGACCGACGACAGCGATGTCCCGCGCAGCTATCAAACCGAGGAGCCTTTTGTGACCAGCTTTGCCTGCGATCCCAGCCTGCCCGAAAGCATTGTGCTCAGCACCAGCAATGTAGAAGCAACTGGCATCACCAGCGACCGTGTGGAGGTCAAGTACATCCTGCACCTGAATTGTTACGATGTTCAGCTTGCCGACGAGCCGCTCGTGATCGGCATTGAGGAATTGCCCGCTGCGCCTGTTGATTCCGGCATCCTGCTCTGTTTAAGCCAGCCTGGCGAAAGCATATGGGACATTGCCAAGCGCTACCGCGTCAGCTGTGAAAGCTTGGAGCGTATGAATCCCGGTCTTACCCAAAGCGATTCCGAAACCACCCGCGTCATCCTATGGCGCAAATAAGCAGGCAGGGCTCTGCCCTGCACCCGTAACCACGCGCTTTGTGCGCGGGGGCTGTGGTGCGGGGTTGGCAGGGCTCTGCCCTGCACCCATAACCGCGCGTTTTGCGCGCGGGGGCTGTGGTGCGGGGTTAGGCGGTTGGGTGTACGCCGCGCGACGGAGGGTCGCGCGGCTTTTGCTGACCGTAGGGACACCATACATGGTGTCCGCCCATTCCGCGTTTCCTTTCCCTATTCGCTTTGCGCGGGGGCCTGTGTTTCGTGTTTGCCCTATCGTCATACACCCCACAACAAAAACCCGCGCGGCGTATGCCGACTAACAAATACCCGCACAGCCTACACCAACCATATGGACACCATACATGGTGTCCGCCCATTCCGCGTTCACCCTCCCCCATCCATCCACGTCACCGCCCCCCACCCATGCACATCGCTTCATCATTACACCCCAAAAAAGCGCCCATTCCAACTCGTTATTTGGAATGGGCGCTTTTCCATCATTCGATTATTCTTTTACAATCAGCTTGAGAGGAATGTTCACCAGCGCTTCAATCGTTTCGCCTTTGAGGTACTTCAATGCGTTTTCAAGTGCTGTTTCAATCTGCAATGAAGGTTGTTGCTGCACAGTTGCCGCCATTTCACCGTTTTGAACCGCTGCCAGTGCATCATCCGTCGCGTCAATGCCATAGACCTTTATTTCAGCACTGCGTCCAGCTGCCGCTACAGCACGTACTGCACCCAATGCCATTTCGTCATTGTGCGCATAAATCGCTTGGAGCTCTGGGTTGGATTGTAAAATATCCTCTGTAACGGTCGCACCTTCTTCGCGTGAATAGTTAGCGGTTAGTGAAGCAACCACTTTGATCTCCGTGCCTTCAAGCGCGGTTACAAAGCCCTTTTCACGGTCGATAGCCGAGCTGGAACCAGCAATGCCTTCCAAAATGGCCACATTTCCCTTGCCACCCAAATCCTTTATCAGCTGTTGTGCATCCAGCAGGCCAGCTTCTTGATTGTCAATATCCAAGTGCTGTACAACTGTGCCGCTGTTGGATGCACGTGTTACAGTGATTACGGGAATCTTGGCATCGTTGCATGCCACAACCGCTGTACCAATCGCATCAGAATCAACTGGATTGATGATCAGCAGATCAACGCCGCGTGTAATAAAGTCCTCCACCTGCGATGCTTGTGCTTCTGCACTGTCCTGTGCGTCAAGCACCATCAATTCCACACCCAGCTCGGCTGCCTTTACCTCAGCCGCATCCTTCATCGCAACAAAGAAGGGATTTTCCAGAGTAGATACCGCAAAACCAATGGTATAGGTTGTCGCTTCAGCACCCGCTAAAGATGGCACCAGCGCCAGGGATAGTACCAGCATGGTCACCAAGAATTTACGCAACATGTTTTTTTCCTCCTTATTATTTGGTCGCTTTATTTCGCTTAATCACCACTGCAAGAATGATGATTATGCCCTTGACAATCTCTTGGTAGTACGAGCTTACATTGAGCAGGTTCAGACCGTTGTTGATTACGCCAATGATTAAGCTGCCCAGCAGCGTTCCAACCACCGTACCTACACCGCCTGACAATGATGCTCCTCCCAAGATTACACCGCTTAACACATCCATCTCCAAACCAACGCAGGCGGTGGGCTGCGCGGATAATAGTTTGCTTGTGGTAATCAATCCACCAATCGCACACATCAAGCTAGCCGCCACAAATACAGCAATTTTATACCGATTGATAGGAATAGCCGACAATTTTGCCGCTTCATGGTTTGCACCTATGGCCTTGATGTAAGTACCATGCTTTGTGCGTTGCAGCATCACATAAAACAGCAGCACCAGCAGTAAAGAAACGATTGTCGCCACAGGAATAATGCTAAACACGTAGCCTGTTCCCAGCCCGCCAAAGCTTTCTGGAAGGTTTGATATTGGTTTCCCATTTGTCCACACCATGCACACACCACGCAATATACCCATGGTAGCCAGCGTAACAATAAAGGACGGGATCCGCCCATAAACCACCAGCGCGCCGTTGATCATTCCCACCAACAGACCAATTGACAGCGCCGCTCCCACACCAAGCCACACGGAGCCGCTTGCTTGCATAACCCACGCCGCGGCAATACCGCTCAATGCGGCAGTGGAACCAACCGATAAGTCAATCTCACCAGAAAGCACCACGCACAGCATACCCATTGCCACCGTGAGCACAATGGAAACTTGCCTTGTAATGTTGAGCAAGTTGCGCTGTGCCAAAAAGTAGGGTGACGCATTTGCAAACACAATGCATAGCAATAACAGTATCAGCGTAAGACCCAGCTCGCCCTTGAGCAGGCGTGCAAGTTTCTGAAAAATCTTTTCACTCTTTTTGTTCATGGCTTTCCGCCCCCCAATGCTAAAGTTAGCAAGCTTTCCGTTGTTGCTTCCTGCGCTGTTTTTTCGCCAACGATCTCTCCCTTGCAAAGAACAAGAATGCGGTCGCATATGCTGAGCAGTTCTTCAAGCTCTGAGGAAAACACAAGTACGCTCTTGCCCTCATTTGCCATTTTGGTAATGTGCTTATAAATGTCTGCCTTCGCTCCAATATCAATCCCGCGCGTTGGCTCATCCATCAGAATCAGGCTTGGATTGCCCGTTAGCCATTTCCCCAAAACAACCTTTTGTTGGTTTCCGCCCGATAGATTGCCCGCTTGCATTTGCACATTCATGGGCTGTAGCTGCATCTGTTCGCCCATTGACTTTGCAATGGCGCGTTTTTTTGCATTGCTGATCAATCCGCACTTGGTTTGAACCTGCTCCATATGCGGCAGTACAATGTTATCCTCAATGCTTTCGTTAAGCAGCAGCCCCTGTGATTTGCGATCCTCAGGAATCAGCGCCATACCATAGGGGCGCGTGTCATACGGGCTTTGTAAACGAACGGTTTTTCCGTATAACAGCAGTTCCCCCGCAATCTGATGACTTGCCCCAAACAAACTTAGCGCAAGCTCGCTTTTCCCCGCGCCCACAATGCCCGTTACCCCCAAAATTTCACCTTTGTACAGCGTAAAACTCACGGGTTGATGCATGGCTGTTGTTTGGAATTTTCTTGCTTCCAATATTGCTTCGCCGCCGGAATGCTCCGTCACCTCGCGGTAGCGTTCGCCTGATACGGTATGCCCAATCATTGCATGCACCAAATCCGATACGCTTATGTCACTCATATTGAAGGTATCAATGTTCATGCCGTCACGGAACACAGTGGAACGGTCGCAGCAGTGAAACACTTCATCCAAATAATGTGATATGTAAATCATGGTCACCTTTTTTTCTTTAAGGCTTGCCATAATTTCAAACAGCGTGTCAATTTCCGCCTTGCTCATACCTGTGGTAGGTTCATCCAGAAGCAATATTTCCGCATTAATCGCTAAAGCCTTCACAATTTCGATGATCCGCTTTTGCCCCAGCCCTAAATCTCCAACCATCGTACGCGAATTGATGCGTATCCCAAAGCGTTCCAAAAACGCGTCGCCATCTTGATATAGCTGTTTGCGCTTGCAAACGCCAATTGGGGTAACCGTCGGTTCGTTGCCTAAAAATATATTTTCCGCAACAGTAAGCGAGTCAATGAGGCTCAGCTCTTGATAAATGGCCGCGATGCCTTTCCTGCGTGCGTCAATGGGGTCAGCAATAGAAATCGGACTTCCCTTTAAGGTGATCTCGCCTGCATCTGGATGATACACGCCCGTTAAAATCTTGATAAGCGTTGATTTACCAGCTCCGTTTTCACCCAATAGCGCGTGAATTTCTCCGCGTCGAAGCTGAAAATTGACGCCCTTCAAGGCATGTACGCCTCCAAAACTTTTCTGGATACCGCTAAGGCTCAGGATTTGTTCTTCTTCGACAAATTCCTTCACAGCGCTTCCTCCACTTCATTCAGCGTAGGAATAGAAGATTGCGCACCTTTTTTGGTGGTGCTAAGCGCGGCGGCAGTATTTGCAAAGCAAAGCACCTCTCTCATGCTTTTACCGTTTGAAAGCGCCGCGGCAAAAGCCCCTAGAAATACATCGCCCGCAGCGGTGGAATCAACAGCATTTACTTTTCTTGGCGCAATAATCACCGGCTCCCCATGAATCATCGTAAACGCACCTTTGTCCGACATGGAGATAATAGGCATACCAATGCCCATCTCAACCAGTTTGTGATAAGCCGCCTCCGCACTTTGCATATCAACCACCGCTATACCGCTAAGCGTTTCGGCTTCGGTTTCGTTGGGCTTTGCGTGATCAATCATCAGGCAAATGTCACGCGGCAATCCACCTGCCGGCACGGGAGATGGGTCTATAATAACGGTCATGCCACGTCTTTTCGCCTCGCGAATGGCTTCATAAACAGTTTCTGGCGGTATCTCCATGGTAATAAGCAAAACCCCGCAGCCCTCAAAAACCTCTGGATGCTCGCGCACCCTATCCGGCGTAAGCTTTGCATTTGCACCTGCTGTAAATGAAATGGAGTTGCGCCCTTCCTCATCCACTCGAATCATCGCAATGCCAGCTGTTTCCCCTGGTTGGTAAATCACATGGCTCATATCAACGCCGCGCGCGGTAAGCGCATCCGTAAGCTGTTCGCTAAACAAATCATCACCCAATTGGGTAAAAAACCGCACATCCCCGCCCAACGTAGCCGCAACTGCCGCTTGGTTGCCGCCCTTGCCGCCTGGAAAGGTTGCAAAGTTATCGGTGATAACCGTTTCACCCACAATGGGCATGCGCTTCATGTACATTGTTAAATCAATGTTGATGCTGCCCATGCAAAGAATTTTGGTACCCATCAGGCCAGCTCCTTTCGCAGCGCTTCCACTTCAAGCATAAATTCGCGTACCCGCACAGCATCCACAGGGTTCTTCCAATTTCCATCCTTCTTAAAATTACTGCCCACAATAGCACCATCAGCTTGATTCAGAAGCTCCCTCACATTTTCACGGGTTGTGCCGCTTCCAAGCAAAATGGGCAGATGAACCGCGCGCTTACAGCTCTGAATACGCTCCACCGTCGGCGGTGTACCTGTGTCAAAGCCAGTCACAATCACCGCATCTCCGCCCTGCGCCTCAATATCCATCGCCTGTTCTTCAACGCTTCGGTCGTGAATAATAAAATGACTGCCATGCTTAACGTTGACATCGCACAAGCAAATGATTTCGGTAGCTTCCAAAGCTTTTCGCATGCGTGCAATTTTACCGCCGCAAGCTTCTATGTAGCCCGACTGTGAAATAAACGCATTGCACCATTCAAACACGCGAATCCATTTTGCATCTGCGGCAATGGCGGCTGCCAATGCCTGTTCCGCGCCATTCATATGGCATTCCGCGCCAGTAGGTATCGTAACACAGCGTGCCACCTCGTGTACGCCAACGGCCAAAGCGGCTGTGGTTTCCACCCCAATATCCCGCCCAGGCAGATAGGGTATATCCCACATGTTTTCCACCTGCACGCCGTCCACTCCCGCATCCTCCAGCATCTTGGCTTCATCGCGCGCTATGGCCAAAATACGCTTCATTCCCATGTTGATTGGATCGTACAACGGCGAGCCTGGCAGCGGGCGTAAGTGAACCATGCCAATAACAGGTTTTGGGTTAACAAACAGAGTTTCCAATTTATTCATTATTTTCCTCCTGAGCCGCTGTCAAATGCATTTCCAACTTATCTCATCCGTATCATCGCTGACATTTCAATTAAAAATCCACACCCGCCGCTAACATAATGTAACAATAGGGGCAGCGTTCACCCGTGCGCACAAACACCTTTACTTCTTCACCGCGAATGCCGCCGTTGAGCCATAGATTTTTCATGTCATCATGAGGAATGGTTTGCTCTACCAAAGCATTGCCCTTGTTTGTTTCCCGATCAAGAATTTCACGCAATTCCTTGTAAACCTGTGGGCTTACCGATTTTGTTTCGTCAGTAACGATGTAGCGCTCAACCACCAGCTCACTCAATACCGCCTTTAATACATCCTTTACCGTTGGTACACCTTCGCAAACTGCCAAATCAATCGATGTGGTATTGCTGTGAATGGGAAAAGGACAGCCCACATCGCCAATGAGAATCATATCTCCATGACCCATTTTGCTGATTGCTTTTGCCAGTTCCGAATTGTAAATGCCGCTCTTTTTCATAATGACACCCTCCGTTATGTTGTTTACTATATTAGTTAATCGTTTATTTCATGGGCAAAAAAAGATTCGCCCGTTTTCCCAGTCCATAAACGTTTAAACATTCCTCAGGCAAAGCACTTTTTTAGCAGGATTTTCGCACAATCAGCGAGGAGCGCAAAACCACGGAAACGCCCTGCAAATTGCGCTTATTTTCCAGCGCATCAAGCATAAGACTTGCCGCGTTCACAGCCATTTCCTTGATGGGATTTGCTACAGTCGTTAATTTAGGGTACAAAAAGCTTGAAAAATAAATGTTGTCGTACCCCACTATGCCAAGATCTCGCGGAATTTTGAGCTTGAGATCCTTTGCCGCTTCCATTGCGCCCCAGGCCATAATGTCACTGCTGACAAAAGCCGCCGCAGGTTTTGTGCCGGGTTGATAGCCATGAAGGGCTTCCTTCATCAGCTTATAACCGGCATCGAAAGTAAAGTCGCCATAATAGACCTCACAGGCATCCCTGTCTATGCCATGAGCGATCAGCGTTTCCCAAAAGCCCTTCACGCGTGTATTGGCATTGCTTACAGTACCCGTAGGCCCCGCCAAGCAGAAAAAGCGCGTATACCCCTTGCTCAGCAAATAATCAGCTACGGAAGCCGCGCCGCAGTAATTGTCAGCATAGACAAACGCAACGTTACGGTCAGTGGTACACATTGGGCGATCCATAATCACTACAGGAATATCCAAACGCCCTGCAATTTCACAAATATCTGTCCGCGGTGCAATGCTGATAATGCCGTCTGCCTGAGCATCCATCACGCTTTTCAGGTTTTGCACCTCTGTTTGCAGGCAGTTGTCCGAGTCGTACAGAATCAGCTGATAGCCTTTCGCGCTCATTATATTCTGCACATTTTTAACCCCTTCGCTAAAAAAAGGGTTTGTAATGTCGGGCACAAGCATACCAATGGTATGGGAGCAATTTGTTTTGAGGTTGCGTGCGTAAACATTGGGGTGGTAGTCCAGTGTTTGAACTGCGTCATACACACGCTCTTCCAGTTCCTGGCTAACGTATTTTTTCTGCGTCAGCACATTGGAAACAGTTGCCGTAGAAACACCCGCATGCACAGCAATGTCCTTAATCGTTGCATTCATATCGTCATTCCTTATAGTAAATCGTGTAACTGTTTGTAGAATAACATATCACTTTAAGCTTGTCAATACCTTTCCCATTTATTTTATATACTCTCCCCCCGTGTCAATCGCCGCATCACCGCCCTACCCTCCATTCACATCACCCGCTCCACCGCCGCCGCTCTCACGCCATTCGCATCACCTACTCCACCGCAGCCGCTCTCACGCAATTCGCATCCCTCCCCTCCATCCCCTGTAGGGACACCATACATGGTGTCCGCCCATTCCGCGTTCACCCTCCCTATTCGCTTTGCGCGGGGGCCTGTGTATCTGGGCTGCCCTGCCGTCATACGCCAATCAACAAACACCCGCGCCACCTACACCGCCCGACAAATGCCCGCGCAACATACACCACCCAACAAATGCCCGCACAACCTATGCCGACCGTAGGGACACCATACATGGTGTCCGCCCATTCCGCGTTCACCCCGTCCCTCCCGTCCCGTCCCCGTCCCCTTCCCCCTCCCCCCAAAAAATCTCTCCCCCACACCCCCAGCCGCACATTCCTCTCGCCGCAGCGAGAAAATGGGTCAAGGGCTAAAGCCCTTGTCAGGTTGCAAGGGTGAAACCCTTGGAGCGGTAGTACCTCCGCATTCGCCCGTCGTAAGCAGGCTGTGTAGCAACGCAAACGTACCCCGCACGCTCAAAATTGCGGTAGGACGCACCGTTTTCGGGGTCAACGGTTGCGTAAATCGCAGTTGCGTTGGCAGCTTTGGCCCAATCGGCAAAATGCCGTAAAAAATGGGTGTGTATGCCGCGCCCGCGATAGGCGGGCAGCACCATCACGTCGTGAAAGTCAAAGGTGTTTTCGCTGGGCTCCCCAAGCTTGAGGGCATAGCTCCGCTCGTGACGTAAAGCGGCAGGTGTCAGCACGGCAAAGGCGGCCAATCGTTCGCCGTCAAAGTAGCCGAAGGCCTCGCGCTGTGTAAGCCACTCGTCAAACTCCCATTCCTCGGAGGGGTAGTACCATGCGGGGTTGGGTAAGGCAAGGAGCATGGCTTGTTGTATGTCCATCATTTGTGCTTTGTTGTCGGGGATCAGGGGTTTGAGGGTCAGGCCGCCTACGGCATAGTCTTGGTAGCGGAGGGGCTGCGTCATGGCTGATCCTCCTCAAGGGCGGCGGCGGGATTTTTGGCCAGTAGCGTATTGCAAAGAAAGCGGTAGGTTGCGCCCCGTACCGCGCAGGTCATGGGGCTGAGCTGGGGCAGTTCAGCCGTAAGGCTTGTAAACTCCTGCGTTTGCACGGCGCAAAAATGCGTGTAAAGCGCCTCCTGCTCATCCCCCTTGACGGGTAGCACAATGCGTTTGAGATCCTCGGCGGATGCGGTTTGCTTGAGCACGCAAATCATCAATAGCTGCGCCAGCTGCCAGCGCCCGTATTTTTTGCCGTCGGGGCGTTGTACCAGCCCGATTTTTACATAATTGTTGACCATGGCGGGCGTAAAAATGCGTTCGCCCTCCATGTATAGCACCTCACATTGCCGCTCCACAAAGGTAATCACCTGATCCATGTATAAGCCCAAATCGGGTATCTGCTGCCAAGGAATGGGCGTATAGCCCGCAAGCTTTTGGGCAAAATTGCATTGTCGTTCCTGTTTTGTGTTTTTCATGCCGATGGTCATCCTCTCTCTCTTGAGCATAAGTAAGTACGAGAAGCCGCTCCGCGCACCGCTTCCGTCATGTGAATATTTTATCATAGTGTACTCATTTCCGCAACGATTTTATCACATGTACTTGACGTAGCTATTTTATGTGCTATACTAATATCTATTACTAGATTTATTGGAGTGATGTGCTCATGACCTATTCTGAAATTCATGTGTGGGGAGATTCAATTGCTCGTGGGATTGTTTACGACGAGCTTCGGGGGCGCTATGCCATTTCATGCGAGCGCTGCACGGCGCGTTTGCAAACCGCGCTTAGCGTGAAGGTGCAAAATCACGCCAACATGGGCGCAACCATATTGGACGGTCTGCAATGCTTTCAAGCGTTCACGCCTGTGCCCAACGCGCTGTGCGCCATTGAATTTGGCGGAAACGATTGTGATTTGGATTGGGCAAATGCGGCCGCGCATCCAAGGGAAGACATTGTACCAAAGGTATCATTGGCACTTTATGCTCAAACGCTCAGCACTTTTGTTGCAAAGGTTCGGGCGGGCGGCATGGTGCCGTTGCTTGTTACGCCCTCGCCCCTGCACGCGGAACGCTATTTGAATTGGGTCACGCGCGGCCTTGATCGCGCAAGCGTGCTGACCGCCCTGGGGGATGTCAACCACATTTACCGTTGGCATGAGCGCTATGCCATTGCCATGCGCACGGTAGCCGCACAATGTGCTTGCCAATTGCTGGATATTCGCGATGTGTTTCTTGCACAGCCGAACTTTGAAGCCCTGCTGTGTGTGGACGGCATCCATCCCAGTCACTTGGGTCACCGCTTGATTGCGGACACAGCGGTGGCGCTTTGCACTGCTCCCGCGTCAAGCGCGGCTTGCTGAGCATTTTATAAGCGAGCAACACTTCTTTACCCGCAACCCCGTCGCAACCCCGAACCCCTCAATGTCATCAGGGTAACTTTAGCGATGGATAAATGCACCCCAATCTGTGTTCAAACGCAAAAACCATTGCTTGATAAGGCTTGCGCCGCATGGTATACTAAGCGTAAGCATTGCAGTGTGTGCAGCGCCTAAGGAGGTCAAAAGCGTATGGCACAGAAAA
>JAVXND010000042.1:0-23350 GCA_036645955.1 Clostridia bacterium | reverse complement strand
CCCCGTGTGGGCGGCACCCCGCCCCCCGTGTGGGCGGCACCCCGCCCCCCGTGTGGGCGGCACCCCCCCACGCCCCCCGCGCGGAAAGCCATTTCCGCAATCCATCCCCTGCAAATCAGGCAGAAAACCCCACCTTTTTCTGCCTGATTTCGTCCTATCTAGCAATTCCACCCTGTTTATGCTATAATCAAAAATTGAAAAACGATGCGCACTGGGTACGAAAGGAGCGTGAGCGGAGCATGAATAGGGCTTCAAACTCTGAAAGCCGCGGCGCAAAGCGGTTGCTTTGCCTGCTGTGCTTTGCGGCATTGCTCATAAGTGTGTTGCCGCTCTATGCCATATCGGTCTATAATCATCCTTATTACGATGATTATGGCTTTTCTGTTAAAACCCATCAAGCGTGGGAACAAACGGAAAGCTTGCCTGCGGTGCTGTCGGCCGCTGTGCAAAGCGCCAAAGAGGTGCGCGGCAATTGGCAGGGCACCTATACGGGCACACTGCTTAGCAACCTTCAACCAGGTGTTTTTTCAGAAAACCTGTATTTCATTGGAAATTTGTTTTTGCTGACGGCCTTTTTGCTCTGCTTTGGCTTTTTCTTTCGGGTGCTGTGCAAGGAATGGCTGGGGCTTGACGCTTATGGCACAATCATGCTTACTTGCTTGGCGCTTACGCTGATGGTGCAGTTTATGCCAGATACGGGCGAGGCCTTTTATTGGTTCAACGGCGGCATTGGCAACACGTTCATTTACTCTTTGCTGGCGCTTAGCTTGGCTTTTACCCTCAAATTGCTGCGCTTGGGAGAGGCGCAAGAAGCCAAACCCAACCATGCACGGCTTCGCGGCGCTCTGCTAACGCTGGCGCTTGCTCTGCTGATGGTGCTGTTGGGGGGCGGAAGCTATGGCGGCGGGCTGTTTGGGCTGTGCCTGTACGCATTGCTTGTGCTGTGGGCTTTTGGCAAGGGCAATCGGAGCAAATGGCCGCTGCTTGTGCTGTGGACGCTGTTTTTGACTTGCTTCCTTTATAGCGTAACAGCACCAGGCAACGCGGTTCGCGCGGAAATCATCGGGCATCAAGCGTCCGCAATCAAGGCGGTTGCGCAAGCGCTGTATTATGGCGTGGCGCAGATCGGCGGCTATATTCGCTTGCCGTTGCTGGCGGTATCTGCCATGGTTGCGCCGCTATGCTACCGCGCGGCGCAAAAAAGCCGATATGCGTTTCAGCATCCCGTTGCCATGCTGTTTGTTATGATTTGCCTGTTTTGCACACAGCTTGCGCCGCCGCTGTATTCGGGCGTGTTTATTGGCGGCGGGCGCATAGTGAATACATACTTTCAAAGCTTTGTGGTGCTTTGGTTCCTTTGCTTGTATTATTTGCTGGGCTATGCGGCAAAGCGTGCGCGGCAACCAATCGAGTGGTCAAAAAGCGCTCAGCGCGGGCTGGCTGTGGTAAGCCTGTGCACCTTGCTTGTGGGCTGTTTGGGCTATAAGCGCCCAAGCGATACGATGTATGGCGTGCAAAACATGGCGGGTATGAGCGCCGCGATTTCGTTGCTCAATGGGGAGGCAAAGCAATACGACCGTGAAATGCGGGCAAGAGAAGCGCTGCTTAACGACGATTCCCAGCCCGTGATCACCCTTGCGCCGCTGTCCAGCGTGCCAAAGGTTTTCATGCCAGATTTGCTCTGCTTAAACGCGCAGGACGATGTGCGCCCCGCACTGTGCGAATATTATGCAAAGCAGTCCATTGCCATTGCGGGTGAGGAGGTTACGCCATGAAATTAAAGCTGATGAACAAGCGCGTGTCAAACCGTGCGCTTTGCTGGCTGTGTGTGGCGGCGCTTCTGCTGAGCCTGATGCCGCTCTATGCCATTTCTTTTTTCAACCATGCCTGCTATGACGACTTTGGCTTTTCCATATTGACCCATGCCGCATGGCGCGAAACGGGCAGTGCGGCAAGCACATTGCAGGCCGCGATCGACAATACCGTCGGCATACGAAGCACTTGGGAGGGCACCTATGCCACTTCCTTTTTAAGCGCTTTACAGCCCGCGCTGTTTGGGGAATCGCATTATTGGGTTGCTACGCTGATCCTGCTGACGTTCTTCGTGTTTGCACTTTGGTTCTTTTTGCGGCAGGCATTGGTCAAAAAACTGCATGCGGATCAGGAAACGTTTTGGATGGCGTTTAGCGCCGTCGCTTTTGTGATGATCCAGTTTGTACCCGAGGTAAGCGAGGCGTTTTTCTGGTTCAATGGCGGCGTGGCTTACACGCTTTTGTGGTCGGTGATGCTGCTTCGCCTTGGCATTTGGCTAAGCTTTGACGGTGCGCGTACCACGGGCGCCAAAATAGCGCTGTATGCGCTGCTGCTTGCGCTGACGGTGGTGCTGGGCGGGGGCAAGTACTCCACACTGCTGGTTGCTTGCTTGGCGGACGGGCTGTGGGTATTGCACGCCTTTATGAAGAAAAAGCCAACGCGCTTTTGGAATTTGGCACCCTTTTTGCTGTTGCTGGTTTGCTTTGCGTTTAGCGCGGTTGCCCCTGGAAATGCCGTTCGCGCCGCTACCCTGACCGGCGGTATGGGTGCGCCCAAGGCCATTTTGGAGGCCTTCTATTTCGGCATGGCGTTGATGGGAAACTGGTTTTCACTGCCGCTGTTGGTGGTGTGGGCGCTGGTGGCTTGGCAGCTTGCGGAAACGTTGCACGCCAGCCCCTTTCGCTTTAATCATCCGGTGTGGATTACGGTTTTGGCGCTGTGCCTGTTTTGCGCACAGCTTGCGCCCACGCTTTACACGGGCAATTACATCGGCGATGGGCGAACGGTGAATACGTATTTTTATACCTTTGTGCTCATGAGCTGTGCGCTGGTGCTGTATTGGGTGGGCTGGGGCTTGCGGCGCACGGAGGGCAAGCCGCGCTTTGCCGCCATTGGCACGGCTAAATTAGATGGCCTGCGTATTGGCGCGTTTTTGGTCGCCGCTACGTTGTTTATCGTGGGCTGTGTGAGCTATCACCCTGAAGGCAGTCAGAGCTATGGCCCCCAAAACATGGCGGGCGGCGCGGCACTGCGTTCGCTGTTAAACGGTGAAGCCGCACGGTATGATGCCGCCATGGACGAGCGGGACGCGGCCATGAATGATGCGGCTCAGCCTACGGTTGAAATGCGGCCTGTGCTGGACATTCCCAACGTGTTTATGGGCGATGCGCTGGATACGCCATCGCTTGAATATGTGCTGAGCCTGTATAAGGATTACTATCAAAAGCAAGCCGTTACGGTACAACAGGAGGGGGAATAACCATGCTGCTTGAAGCGAAAAACGCTTTGGTCACAGGCGCGGCGCGCGGCATTGGAAACGCACTGATGCATGTGTTTGCACAGGAGGGCGCAAACCTTTGGGCCTTTGCCCGCAAGCCCAGCGAGGCTTTTGAGCGCGATTGCGCTGAAACGGCGGAGCACTGCGGGGTGTGGATCAAACCCATCTATTGCGAATTGACGGATGGCGCGGCTTTGAAGGCGGCCTTTGCGCAGGTCATGGCCGACAAACGGCCCTTGCATATTTTGGTCAACAACGCGGGAGCCATGGGCACGGATAAAATGTTTCAAATGACCTCCGAGGCAGAAATGCGTTCCATATTTGATGTGAACTTTTTTGCCATGGCAGATATGACCCGCTATGCCACCCGCTTTATGGCGCGCGGCAAGCAGGGTGCGGTGGTCAACATCGCAAGCATCGCAGGGCTGGATGGGGATAGCCGATTGGATTATTCCGCCGCCAAGGCGGCTGTGATTGCCGCTACCAAAAAGCTGGCGCGGGAGCTGGTAAGCGTGGGCATTCGCGTGAATGCGCTGGCCCCCGGGCTTACAGATACGGAGCTGGTGGCGGAGCTTTCGGAAAAAGCGGAGCAGGAGCAGCTTGCAAAAATCCTGATGCACAGAAAGCAAGGCCAGAAGAAATTGCGAATGTGGCGGCGTTTTTGGCAAGCGACAGAGCCAGCTATGTAACGGGTCAGGTGTGGCGCGTGGACGGCGGCATTCTCTAACAGCGGCAATTCAAAAAAACAAAGAGCATAAAGGAGCAAAAAAACAATGACGAATTTGGAAAAATATCAAAAGGCATTTTGCGAGGCTTTGGAGGTGGACGAGAAAACGGTGAGTTCCTTGGTCTATGGGGAAAGCGACGCTTGGGACAGCGTTGGTCATATGACGCTGATTGCCGCGCTGGAGGATGCTTTTGACATTATGGTGGATATGGACGATATCATTGATCTAAGCTCTTTTGAAAAGGGAAAGGAGATTCTGCGCAAGTATGATGTGGACATTTGACCGCTTTGAAAACCGCGTTGCGCTGATAGACGAGCAGGGCAGCCAGCTCACCTACGCACAGCTTGCCGCTGAAGCTTCGGCGCTTTGCGAAGCCATCGGCGGGCGTTGCTTAACCTTTAGCTTGTGCCGCAACACGCTTGGCGGAGTGCTTGGCTATGCAGGGCTTGTGGAGGGGCATGTGGTGCCGGCGCTGTTATCCGCAGAGCTGGATGCACAGCTGTTTCAAAACCTGTATGAGGCCTACACCCCCAAGTTTATTTGGGCACCGGATCGCTTTACGCAGGAGGGCTGTACGCCTGTTTATGCCCGTTTTGGCTACCATCTGCTCCAAACCCCCTTTGGGGATGCCGCCAAGCTTCATCCCGAGCTTGCGTTGTTGCTCACCACCAGCGGGTCTACAGGCAGTCCCAAGTTTGTCAGGCAGAGCTATCGCAACATCCGCGCCAATACGGATAGCATTGTAGCATACCTTGCGCTTACTGCGCAGGAACGCGCCATAACCACACTGCCGCTTAATTACACCTATGGCGTGAGCATTGTCAACACCCATTTGGATGTGGGCGCAACGCTGTTGCTCACTGAAAAAGGCATTGCACAGCGCGAGTTTTGGAACTTTTTTAAAGAGCGGCAAGCCACAAGCTTTGGCGGCGTGCCTTATACCTATGAAATGCTGGATCGCATGCGCTTCCTGCGCATGGAGCTGCCGAGCCTGCGCACAATGACGCAGGCGGGCGGCAAGCTGATGCCCGAGCTTCACCGCAAGTTTGCGGAATGGTGCGTTCAAACAGGCAAGCAATTCATTGTGATGTACGGCCAATGCGAGGCGACCGCACGCATGGCGTATTTGCCTTGGGAAAAGAGCTTGGAAAAAATCGGCGCCATGGGTGTGGCCATTCCCGGAGGCCGCTTTGAACTCATCGACGTAAACGGCGCGGTGATTATAAAGCCGCAGGTAACGGGCGAGCTTCGCTACTATGGCGATAACGTAACCCTTGGCTATGCGGAGTGCGCGGCAGATCTTGCGCGCGGGGACGAGCGCGGCGGCGTGCTGGAAACAGGCGATATGGCGCAGATGGACGCGGACGGATATTTCACCATTGTCGGGCGCAAAAAACGCTTTTTGAAGCTTTTTGGCAACCGTGTCAACCTCGACGAAACCGAGCGGATGCTCAAATCGGCTTTTCCAGACGCGGATTGCGCTTGCGGCGGCGCGGACGATCATTTGTGCATTTTTGGCACGGACGAACAGCTCTTGCCGCAAATGCGAGCGCATCTCGTGGAAAAAACGGGGCTGAGCCAAGCGGGTTTTCACACCAAGGCGGTGCCTGCCATTCCCAAAAGCGATTCAGGCAAAACCCTTTACAGAGAGCTGGAGAAATACAATGATTGATGCGCAGGAGCTGACCGCCTTGACCGTGTATGAATGGGCGCATGAGCAAAAGCATGCCTTTTTAACCCGCGAGCTCTGCGAGCTTACACGCCGCCATGCACAGGGCTGTGCGGAATACGCAAAGCTTCTATCGCTTTTTGGCACGGAGCTTGAAAAGGTGAGCGGGTTTGAAGCATTGCCTTTTTTACCCGTGCGCCTGTTTAAGGAATATGCGCTCAAAAGCGTGTCGGAGGAAAGCCTGCACAAAACCATGACCAGCAGCGGAACCACGGGGCAGCAGGTGAGCCGCATTTTTTTGGATCGGGACACCAGCACCCTTCAAAGCAAGGTGCTTTCCAAAATTGTGGGGGAATTCCTAGGCAAACAGCGCCTGCCCATGATTATTTTGGACACGAGCGCCCTTGTGAAAAACCGTGCGATGTTTTCCGCGCGGGGTGCGGGTATTTTGGGCTTTAGCTTGTTTGCACGCGATAAGATGTACGCGCTGGATGAAAATATGCAATTGGATGTGGCTGGACTGGCTGCGTTTTTGGCCAAGCATGAGGGGGAGGAAATCTTCCTGTTTGGCTTTACCTTCATGGTTTACCAGCATTTTCTTGCGGAGCTGAGGCGCGTGGGCTACCATCCTGATTTGAGCAGGGGCGTGCTCATTCATGGCGGCGGGTGGAAAAAGCTGGCGGATCAAGCCATTTCCACAGCGCAATTTAAGCAGGAGCTTTTAGAACTTTGCGGCATTTCGCGCGTACATAATTACTATGGCATGGTGGAGCAAACGGGCACCATTTACATGGAATGCGAGTGCGGGCGCTTGCATGCGCCGCTGTGGTCGGATGTGACCATTCGCCGCGCAAAGGATTTTTCCGTTGCGGATATGGGCGAAAGCGGGCTGATTCAGGTGTCAAGCCTGCTTGCGCGGAGCTATCCCGGGCATATTTTGCTCACGGAGGATATGGGCAGACTGCTTGGCGAGGACGATTGTCCCTGCGGGCGCATGGGCAAAACTTTTGAAATAGCGGGGCGCGTCAAGCGTGCCGAGTTGCGGGGGTGCAGTGATACATATGAGCAAAAACCAACAGCTTGAACTCCTTTGCGGCGCAGGTGCTTTACCTGCGCGTCCGCTTGTGCCCTTTGCGGATGCGGTTCTATCGTTTTTGAGCGATCTTTCCGCCTTGCTTTTAAAGGATGGGGAAGCGAAGGGCTATCCCGACGTGGTAACCTTTGCCTTTTTTTGCCGCCGCGCAAATGTGGAGCGCATGAAGGCCGAGTATGCGGACGTGTCGGCAGATCGCTTGGGGCGCGGGATGGTGTTTCACATTGCGCCAAGCAATGTGCCCATCAACTTTGCCTATTCGCTTGCGGCGGCTTTGCTTGCGGGCAACCAAAGCGTGGTCAAGGCTTCCAGCCGTGACTTTGCGCAAACGCGGTTGGTATGCCGCGCCATTCAGGCATTGCTTCAGGGGGCGCATCAGGCGCTTGCGCCCTATGTAAACGTGGTCATATACCCGCGTGAGGCGCAGGAGCTTACGGAAAGCTTGAGCGCCCAATGTGACGCAAGGGTTATCTGGGGCGGCGATGAAACGGTGAGCCGCGTGCGGGAAGCCGCTTTGCCGCCGCGTGCCTTTGACATTACCTTCGCCGACCGCTACAGCCTTTTGTGTGTGCGTGCGGAGGAAATAAACGCCATGGATGAAAAACAGCTTGCGCAGGCGGCGCAAGGCTTCTATAATGATACCTACCTGAGCGATCAAAACGCTTGCACCTCCCCGCGGCTGGTTTACTGGGTTTGTGAGGGCGGCGCGGCGGGGGAAAGCTTGGCACCCGCCCAAAATCGCTTTTGGAGCGCGATGCATGCTTATGCAAGCAAGCAGTATGCGGTGGAGCCTGTGGTAGCGGTGGATAAGCTGACGGCCGCATGCCGTGCGGGCATTGAGCTTGCGGGCGCAAGGCTGATGCCCATGCCCGATAACCTCATGGTGCGCGTATCGGTAGAAACGCTTTCGGCCGATATTGATGCACAGCGCTGTGCGGGCGGATTCTTTTTAGAATATGCCGATGAAAGCTTGGAAGCGCTTGCGCCCATTGTGAAGCGCAACTATCAAACGCTGTCCTACATTGGCTTTGACCCCTTGACCCTCAGGCGCTTTGTGCGGGAACGCGGCCTTTTTGCCATTGACCGCATTGTGCCTGTGGGGCATACCATGGATTTTGCACTCACATGGGACGGCTACGACCTGATTCGTACCTTGAGCCGACGAATCACCGCCCTGTAACGAACTGATGAAACGAGGAAGCCTTGATGCATAAACCCCTGTTATCCTTTGTGATTCCCTGCTACCGTTCCGCACACACCATCGGCGCGGTGGTGCGCGAGCTGGAGGAAACGCTTGCCAAACGAAGCGGCGAATTTGACCATGAGCTGATTCTGGTCAACGACGGCAGTCCCGACAACACCTCGGAGGTGGCGACGGAGCTTTGCAAGCGCTATCCAAGCATTGTGTTTGTGGATTTGTCGCGCAATTTTGGACAGCACAGCGCCTTGATGGCGGGCTTTCATCAGGTGCAGGGCGAAATCATCGTGTGCCTGGATGATGACGGGCAAACCCCTGCCGATGAATGCTTTAAGCTGATTGACAAGGTTTTGGAGGGCAATGACATTGTGTTTGCGGAATACGGCAAGCGCAAGCAAAACGCCTTTCGCAACCTGGGCAGCCGCTTTAACGCCGCCTGCAATCACTTTTTCTTTAACCAACCCAAGGGCTTGAGCACAAATAGCTACTTTGCCTGCCGCCGCTTTGTGGTGGATAGCGCCCTCCAATACCCAAACCCCTTTCCCTATGTAACGGGGCTGTTGTTTCAAAGCGTAAGCCGATACGCCAATGTGTCGGTCACCCACCGTGCGCGTATGGAGGGCGAAAGCGGGTACAGCCTCAAAAAGCTGATTGCGCTTTGGGCAAACGGCGTAACGGCTTTTTCCATCAAGCCTTTGCGATTGGCCAATTATGTGGGCTGGCTTACGGCCATCGGCGGATTTATTTTTGCGCTGGTGACCATCATCAGCAAGCTCATGAACCCCAACATGCAGGCAGGCTGGGCAAGCACGCTGGCGGTATTGCTCATTTTGGGCGGCGTTATCATAGCGCTCATTGGCATTGTGGGCGAATATGTGGGGCGGATTTACCTGAGCATTAACCGTTATCCGCAGTTTGTGGTGCGCAATGTGGTGCGTACCAATGCGGAGGAACCGAAGGAGGAGCCGCTTTCCGCTATGGCGGCGCAAAGCGGTGTAAAGGAGAAAAGGGCCGATGCAAACGCTACACGCGACTTGGGAGCTTGAAAACCTTGGCGTAGAGGCCTATGAGCTAACGCTGGAGGCGCTGGATGCGCCCGAGGCAGTGGCGGCGGAGGAAGCAAGGCTGTTGGCGCAGGGAGCGCAATATTTGGTGCTCAAAACGCCCGTGAATTGTCAAGCACTGCTGTTTGGACTGCCCAAGCTTGGGTATACCTATGTGGAAACAGTTTTTCACGTGGCCATTAAGCGCAGTGAATACCATATGCCCAGCGCCATCGCACGCTTTGACCGAGGGCTTACGGTACTGGAGCGCAGGGGTGCGCAGGAGCTGGAACGCGTTTTTGCGCTCATCCGCAGTGGGGTATTCGTGTCCGACCGCGTGAGCATTGATCCCGCTTTTTCTGTGGCGCAGGGCGGAAACCGCTATGCAAACTGGCTTGCCGCCATGCTTGAGCGCGGCGGACAGCTGTACGAGGTGCTCAATCAGGAGCGCCCCATTGGCTTTTTTGTGATTGTGCGCAAGGATGAAAACACCGTTGACCCTGTGCTCATGGGGCTGTACGATGAGCAAAACGATCGCGGCATGGGTGCACTGCTCCACAAAAAAACGCTGGACACCTGCTTCACGCACGATTGCAAACGCCTCACCAGCACCATTGTAAGCAACAATGCCAAGGTACTGCGCGTGTATGTCAATGCCGGCGCAACCATTACCGACACGCTTTACACCTATGTAAAGCATCTCTAACACAAATGACGGCTTCCGATCAACCCTATAAAGGAGGTGGACTCAATGCTGACCTATATCACCAACGAATGTATGCCCCTTGAAAAAATGCTGGCACGCGTGCAAAAGCACCATCCGGGAGATGGGTACCTGCTGGTGAAAAAGGCCTATGAGTTTGCCGAAAACGCACATCGCGGTCAAGTGCGCAAAAGCGGCGAGCCGTATTTTATCCACCCTGTTTCGGTTGCGAGCATATTGACGGATTTAATGATTGACGCACCCACCATTGCGGCGGGTTTTTTACACGATACGGTGGAGGACTGCAAAAACATTTCGCTTGCCACCATTCAGGCCCAGTTTGGCGACGAGGTTGCACAGCTGGTGGATGGCGTTACAAAGATCGACAAATTGGATTTTACCAACCGCGAGGACCAAAAGGCGGAAACGCTCCGCAAAATGATCCTTGCCATGAGCAAGGATATTCGCGTGGTGATTATCAAGCTGGCGGATCGCCTGCACAACATGCGTACCCTGCGCTTTCAGCCAGAGGAGCGGCAGAAGGCGATTGCCCATGAAACGCTGGATATTTACGCGCCGCTTGCGCACCGCTTGGGGGTAAACTCCATCAAGCAGGAGCTTGAGGATTTGAGCTTTAAATACATCGACCCCGACGCTTTTCACGACATTGCGCAAAAGGTGGGGCTTCGGCGCACCGAGCGTGAGGAAAACATCCGCATGGTGATTTCGGAGCTTTCCGAAAAGCTGGACGCACAGCACATCCGCTATGAAATGGATGGCCGCCCCAAGCACCTTTATTCCATCTACAAAAAAATGAAGGAGCAGGGCAAAACCTTCGACCAGATTTATGACCTGATTGCCGTGCGCGTGCTGGTGGATACGGTGCAGGATTGCTATACGGTGCTGGGCATTGTACACACCCTGTGGAACCAGATTCCGGGACGGTTTAAGGATTACATCAGCGTGCCCAAGGGCAACATGTACCAAAGCCTGCACACCACGGTCATTGGCGGGCGCAAAATGCCCTTTCCCTTTGAAATTCAAATACGCACATGGGAAATGCACCGCGTGGCCGAATTTGGCGTGGCGGCGCATTGGCGCTATAAAGAGGGCGGCGGTGCAGAGGGGGACTTGGATAACAAGCTCTACTGGCTTCGTCAAATTTTGGATTGGCAAAGCGATACACGCGATAGCCGCGAGTTTATTGATTCGCTCAAAACCGACCTTTTCAGTGAAGAAGTCTTGCTGTTTACCCCCAAGGGGGATATCGTGAGCATGCAGCGCGGCGCAACCACCATTGATTTTGCCTACCGCATTCATAGCGGCGTGGGCAACCATTGCATCGGCGCCAAAATCAACGGGCGCATGGTGCCGCTTGAAACAGAGCTTCAAACCGGCGACCGCGTGGAAATTATGACCTCGCCCATTTCAAAGGGCCCCAGCATGGATTGGCTCAAGGTGGCAAAAACACAGCAGGCCAAGGCCAAGATCCGCCAATTTTTTAAGCGCGAGCTTCGCGGCGAAAATGTGGTGAAGGGGCGTGATATGCTGGAAAAAGAGGCGAAGCGGCGCGGCGTGACCTTGCCCGCGCTTACCAAGCCTGAATATTACGAAGGCATACTCAAGCGCTACGCTTTTGCGGAATTGGATGATATTTACGGCGCGGTGGGCTATGGCGGCATTGCCAGCGCTTATGTAATCAACCGCTTGCTGGAGGAACAGCGCAAGGCAGAAGCGCCCGCGTTGCCCAAGGTGCAGGAGGTAAGCCGCGAGGAGCTTCAAAGCCATTTAGGCAAGCCCACAAACGGCGTGTATGTCAAGGGGGAAAGCGGCATGCTGGTGCGCTTTGCCCATTGCTGTAACCCCGTACCCGGTGATGAAATTATCGGCTATATCACACGCGGACGCGGCGTAACCATACACAAGGCGGACTGCGTCAACGCCACCAACAGCGAGCAGGAACGCATGGTGGAGGTGAGCTGGGCTGGTGAAAACGATTCGGACTTTAACGCGGGCATCAACATTGTGGCATACGATCACGTGAGCTTGCTGGGCGAATTGGCCATGTGCATCAGCAACATGAATGTGCCGATTGTGGCGGTTTCTGCCAAGCGGGACGAAAAGAAAAAGCTGAGCAATATTACCATGGTCATTCAGGTAAAAAGCCGTGAACAGCTGGAAACGGTCTTTAAACAGCTTCGCAACCGCAGTGACATTGTGGAGGCGCGGCGCGGCGCTACCTGATTTGAAACGATACGGAAGGGGGCTTTGCGCTTGCGAGCGGTGATTCAGCGGGTGCTTAGCGCATCGGTGCGGGTAAACAATGAGCTTGTGGGGCAAACCGAAGCAGGTTTGCTTGCTTTGATTGGGGTAGAAGTGGGCGATACGGAGCGCGACCTTGCCTACATTGCGGAAAAAGTGCCCAATCTGCGTATTTTTGAGGATGACGCAGGCAAGATGAACCGCTCTTTATTGGATGTGGGCGGCGGCATCTTGGCTGTGAGCCAATTTACTTTGCTAGGCGATGCGCGCGGCGGGCGAAGGCCTAGCTTCATTACCGCCGCAAGACCCGATGCGGCCGCGCCCATGGTGGAACGGCTGGTGGAAAATTGGCGCGGGCTGAATATTTTGGTGGGTACGGGTATTTTTGGCGCGGATATGAAGGTGAGCCTTGTAAACGACGGCCCCATCACCATTTTGCTGGATTCGCGAAAACTATTTTGATCGCCGTATCGTACAAAGGAGTTTTGAAATGCCTTTTGTGAATGTGGAATGCGTGCAGGTGGGCGAGATCCAAACGAATTGCTACCTTGTGGAAAATACGGAAACGCACGAGCTGTTGATTGTGGACCCCGGTGCGCAGGGAGAAATCATTCAAAAACAGGTGGGAAGCCGCAGACCTGTGGCGGTGCTGTTGACGCACGGCCATTTTGACCACATCGGCGCGGTAGATGCGGTTTGTGAGCATTATGGCATTCCGCTGTACATTCATGAGGCGGACGCGGAAAAGCTTTTGGACCCTGAAAAAAATGTGAGCCTTTTATTTGGCGGTCACGTGGCGGTACATACCCCGCCCATCAAACTGCAGGGGGGCGAACAGCTGCTGCTGGGCGGCTTGTGCCTTACGGTGCTTCATACCCCAGGCCATAGCAAGGGCGGCTGTTGTTTTTTACTGCCCGACGGGCAAGGGGTTTTATGCGGGGATACGCTTTTTGCGGCTGGCTATGGCCGCACGGATTTTGCGGACGGCAATTTTACGGAATTAAAGCAATCGCTGAAAATGCTGTTTGCGCTCACACCCAAGCAACCCGCCTACCCCGGCCACGGCGAGCAGGGCATGACGGGGCGCAATGCGCGGGGGGAAGCGCTATGAACGGCGGCGTGCGCATTTCACTGCATACGCCGCTTGCAGGCTTTGCCAATGAGCTTTGCGACGTGCTCAAGCTCTTTTTTGCGGTGGAGCAGTTTTCTGTAAATGCGGCGGAGGATGGAGCGGCAGAGCCGCTTGAGCACCGCTACACGGAGGAGGATGGCTTGGCGCAATGCAGCTTCCGCTTTCGCGGACAATGCTGTGAGCGCAAGACAGCACTGACGATTACAGCGTCACAGCCGCATGCGGAGGTGGCTTTGAAGCGCCTGCGCAAGCGCTTATGCAAGCTTGCACTGTATGATTTGCTCAAGGCGCTCACGGGCGAGCATCCGCCATGGGGTTCGCTTACAGGCATACGCCCCACGCGGCTTGTGTATGAAAAAATGACGCATGGCATGACCCCGCAGGCAGGCGCGGAGGCGCTGGAAAAAGAATTTGACGTGACGCATGAAAAAGCGGAGCTGCTTGCACAAATTGTGCAGGTGCAAAGCACCTTGCCGCCGCCCGACGTGAAAGAGGCGGACGTTTATGTATCCATCCCGTTTTGCCGCACGCGCTGCGCGTACTGCTCCTTTCCTGGCGAAGCGGTGGGCAGGGGCACGCTGATTGCGCCGTATTTGGAGGCGCTGTTTTGCGAAATGGAGGCAGGCGCGGCACTGCTCAAGCGCTGTGGGCTTACCCTGCGCGCCCTGTATGTGGGCGGAGGCACCCCTTCCGCGCTTGGCGAGGCTGATTTTGCCCGCCTGATGGACACGGTTATGAGGCTTTTTCCCAACGCCCGCGAATATACCGTGGAGGCAGGCAGACCCGATACCATTACGCGCGGGAAGCTGGAAACGCTCAAGCGCTTGCAGATTGGGCGCATCAGCATCAACCCGCAAACCATGAACGATGAAACCCTGCGCGTGATTGGCCGCGACCATAGCGCTCAGCAAACCATAGAGGCTTTTTTATTGGCGCGTGAAATGGGCTTTTCCGATATCAACATGGATGTGATCGCGGGACTGCCTGGTGAAAACGCGGGGCATTTTGAGCATACCATGGCGGAAATTGAGCGCTTGAAGCCCGATAGCTTGACCGTGCATACCTTGGCCATCAAACGCTCCAGCCGCCTGAACTTGGAGCATGCGCCTCTGCCCGATGATGCGGCGGCGGCGCATATGGTGCGCTTGGGGGAGCAAACCGCGCAAGCACTGCACATGCGGCCTTATTACCTGTACCGTCAGAAATACATGGCGGGGCATCAGCAAAACGTGGGCTATGCGGCGGCAGGCGCGGCTTGCTTGTATAATGTGGATATTATGGAGGAAACCACCTCCATTTTGGCAATGGGCGCAGGAGCCATTAGCAAGCGTGTGTTTCCCGACAGGGAGCTGCGCATTGTGCGTGCGCCCAATGTGAGCAATGTGGCGGTTTATATTGAACGTGTTTTGGAAATGGCACAGCGCAAGGAGCAGCTGTTTAAAAAATAACGGGAGGGATGAAAATGCGTATTTTGGTCGCATTGGATCAGGGAACCACCAGCAGCAGAGCCATTGTGTTTGACGAGCAGGGGCGAACGCTGGCTTCCCACGCCATCGAGTTCAAACAGCACTATCCAAAGCCTGGCTGGGTGGAGCATGATCCCGAGGACATTTTGACCACGCAGGTCACCGCGCTTCAAAAGGCGGTGGAAAAAAGCGGGGTGGATGTGCGTGACATTGCCGCCATCGGCATTACCAACCAGCGCGAAACCACGCTTTTGTGGGAGCGCGAAACGGGGCGCTGTGTTCACAACGCCATTGTATGGCAATGCCGCCGTACCGCGCCCTATGTGGAACGCTTGGTGAGCCAAGGCAAAGCGGAGATGATTAAGCAAAAAACAGGGCTGGTGCCCGATGCGTATTTTAGCGGCACAAAGCTTGCCTATTTGCTGGACACGCTGAACCTGCACGAGCGCGCACAGCGCGGAGAGCTTTGCTTTGGCACGGTGGACAGCTTTTTGGCTTGGCATTTGGTAGAGGGCAGGCCGCATGTGACCGACGCAACAAACGCAGGGCGCACCATGCTGTTTAACCTCCATACCCAGCAATGGGATGATGAATTGCTTGAAATGCTCAACATCCCCCGCGAGGTGCTGCCCACCGTGGTGGACAGTGCGCAGGTCATAGGCAATTTGCGCCCCGATATTTTAGGCCGACCCATTCCCGTGGCGGCGATGGCGGGGGATCAGCACGCTTCCCTGTTTGGACAGGCTTGCTTTCAACCGGGCATGGTTAAAAACACCTATGGCACGGGCTGCTTTATGCTCATGAACACGGGGGATGTGCCCGTAGAGAGCAAAAACGGCCTGCTGACCACCATGGCATGGCGGTTAAACGGCAAGCCCACCTATGCACTGGAGGGCAGTGTATTCATGGGCGGCGCAACCGTGCAGTGGCTTCGCGATGAAATGAAACTGATTCAAACGGCCGCCGAAAGCGAACAGCTTGCTCAGAGCGTGCCAGATACGGCAGGCGTGTTTTTGGTGCCCGCCTTTACAGGCTTAGGCGCGCCCTATTGGGATATGTACAGCCGCGGCACCATTGTGGGCATGACGCGCGGAACAGGCCGTGCGCACATCGTCCGTGCGGCGCTGGAAGCCATTTGCTACCAAAGCTGTGACCTTTTTACCGCCATGGCGGCAGATTGCGGCCACCGTCCCGCGCATATGCAGGTGGATGGCGGCGCGAGCGCCAATGGTTTTATGATGCAGTACCAAGCGGATATTTTGGGTGTGCCCGTGATTCGCCCCACGGTGCTGGAAACCACGGCGCTAGGCGCGGCGCTGTTGGCGGGCATTGCGGTGGGCGTATATGCCAGCAAGGAAGAAGCGGCTTCCATGGTCAAGCCTGATCTCACCTTTATGCCTGTCATGGATGAGCACAACCGCAGTCTTGCGCTCTACGGCTGGCACAGGGCGGTGGAGCGGAGCCGAGGCTGGGTAGAGGCGTAATCCTAATCTTGCGCTAAAACGCGCAGAGGGTGCACACTCATCAAATCTTAATCAAACTTTCAGCGCACATATAGCGGGTTTGAGTCGTCTTATCCTTTTCAGCATGCAGAATCTGTGCTATAATTCATGTTGTGGAAGCAAGAAAAAGCCTTGCCAAAACGCAAATGAGTTTTTTTGAGCATAAAGGAGCGGCCAAATGAGCAATCAAAAAAAGCCTAAGAAGAAAAAAGGCACGGGCGCGGGAATTATCGCCTTTGGCGTTGTTTTTGCGCTGTTTTCCGTACTGTTTCACCCGCATGCATTGGGTTCCTATCTGCTGGCCTTTGCGCTGAGCGGCTTTGCGGGCGCAATTGTGCGCACCATGGCGCAGGGTCTTGATTTGACCGTGAAAGAAAAAACGCCCGAAAGCCTTCAAAAGGTGCAGGGCGATACCGGCAACCCCGATGTGGATGCACTGCTTCAAAAGGGCCGCGAAATGATTATGGAAATTCGCGAGGAAAACAAAAAAATCCCCGATGAAGTGCTCACAGGCAAGCTTGATTTGTTGGAGGATCGCTGTGCGGAAATTTTCCGCGCGGTGTACGACAAGCCTGCCAAGGCCACACAAATCCGCAAATTTATGGATTATTACCTGCCCACAACGCTTAAAATGGTCAAGGGGTACCGCGTATTGGGCGAGCGTAATTTGGCGGGGGAAGAGGTTCATGCCGCACGTCAGCGCATTGATGAAGCACTGGGCGTGGTGCTCAAGGGCTGTCAAAAAATGCTGGATAACCTCTACCGCGACGATGTATTGGATATTACCACCGATATTGATGTGCTGGAGCAAATGCTCAAGCGCGACGGCTTGACCGAAAGCGAGCTGGAAAAGGCGGCGGCACAGGCTAAGGAAGCCGCAAGGCTGGATGCACAAGCCAACCGTGTGGCGCAGGAGCGTGCCGCGGCGGAAACTGCCAAAAAAGCGGCGCTTGAGCGTGCACAGGCCGCGCAAGCCGCCCAAGCGCTTGAACAAGCCGAAGCGGCAAAGGCGGCGGCACAGCAAGCGGCGGCCGAATCGCCTTGGCATACGGACAGCGGTGTAAAGCAACAGGTGGAAAATGCGGCAAGGGATGCGCAGGCGCATATGCCGCAGGTGCCCACCATGAGCGGCGAAATGTTCCCAAGCTACTATGCACAGGGCAATGCGGCCGCGCAGGCGCAAAAGCCAGATGAAAAATAAATAACCTTCTACCAAACATCACACAAGGAGGAAATACTCATGACTGAAACAAACGAAACCACCGCTGCTTCTGAACAGGTGACGGCCTCTGTACCTACCTTGACGCTCAACTCCTCTTCCATGGCACAGGACAAGGCGGTGCTTGAGGAAGCGGAAAAGAGCATGCAAAGCGCCGCGCCCAGCGCATCCGCCGCCGCGGCTGTAGCGGCAGATGCGGTACACGAAATGGACACCTCCATGCTAAGCCCCGAGGACAAACGCGCCATTGATGAATTTGTGAACAAAATCGACATCAACAATACCGATCATGTGCTCCTCTACGGTGCAGATGCGCAGAAGAAAATTGCGGATTTCAGCGACAGTGCGCTGGCCACGGTTCGCACAAACGACACAGGCGAGGTGGGCGACATGCTTGTGAAGCTGGTGGGCGAAATCAAGGGCTTTGGTGATGCGGCTGAAAAACCCAAGGGCTTGAGCGGGCTTTTTTGGAATGCCAAGAAGGCCGTGAGCGATATGCAAACCAAATACGACAAGGTAGAAGTGAATGTAGACACCATTGCCACCTCGCTTGAAGGCTATCAGGTACAGCTTTTGAAGGATGTGAGCATGTTCAACCACCTCTACGATATGAACACGCAATATTTCAAAGAGCTTACCATGTATATTTTGGCGGGTGAAAAGAAGCTGGCGGAGGTGCGCGCCACCTCCCTTCAGGAAATGAAAAACAAAGCCGTTGCCAGCGGAGATGCTATGGATGCACAGCATGCCAACGATTTGGCCGCCAACTGTGACCGCTTTGAAAAGAAACTGCACGATTTGAAGCTGACCCGCCAAGTGGCATTGCAAACCGCGCCCCAAATTCGCTTGCTGCAAAACAACGACAGCCTGCTTGTGGAGCGCATTCAAAGCACGCTTTCAAACACCCTGCCGCTGTGGAAAAGCCAGATTGTGATTGCGCTGGGCATGCACCGCAGTCAAGAGGCTTTGAAGGCGCAGAGCGCCGTAACCAACATGACAAACGACCTGCTCAAGAAAAACGCGGAAGCGCTCAAGGTGGGCACCATTGAAACTGCGCGTGAAGCAGAACGCGGCATTATTGATTTGGATACGCTTACGCAGACCAACCAAAGCCTGATTGACACCATCAACGAGGTCATGAAAATTCAGGACGAGGGCCGCGCACAGCGTGTGGAAACCGAAAAAGCCCTGTTGGTGATGGAGGATGAACTCAAAAAGAAACTGCTTGAGCTAAAGCACTAAGAAAAGCATTGTTCAAAATGGAAGCATGAAAGGAACCTAAAAAAAAATGAAACCCAGACTTTCCATAGGCGTGTGCGTCTTGATATCACTCGCTCTGGTTATCTTTGGCCTTTTGTTTGGCACCGCCAAGGGCTATGAGGATGACCGCGCACAGGCGGTTGTGCTGTTAGAGGGCGAAAACGGTCTGCTGGACGCGCTGAGCTATCGCGCGGCGGATGGGCTGAACCTATGCGTGGTGGCCAAGCGCCACATGGCAGGCGATGCGGATGTTGCGGCGCTGGAAACAGTTGCCAAGCGCTTACAGGATGGGCGCGGGCAGCTTGCGCAAAAAAAGCAGGCAGACGGCGAGCTGAAAGCGGCTATGGAGGCGGTGGTTACAAAACTGCAAGCAAACCAGAGCTTTCAAAACAGCGAGCGCGATCAGAAATATGTCAACATGCTTGGCACGGACTTTGGAAATTTGTCCAAGAGCATGCCTGCGGAGGCTTACAATGCGGAAGCCAGGAATTTTAACGCACAGCTTCAAACCCCGTTGATTGGCGATTTTGCTAAGCTGTTGGGTGTGAAGCCCTGCGAGCTGTATGAGTAAGGGGGTGCGCACAATGAAGAATCGAGCCATGATGAAAAAATGGTTATGCGGCTTGCTATGCGCACTTGTGCTCGTGCTGCCGCTTGGCGGGGCTTTGGGCGCGGCGCGCATGCCAGCCAACCGCGGCGTGCTGACAGATGACGCCAATGTGCTATCAGGGCAAACGGCCGCGGACATTGCAAGCTATGCAGAGCTTGCAAAGGATCAAACGGGACTGATGCCGCATGTGGTGATTGTGCACTTTTTGGATGGTTTGGATGCACAGACCTATGTCAACGAGCTCTTTGAAAACTGGGATTTGCAGAAAAACGATATTTTATTGCTGGGCGCGGCGGCTGAGGACAGCTTTGCCATTGCCATGGGCAAGGATGCGAAGGAAAGGCTTGGGCAGAAAAATGCGGAAACCCTGCTCTACACCTCCTCTGCCTTTGGCAATCTCTTCCGTTCCCAACAATATGACGAAGCGTTTGGCGCTTATTTTGTAGCGCTTAACACCTTGCTCAACAAGCAATGTGACACCTCCATGAAGCTAGGCAAGCTGTTTGCGGGGGCGCAGGCGCAAAACAAGCCCTCAAAGCCTGCAAAGGCTGTGAGTGCGGAGGATTTTGGCTCTGCCATATGGAACGAAGTTTTGGGCGCTATGCAGGAAAAGCCCAAGGTGCATGAGGTTGAGCAGGAAACGCGCGTGGAGCATGACAACGGCATGGGCGCAGGCGGCTGGATTGTGCTGTTGGTGATCATCGGCATTATTTTTGGGCAAAGCGACCCTGTACGCAGGGCTCGCCGAAACAATCCAAGAAGCTATCGCAGCTATGGCTGCGGCTGTTCGCCTCTTGGCTGGCTTTTCAGCATCTTCGGCTTGAACGTGTTGATTGACAGCTTCCGAAAAAAAAGATAAGATAAGAGCCGCTTGCTTTGTTTTGAGCAAGCGACTACTTTTTGTGCTGAGGCTTAAAACGAATGACGGAATACACAAGAGGCTTGAAGGATGGGCTTCCGATTGCGCTGGGGTATGTATCGGTGGCGTTTGCGTTTGGCATACAAGCCACTGCCATTGGGCTTGCGCCATTGCAGGCGGTGATGATCTCTTTTATGAATGTAACCAGCGCGGGACAGCTTGCGGGGCTTACGCTGATGGCGGGGGGTGCGTCGCTTGCGGAAATGGCGCTTACACAGCTCACCATCAACCTGCGCTACGCGCTGATGAGCTTGAGCTTGAGCCAAAAGCTGGATCAAAGCATGACGCTTTTTCACAGGCTGACCCTTTCCTTTTGCAATACCGATGAAGTGTTTGTGGTGGCTTCACAGCAACAGGGCAAGCTTAGCAAGCAATATTTATACGGCCTTACCAACGGCCCCTTTGCGGGCTGGGTGCTGGGCACGGGGGTGGGGGCGCTGGCAGGGAGCTTGCTTCCGCAGGCGATCACTGCCGCGCTGGGCATTGCCATATACGGCATGTTTATTGCCATTGTGCTTCCGCCGTTTCGCCGCTCGCGTGAGGTGCGCGCGGTGGTGCTTGCGGCGGTGGGCATGAGCTGCCTGATTAAGCTATGGCCGTTGCTTTCGTTTATTTCGGATGGGTTCCGCATCATCCTATGCGCGGTGGGCGCTTCGGCACTGGGCGCGTGGCTCATGCCCCAGCCCGTGCGGGAGGAGCTGCTGGAAGGTGCAGTGGAGGAGCGTATAAGCTGATGGAATGGACAAAGTTTTTGGGGTATTTGCTGGTGATGGCGGGCGTTACCTATTTGATTCGCATGCTGCCCTTGGCGGCCATTCGCGGGCGCTTGAAAAGCGTGTTTTTGCAATCGTTTCTGTATTATGTACCCTATGCAGTGCTGGGTGCCATGACCTTTCCTGCGGTATTTGAAAGCACGGGTCATTGGCTGACGGCGCTATGCGGTGTGGTGGCGGCGCTTGCGCTGGGCTGGATGGAGAAGGGTTTGCTGGCGGTTGCGGTGGCGGCATGCGTGGCCGCCTATGCGGCAGGTTTTTTGATATAAGCCCTGCAATGGGGAAAAAACAAGAAAAAAGTAAGAAGTTGCATCGGACTGGCGAAAGAACTTACAAAAGGTATTGCAATCCAAATGAAAACATGGTACAATCAACCTTGCGATTTATGACTATCAAGGAGGTGAAAGACGTTGCCTAATATCAAGTCCGCCATTAAGCGCGTAAAGGTTAACGAGAAGAAAAATCTTCGCAACCGTATCGTGAAATCCAAGGTGAAGACCGCGATCAAGAAGTTTGAAACGGAGGTCGCGCAAGACGCCGCGAAAGCTGGTGCGCAGTACAGTGTCACCACCTCCGCTATCGATAAAGCCGCCGCGAAGGGCATTCTGCACAAAAATACTGCAAACCGCAAAAAGGCTCGCTTGGCCAAGCAGTTGGTCAAAGCCGCACAGTAATTGTGAGCGGCGCTGGGCATGTCCCAGCGGAAAAAAGTGCTCGGTCTGTTTTGACCGGGCGTTTTTTATTGCAATTTTGTTTCCAATTTCTTTGCCCTATTGGCGGAACTATGCTAAAATAACAGGGTTGCCAAACCGAGAAACGCGCTATGCAGGAGGTTTTTTTCATGCCGAATTTCTCCCTTCGGGATCGGATTTTTTTTGATGCGGCAGAGCAATTTCAAACGCCCTTTCACCTCTATGACGAAAAGGGAATTCGCGAAACGGCGCGTGCTTTACAGGCGGCGTTTGCGGGTGTGCCGGCGTTTCGCGAGTATTTTGCGGTGAAGGCATTGCCCACCCCCGCGATTTTGCGCATTTTAAAAGAGGAAGGCTGCGGCGTGGATTGCGCAAGCAAGACGGAGCTTATGCTGGCGCAGGCCTGCGGCTTTTCGGGTACGGATATCATGTTTAGCGCAAATGCGGTGCCGCCTGAGGAATTTGAGCTGGCGCGCAAGCTTGGTGCATACATCAATCTCGACGACCTAAGCCATGTGGCGCTATTGCGCGATCATGGCGGCATTCCAGAAGAAATTTGCCTGCGCTATAATCCGGGCGGCATGTTTCGCATTGGCAACACCATTATGGGCGACCCCGGCGATGCGAAATACGGCATGACCCGCGCACAGCTAAGCGAGGCGCTTCTTGCACTGCGCGGTTATGGTGCGAAGCGCTTTGGACTGCACGCGTTTTTAAGCAGCAACACCACCGACCCCGCATATTATCCAGCGCTCAGCAAGCTTTTGTTTGAAACAGGGCGAGCGCTCATGGAGGAAACGGGGCTCACGCTCTCCTTTATCAACCTATCGGGCGGAATCGGCATTCCGTACCGGCCTGATGAAGCGGTGGCGGATATTGCCGCGATTGGCGCGGGGGTAAGCGAAGCGTATCACAAGGCGTTTACGCAAAACGGCATAACAGGCGTTGCCATCAAAACCGAGCTTGGGCGCTACATGACAGGCCCCAACGGCTGGTTGGTGACGCATATTACGCATGAAAAAAATATCTACAAGCATTATTTGGGCTTGGATGCCTCCGCCTGCGATTTGATGCGCCCTGCCATGTATGGCGCGTATCATCACATTACGGTGCCTGGCAAGGAGCAATTCCCCCATGACAGGCTGGTGGATGTAACGGGCAACCTATGCGAGAACAACGACAAGTTCGCGGTTGATCGCATGCTGCCCGCGACCGATATCGGCAATTTGCTTGTGATTCACGATACGGGTGCGCATGGGTTGAGCATGGGCTACAACTACAATGGCAAGCTGCGCTGCAAAGAGGTGCTCTACCGTGAAAACGGTGCCTTTGAGCAGATTCGGCGTGCCGAAACCCCGATGGACTATTTTGCCACGCTCGACGGGGATACTGCTTGGGCTGCGCTGGCGGCGCTAGAGTGAATCAAGGCAATTAAAAATCCGCAACCCATGAGGGGCTGCGGATTTTTTGAATTGGTACGCCAATTCCTGTTAAATCCGAACCATTTACCTCGTCTAAGGAAATGGTTTTAGTGCCATCTTTGTAGTTAAAGGTGATTACCAGCTTATCGTCAAACAGATAAATTGCATTGACAAAGCTGTCAATCAGTCGCTGGCGCTCTACTTTGTCGGTCATATCCATTTTTCTAAACTTGTGCAGCCAAAATAGAATCTGCTCCTTGGTGAGAAAAGGTCGTTGTAATTGCTCTTGCAATATGGAAATCTCAAGCTGACCCTTTTGCTCCTCAAGCTGGTCTAACCGATTTTTGGTG
>JAVXND010000041.1:0-23410 GCA_036645955.1 Clostridia bacterium | reverse complement strand
GATTCACTGATCCACCTGCAATAATGGCCTGAAGCTTTTCGCCTTCAGCGTTCAGGATGTGAGAGAGCCCCGTTTGTTCCAAGGCGACCGATTCAATCAGATCGCTGATGGCCTGATCATACGGACCCGGTGCGCTGGTTGTTGTGGTCGTTGTGGTTGTGGTGCTGGTTGTTGTGGTTGTGGTTGTGGTAGTCGTGGTTGTGGTAGTCGTCGTTGTCGTGGTGGTGGTGGTGGTGGTTGTGGTATAGGTGCAGCTTGAGGTGAAGGATGGATCGGAAAATTCAGGAAGCTTTCCAGTGAATATGGCAGATCTTGAAACAAGCGAACCGTACAGATTTTCTGTATATATCGTTCCATATTGCTGGCTTGCTGCAGCAGCCGTAGTGGAAGCAGACGGCGCAAGAATGGAGCCATAAACAGTGCTGTTAAAAGCCAGCGCAGCCGCGATGGGCATGTTCCATAAAATGTTTTGAGATTGTGCGGCAGTAGGCGTTGCACCATTGAGCAAGGTCGTGATGTTGTTAAGGGCCAGATTGGTTCCTATCACGTTAATAAGCGCTGTTGCACCGGCGGGAACGTTCAGGTTGACTTGTGTAATATTACCAATGGGCGTTCCGCTGCCAAGGATGCTGTCACCATCGATTGTGAAATAATTTTGCGAAGGGTCCGTACCAGTGAATGTCAAAACAGTACCTGTAAGAGCGGCTACTCCGTTCACGGCTAGTTCAGCCAAACTGTAAGAAGTGCATTCCAGCCAATCGATAAGGTTTTCATTCGGATAATGCCATTCATCTACAATCAAAGGCTGACCGGCTAACCCTCCAACACTTGTCATGGAATAGGTTGTCAGGGTACCGCTTGGAGAGAGCGCGGAGTTTTGTGTGTTGCTGCCCCCGGTAATATTCATGTTGCCAAGAACATACAGTGAATAAGAGCGGGGCAGTGGATTTGGAGGATATACAACAGGAAGTGTTGTGCCAACATTATAGCTTGTATAATGGGCAGTTCCGCCAACATAAACACCGCCTTCAGCAAATCCGCCGGTTTGCGTCTGATTCCCTAATATAAAGACGTTCTTCTCTCCGAAAAAATAAAAAATAGATGCCATTTGACAAATCTCCTCCTATGGTGATTTGGGATTGCACTTTAATAAATAAAGTAGTTCCCTTACATCATATGATGCTTTAGCGATTGTGGTGATATCAAACGATCACGCATGGCATATGCTCCTACGAGTTCTAACCAAATTGCAGGAGGAAAAACTTGTGAAAATTGCAATAGTAACCATGTTTGGCGGGTTAACAACGACCTATTCCTTGGTAAACGTGGTGGCGGATCACCTTAAAATGCTTATAGAGGCAGGGCATGAGGTGAAAATGCTGGTCAGCGAGGATTGCCCAGACGGCGAGCGTTTCGGCCCATACAGCGATCCGCGCGTTGAATGGGTGAAAATCACCAACCGATTAGACGGCAAGCAGATCCATTGGCAGGATTATTCGCAGCCTTACGGTAAAGTGCACGACAGCTTTTTGAAAGAAGCGGAGGCAATAGCCGAAGATTTCGCTAAGCAATTAAAGGATGCGGACGTTTGTATACTGCACGATATTCTATATCAAGGCTGGCATCTGGTTCATAACGTTGCCATTCGGATGGCGCAAAAAGAACTGCCGCACCTGCGCTTTGTCTCATTTACCCACTCACTGCCTGTTAATCACCCGCCAAAACTGGTGGAACCCTTCGCGGCACGCTATACACCTATGCCCAACACCACTTATGTCTATCCTACCATGTCTGGCCTTGCGGCACTGGCAAAGCAATATGGCGTGCCTGAAGGAAAATGCCGTGCGGTATCCAACACCTATCCGCTTTTGGAGAATGCAAGCGTGCCCGTACAAAAGGTACATGCCGCGCTTGATTTGCTTTCTCCAGACGTTGTAATTGTTTATCCCGGCAGACTGACACCAGCAAAGAAATTTGAGAAGGTTGCGGCTTTTGCAGGCGCTATCCATCAAAAAACAGAACGAAGCGTTCACATTGTTTTCTGCGATTTCCCCTCTGCGGACATTCAGTGCGAAATATACAAGAACAGTATTCGCATGGCAGGCAAGCTAGGCGGACTAGATGAGGGCGATATGCTCTTCACCTCAGAGATTGGATTTCCTAACGGATTCCCTCGTGAATCGGTACTGGAGCTGATGACGCTTTCCAATCTGTTTGTCTGTCCTTCGTTTTCGGAAAGCTTTGGACTGACCGTTTTGGAGGCGGCGGCAAAAGGCAATTTTCTTGTTCTGAATGAAGCAGTTCCCGCGCTTGAGGAGCTTGGCAAAAAGCTGCATGCCTATTTCATGCGCTGGGATGCCCGCAGCTTTGGATTTGATACAAAAGAAAATTATGAACCTTCTGAGGCCGCTTATTATGCCGAACACGCGCAACGCGTTGTTACACTGATGCGCGAAGACCGTGTGCTTTACGCAAAAACGCTGACACGGCAACGCTACAGCCCCAAATGGGTTTTCGAAAATCAATTAGAGCCGCTGTTGTGAAAAACCATGATGGATATAAGATACGGATGCCAAAAGCACATTTTAGTAGAATTTAGTACCACCCATTGTACAATATAAAGGAAACTAGCACAATGGGTGGTACACAACAAGGTGAAAATGTGCTTTTGTCACCCTACTCATATAAGAAAGACCCCAGAAAACAGCTGTTTTCCAGGGTCTTTGAGCTTTTTTGATTGGATAAAACCGATCGTTTAGCGCTTGCTGAACTGAGGCGCGCGACGTGCGGCTTTGAGGCCGTACTTCTTACGTTCCTTCATGCGCGGGTCGCGCGTGAGGAAGCCCGCTTTTTTGAGCGATTCGCGAAGCTCGGGGTTCACTTTAAGCAATGCGCGGCTGATGCCGTGACGGATTGCGCCAGCCTGACCAGTCAAACCACCGCCGATGACTTTGATCAGGATGTCCATATCGCCGCAGGCCTTTGTTAATTCGAGAGGTTGACGAACGGTCATCTTCAAGGTTTCCAGACCGAAGTAGTTGTCAAGCTCACGCTTGTTTACCAAAATCTTACCATCGCCGGCCACTAAACGGACACGGGCGATAGCCGTTTTACGACGGCCTACGGCACTATACTCAACTTTTGCCATTTTTGTTTACGCTCCTTCCGTGTCTTTACTTTAAGACCAGCACTTCGGGCTGTTGAGCAGATTGCTCATGCTCGGGACCCGCATATACTTTGAGTTTCTTCGCCATTTTGCGGCCAAGGGGACCCTTGGGCAGCATGCCAACAACGGCGTGACGAATGACGAATTCGGGCTTTTCGTTTAGCAAACGGCGATAAACCGTTTCCTTTAAGCCGCCCGGGAAGCCAGTGTGGCTGTAGTAAATCTTTTGATCAAGCTTGTTGCCTGTCAAAACGATTTTATCGGCATTGAGGACGATTACATAATCGCCCGTATCCACATGGGGGGTATAGATGGGCTTGTGCTTACCACGCAGAATGTTGGCAATCTGGCTCGCCAAACGTCCGAGCACTACGCCCTCAGCATCCACGACGAACCACTTGCGTTGAACGTCTTCGGCTTTGGCCATGTACGTATTCAAGTCGGTATCCTCCTTAAAGGGGTTTGTGTTTCAGTGCGGCATTTGATGGTCAGCAAACGCTCGCGATGTTCAATAGCAATCCGGGGCTAGCGGAGCCTATTGATGCCAAAGATTATTCTACTAAAAGTAGGAGGTTCTGTCAAGGGCTAATTTGCTTGAATTGGCGGGTTTCACGATTGTTTTTTTGATATCCGTAACTTATATTAGCACTGCTTGAGCACGCGAGCGAAGAACTGCACCGCAGGGCCAATCATGTTCACTTGGATACGCTCGTTGTGGTTATGAATCATACCGCGCTGTTCCTTGGACATGGGCATGCCTGAAAAACGGTAGACATTGTTGCAAAGCTTGCAGTAGTGGCGGCTGTCACTGCCTGCCAGCATCAGGTAGGGGGAAACCAGCACGCCCGGATAGGTTTGGCGGATGGCGGTAACCACACGCTCCCAGCCCGCGCCGCTGGTGGGGGAGATGGGGGAGGGCTGACTGCCTCCTAGCACTGTGAGCTGTACAGAATCATCATGGACGATCTTTTCCATTTGTGCTTTGACCGTATCCATGCGTTCACCGCAGATGATGCGCAGGTTACAGCCCGCTTTGCTTTGGGTGGGCAGTACATTGTACGCGTCTGAGGCAGAAAGCCTTGTAAGCGCACAGGTGGTGCGCACAAGTGCGTTAAGCTCCCCGCCGCTCATTTTGCAAATGAGGTTGAGAAGCGGCGCAAAGCACCACAGGTTGGCAAAAATGAGCTTGAATGCGAAGGTGGAATGCCGCCCCATTAAATCAAACATTTTAAGCGCAGGCGCGGTGAGCGTAAAGGGCATGGCATGGCTTTGGAGTTTACAAAGCGCTTTGGCCAAAACGCCTGCGCTTTGCTTGACAGGCGGGGCGCTGGCGTGCCCGCCCTTGCCCTTGGCCACTACATCCATAAATACATTGCCCTTTTCCGCAATGCCAATGAGCGCCGCGCTTTCCTTTACCCCAGGGAAAACCCCGTCCACAATCGCGCCGCCCTCGTCTAGCACCAAGGCAGGATGAATGCCGCGCTCAAACAGTGTATCCACAATGGCCACAGCATCGGAGCCCATGCATTCCTCATCTCCGCCAAAGGCAAAATACACATCGCTTTGGGGTACAAAGCCTTGCTTGAGCAAGAGCTCGGCGGATTCCAGAATCCCTAGCAGGGTGCACTTGGTATCCAATGTGCCGCGGCCCCAAAGCTCCCCATTTTTAATGAGACCCTCAAAGGCGGGCTCATCCCATGCCTCTGCAACAACGGGCACCACATCATAGTGCGCCATGAGCACGGTGGGCGCATCCTTGCTTTGGCCATGCAAATGCAGTAAAATGCCATGCTTCCCAATTTGCTCATATTCGCATTTGGCATATACGGTGGGGTAAAGCGTGGGAAGAAGCGCCTGAAATTTTTGAAACTCTGCCAAATCCACAAGGCTGTCGTCGAGATTGCTGATGGTTTTGAGGCGGAGCATGTCTTGAAAATGCGCGGTGACCAACGCAACATTCACCTCAATGGGGGATTGCTCGGGAACAGGCTCCTGCAGGGGCTTGAACAAAAGGGCGCGAAGGAAAACGACCAGCAAAAAGCATAACAGCAATCCTAAAAGAATCCATAAAAAGATCATTTGGCGGCTCCTTTCTTGGCATCGGCAGGCGCACCGCCGAGCATCCCTCTTTTGTACATGATGCGGGCCGCGCCAATGGCAATGAGCGCACCTACGGGCACCAAAATACCAACGCTTGTGCTAAGCCCGGGCACGATGAGGAACAGCGCGACCATAAACACGAGCGGCGCGGCGGCAAGCTTGGGGTTTTTGCTGATGAACACCGCACCCAACGCGCCGAAGAGCGCGGGGAGGATGTTGTCAAACGCAGGCTTTAAAATGGGGGATTCCAGCACGGGTGCTAAAAAGCTAAGGCCGAATACACCCAGCGCAATCACCAGCGTGGTAACAATGGAGCTAGACGCAATGGCGATGGTAGAGATGACCTCGCCTTCCTCACTGCCCGCCTTGACCTTTGCGGCTTCCATGGCGTTTAAGGCACAGGGCACCTTGAGGTTGGTCAGGTTGCCTGTTACAAAGCCCAGATAGGAGCCGCCTGTGCCCAGCATGGGCACATAGGTAAACACCTCAATAATGCCGACGGTCCAGTACATGGGCGCAACGCCCAACAGCGCCTTGAGCGTCATTTGAAACGGAGGCCATGCGTTGTAATAACAGCAAATGGCTACGGGAACCAAAATCATCAAAAGAAGCGCCGTGCCTGTCCAAATTCGTCCATACACATGCACGCTCTGTTCATAGGGGGTGCATTGGACTGCTTGCTTGTTTTTCATGCTCATCTTCCTCCCTTATGCCATGATTGCGGTAATGGGAATGCTCAGCGCCATGGCGCAAAGCATGCACAGGGGCAGGGCATATTGCTCCAGCCAGCTCCATTTGCACACCTTGATCAGCACCCCGCAAACCGCCATGAGCAGTGCGGACACAATGGCAACCGCGAGGGGAATAAAGCCGGGAAAGCCCATGCGAATGTCGGCAAAAAGCATGCCGACAAAAGCGCTGACCATGCCAAGGAACAAGCTGTCCATGAGAATTTCGCCCCAGCGCTTATCCTTGCCGGTGATGGAGTGCATGCCGCCCTGAATTTTCTTGAGGCCAAAGAGCACCAGCACAATGCTTGCAATAATGCCAAGGGTCATGACCCAAGCGATAATGGCAAAGACCTGCGGGTCGGTGATGGTTTGCTTTACGGAGGCACCCATGGTATTGGCCGCGATGGTGGCGGCGGGCAGCTCATAGGTGACTGCGCCCAGCACGCTTAGCCTAAGCCAAGGCAGGGGCAGACCGATAAACTTGCTAAGCGTGATAACGCCCACCAAAATACTGACGGCGGGGGCAATGGAAAACAACCCGCTGGACAGCATGGTTTTGCGAACCGTTGTGCTTGAAATTCCCAGCTGTTTGGCGCGTTTGAACGCTTTGAGCAGGAAAAAGACCGATTGTGCAATGACAAAACAAATCACGATGGCTGAAAGAAGAAACAGAAAGGAATCATTGACATGAAATGGCATGGAAGCACCTCCTTGTAAAATGGCTTGCCTTACAAACGCTCTACATGCTCACTGTCCACAAAGGCGTGAATCAGCTTGCAGGGCGGAACCTGCTCATTGGTGATGACCATGTCCTGCGCGATGGCGGCAATGGCGGCTTGTGCGGTTGCCTCGTCCTTGGCGTGCACCGTGGCAAGCGCCTCCCCAAGGCGGACTGCGTCCCCAATGCGCTTGTGAAGCACATAGCCAACACTATGGTCAATGGTATCGGTTTTGAGCCTGCGCCCTGCGCCCATGGCTTGCGCTGTATTGCCTAAGCCAATGGTGTCCATGTGGTGAATATAGCCGCTCTTAGGCGCTGGCACAGCCATGATGACGGGGGCTTGCGGCAGTGCGCTCACATCCTCACAGCAGCTTGCGTTTCCGCCCTGAGCGGTGATCATTTTGGCTAGGGTGCGTATGCCTGCGCCGCTGTGAAGCGCGTCCAGCAGCAGGGCTTTGCCGTGCGGCACATCCTTTGCGGCACCGCCAAGCACCAGCATGCGTGCGCCCAGCTCCAAAGAAACCGTCAGCAAGGGGCCTTCTACACGGCCGCAAAGCACGTCGATGGCTTCCTTCACCTCTAGCGCGTTGCCGATGTGGCTGCCCAAGGGCTCGCCCATATCGGTTACGAGCGCAACCATTCTGCGCCCCGCGTCACAGCCGATGCGCACCATGGTTTGTGCCAGCTCAATGCTTTTTTCGGTGGTGTGCATGAGCGCACCTGCGCCAGTTTTGACATCCAGCACAATGGCCTGCGCGCCGCTGGCCAGCTTTTTGCTCACAATGCTTGCGGCAATGAGCGGCAGGCTATCCACCGTGGCGGTAACATCACGCAGGGCATAAAGCGCCTTGTCGGCGGGGGCGAGGTTCTGGCTTTGCCCGATAACGGCACAGCCGATTTCTTTGACCTGCCGCAGAAACTGTTCCGTGGTTAAATCCACACGGAAACCAGCAATGCTCTCCAGCTTGTCTAGCGTGCCGCCCGTGTGTCCAAGGCCGCGCCCGCTCATTTTGGCAACGGGAACACCGCAGGCGGCAACCAACGGCGCAAGCACGAGGGTGGTTGTATCCCCAACGCCGCCCGTGGAATGCTTATCTGTGGGAATGCCCTTTAAGGAGGACAAATCCACCATATCACCCGAGCGTGCCATGGCAAGGGTCATTTGGGCGGTTTCTTCACGGCTCATGCCATTGAGACGTATGGCCATCAGCAGGGCGGAAAGCTGATAGTCAGGAATGGTGCCGTCCGCCGCGCCACCGATAAAAAAGGAAATTTCCTGCTCTGTAAGGATTTGGTTCAGCTTCTTTTTTTCGATGATTTCGATCATGTTCATGTGAGCATCTTCCTCCTATTGCAATGTTTTTATAGGTAAAGGGATGGGGGGACGCGAAAGCGAAAATAGCGCGGCGGGCGCTGAACTAGTCAACGCCCGCCTATGCACGCTCAACGGCCTTCGTTTGAAAGCGGCGCGTATGGTTGTTCTATTTGCAGGATTACAGCTGAATCAGCATTCGTCCGCAGGTTTCGCATTCGATGATTTTTGCGCCGCTTTTGATGTTGCGCAGCGTGACTTGAGGCAAGCTCATGTTACAGCCGCCGCATTGGTCGCCTAACAGCTTGGCCACAGGGGGAACGCAATGATGCTTGATAATGCGGTACTTGTCCAACAGGGAAGGATCAATGCCTACGGATTTTTCCTGCGCAATGCGGCGTTTTTCGTCCAAGGCTTGCATTTGCTCCTTGTATTGGGCTTCGTACTCCACCTTTTGCGTATCGTACTCCGCTTTTACCTTCGCGTATTTCATGCGGATGTCTTTTTCCAAACGGTCACGGTCGGCGGCATCTTTTTGAATCCGCTGCATTTCTTGCTCGAAGTCGCTCAGGTCATTGAGGAATTTTTGCGCATCGCGGTTCATGGTATGAGCCTGCTCGAGCGTTTCGGGGGGCGTGTCCTGCATGTGCTTTTGCAAAACGCCAAGCTGCTCCTCCATGCGCGAGATGGCTTCCTTAATGATGTCAACACGGTCCAGCATTTCGGCAACCTCTTCCTCCATGCGTTTCACGGCGGCTTGCTGCTCTACCAAAAAATCGCGGTTTTTTTTCAGCGCGATTCGTGTTGGACTACGCTTAATTTCAGTTTCTAATGCGTCGGCCTCCATATCGGCCTGCTGAAACTGCCAAAGCAATTCTGTTTGTTCCATTGGGTACCTCCTTGCACTTCGTTGGGAATGCTCCTATAGCGCTAGCGTTGCACCAGCGTATGGAGCTTGAAAATGCAGATGCGCCTTAACCTGCCAAGAGGCCTTTACAGCATCCGCCAGAAACCTTTCATAGAGCGCGGCAATACCGGGCAGCTCGGTTGCAAAATGACCTGCCTCATAAACCGTTAAGCCGCGCGCGCAAGCGTCCAACACCTCGTGATGCTTGATTTCGCCCACCACAAAGGCTTGTGCGCCCAGGGTAACCGCCAAGGCCGCGCCTTCGCCATAGCTTCCGCCCGCAACAGCCACACGCGATAGGGATGCACTGCCGCCGCCGTAACGGCGTGGGGCAAAGTGAAGCGAACGTTCAATGCGCGAGCTGAGCGCATCTGCGGTTTGAGGCACAACCAAAGAGCCGATTCGCAGATAATCATCGCCGCTTGTGACATTTCTAAGGTCCAGCGCTTGGGCGAGGCTATCGCTTACGCCGCCCTGTGCCTTGTCCCAATTGGTATGCGCGGCAAGCACGTTCACATGTGCCGCGGCAAGGGCGCAGAGCGTTTTTCCCTGCGGCGTTGTATAGTCTATGCGGCGAAGGGGTGTAAAAATAACCGGATGATGCGTAACAATCAGCTCCGCGTTCATCGCCAGCGCTTCCTGCACAAGCTTTTCGGTCAAGTCCATGCCAAAGCACACATTGTGCACGGCGGCATCTGGGTTGCCCATGAGCAGACCTACGTTGTCAAATTCCTCTGCGGTATCAAAGGGAGCAATGGCGTTGAGCCAATCTGTTACCTGCTTTACCGTAACCGTGTTCATGGGCATACCGCCTTTCATGACTTAGCGCATATAGCGCAGCAATGCTTCTTCAATATAACCAAGCTCTGTAAGCGAAGCCTGCAAACGAACGGCATCCTTTGCCAAGCTGGCGCGCTTCATGGCGGCGATGGCTTGCGTGAGCAGGCGCTTGCGGCGCTCAAGCATGGGCTGCCATTCGGGGGGCAGGTCGCGCAGAAGTGCGGGGCCAAGCAAGCGTTCCTTTTCGGTACAGCAAGCTTCGTTTGCTTGAGCAGGTTCACATTTCATCAGCACGTAAAATCGGCCGCCTTCACGTGCCACTTCCTCATGGGTAATGCGGTAGCGGATTGCGCATAGCGTTTGCCGCAGCACATCCAGATCGGTTTGAGCGCCAAGCACGAGCTTGGCACCCTGCAAACGGCTTTGACCGCGTGTGAGAATGCCCGCCGCCGTTTCGCCGCCCATGCCCAAAATGAAAACAACATCGGCATGGCTTGAGGGCAGCTGGTTAAGCGCTTCCAAACCATCCGCAACCGCAAAGGTGACGCATTCCTTGGGCACGAGCCTTTGAAGCAGCCGCCGCGCTTTTGAAAGGGCTTTTTCGCTTACATCGGCCGCAAGCACATGCTGTGCTTTGCCTTGAAGCAGTAATGCGGCGCTTAGCCGCCCATGGTCTGCGCCGATATCGGCGCAGACCGCGCAGGGCTCCGCCATGGAAAGCGCTGTTTGGAGACGCGCGCCTAGCATGGGTGCGCGGTTTTGTTCGTTTTGCACTTTAGTCTAAATAATCCTTTAGCTTTTTGCTGCGGCTGGGGTGACGCAGCTTGCGAAGCGCCTTTGCCTCAATTTGGCGGATGCGCTCACGCGTGACTTTAAACTCGCGCCCCACCTCTTCCAGCGTGCGCTGATGGCCGTCGTCTAGGCCAAAGCGCAAACGAAGCACCTTTTCCTCGCGCGGGGTGAGGGTGTCCAGCACGTCTAAGAGCTGTTCCTTCATGAGGGTAAAGCTAGCCGCTTCGGCAGGGGCGGGTGCATCTTCATCGGGAATAAAGTCGCCCAGATGGCTATCTTCCTCTTCGCCGATGGGGGTTTCCAGCGAAACGGGCTCCTGCGCAATTTTGATGATTTCACGGACCTTGCTTTCGCTGATGTTCATGACCTTGGCCACTTCGTCGGGCGTAGGCTCGCGGCCATATTCCTGCAACAGCTGGCGTGAAACGCGAATCAGCTTGTTGATGGTTTCCACCATGTGTACAGGAATGCGAATGGTGCGTGCTTGGTCGGCAATGGCGCGGGTGATGGCCTGCCGAATCCACCATGTGGCATAGGTGGAAAACTTATAGCCTTTGCGGTAGTCAAATTTATCCACAGCCTTGATCAGCCCCAGATTGCCTTCTTGAATGAGGTCTAAAAACAGCATGCCGCGCCCTACATAGCGCTTGGCAATGGATACCACCAAGCGAAGGTTGGCCTCGGTCAGCTTTTGCTTGGCATCCTCATCCCCCTGCTCCATGCGCTGGGCAATGTCAATTTCCTCATCTGCGGTGAGCAGAGGAACCTTGCCGATCTCTTTGAGATACATGCGTACAGGGTCGTCAACACTAATGCCATCAGGCACATTGAGATCAATCTGCGCAACCTCGATGAGCTCCTCGGGGGGGACGGGGTCAAACTCGTTGATCACGTCTACGCCCATGCTTTCAAGCGTTTCGTAGATTTTGGTGATCTGGTCAGCGTCAATTTCAAGCTCCATAGCTTGTGTGGCAACCTCTTCTTTGGTGATGCTGCCTTTTTGTTTGGCATCCTCGTATAGCTCGTTGAGTTTCAGCTTAATTGCTTCGGGCGACTGATTCTGACTCAACTTCCTCACTCCTTCATATGCACGCGGGGGGTTACTTTAAATCAAACAGTTGCTTGGTTAATTGGTATGCACGCTCGGCTTCGCGTGCCCGCTCGCCCTCTTCTAAGGTGGGCAGAGCTTTTTGTATTTGGTCAAGCTCGTTTTCCAAACGGGTTTGGCGCAGCTTTTTCAAGCAATCCCGCGCCATGGTCATCAGGCCGTCGTCGTCCAAAACGGTATTGATGCTTAGGATATCGCCCACGATGGCGCGACTTTGATCGTCTAGCTGCTCCTCCATGAGCGCCGCGGCACTTTCGCCGTGCAGCAGCTTCTCACATAAGGAACGCAGCAGAGGGTCTTCAAATTCCTCAGGGGATACGCTATCTGCTGGTAACCGCCCTGTAGAAAGCACGGCTAGCAGCGTGCGGGCGGTCCAGTCCACCGTTGCTACTGCTTTTGCTTTTTGATAAAAGCCTTCCCCTTTTGGTGCTTGCGTATGCTGTGGGGAGGGTACAATACCAATTTGCGAAAGAAGTACCTCACGGCTAAAGCCTGTTTCAAGTGAAAGCCGCCTCAGGTGGTTTTCAAGCTCCACAGGCTCGCGCACGGTCTTGAGGATGGCGGCGCAGGCTTTGGCATATTCGGTGCGTCCCTCCTCGGCGCTCATGTCGCAGCATTCTTTTGCTCGCAGCATCCGGTACATGACACCAGAAATGGGTTTGAGGGCCAGAAAAGCTTCAAGCCCTTCTTGACGGATAAACTCGTCGGGGTCGAGCCCGCCGGGAAAATCCAATACGCGCACAGCTACGCCCGCTTCCTCCAGCACCTCCAAGCCACGCAAAATGGCTTTTTGCCCCGCCTTGTCGCCGTCGTAGGCGAGGTGAACCTCGGGTGCGTAGCGGTGCAGGAGCTTGGCCTGCTCGGGTGTGAGCGCGGTGCCCAAGGTTGCCGCTACACCTTCAACGCCAAATTGTGAAAGCGCCACAACGTCCATGTAGCCCTCCACCAAAATGACCCGCTTGAGCCCTCTTGTGGCACGCAGCATATTGGCCGCGAAAACGTTAAAACGTTTGTTGAAGGCGGGGGTGTCTGAGGTGTTGAGGTACTTGGGCATGGCATCGCCCATGGCTCGTCCGCCAAAACCGAGCACATTGCCATAGGCGTCGATAATGGGAAAGATGGCGCGGTTGCGGAACATGTCGAAGGTGCGGCCGTCCCGCGTGAGCATGAGCCCTGCGGAAACCAGCTCTGATTCAGTGAAGCCTTGCGCCATCAGCACTTTACCAACGGTTGCGGTGCTTGGGGCCGCACCGATTCCAAAACGGCGGATCACCGCGTCTGAAAGGCCGCGCTTTTGCAAATATTGCAAAACCTGCGCACCCTCGGCCTGCCACAAATGCTGATGATACAGCTTTGCGGCGGCCTTATTGGCCAAATAGATTCGCTCCTTGAGCGAACGGCGCTGCTCGTATTCGGGGTCGTGCTGCATTTCGGGTAGGGGCATGTGCAGCTGATCAGCCAGATAAGCGACCGCTTCCGTAAAGGAGAGCCGCTCAATATCCATGATAAACTGCACCACGCTGCCGCCCGCTTTGCAACCAAAGCAGTGATAAACCTGCTTTTGCTCATCCACCGAAAAGGAGGGAGCAGTTTCGTTGTGAAACGGGCACAGACCTACATATCTATGCCCGTTTTTCTTCAGTGGCACGTAGGAATTAATGATCTTGACGATGTCCGCACGTGCTCTTAGTTCGTCCAGCCATTGTGGGGGATACCTTCCAGCCATGGTTTCTTTCACCCAATCTTATTCATTCGCCGCGCTTGGTTACATTCCTGCAAAGGGCTCAACAATTTCCGACATTTGCCGCTAACGATATCCAAATGCGTTAGGAACGTAGATCTCGTTGAACCGCTCAATGGCGTAGCGGTCGGTCATGCAAGCAATAAAATCACATACGGCGCGTTCGGCACCGTCGGTGTACAGAATTTCAAGGTTTTCCTTGGGCAGCTGCTCAGGGTGTTCCTCGTAATGGCGGAAAAGCGCCGTTATCACATAATCACAGCGCTCTTCTTCCTTTTTGCGCCAATCGTCATGATAGACATGGGTAAAAAGAAAATCGCGCAATTCCTCGCTGGCCTCTTGTATTTCAGGCGACATGGATATGAAGGGCTGATTTTCGCTGGTGGCTACAACGTCGCAAATCATGGTGTTGATGCGCTGGCCGTGCTCCTGCCCCAGCACGCTTAAACAGCGGCGCGGAAGCTCAAAGGGCTTGAGGATGCCGCCGCGGATGGCATCGTCGATGTCGTGATTGATATAGGCAATGCGGTCGGCACGGCGCACGCACCAGCCTTCCAGCGTGGTGGGCTGCTGCTCGCCTGAGTGGGTGAGGATGCCGTCGCGGACTTCCTTGCACAGGTTGAGCCCCTGCCCATCGTTTTCCAACAGCTCCACTACACGCAGGCTTTGCACATTATGCTGAAAACCAGCGGGCATGAGGCCGTTGAGCGTGTTTTCGCCGATGTGGCCAAAGGGGGTATGCCCCAGATCGTGCCCCAAGGCAATGGCTTCGGTTAAATCCTCATTGAGGCGCAAAGCCCTTGCAAGGGTGCGGGCAACCTGCGCCACCTCCAGCGTGTGCGTAAGGCGTGTGCGGAAATGATCGCCCATGGGGGAAAGAAAGACCTGCGTTTTGTATTTGAGGCGGCGAAAGCTTTTGCAATGGATGATGCGGTCGCGATCTCGCTGAAAATCCGTGCGCAGCTCGCAGGGGGTGATGGCGCGTTCGCGGCCGAGCGTTGCGGAGGAAAGCGTTGCCAATGGGGAAAGACGAGCTTTTTCTTCATCTTCAAGGCGTTCACGGATGGTCACGGCAATTCCTCCTTTTTGGCTTTTGTCTTTTTTGATTCATAAATGAAAGAACCATGGATACTATACGGGATTTGAATGCAAAATTCCTGCTTTGCTGAGGATTTGGGTGGGGGCGGGGTGATTGGATGACAAAAGCCCTGCAGCTTGAAATGGGGGGCTGCAGGGCGGGAGGTGGGTAAAGATGTGTTTGGGTGCTTCATTCTTCGCTGAACTGCTTTGCTAGCAAGCATGCGCCTGCTACGGCATCCCCTTGCCCAACCACAATTTCCACGGCGGGCAATTGCTCGTGAAGTGCTTGCAGCAGGTGGCTTCGAAGAAGGGCGCTATGCTCAATAACGCCGCCCGAAAGCGCCGCCTTGGGGTTTGGCAGAACCATGCGCTTTGCAACGCTGGTAAGCAGCAGGCAAAGCTCCTTGGCGGCTTTTAGTGCAATGTCCTCCGCCAAAGCATCTCCCGCTTGCGCCGCCTCTAGCACCAATGGCGCCGCGCCCGCTACCGTGGCCTTGTGAAAATGATGATGCATCAGCTCAATAAAGTCCGTGGGCGTGCTTAAAGCAAAGTAATCAAGAAGCTTGGGCATGAGCGCTGTGGGCAGGTCGCGCTCCTCCAAGCTGCACAATGCGCGTTTGACGGCTTGCCAGCCAATCCAGCAAGCGGAGCCTTCATCCCCCAGCATATAGCCCAAGCCGCCCGCGCGAAGGGTTTCACCATTCAGCCGTCTGGCAAGGGCGAGGGAGCCTGTGCCGCCAATCAGGCTATAACCTTCAAGGCTGTGGAGACTGCCCACAAGCAATATTTCCCCATCGTTGCAAAGCTTCACACGGCTATTTGGGAGCATGCGCTCAAAAAACGCGTTAAAAACAGCCTGCTCTCGCGCACGGCTCAAACCTGCGGAACCAAGACAGCCGCAGGAAAGCTCGTCAAGGCTGATATTTGCAAGCAAAACACCTTGTCGAAGCAGCTCGGCTAAATGCGTGAGAACGGTTTCCTCGGGGGCTCCATACAGGTTGGTACTGCCGCCCTCAACGCGGCTTACAATTTCCCTTGTTTCGGCGGAAAAGATGACCATACGCGAATGGGTTGCACCGCCGTCTATGCCAAAAATCCAGCTCATGAGCTTGCCTTCATCATCTCCGCCAGCCACTGTTCGCACACCATGAGGGTGCGTGGCAGGTGAAAGAAGCCTTTCCATTTTCCGTCAAAAAGCCGTTCACGGCTTAGGCATGCACACCTACAGCTTCGGTTGGGATACTTCCCTCGAGTGTGCGGTTGTAACGTTTTGGTATGTGTGTAGAATAGCAAACTATGGCCTTTTCGTCAAGCATTTTTGACAAAGCGAGGGCTAAAGCACATCAAAAAGGTGCTTTGGATATCCGTCATCGCCTGATGCTTGGCTACAAAGTTGATTTGAACTGGAAGACCGTGTATAATAGGGAACATCAATGGTCGTGCTGTAATGTCTACGCTCGAAGAAGGAAATTTCAAACAGAAAGGTGTGAACCTGATGATTTCGATGAACGAATATTTGGCAAAGCTGCCCACCGAACAGGTAAACAAGGAAAGCATCGCATTGGATACGCTAGGCGGGGAGCAAATAGCGCGCCTGATGAACCAACAGGATGCGCAAGTGACCTTGGCGGTAGAGAAGGCCTTGCCGGTCATTGGAAAAGCGATTGATGAAATTGCATTGCGCTTTGCAAAGGGCGGACGGCTCTTCTACATTGGAGCGGGTACCAGCGGACGCTTGGGCGTGCTGGATGCATCGGAATGCCCGCCTACCTTTGGGGTGCCTTCCAGCTTGGTGCAGGGCATTATTGCGGGCGGCGACCGTGCTTTGCGCCACGCGGTAGAGGGCGCGGAGGATAGCGAAGCACAGGGAAAGCAGGATTTGGTTTGCCAAGAGCTGGGCACAACGGATACGGTGGTAGCCATCAGTGCGAGCGGCTATGCGCCCTACTGCTGTGCCGCGCTGGATTACGCCAGAAGCATCGGCGTGCTGGCAATTGCGTTGAGCTGTAATGAACATGCGGAATTATCCGCCCATGCGGATTTGGCCATTGAAGCGCCCACGGGGGCGGAGGTGCTGATGGGCTCAACGCGCTTAAAGGCGGGCACTGCCACAAAAATGATCCTCAACATGCTGTCCACGGGGGTGATGGTGCGCACAGGGCGCGTTTATCGCAATTTGATGGTGGATTTATCTGTATCCAACAAAAAGCTGACGGATCGCGCGACGCGCATTGTGTGTCACGCGACGGGCGCGGAGCCTGAGCAGGCGCGGAAACTGCTTGAAAAGACCGATGGCTCTGTGAAAGCGGCAATCATCATGAAAATGACAGGCGCTTCAGCGCGGCGGGCACAAGAGGCGCTATGTGAGGCGGAGGGCTGGGTATCGGCCGCGATTGAGAAGCTGGGGAACACTGCGTTATAAGGTGATTGGGGCGGTGGAATGCGTTGCATTGCGTGCGGCGCTGTGCTATATTAGATAGGCATTTGTGATTTGATCTTCGCAGCATCCGATTGCTTTTATGGACTCTTGGAAGGGTGGAGGCACTATGGCCTATCAAGCACTATACCGCAGGTGGCGGCCCACAACCTTTGAACAGGTGGTGGGGCAAACGGCCACCGTTAAAACCTTGCGCCGACAAATTATGGCGGGGCGTATTGCGCATGCTTATTTGTTTTGCGGCTGCCGCGGCACGGGCAAAACCACCATGGCAAAGCTTATGAGCCGCGCCATTAACTGTAAAAACCCCAACGAGGGCGACCCCTGCGGGGAATGCGAAGCCTGCCGCGCCATTATGAATGAAACCACCATGGATGTATTGGAGCTTGACGCGGCCAGCAACAACAGCGTCGATAACATCCGCGACTTGCTGGAGCAGGTGCGCTATCCTGCGCAGATTGGCAAGTACAAGGTGTACATCATCGACGAGGTACACATGCTTTCCACCGCCGCATTTAATGCTTTGCTCAAGACCTTGGAGGAGCCGCCCCCGCATGTGGTGTTTATTTTAGCGACCACGGAGCCGCAAAAACTGCCCGCCACCATTCTTTCCCGCGTGCAGCGTTATGATTTTGGGCGCATTCCTACCATGCTGATGATTGAGCGCATGCGCTTGGCACTTGAGGAGCTAAAGCTTGGCGCGGAGGATGAAGCGCTTCAAATGGTGGCGCGCGCGGCTGAGGGCGCAATGCGTGACGCATTCAGCATTTTGGACATGTGCGTTGCGGGTGCGCAGGATGGCATGATTACCGCCGCACAGGTACGGGATGTGCTGGGCACCTCTGACCGCGAATTTTTGTTTGCTTTTATGCAGCTGGTGGCACAGCGGGATGTGGCAGGCGTTATGCGCAAGGTGGACGAGCTGATGCGCTCGGGACGCGAGCCGCAGGTATTTTTGCGCGAGCTTTCCGCACATTGCCGCGCATTGCTGACGGTGAAGGCCATAACGGTGGATGCGGCTTCTATTTTGGATGTGACAACGGAGGATGAAAAGCGCTATCGCGAGCAAGCGGAGGCGTTTTCGCAGGTGAGGCTTTTGCGTGTGATGGATCTTTTGATGCATACAGAAGGCGAGCTTCGCTTTGCCTCCACACCGCGCATTGGCTTGGAGGCGGCGGTTTTACACGCCTGCGAAGAAAGCGCGGGGGAGGATGGCGGAGCGCTGCTTGAGCGCATTGGGGAGCTGGAAGCCAAGCTGGCTCAGTTGGAAAAGGATTTAGCCAGCGGCAAGCTTGTGATGGCCGCCGCAGGGGATGCGGCGCAAGGAAGCGGCGGAAAGCAAACCGCATCAAAGGGCAAAGAACCCGCTTCTCAAGCGCCCAAAAAACCCGCCGCGCCGCCCGTGCCAGCGGATGCAAAGGGCGTGTGGGAAGCGGCGCTAGCTGCCTTGGCAAAGAGCGATCCCCCCATTTTTGGGTTGCTGAACAACCAGCGCTTTTTGGGCGTGAAGGGCGATACCTATCAGGTGTTGATTCCCTATGCCAAAAAGGATTTTCACTTCCTAAAGCTCGGACAGTCCCCGCGCAAGGAGCGTGTGGCGGAGGTTTTGAGCGAGGCGGCTGGCAAGCCCGTCAAATTTGAGGTGCTGTTGGATCAGGATTTATCGGACCAAAGGCTTGGCAGTGTGCGTGAAGAAGCGCAAAAGAGCTTGATCGATGCTTTTGGACGCGAAGCCGTATTGATAGACGAGGAGAAACCAAAGTGAAAAAATCGTTTGAACACGCACAGCACCGCCGTGAGGAGGGCGTGCGCTACAAGCACGACCTTGGCCAGCATTTTTTATACGATGAAGCGCTGCTGCGTTCGCTGGTGGAAGCAACGGGGGTTGGAAAACAAGATCAGGTGCTGGAAATTGGCCCTGGAAGCGGAATGCTGACCAAATGCCTATGCGACGCGGCTCAAGGTGTGATTGCTGTGGAAGTAGACGAGGCGGTAATGCCCTTTTTGAAGGTAAAAACAGAGCATTGCAACAATCTGACCATCGTGCAGGGCGACATTCGCAAGCTGGACATTCAAAGCCTTTGCGAACCCTTGGGGGAAGGCTTTTATGTGATTGCAAACATCCCCTACAACATCACCACCCCGATTTTTGAATTGCTTTGGGAAAGCGGCTTGCCCATTCGCCAAATTTCGGTCATGATTCAAAAGGAAGTGGCGCAAAAGCTTATGGCCGCGCCTTCTACCTCTGCCTATGGGCTGATGAGTGTGAAATGCCAATACCATTGCGAGCCGAGCATTGTTTGCGAGGTGCCTGCGGCATGCTTTACACCGCCCCCGAAGGTGGATAGCGCCTTTGTACGCTTGGATATGCGCAAAGCGCCGCCCCTTGCGGTCAAGGATGAAAAATTGCTGTTTCGCATGCTTCGTGCAAGCTTTAGCTTACGGCGTAAAACACTGCAAAACGCGCTTGGGAGCGTGATGGAAGCAAGCAAGGTGAGCGCGGCGCTTTCCATGATGGGCTTATCTGCGACGGTGCGCGGAGAGGCGCTTTCGGTGGCTGAGTGGATTACGCTGGCAAATGCCTGCGCGGAATGAGTGCTTTTGTTACTCATATCATTTGCTGGGCTTGGTGAAGGCTGTTTTGCCATGCTCCTGCCGTATTTCACGTGCCTTGCTGAGCGCAAACAGCGCTAAGCACAGCATGGCGGGCAAGGGATACACCCATTGCCCCGTGAGCAGTGCAAGCGCCGTAAGCCCTATGCCATACCAAAAATACCGCCGTGCACGCAGAGGGTCCAGCACCAAGGCAAGCCACTCCTTGGCATTGTGATGCGCCTTTTTTTGACGCCCCAACGCACTCAAGTCCTCATCGGTTGCGGGGGAGCAAAGGCCGGCCAAACGAATCAGCTCTTCGCGCTTTACCAGACGAATTTCGGGGCTGGCACTTCCTGCAAAGGCTTCTGCTTCCTTGCAAAGGGGTGCGGTCACACAAAAAAGACAGCGCTTTACATGCAGCTCGCGCGCTTCCTTGATGACATTAATCACCTGCTGTACATTGATGGGCATGCTTTCGTGCTGTGCAATGAGCCTGAGCAACACGCTTTTTTCTGCCTGCGTGCCAAGCATGCCCCAGTGAACCGCTTTTTGAAGCTGCATAGGCTCTATGGGAGAAAGCCACATGGCCGCTTGAAAGGCGGCGTGACGCGGCGGCAGCAGCAGCAAATGCTTCAGCGCCAATTCACCGCCAATCATGCGGCGCATTTGCTTTTCACGCTTTTCGGTGCTTTTTTTGCCGAAAAGGCGTGCGCAGAGCCAAAACAGCCCGCCCATGGCAAGCCCTGCCGCTATGGCGGGCAGACTCAGCCCCCACAAATAGACAAACCATGCAATACCCAGCCCGCAGGCAAGCAAAATCCGCAAAAGCTTGTCCGTAAGCTCCGCAATCGGTGTTTTTTGTTTATATTTTTGCATGCTTGCACCTCACCTTGCCTTTGGGATAATAAAAGGTTTCCCTTTTTGTGATTTTCTAGTATAATAAAAAACGAAGGCATATGCCTTGCTCATATCCAGAAAGGAGGCACGGCCGTGCCAAAAGAGCGCATCGGCATCATGGGGGGAAGCTTTAACCCTATACATGAACGACATTTGGAAATCGCGCTGTGCGCCAAAACAGAGCAAAGCTTGGAACGCGTGATTTTTCTGCCCACAGGAAACCCGCCGCATAAACACGAAAGCTTGGCGGATGCAGAGGAGCGCTTTGAAATGACGCGCCTTGAACTGATTGGCATTCCGAGCTTTTCAGCATCACGTGCGGAGCTTGATCGCGAAGGAATTATCTATACGGTGGACACCTTAACCAAATTGCAAAAGCAAATGCCAAATGCCGAATTCTTTTATATCATTGGGGAAGATACGCTGAAGGATCTTCCCAACTGGCGCAAGCCTGACAAGGTTTTTACGCTGTGCCAGTTCTTGGTTTGCCGCCGCAGTACGGCAGAGCTTGAAAGCAACCCTCTATGTGCAGAGCTGGAAGCGCGCGGGGCAAAGCTTTCGTTTCTATCACTCCCACCCAAGGATGTATCTGCAACGGCCATTCGCGCAGAGCTTGCAAGCGGGGGAAGCCCTGCCATGCTTCGCCCGCAGGTGCTGGAATACATCCGCCTGATGGGGCTATATGGTACCAAGCAAAACCCGAAAGCGGAGGCATGCTACCCACGCTTGAAGCAGGCCTTGAGCGATAAACGGCTCTATCACTCGCTGTTGGTGTGCTTTACAGCACGCAAATTGGCCAAGCTGCATGGCGTAAACGAGGAGCAAGCCACGTTGGCCGCATTGCTGCATGACTGCGCAAAATGCATGACGCTTGGCAACCTACAGCGCATTGCCAAAGAAAACCGCTTGCTGCTGGACAAGGAAACACTGCAAAACGAAAACCTGCTGCATGGCCCCGTGGGCGCGGTGCTGGCAGAGCAGAGCTTCGGCGTAACAGATCCCAATGTTCTTTCTGCCATTGCTTGCCACACAACGGGAAAGGTAGGCATGCTTCCGCTGGATATGATCGTGTTTTTAGCGGACAAGATTGAACCTTCCCGCCGTAGCTATCCAGCCTTGGAGGTGGTCAGGCGGCTTGCGGAGCAGGATTTGGCCGCCGCCATGCGCTACTCGTTGGAATCCACCATGGAATATGTCACAAGCCAAAAAACCACGCCGCATCCCACCACAAAACGCGTGCTGGACTGGCTGATGAGAATCAAACCGAATTCAAATTTAAAGGAGAAGATTAACTAAATGAAGGAATTAATTGAAAAAATTGCAACCATTCTCTACGAAAAAAAGGCGCAGGACATTGTAGCGCTGGATGTAACAGGCATGACGGTGATTACGGATTGCATGCTGATTGCCAATGGCCGCACCACCTTGCAAGTAAAGGCTTTGGCCAACGAGGTGGAGGATCAGCTGGCTGAACAGGGCATTGAGCCGATTCGCAAAGAAGGTCAGCAGGACGGGCATTGGGTGGTGCTTGAATATGCCACGGTGCTGGTACACATTTTCCACACCGAGGATCGCGCGTTTTACAGGCTGGACAAGCTTTGGGAAACGGAGAGCAATCGGCTTGTGCTGCCCTTTGATCAGGATATCGACTGATTTTGCGCCCTTTTGGGCGCATTTTTTTGATCAAAAAAGGCGGCACGCTTTGGTTCGTGCCGCTGGATAAAAATGCAAAAGTAGAAAACCTGATTTACCATTGCCAAACGGCGGCCAGAAGCACGGAAAGAAGCATCAGTGCCGCCAGCGTAAAGCAGACCACGCGCACCATGATGGTTTTCGATGATGTTTTGTGCCTTGTTTGCGTTGCCATGATCAGAACTCCTTTATCAAAATGCCATTCAAATTCGTTTGAAGTATAACATACCCCCTATGAAAGGGCAAGGGCAAGCCCCTTTCAAAGTGCAAATTCACGATAAGTTCACACTTTGCCCTTATATTGGTCAAGAGCATTGCTTGAAACTTGCTTGATGGGGATGTATAATGCTAGATGTATTGTGGAGGTGAAGCCGTGTGGAAGAAATCCGTATGGGCGATGTGGTGAAGATGCGTAAAACGCATCCTTGCGGCAGCGATGAATGGACGGTTATTCGCATTGGCGCTGATGTAAAAATCAAATGCCTCGGTTGCGGACGTATTGTGATGATGGAAAGAGCGGATTTTATCAAACGCCGCAAAAAAGTGCTTACGCAAGGGCCTGTACCAGAGGCGGAAACGCTGCGTGCTATGGCCAATCAATCCTAAGGAGGTTCCCCCTATGCAAGTTGAGGACGAGCAGGTGGTTAAGACACCTGAAGAGGACACGGAGGCCAAGGATGCCAAAAGCAAAGAAAAGAAGCCAATCAATGTGAAAAAAGAAATACTAAGCTGGGTGCTCACATTAGGCGCGGCGGTGGTGATTGCATTGCTCATCCGCACCTTCCTGTTTGAGCCGATTCGGGTGGATGGCGAAAGCATGTGTGACACACTGCAAAATAAAGAAATTATGTTTGTGACCAAGCCCGAGTATCTTCTTGGGAACCCTGAGCGCGGCGACGTGGTCATATGCAAATACCCGGGGCGAACGGAAAATTTTGTGAAGCGTGTGATGGGCATTCCGGGAGACACCATAGAGGTGCGCAGCAATGTGGTGTACCGCAACGGTGAGGCGGTTGACGAGCCCTATCTTACGCCGGAGCGAAACGACAACGGCTTTAGCATGAAGCCCTTTACCTTGGGGGAAGAGGAATACTTTGTGATGGGCGATAACCGCGACAACAGCCACGATAGCCGCAACTATTATGATTATAATACGCCCTCTGCCTTAACGCGCGATATGATTCTTGGGCATGTGCGCTTTGTGTTTTTTCCGTTTGACGCCATGAGGGGAATTGAGTAGACCATTCAAAAAAACGCCGCCGTGCTCCAAAAGCGGTTCTTTCTGAACTTTGGGTATTGCATGTAAAACACCAGCTGGTATCAGATTGATACCAGCTGGTTTTATAATAAT
>JAVXND010000040.1:0-23567 GCA_036645955.1 Clostridia bacterium | reverse complement strand
TGTACGGGCATACCGCCATGATCGCGGCATTCGTGACAAAACGCTGCATGTACGGGCATACCGCCATGATCGCGGCACTCGTAACAAAACGCTGCATGTACGGGCATACCGCCATGATCGCGGCATTCGTGACAAAACGCTGCATGTACAGGCATACCGCCATGATCGCGGCATTCGTGACAAAGTGCAGCATGCACAGGCATACTGCCATGTCACAATATAACGCCTTTTTCATGCAGAACATCCGCCATGTTGTTTTTCATCATATAATCAATGCCCACAGACTGCATAATTTCCAGCGCTTCGAGCATTTTTTTCCCGCGTTCCTCTGTAAGAAAATATTCCACATGCAAGGGAAAGCCCTCGTATGTTTTTTTGTCCACAAGGCCATAGGTGATCAATTCCTTCAGCTGCTCCAGAAGCATCTTTTGCGTGATGCCCTCAATGTCTTTTTCCAGCTTGGCAAGGGAGGTAGGCCCCAGCCGAAGCCGCCATAAAATAATGGGCTTCCATTTTCCCTTCATCATATCATGGGTTAATTCCAATGGACAAGTGTATTGCTTGCGAAGGATCATTGAAAACACCCCCTCTTGCTTCTTCGTCCGCATGAACCATTCCTTTGGCTTTGCGTTGACAGCGGTTCAGATCGTCCATTCCCACCCGCATGCTACAGCAGCTGTGAGAAAAAAGGCGCGGCAACAACGGTTAACAAACCAGCACCCACAATGGCCAAGCTGCTCATGGCGCCCTCCACTTCGCCCATTTCCATGGCCTTTGTGGTGCCGATGGCATGGCAGGAGGTACCCATTGCAAGCCCCTTTGCAAGCGGCTCGTGAATGTGAAGCAGATGAAACAGCGCTTTGGCGGTGATTACGCCTACAATGCCTGTAACCAGAATGGACACAATGGTGAGCGATACAATGCCGCCCAGCTCTTTGGAAAGACCCATGCCAATGGCCGCCGTAATGGATTTTGGAAGGAGGGTGGCATATTGCTCATGCGTAAGCCCAAAGAGCGCCGAAAGCCCCCAAATGCAAACCATGGCAGAAAGCACGCCCGATAGCAAGCCCAGCAAAATGGCTTTGGGGTGCTTTTTGAGTACTGATAATTGCTCATAAAGCGGAACGGCGAGGCAGACCGTCGCGGGGGTTAATAAATAGGAAATAAGCTGTGAGCCTTTTTGGTAGGTTTCATAATTCACCTTGGTAACCGACAGGAAACCAATGATGCAAAGCGTGGCAATGAGCAATGGGTTGAAAATGGCGAGCTTTAGCTTGCGGTTGATCAGCATCCCCAGCGCATAGGCCGCAATGGTGAGCAGTGAGCCGAAAAAAAGGGAATCGCATAAAAATGCATGCATGTCAAAGCTTCCTTTCCCGCTTGAGCACCGCTTGGGCGGTACTGCCCGTTACAGCCATGATCACAACGGTGCTCACGGCGCAAATGATCAAAAAAGGCGCGAGCATGGGTTGAAGCTCAGGCCAAGAGGTCATCAGCCCAACGGCACCCGGCACAAACATGAGCGGCATGAGTTCAATCAAAAACAGCGCGGTTTTGCGCACCTGGTGCACCTTGAGCGCACCCGAGCAAAGCGCGGCAAGCATGAGCAGTAGCCCATAAATGCTTGCTGGAACGGGCAGGGGAATCAAGGAATGAATCAATTCACTGATAAAGGAAATGGCTAAAATAATGCCCAATTGAAAAACATAAACCAAGGCCGGCCCTCCCGATCTTCTGTAGAATCAAGCGCCGCGCGTTGCGCAAAAAGGCAAACAATCTTTTGTTACCCTGACCTGTGTATTATAGGCGCAGATGGGGGCAACGTCAAGGCGCGGTTCTTTTCAAGCGCGGTGAACTGTGCTACAATGAATACCCCTGTACCTGCAAGCGGCAGGCTGTAAAACGCCTCTGCGCCGCTGTTTAAGCGGATGAGAAAGGAAGGCTATCTTTGTTGGAACGCAAGCTAATCCCCTATGCCATTCATACAGGCAAGCTAAGCCGTGCCGTAAAGCTGGCGGTTGTCAGCGATTTGCATGACGAGCCCTTTGAGGATCTTTTTCCCATGATGGAGGGCGCGGATGCGTTGCTTGTGCCGGGTGATGTGGCGAACCGCTATCTGCAAGCCACGCGCAACGGCGTGCGGTTTCTTTTGGAGGCGGCTAAGCGGTTGCCCACCTTTTATTCTGTGGGCAATCACGAAACCAAGCTGACGCAATACCGTGCGCTGATGAAGGAAATCAAGCAAACGGGTGCAGAGGTGCTCATCAACCGCTATGTGCGCTTTGGAGAATTGTGGATCGGCGGCTGGTATCTGCCTGAAATTGTGGGCGTGCCTGATATGCTGGAGGCGTTTGAACAGCTGCAGGGCTGTAAGGTGCTTCTTTGCCACAAGCCCAATCATTATATGGATTATGTGCGGGAGCGGGACATTGACCTTGTGGTGGCGGGGCATGCGCATGGCGGGCAAATCCGCATGGGTCAGCAGGGGCTGTATGCACCAGGACAAGGCTTTTTTCCCAAATATACACGCGGCGTGGTGGATGGGCGCATGGTGATTTCTGCGGGGGTGAGCAACCCAAGCCATTTTCCGCGCTGGGGAAACCCCTGCGAAATGCTGATGATCACCTTGGACTGAAGCCTCTGGGGAGGATGAATAATATACATGAATATACACGAATATGCAAGGAGCGTCTATATGAATGAATGCCGCAGCCTTTCGGTCACAGAAATTACGGAAACCATTGCAAGGCTATGCATAGAAGCAAATGTACTGCTGCCTGAGGCGGTCAATCGGCTTTTATGCGACGCGTGCGAAGGGGAGCCCTTTGCGCCCGCAAAGGATACCCTTCATTTGCTATGCAAAAACGCGGACATTGCCAAGGAACAATCCATGCCCATTTGCCAAGATACAGGCATGGCGGTGGTTTTTGCGGAGCTGGGGCAGGATGTACACCTTGTGGGCGGCACGCTGGAGGAGGCCGTCAACGCTGGCGTGGCCAAGGGCTACGCGGATGGATACCTGCGCAAGTCCATTGTGCGCGACCCCATCCGCCGTGGAAATACGGGGGACAATACCCCTGCGGTACTGCATTTGCGGCTTGTGGCAGGCAATCAGCTCAAGCTGACGGTTTCGCCCAAGGGCTTTGGCAGTGAAAACATGAGCCGCTTGTGTATGCTCAAGCCCTCCGATGGTTTGGAGGGTGTGAAGCGCTTTGTGGTGGAAACGGCGCGGCTTGCGGGTGCGAACCCCTGCCCCCCGATGATTTTGGGCGTGGGAATCGGCGGCACCTTTGAGCGCGTTGCACAGCTTGCCAAGGAAGCGCTTGCGGAGCTTCGCGAGGGGCCGCATCACGATCCGTATTACGATGCGCTGGAACGGGAGCTTTTGGAAAGCGTGAATGCGTTGGGCATAGGCCCGCAGGGCTTTGGGGGAAAAACCACGGCGCTTTCAGTGCGCATCAAGACCTACCCGACCCATATCGCGGGGTTGCCGGTGGCGGTGAATGTGGGCTGTCACGTAACGCGGCACGCCTGCGCTGTGCTCTGATAGCGGCACGCTTTTGCAAGGAGCGTACCCCAATCGTTTGCTTCATTTACAAAGGAATGGAAAGGCAGTGGAACATGACAATGAACGAGCTCCATTTAACGGCTCCGTTTACGAAGGAAGCGCTGGTTTCCCTGCGCGCGGGAGAGCGCGTACTGGTAAGCGGCGTGGTGTATACAGCGCGTGACGCGGCACATGCACGCCTTTGCGCGGCGCTTACGGCAGGCGAAGCTTTGCCTGTGGATTTGCGGGGGCAGGTGGTTTTTTATGCAGGCCCTACGCCCACCCCGCCCAACAAGCCCTGCGGCGCAATCGGCCCCACCACAAGCGGGCGGATGGATGCATATACGCCCGCCTTGCTTGCCTATGGCGTGAATGCAATGATTGGCAAGGGCGAGCGAAGCGAGGCAGTCAGGCAAGCGGTGATGGCGCATGGGGCGGTGTATTTTGCGGCGATTGGCGGCTGTGCGGCCACCATGGCCGCTTGCGTGGAAAGCTGTGTGCCTGTGGCCTATGAGGATTTGGGCACGGAAAGCATCAAGCGCTTGCATGTGAAGGATTTTCCCCTGACCGTTGCGCTGGATAGCCAAGGAAACAACGCCTATGTAGAAGGAATGCACTCCTATGAAAAAAGTTTGAATAAATATTCAAAAAACGCTTGACATCGTGTATAAATAGGGGTATAGTATGCACATTCCCTGAAGGAAAGATATTTTGCAAAGATGTTGAGGAGGATAACCCTTATGAAAAAGCTCATGGCAATTGTGGTGACCCTGGTTCTGACCCTATCCGCAGTAGGTGCGCTGGCTGATACACTGACCATGGCAACCAATGCTTCCTTCCCTCCCTATGAATTTTACGATGGTGAAAAAGTGGTCGGCATCGACGCTGAAATTGCCGCCGCCATTTGCGCCAAGCTTGGCTGTGAGCTTGTGATTTCCGACATGGAATTTGATTCCATCATTTCCGCTGTGCAATCCGGCAAGGCTGATTTTGCCATGGCAGGCCTGACCGTTACAGAAGAGCGCAAGCAGATGATTAACTTCTCCAACAGCTACGCTACCGGCATTCAAGCCGTTGTGGTTGCGGAAGGCTCGCCCATTACCTGCGCGGATGACCTTTTCAAGGAAGGCGCAAGCACCAAGGTTGGCGTACAGCTTGCCACCACAGGTGATATTTACACCACTGGCGACATTGAAGAAAAGAACTTGGGCAAGGTTACGCGTTTCCCCAACGGCAACGAGGCCGTAATGGCGCTGGTCAATGGCAAGATTGATTGCGTCATCATCGACAAAGAGCCTGCCAAAGCTTATGTAGCCGCCAACAAGGGGCTAAAGGTGCTGGATACCGAATATGCAACAGAAGATTATGCCGCTTGCATTGCCAAGGGCAACGAAGAGCTCTTGACCAAATTCAACACCGCACTTGACGAGCTGATTGCCGATGGCACCATCAAGAGCATTGTTGAAAAATACATCAAAGCGGAATAAGCCGAACCTTTGATAACGAACCCATAGTTTATGGGGAGCGGAGAAAACCGCTCCCCCAAACTTGTGTTTACACAACGGGCTTACATTTTGATGGATGGGAGGCGAGCCATATGCCGCTGCTTACCAATATCGCAACGTGGTTTGATGGCGTAAAGGCGGAATTTATCCTGAATTTTGTGGATAAAGACCGTTGGAGGCTGCTTTGGGAAGGCTTACAAAACACTTTGATCATTGCGCTGTTTGCGTGCCTGATCGGCATTGTCATAGGTGTGATCATCGCCATTATTCGCACCACATGGGACAATACCAAGCTTACCACGCGCAAGAGCTTTGGCAGAAGCCTGCTGGCGTTTTTGAATGGCTTTGCACGTGTGTATACCACAATCATCCGCGGCACCCCTGTGGTCATTCAGCTGATGATTATGTATTATGTCATTTTTGCATCCTCCGATAATGGGGTGATGGTGGCCATACTTGCCTTTGGTCTCAACTCGGGCGCTTATGTATCCGAAATTTTTCGCGGCGGCATTCTTTCGGTGGATAAGGGGCAGATGGAGGCGGGGCGCAGCTTGGGTCTGGGCTATTTGCAAACCATGGGGAGCGTGATTGCGCCGCAGGTGCTCAAAAACGTTCTGCCCACCCTTGCCAATGAGTTTATTGCCTTGCTCAAGGAAACCTCCGTTGCGGGCTATGTGGCGGTGGCGGACCTTACCTTTGGCGGCAACCGCATTCGCGGCGTTACCTATTCCGCTTTTATGCCGCTGATTGCGGTCGCGCTCATTTATTTAGCGGTGGTCATGTTCTTTACATGGCTGGTCGGTAAGCTGGAAAGGAGGCTGCGTCAAGGTGATAACCGTTAACAACCTATGCAAATCCTTTGGCCATTTGGATGTGCTTCGCGGGGTGAACCAGCACATTTTACCGGGTGAGAAGGTTGTGATTATCGGCCCCTCCGGCAGCGGCAAAAGCACTTTTTTGCGTTGCTTAAACCTGCTGGAAAGGCCTACCTCGGGGCAAATTCTCTTTGAAGGGGTGGATGTAACCGACCCCAAATGCGACATCAACAAAATCCGCAGTCGCATGGGCATGGTGTTTCAGCAATTCAACCTCTTTCCCCATTTGACGGTGCTTCAAAACCTCACCCTTGCCCCTGTAAAGCTTAAGCTGATGAACAAGATTGAAGCCGCTGAAAAAGCCACGAAGCTATTGGCACGCGTTGGTTTGCTTGAAAAGGCAAACATCTATCCCAAACAGCTTTCAGGCGGACAGCAGCAGCGCATAGCCATTGTGCGCGCGCTGTGCATGAACCCTGAGGTGATGCTTTTTGACGAGCCTACCAGTGCCTTGGACCCCGAAATGGTGGGCGAGGTGCTGGACGTTATGAAGCAGCTTGCGGTGGACGGCATGACCATGGTGGTTGTGACCCATGAAATGGGCTTTGCACGCGAGGTGGGCGACCGTGTGCTGTTTATGGATGAAGGGGTTGTGCTGGAAGAAGGCACGCCCAAGGAAATTTTTGAGAATCCCAAAAACCCCCGCACGCAGGACTTTTTGAAAAAAGTGCTGTAACGGTTGAGGAGGGGGACGATTTTTGGGGCTCCGCCCCCAAACCCCCGGCAAAGGGCGATGCCCTTTGCAAACCCAACATTGGCAAAACCCCCTTGCGAATGGTTCGCAAGGGGGTTTTGTGGGTGCTTTCAATTACTGTTCTTTTTTGCTTGCATATGCGGCGATTAATGCAAGGGCAAGCACCAAGCCTTTTACGGCGGGCAGTACATAGTACGAAACAGCGCAGATGGTCAGCCCGTTTTCAAGCGTGGACACCAGCATTGCGCCTACCAAGGTGCCCAGCGCATTTGGCTTTTCTGCGCCGCCTACCGAGCGCCCCACAAACACTGCCGCTAGGGACTGCATGAAGTAGTTGTCACAGCACATAACCTGCGCGGAGCTGCCGCGCGAGGCTACGAGGATACCGCCGATGGCGATGAACACGGCGGTAATCATGCCTGCAAGGTAACGATACTTTTTAACGTTGATGCCCGAAAGCTTGGCGGCTTGTTTGTTGCCGCCCATGGCGTAAATGAAACGGCCGTGCTTTGTGTGCTCCAAAAAGATATAGGCAACCAACACGCAAACCAACATGATGATGATGATCCAAGGCGCGCGGCCAATGGCAGAAAAGGACTCGGAAAGCTGTGTGCGTGCGGGCGCCGCGCCGCTTGGCAGGCGCATGCCTGTGGATACCGCGCCGCCGCCGATGTACCATTGACCAAGCCCTTGGTGTACAAACATCAGTGCGCAGGTGGCCAGCATGTCTGGAATTTTGCAAACCAGCACCAAAAACATGGTAAGCTGGTACATGATCAGCGTTACAATGACGCAAACCACAATGGAGAGCCACAGCGGCAGCCCGTACCAAAGGTACATGCTCACAAAAATGTAAGCCGAGCAGCTTGCCAGCGTGCAGGCGGACATGTCAAAGCCATCGGGTGCCATGGTTACGGTGGCCGCAATGCCAAAAACGGTGGTGATGGACATGGCGCGCAGGATGTTGACCATGTTGTTGGCGGACATGAAGCTGCCGCCCTTGACTGCGGTAAAAATAATGAAGCATAAGCCTAATGTGATGATGGCGGCCCAATCGAGCAAAAAACGAAAAGCTTTTTTGCTCTTTTTCATTCCCAAGGGATTTGGATTCAGCGTTGCTTGCATAGCATATGCCCTCCTGTTTTTCTCAATGCTGCGATTAAGCGGTTCTCTGCTTGCCGCCAACTGCGTAATTCATAATTTCGTCCTCGCAGGTATCGGCGGTTACCAGCTCCGCCATGACTTCTCCGTCGTAAAGCACATAAATGCGGTCGGTGATGGATAGCAGCTCGGAGTTTTCGCAGGAAGCGTAAACAACGCTGTTTCCGCGCATGGTAATGTCGTAGATCAGTCGGAAAATATCCTGCTTTGCGCCCACGTCTACGCCCTTTGTAGGCTCGTCAAAGATGTATACGTCACAATCGGCGGCCAGCCATTTGCCTACAGCAACCTTTTGCTGATTGCCGCCAGACAAATTTTTGACGCTTTGGTGAACGGAGGGGGTGGAGATGCCCAAATCCTGTACATACCGCTTGGCGTTTTGGTCTACTTTTCTTCTGTTGATAAAAGAGAACCTGCAAAATCTGCCAAGACATGCGGCGGATAGGTTGAAGCTTACGTTTTCGTTTACCAACACACCCTCCTTGCGCCGCTCCTCGGGCACCAGCGCAAGCTGATGGCGCACAGCGTCGGTCGGGTTGTTGATTTTTACCTCGTGACCATTCAAAATAACGGTGCCGCCTGTTTTTTTATACGCGCCAAAAATGGTTTTGCAAAGCTCGGATTTGCCTGCACCCACAAGCCCCGCAATGCCGATGATTTCTCCCTTGCCAACATGAAAGGAAACGTTGTTTACCTTGCCGTTGGCACCGCTTAAATGGGAAACCTCAAGCGCGGTTTCGCCGATTTCGGTGGCTACCTTGGGGAAGTTTTCCTCAAAGGTGCGGCCAAGCATTTTTTCCACAATTTCTTTGCTGGTGGTGTGGGGGGTGATGGGGGCGGTGTCAACAATTTCACCGTTGCGCATAACGGTGTATTTTTCACAAATTTGGATCACTTCATTAATTCTGTGCGAGATAAAAATGATGGCGATGTTTTCTGTTTCCTGCATATGCTTAACCAATTGGAAAAGCTCGGCCGTTTCCGTATCACTCAATGGCGCGGTGGGCTCATCCAAAATCAAAAAATTACACTCGGAGGTAATGGCCTTGGCAATTAAAACCATCTGCTTTTGAGCCAGCGTCAGGTTTTGAACCAAGGTGCGAACATTGACATCAATGTGGAGGCGCTTAAGCACTTCACGCGCTTGACGGCGAAGCTTGCTCCACTTGATCATGGGGTGGCCATGCGTGTTCATGACCAGCTGATTGAGCATGACATTTTCTGCCACGGAAAGCGTGGGCACCAGTGCGGTATCTACCTCTTGATATACAATTTGAATGCCGATTTTGTTTGCGGCCATGGGGGAACGAAGAGAAACAATTTCGTTGTTGAGATAAACCTCGCCTGTATAGTCGGGATTGGCTCCTGCGAGGATTTTCATCAGGGTGGATTTCCCGGCTCCGTTGGCCCCTACGACCGCTCGGATTTCGCCAGTGCTGACTTCAAAGTTTACGTTTGTCAGCGCCTTTACGCCGGGAAATTCGATGGAAACATTTCTGGTTCCAAGAGTCAGCTTATCCATGAATTTCCCTCTTCTCGCTCTCAAGGAGCAGGCGATTTTCAAGAAAGAAGCGTCGGAGCAAAACCTCCGACGCTTCTTTGTCAAGAAACATTGCTCAAATGGTTCATGCTGATGGGTGATAATTACTTGTGAAGCAAATCAGCGGGCATCCAATCAGCAACGGACAGGTAGGACATATTGCCATAGGTATCGGGAGCGATGTCGCCTAGGTTCTCAACCGTGGATTCGGGCTTGAGGTCGGAGGCCAAAATGGCGGTGCCGGGAACTTCCACAACGTCCACGCCCTTTTTGCCGGTGGCGGGGTCGTAGATCTTGTCGTATTCGTTGGCAATTTCAAGGAGCAGCAAACGCATGGCAATTTCGCCGTTAAGGGTCCAGTCGGTGGTGCCGGCGGCGGTCCAGATGTCGGGGCGGGTTAACATGTTGGTTACGTCAACGGGGTCGATATCAACGGAAGCCATGGGCAGTGCAGCGCCGACTTTGCCGTTGAAGTTGTCGTTTTCAGCAATGGCGGTATATACGCCTTGGCCATAGCAATCGTAATAGGCAACCACTGCGTCTACATCTTCACGCTTGAGGCCTTGCAGATAGGCGGCGGTAACGGCGTTTGCGGAGTCAACCGTATCTTGCAGGGGCTGAATTTCGCCGACGGTCTTGATCTTTCCGGCTGCTTCATATTCCTTCCAGCCAACCTCGCGGCGGTCGAAGGGGCTGTTGTAGTTGGGGCCGCGCCATACCTTGAGGATGCGGGCGCCTTCGCCGAACTTGGCAACGATGTCGTCAAGCAAAACGGTCACAAGGCTCTTGTCCTGTTGGAAAAGCTGGGTGATGCCGGGCAGCTTCTGGTAAGCGCCGTCGGTATAGAACTGGGTATCGAAGCAAACGATTTTGAGGTTGGGGTATTGCGCGGCAATTTCCTTGAGGAAAACGTAGGAACCATCTTGGTTGCCGTGGCTGACCAAAATGCCGTCATAACCAGCGGCTGCGCACTGGCTGATGGTGTCCTGCCAAGTGTTGAAATCGTTGTTGCAGAAGAAAAAGTCAAAGCCTACGCCCAACGCGGCGCACAGATCGGCACAGGAATCCTTCCACATTTGGAAAATGGTGGCAGACGTGAGCTGCATAATGTAAGCAACCTTTTTGCCAGCTACGGGATTAGCGGTTTCTGCCATTGCGCCAAAGCACATGGTAGTCGCCATGACCAGAACCAGAATGAGAGCTACAAGCTTTTTCATGGGGTACCTCCTATTAAATTACAATTGGGTCTCATCCATTGTTCAACCCTTGTTGCTAGTAGTATAACACCATTACATTACGTTGGCAAGTAAAAAACAGCTATTATTTAAATATTTTTTAAATGTGGACTAAACCGTTACAATACAACAAAAATAAGCGAATATTGACATAAACGAGCTTACTATTGTTTAGTAACAGCGGGACTATTGGTGTGCAAATTTGTATATTCAGTGGTTGACAAGCCCTGAACATACAACTATAATGGTGGTGTGATTAGTGTGATGTTTAATAAACAAATCGTGATACCAGTACCGTATCCTTTCAAAATGCAAATAAAGGGCTAGGTGAAGCATATGTCAACCGTTCAAAATTATCCAACAGATGCGGAAGCTAAAAGGCAGATTGTGGAAATTGGTCAAAGAATGTATGCAAAGAATTTTGTAGCCGCAAACGATGGCAATATTAGCTGCAAAGTCAGCGACGATACCTTTTGGACCACGCCCACAGGCGTATCCAAGGGCTTTATGACCGAGGACGGCCTGGTAAAAATGAAAACCGACGGAACCGTGCTTTGCAAGGGGGAGCGCGGCCCTTCAAGCGAAGTAAAAATGCACCTGCGCATTTATTTGGAAAATCCAGAAGCGAAAGCGGTATGCCATGCACATCCTCCTGTAAGCACGTCCTTTGCGGTGGCGGGGCTGGCGCTGGATCAAGCCATTTACCCCGAGGCGCTGGTTAATTTGGGCACGGTGCCGTGCGTGCATTATGAAGCGCCGGGTTCACAGGGAATTCCTGATTCCATTGCCCCCTATGCGCGTGATTACAATGCGCTTTTGCTGGGCAACCACGGCGCGGTGGCTTGGGGCAAAACGCTGATGGATGCATGGTACCGCTTAGAGGCAACGGAGCATTACGCCATGATTACGCTCTATACGGGGCGCTTCTTGGGCAAAGCCAATGTGCTTAGCAATGAGCAGATCAGCGAGCTTGTGGAGATTCGCACACAGCTGGGCATTCATAGCGGCGGCATTCCGCAGGGCGTTGAGCAGGCTACGAATTTACAAGATGTGATATAAGAAAAAGAAAGGATGGATTGGCATGGCAGACTACAAAACCTATTTTCTCATGAAGGAAAATGAAGTGATCGACTATGTACGCACAAGGTATTCCGATTATTTTGATGGGGGTGCAGAGCTTACCGTAAAGGAAATTGGCGATGGCAACCTGAACTACGTGTTCCGCATTGTGGATCAAAAAACGGGCAAGTCCATCATCCTCAAACAAGCGGGCGTGGCATTGCGCATTTCAGCTGATATGAAGGTATCCACCGACCGCAACCGCATTGAAAGCGAAATTCTGCAATTGCAGGATCAATATGCGCCCGGGCTTGTGCCAAAAATTTATGGCTACGATACCGTCATGAGCGCCTGCGCCATGGAGGATTTGTCCGATCATGAGCTGATGCGCTATGCTTTAATGAAGCACAAAACCTTTCCGCGCTTTGCGGAGGATATTTCTACCTACATGGTGAACACCTTGCTCAAAAGCACCGATGTGGTGATGGAGCACAAGGCCAAGAAAGCGCTGGTCAAGAGCTTTATCAACCCTGAGCTTTGCGAAATTACCGAGGATTTGGTGCTGACGGAGCCCTATAACGATTGCAAACATCGCAACCTTGTGTTTGCGCCCAATGCCGCCTTTGTACAAAAAGAGCTGTACGACAACGAAGCCCTCCATTTGGCGGTGGCAAAGATCAAATTTGAGTTTATGAACAATGCACAGGCGTTGCTTCATGGCGATTTACACACGGGCTCCATTTTTGTTAAGCAAGATAGCACCCGCGTGTTTGATCCCGAATTTGCCTTTTACGGCCCCATGGGCTATGATATTGGCAATGTGGTTGCCAATTTGATTTTTGCTTGGGACAACGGCCGCGCGGCAGGCGAGGAAGCATTCTGCGGCTGGGTGCTGGAAGCCACTCAGCAAATGCTGGATTTGTTTTCTGAAAAATTCATGGAATGCTTCAAAAATTGCGCAACCGATCCCATGGCCAAGGTCGCAGGCTTTGCGGAAAGCTATCTTGCTTCTGTGCTGTCTGATACGGCGGCGTTTGCGGGCACTGAATTGCATCGCCGCACGGTGGGCATGGCGCAGGTGAAGGATGTAACCACCATTGCCAACGAGCAGCAGCGCGTGCATGCAGAGCGTGTGAACATTTTGTGCGGTACGGATTACATTTTTAACCGCACAAGCTACAAGACGGGTGCGGACTTTGTGGCGGCCATTCTCCGTGCAGACAAAGCAGCCTGCTAATTTATTTGTACAAGGGAGGTAAAAGCTCATGCCAAACGAAAACATTATGAACTACGAAACCGTTGCGCTGGACGATGAAAAAAGTGCGCTGGTGATTTTGGATCAAACCAGACTGCCCTATGAAGTGCAAATGCTGAGCCTTACGGAGCAAAAGGACATTTGGAACGCCATTTACCTGCTGCAGGTGCGCGGTGCGCCTGCCATTGGTGTGGCGGCGGCCATTGGGGTTTATTTGGCTGGCAAAGGCATTCAAACAGAGTGCTACGACGAATTTGCCTCTCAGTTTCATGCGGCAAAGGAATACCTTGCCTCCTCGCGCCCCACGGCTGTGAATTTGTTTTGGGCATTAAACCGCATGGAGGCGGTGGTGGCACAGGGCAAGGGCAAGCCTGTGGCAGAAATAAAGCGCATGCTGCATGACGAAGCAGTCGCCATTAAAGAAGAAGACATTTGGGTTTGCAAAATGATTGGCGAAAACGGCCTGACGCTGATTAAAGACGGCGATGGCATTCTTACGCATTGCAACGCGGGACAGCTTGCAACAGCAAAATACGGCACCGCGCTTGCACCCATTCATTTGGGCAAGGAACGCGGGTACAGGTTTAAGGTTTTTACCGATGAAACCCGCCCATTGCTGCAGGGCGCACGTTTATCAGCGTTTGAGCTAACGGCGGATGGCATTGACACCACCGTTATTTGTGACAACATGGCTTCTCAGGTGATGAAAAACGGCTGGATCCAAGCCATTTTTGTGGGCTGTGACCGCGTGGCGGCAAATGGCGATGCCTGTAACAAAATCGGCACCTCGGGCGTGGCCATTTTAGCCAAGTATTATGGCGTGCCTTTTTACGTGTGTGCGCCTACCTCCACCATTGACATGAGCATTCAAAAGGGCGCAGATATTCCCATTGAGGAGCGCCCCGCGCATGAAGTAACGGAAATGTGGTATAAACAGCGCATGGCGCCCGAGGGCGTACATGTGTACAACCCTGCCTTTGACGTTTCGGACAATGCGTTGATTACGGGCATTGTAACGGAATATGGCATTGTGCGCCCACCCTATACAGAGGGCTTGAAGGCATTGTTCCAAACCAAAGCCGCCGCCCTTCAAAAAGGGAGGAAAGCCTGATGTTAAAAGGAATTTCACCGCTTCTTTCGCCAGAATTGCTCAAAATTCTGGCGGAGATGGGGCACGGGGATGAATTGGTGCTGGGCGATTGCAATTTCCCTGCCGAAACCATGGGCAAACGCTGTGTACGGGCGGATGGGCACAAAAGCGCGGAGCTGGTGGACGCTATTTTACAGCTTTTACCGTTGGATACCTTTGTGCAAGCGCCTGTAACGCTCATGCAGGTTCCCGCTGGCGGGCTTGCCGCAGATCCGCCCATTTGGCAGGATTTTGAGAGGCTTGTGGAGAAATACCAACCAGGCACGAAGCTTGAGCGGATTGACCGTTTCGCGTTTTACGAGCGTGCCAAAAACGCTTATGCTACCGTGGCTACGGGTGAACGTGCGTTATATGCATGCATCATCCTCAAAAAAGGTTGCTTGCTTTAAGCACAAGAACGGATTTGAAAACATATGACCATCAGGGAAATTGCCACGCTTGCGGGCGTATCACCAGCCGCGGTTTCGCTGGTTCTTCACAAAAAAAAAGGCATCGGGGAGAATACGCGCCAGCGTGTACAAGCTGTGATTGATGAAATGGGCTACGTGGGCGGGCAAAAGCACAAGGTAAAACGCTTCCGCATTGCGCTCATCAAATATACCACCCATGGCATAGCCGTTGAGGAAAACCAAGGCTTTATAGCATCCATCATTGACCGCATTGAAATTGAATGCCGCCGTTGCGCTTTTGATATGGTCATGTGCAGCTGCCAAGCGAAAACGGCGGCGGAAATTATCCGCGAGCTGATGCTTGACCCGCCCAATGGGGTGATTTTCATTGGCACAGAGCTTAGCGCGGAGGATTGCTCCCTGCTTGATTTGATTACGGTACCCGTACTGGTGCTGGATAATCACATTGAATGCCTCGGGCGGGATAGCTTGGTCATGGCCAACGCGTTTATTACCGCTAATGCGGTAGAATATCTCTATGAGCTGGGGCACCGCGACATTGGCTACTATCAATTCAAGCTGCCCATTCACAACTGTCAGGAGCGCTATCAGGGCTACCTACAGCAAATGGAACGGCTGGGCTTAACCCCTCCCGCGCCCCTGCGAATGATGCCCACCCTCAAGGGCTCTTATGAGGATATGCTGCGGCTGATTAAGGAGGAAGGCTATGTGCCGCATGGCGCGGTGGTGGCCGATAACGATACCGTTGCCATAGGCGCAATGAAGGCGATTCGCGAGGCGGGCTACCGCATTCCAGAGGACGTTTCCATCGTGGGGGTGGATGACAGCCCCTTTAGCGCCGTAACCATGCCTGCGCTGACCACCATGCGCATTTCACGCTCTACGCTTGCCTCTTTGGCGGTGGATATGCTTCGCAACCGCTTAGAGCATCCCGAATGGCCCAATATGCATATGCAGATTACGGGCAAGCTTGTGGTACGAAAAAGCACAAAAAAGGTGGAAACCCTCACGGAGGCATACGATAACCGCCAAACTTGTTAAATTTTGATTTCTGAATTGTTAAATGATCTGTAATGTGCTACAATAATCGCGTTACAGATCATTTTTTTGCACTTTTGGAGGGCACTATGGCGGAACTACACGATCGGCTTGCGCAAATCAAGTGTTTTATGCTGGACATGGACGGTACCTTTTATTTGGGAGATCGCCTGCTGGAAGGCTCGCTTGCATTTTTGGACAAGCTGGCGCAAACGGGCAGAACCTGCCTGTTTGTGACCAACAATTCAAGCAAATCTGCGGCGGTATATCATCAAAAGCTATTGCGCATGGGGGTGACGGAGCCGTTTTTGAATGTGCTCACCTCTGGGCAAGCGGCGGGACGCTACTGCCTGCGCACATTTGCGGGCAAGCGCGCGTTTTTGCTGGGCAACGAAATGCTTCGCGCGGAGCTAGCGCACATGGGCGTGGAAATAGACGATGAACAGCCCGACTATGTGCTGATTGGCTACGATACCACCCTCGATTACCAAAAAATGACGCGGGTTTGTGATTTGGTTCGCGCGGGCCTTCCCTATATTGCCACGCATCCCGATTTTAATTGCCCAACAGAAACCGGCTACGCGCCTGACATTGGCGCAATCATTGCCTTTATAGAAGCCAGCGCGGGCCGCCGCCCTGATTTGATTTTGGGCAAACCCTATTCGGGCATTGTGCAGGAAGCGCTGACGCTTACGGGACTTGCTAAAAACGAGCTGGCCATGGTGGGCGACAGGCTCTACACCGACATTGCCACGGGCAAGAACTTTGGCATGCTGAGCATTTTGGTCTTAACAGGCGAGGCCACGCGGGCAGATTTGCCGCAAAGCGAGGTACAGCCAGATTTGATTTTTGAACGCCTGAGTGCCATGAACGAGTATTTATAAAAAAACGGGAAAGCAGTTTACACGCTTGAGAGGATGAGGATTTATCATGAAACGTTTGCTTGCTTTTATGCTGGCGCTGGTGTTGGTGTGCTCCCTGCCATTGGGGCAGGGCTTCACTGAAACGGCTGGCTATCAACCCTTGGAATATGGTGCGCAGGGTGAATTGGTCAGCAAAATTCAGCAGCGTTTGTTTGATCTGGGCTATTACAGAGGCAAGGTCAGCGGCAACTTTTTGGACGGCACGCGTGCGGCGGTCAAGCGTTTTCAGCAGGATTACGATCTGAAGCCAACGGGCGTTGTGGATGGTGAAACCGAAGTAATGCTCATGAGTGCGGAGTATCGCGTGCTCAACTACGGCGATGATGGCGATGCGGTCAAACGCGTTCAGGAGTATTTAAAAAAGCTGGGCTATTACGACGAAAAGCTAACCGGCAAATTCCGCGAGGCTACGCAAGCCTCCGTGCAAGCCTTTCAACAGCAAAACGGCTTAAAAGCCACTGGTGAAGCGGATGTGGAAACACAGCGCCTGCTGTTTAGCGAGGATGCGCAAAAAAAAGGTGCAGTGCCAACCGCCACGCCAGACCCCAATGCGGATATCGGCGACATCAACGATGTGGTCATGGTGGGCGATGGGGAAAGCACGGTGGACAGCACCACGGACAGTGAATACAGCAAAAAGCTCCGCCGAGGTGCCAAGGGCGAAGAGGTAAAGCAGGTACAAAAGCGCTTGACAGAGCTTGGCTTTTTTGACGGCCCCATCAGCGGTAATTATATGAACAAAACAGTCGAGGGCGTTACAAAATTTCAAGAGCACAATGGCTTGCATGCGGATGGCATTACAGGGCAGGACACCTGGGACATGATGTTTAACAGCACCGAGGTGGTAAACGCAAGCGCCACCCCGCGCCCCACGCCCGTGCCCACGCCCGTGCCCTACGCCATCACCGTGGATGTGCGCAATCAAGTGATTTTGGTTTATGGGCGCAATGAGCAGGGTGAATATGACATACCTGTGCGGCAAATGATATGCTCCACGGGGCTGAAAGCCACGCCAAGCGACGTGGGCGTTTGGGAATTGAACGGCCGCAGAGCGCGCTGGGCGTATTTTGGCAAATGGGGCAGTCATGCGCAATACTGGACGCGTATCAACTCCAACATTGCCTTCCACAGCGTGATTTACAACTCCGTGGATAACATGGCCATGAGCACCAAATCTTACTTTAAGCTGGGACAGCGCGCCTCCCACGGCTGTATCCGTTTGCTGGTAAGCGATGCCAAATGGATTTATGATAACATTGAAGAGGGCGTGAAGGTGACCATTGTGGAGGATTTGCCAGAGGATCAGGAGCTGACCAAATCGCTGATGCCGCCTCCGCTCAACCGCAAATACATGAAACCCGCTACCACGCCCGAGCCTACGCCCAAGCCCAACTACACCTCTGGCGGCATGCCGCCGCAGCCCTTCCATCGCCTGAAAAAAGGCTCTGAGGACGAGGATGTGTATTGGCTGCAAATGAAGCTAAAGGAGCTGGGCTACTATACAGGCACCGTGACGGGCGCGTATTACGACGGAACGGCCAAAGCGGTGAAGGCGTACCAAAAGGCGAATGGTCTGTATGCCGATGGGGTAGCGGGCACCAATACACTGGAAAAGCTGTATGCGGATGTGCTGGCGGGCACTGCGCCGAGCCCTGTGCCCAGCGAAACGGTGCAAGCGAGCAGTACACCAAGCGCTGCAGGAACCGTTACGCCGAGTGCTACACCGCGTGCTACCGATACGCCGCGTGCTACCGATACGCCGCGTGCTACCGATACGCCGAAGCCCACCGCGGCCGTGACTGCCTCAGGGAAATGAAGCGTCAAAGCGGCGTGCTTTTCATCATCAATACGGCTATACCTGTAGGGAACGGTCTTGACCGTTCCCTACAATGCTTTGTTACCCCATCCACCCCCCCTCCCCCTCTGTTGTTACATCGATCCCCCTTACGCGTCTTGACATTTCTTATGTCAATGGGTATGATAAACTACGATTCAAAGCTCTTCATGGAGCGGAAAAGGCAGGTGCGGCATGAAGCGTATCACCCCATGGTTCGTTGGCACATTATTGTCAACTCTGCTGCTTGCGGGGCTGGCGGTTTTTGCGGGGCTACGCTATGCTGGCACGGGGGATGCGCTCATCCTCAAGCTCTTTGCAGGCTATCAGGGCGGCGTACCCGCCTATTACCATGCGCAGCTGCACACGGCGCTTGCTTGGCTGCTGTGCGGGTTGCACACCTTAGTACCAACCATCGCTTGGTTTTCGGTGATTCAGCTGCTTTGCCTGTGGCTTAGCGGCGCAATCCTCGTTAAAAGCATGACGCAATGCGCGCTTCATCACAAGCTTCCCTGGTGGCTGGGTACGGTCTTGGGCGGCTTGCTCTTGCTTTCGTTTGGGCTGTTTGCCATGTGCCGCGTAAGCCATACAGCCACAGCGGCGTTGCTGGGTATGGCGGCGGCGGCGCAGTGCTTTTCGATTGATTTTTCACACACAACCGATCGGCAGGTGCTTGCCAAATTAGCGCCCTCCATTGGTTTGCTGTTGACTGCCTACTGCTTTGACCAATGGGCGGGGCTTGCGGCGCTTAGCTTTTGGCTGTTGCTGGTGCTTGCCGTGCGCCTCACCAGCTATTCGCCTAAGGAGATTGCTGCCAAGGGTACAAAGGCGCGGCACGGTTTTCGCGGCTTGCTGTTGGCGGTGTGCCTCTGCTCGTTTTGCTTCCTGCTTTTTGCGGCAATTCGCACCATGGAGCTAAACGCAATGGGGGACTATGCCGCATGGCAGCACGCTTGGGGGCGGCTTTCCCAAAACGCAGGCTTTCCCAACCGTGTGGATGGCGCTATGCTGGAAACATTAGGCTGGACACCCAATAAACTGAAGCTGATTGCGGATGGCTTTCTCTACGATACGGAAATCACGGCTGAAAGCTTGCTCCAATGCGATGCTTTGCTTAACGCAGGCGCAGGCATGGGGCGCGGCGCAACGCTGGGAATGCAAGCAAAGAACGCCTTGACCGCGATGGCGCTTGCACAGGGGGAGCTGCTTCCCGTGGCGGTGGTGCCGCTTGGTTTTATGCTTCTGTGCCTGATAGCGGCGGCTGTGAAGCACAGCCGCAAGCGGTGCGCGTGGCTTTTGCCGATTGCGGCGGTTTTGCTGGGCTTGCTGTGGCTGGGCGTGCTGGCACAGACGGGTTTACAGCATGCGCATAGCTGGGCGGCGCTTGCGCCGGTAGCCGCTGTGCTGTGCGGTTCCTTTTTATCTGGCCTTGCACCTGCGGAAGGGGTGGAGCAAGCAAACAAGGCGGATAGGCCGCCGAAGCTTCAATGGGTACTGCTATGCCTCACTTGCGCGGCATTTACATTGCCCTGCCTCGTGAGCAGTGTGCGCGGTATTGCGCAATTGCCCATTCGTGCGCAAAGCGCCGCTTTTGAGCAGCAGCTTGAAAGCTATGCGCTTGAAAATCCGGAACAGCTCATTTTTTATCAGCCAAGCCATGCACGGGATACGCGCATGTTCCCCAACCTGAGCACTGTACCCCATAACATTGTACTGCCAGATGTGCGCAATGCGCGCACGCCGGGGCTCACCAATCAAATGGAACAGTTCCAAATTGATGCAAACCGCATGACCATGCGGGATTTGCTCAAGAAGCAGGTGCGCGTGGCGGGTACGGATAAAGGCCCTTGGCGAACCATCCTGCCCTATGCGCAGGAAAGAGAAAAAGGCACGTGGAACTGGGCGAGGCTGGAGCAAAACGGCGATGTATGCCTGTACCGGCTGTGCAAGCGTTAGCAAACCGTCAACCCTACGGTGAAAAATCCAACGAGCAATGCCTGATACGCATTTTAGAAAGGAATCCTCATGCAAAAGAAGCTATCCCCTCCCGTGCGCGCATTTCGTTTTGTGGCGGACTGCCTGCACTGGGATCGCGCTTTTACGCGCAACGTGGCAATGGTTGCCCTGCCCATGATTTTACAGCAGCTTGTGGCCGCGTCACTGCATATTATTGATGGTCTCATGGTTTCAGGCTTGGGCGATGCGACCTATTCAGCCGTAACGCAGGCCAACCGCATTACCTTTATGTTTAACCTTTTCAGCTTTGGCGCTTGCACGGGCGGCGCAATCTTTTTGAGCCAATTTTGGGGCGCAAGGGACGTGAAGCGCATGCGCCATTCCATGGGGCTTTGCATGGGCTTTTCGTTGCTTGTGGCGCTTGTGTTTATGGGCGGCTCCATACTGTTTCCAAGACAGCTGATGGGGCTTTTCTTGCCGCAGGGCGAGAGCTTTGAATTGGCGGTCAAGTACTTGGTGATTGTTGCGCCGGGCTATCTGTTTACCGCGATAGACGGCGTGTACGGCATTACCATGAAGGCGGCAGAAAAAACCTACATACCTATGCTGGCAGGGCTTGCGAGCATTTTGACAAACACGGTGCTCAACTATGCCCTCATTTTTGGCAAGTTTGGGTGCCCTGCCCTTGGTGTGGAGGGCGCGGCCATTGCCACCGTTATTTCCACCTTGGTTTCCATGCTCATTAACATGGCCTTTGCCTATGGCATGCACTTGCCCGCGGGCGCAAAGCCGTCCGAATGGATCTGCCGCGATCGCGCATTTGTGAAGCGCTTTGTGAAAACGGCTTTGCCCGTGGTGTTTAACGAGGGTCTTTGGGCAACGGGCACCACCATGTACAGCGTTTTTTATGGCCGCATGGGGGATGCGAGCATTGCCACCATGGGCGTGTGCAACACCATCAACGATTTGGTTTGGGTGGTGATTTTTGCCATGATGAATGCCACGGCCATTATTATCGGCAAGGTGCTGGGTGCGGGTGACCGTGTGCGCGCCTACCTTTATGCCAAACGGATGATGGCGGGGGCGATGGCTTCCGGTTTGCTGTTAGGCTTGGTGGTGATTTTACTGCGTTGGCCGCTGGTCAACATTTTTGCAGGGTTATCGGCGGAGGTGCGCGACAAGGCACAGCTGATTTTGATCTTGGGCGGTTTGACCATCTGGTTTCGAGCGTTTAACACCATCAATGTGGTGGGCGTTTTGCGCAGCGGCGGAGATACCATGTTCAGCTTGTTTTTGGATGTGGGCACGCTATGGCTGGTGGGCGTGCCTGCTACGGGCATTGCGGCACTGCTGCTGCATTGGCCGCTGGAATATGTATACCTCTGCACCTTTTTGGAGGAAATTGTAAAGGCATTGATTGGCCTCCCGCATTTCCGTAAAAAACAATGGATGAACGTTTTAACAGAGCAATGAGGAGGAACGAGCGGTGGGCGCATTGGATTTGGTGGTGAAAATTGGAAGCATGGCGCTGATTCAAAAATCGGAAAACGCCATGGATTACAATATTTTTCAGCGCTTGGGCGCGGACCTTCGCCCAGGAATGGTTTTGGTCACGAGCGGCGCGGCGGAAATTGGCCGCTTGGATTATATGCACCGCACAGGGCGCGAGCTAAAGGGCATGACCGAGCAGGACAAGGTGGATTACTCTTCCCAGGGGCAATCCATTTTGATGCATACCTACCGCCTGTTTGTGCCGCCTGAATATTGCTTGCGGCAGGTGCTGGTGGAGCACACGCATTTCAATGATCCACAGCGGCGCGAGCATATTAAGCGTATGCTGTTGCGTGCCGCAGAGCAGGACGCGATCCCCATTATCAACTACAACGACCCCGTAAGCGACGAGGAGGTGCGCAAGATGGAGCTTGCCAGCCGCCGCGCCGAGGGTGAGGAGGTGGTGGAATGCGTGGATAACGATGAAACCGCCGAGGTGGTGGCACAGCTGGTGGGTGCCAAAACGCTGATTTTATTAACGGGCACGGAGGGCATTTATTTGGATCCCAACGATTCCAGCACGCTGGTGGAGCGGGTGAGCGGGGAAAGTTTGGCGGAGGTGCGCGTGCGCGTGAGCGAGCTCATGGGGCATTGCCATGGCGCAAGCCGCAGTGGGGCCAATGGTGCGCGTGCCAAGCTGGCCTATGCTTTGCGTGCGGTGGAAAGCGGTACCAATGTGATCATTGGGCATGCACGCCATCACATATCACAGCTGCTGAGCGGCGAGGTGCCGTGTACGCGGCTGGGCGTACATATGGACGAGGGGGCAAAGCGGGCATGAGTGCAACCCTTTGGACACTTCTTACGGTGATTGGCGCAGTGGGCGCGGCGTGCTGTTTGTATGGCATGCTGGTTTATCAAGGGGGAGAAAAGCGGCTTCGGGCGCTTGATCCGCAGTTTCAAAGCTTGGATATGCGTTTTCATTACAGCGCCGAGCAAGCCCTTGCCTGTATAGACGGCGTGGGCGGGGAAGGGCGCAAGCTTCTGCGGCGCTATTGGCTGATTGATTTTGCTTTGATTGTTTTTTTGGGCATGGTCATGCTGGCCATTACGCACAACACGGCTCGCATTCCCCTTGTTCGTTATGCGATGTATGCCATGGTGATGCTTCGCGCGTTGCTTGATCTGGCGGAAAATGCTTTGCTGCTGATGGTTTTAAACGGCTATGCAAGCAAGCGCCACATGGGGCTTGCAGGTGTGAGCGGCTATGTAACCTCTGCAAAATGGGTTTGCATGGGGCTGTGGGTTGCGGCGCTGTTTGTGGGGTTGCTTTACGTGGCGTTCAGCCTGTGAGATAGAGCTGTAAAGAGGGCGGAGCGAACATTGTTCGCTCCGCCCTCTTTACGCTTTTGCCATCCTACTGATTGAGGATGACGAAGCGTCTTTTGATGTTCCTGCTGATTGGCAAGGGGATAATTATCCATCCTTCATTCCGGCTGATCTACAAGTTACCGCTATACACTCCTATATGGGCTATCATTCAGTTGCCTATCAAGGCATAGAAAACATCCTTGCAAAGCTGGATTTTTCTGAATTGAGTTCAGAGGCAGAAACTAATCTTGATACAGAAAATGCAGCTGTTACTGCTATCATGGTACAAAACCATCCTGGTTTTCTTGCCACCAAAGAGGACAAAAACAGCTTATATTGGAGTGATGGTCAGCACTACTTTATTCTGCTAACAGAGAATATCGATAAAGATACTTTGGTCAAAATCGCAGAGAACGTAAAAAAAGTTCGATAAAAGTGTTTTTACCTGGGTTCTTTCTAACCTTTGGGTATTTAAAAAAAGCAGATATGAAAATATCTGCTTTTTCTTCACTTTATGGCTTCT
>JAVXND010000039.1:0-24857 GCA_036645955.1 Clostridia bacterium | reverse complement strand
GCTTTGGATAGGCAAAACGATGTGGAAATCCTCAACAGCCATAGCTGGAAGCTTTGCACTTCACTTCGCTTCATAGGTAAAAAAGTCCACAAATAACCTTGCCACCCCGTGATTGTAGCGTCTCAATGGATGGAGGAAAGAGCAAAAGATCTGCTGCAATTGCAGCAGACCTTTTGCGTTGCTTGGGCACGCTCTTACAGCGTTGTCCAACCATCCTTCCATTCATAACCATTGAAGATGACGTACTGAACCGAGGTGATTTGATCTGCATTTGCCACATTGAATATATGCTCTGTCGGATTGCCTGTACCATTCCATTCCCATGTGCTTACGCAAACGCTGCCCACATAGAGAGAGTAGCGTGCGGCACTAAGGCTGTAATTGGAGGTGTAGGTAGACTTGCAGCTGATGGTGGACTTGTTGCGCACAGCAGATACGTTGGTTACGGACAGGCCTGAGTCTGCTACGGTAAAGTCTGCCCAAGAATCCGCCCAGGTAACACCGTCATAGGCTATGAACTGAACCGTATAATTGCCTATGGGCAATGCCAGGTTTGTAAAGGTTGCCGCTTTGTTGGTGGAGCCCAAGCGACGCATTTCAGTTGCTTTGCCAGTCACGGAATTCACACTGTACAGTACAAAAGTCTGAGATTGCAATGCGGTAGATAGGTTGGCGGTTGCAGTGCAAACCAAAGCATTTCCGTTGTATTTGACGGATGCTTTCACCTTAAGCACTTGTGTAGCATCCTGAAAACCGGTAACCTGTACGGTTGTCCATTTATCAACCCAGACCCTGCCATCCGAAACAACGGCCTGCACATTGTATGTGCCATCGCTGTTGACATACAGCTTAGCGGTTTTGGTGGAGGTGGAGCTGAAGGTACCGACCAATTGATTGTTCGCATTGTAAAGGTTAAACCTGCTTGCCGTTAGCGGACCGCCATATTGTGTGGTGGTGGTGCATGTAAGAACGCCCGCAGTGTTATTAACTGTCACATTCAGGTCTGTAATCTGCACGGGCAGGTGTGCAGGTGAAAGCGAAACGGTGACGGAAGTCCATTTGTCCACATAGCGGCCGGTATTGTCAGACGCTACATATTGCAGGGAATAGGTACCATTGTTATAAACGCGGAAGGTGGCGTTTTGATTGAGATTGGAGACGCGGCCAATCAATGTAGTGCCGCTGTACAAATAGAAGTTGGAGCTTTGCAGCTTACCGCCGCCGCTTGTTGCCGCAGTGCAAGAGATAACGCCTGCATCATTGGCGACTGCGTTGAAATCTGTAACGTTTAAAACGTTGCTGGAAGATGTAACGGTGAAGCTTGCCCATGCATCTGTCCATGTTCTGCCATCAGAGGCCACAAACTGCATCAGATAGTCGCCCTTGGTGGTAATTCTGAAATTGCTCTGCAAGGCTGTGGTGGAACGGGAGGCAATCACCTGCTGATTGCTATTGTACACATAGTAAATGCCTTGCTGCAAAGGAAAGCCGTTTTGAATGGTAGACCGTCCAACCACGTTGCCATTGTTATCAACGCTTACGTTGAGGGAGGTAATGGTGAGGGGCAGCGGTACGGTTGCGCTGCAGGTTGTCCATCCATCCACCCAAAGGTAGCCGTCTGTAATTGCGTACTGGATTGAATAGGAGCCGCTTACAGGAGCGTCAAACGTATGCTGTAACGAGTTTTTGCCAAACCATTGATCAACCAGCACATTGTTTTTATACAGTGAAAAAGAGCATTGTGTAATGGGGTTTGCACCGCTGACGGTAGCTTCACATACAATTTGTCCGGATGCGGTTGGTCTTGCGGAAAGTGTTTCCACCTTGAGCGGTACCACCTGCACCACGAATGGGGAGGACCAGCCTTCGGCCCACGTAGCACCATCGTTGCAAACATATTGTATCTGATAGGTGCCTGCCCTGTTTAAGGTAAAGGTCATATCAGGGGTTTTGGAATCTCTGGTTAGCACCTGCGTCATATTACTGCCTTCAACAAAGTATACAGCAAAGCGGTGCAAGCGAAGGGGGGCAACACCGCCGGTTGCAATGGCGGATACTTTAACGGTGTTGATGTTGCCGCTGCTGCCGCTTACGGTAGCAGAAACGCTGCTGACCATTAAACTTGAATAGGCGCGAACGGCATATAAGCCCGTATCGCTGGTTGCGCTGAGCCTTTCGGCACAGAGGTAGTAATACCCGGCGGGCAGTATAAGATTTTTAAGCTCGTACTCATAGGGGTTTCCGTAGGAACCAGAGCCTAGGCCGCCAAAGTCTGAACTGGCAACCTTATCTCCGCTTTGATTGCAAATGTAGAGATTGAGGTTGGCTAGCTGCGCTTTTACGCTGGCACTGATATTGCCCGCGGCGGGCAGGAAGAAGCAATAGTAATCTCGCAGGTCAGATTCGCTTAGCAAACCATTGACATAGTTGACATTGTTTAATGAAAGCCAGCTTCCGGAGCTATAGGCTTGGCTAGGTGTGCTGTTGGGTTCCTTTTCCGTGAGGGCTACCGTGGCAAGGTCTGCCTGTAAACGGTAACGGCCGTCGGCGGTTTTGTTGGTAACCATGATATAGTAGGTGCCTGCATCAAACCAGCCAGAGCGGTGAATGGTAATGCCGTTGTTTTCGCTGGCTGCGCCTACGTTAATGTTCATGGTTGCAATCACGTTGCCTGTGGAGGTGTCGTCACCGTAAATGAGCACATCCAGCTGACCGGGCACCAGGTTGGTAGCGCTTAAGGTCAACTTGCCGGCGCTGGCTAAGTCCAAACGGTAAAAGTCGATTCTGGTTTTGTTCAGGTCCTGTGCGGAATAAATGCCCGTAATGGGCGTACCGCTGTTCAAGGGCAAAGTAGCCGCGTTGTTTTGCGTGTTGTTTTTGATTCCGGCTTCGCCGGTTAAGCTGATCATGGGCGTAGCAATCAAGCTATAAGGGGCTGCGTCGCCAATGTCGCTTTTTGACATGGTAATGTCATAATCGCCTGCTTCCACAAACATGGAAAAGTTTGTGGTGCCGTTGGGAACCAAGGAACCAGTCCAAAGCTCAATGGCATCGTTTGCATCTGCAATTTTTAGCTTAATGTTGCCGGAGGCAATGCCCGTGCTCTTAAAGGTTATGGTGAGCAAGCCGGAGGTGGTCATGGAAAAGCTGGCAAAACGATCGCTTCCAGAACCAGCGTAAGCGGGCAGGGTAATGGGCGTAGGCGTACCATTGGTAAGAATGACCGCGCCAGGCAGTGAAAACAGCATGGCGGACATGTCCATAGCTTCCATTGCGGTATAGGCAACAGGCGTGGGATTTGCTTCATAAATAGCAATTTCCTCGGCTGTTAGGGGACGAATATCCGTAGCAGATACAAATCCGCTCAGGCTGCCCTCCGTGAGGACGGCGCTAATTTCCAGCGCATCCGCATTGCGGCTCTTTACTTCCACAACGCCGCCCACTTCAAGCTCACCAACGAAAGCGGTAAGCTCGCTGTTTTCATAGCATGCTGTGGTAGCAACGGTAACCGCAAGACCCTTTTCAAAAGGAACCTCCACGGCGGGGGCGTCTGCATCCACGGTGGGGGTGCTTGCATCCACGGTTGGGGCTTCTGCATCCACGGAGGGCTCCGTTGGCGCTACAGCGGGTGCATCTAGCGTTGTATCAGGCGGGGTTACAGGCTCTTCAACAACAGCCTCGTCCTTTTGGGGCTCTGGCGTGTACAGCACAGGCACGGGATTTGCTTTGCAAGCGGCTGCTTCTTCTTGGGATAGCGGGCGCAAATCCTTGGCGGTAACAAAGCCAGCCAAGCTGCTGTCCAGGGTTTTGGCTTCGATTTCGAGGGAGTCACCTTCGCGGCTTTTGACCTCAACAATCCCCGACGCGTCAATAACGCCTAAAACCACTGTGAGCTTTTTATCTTGATATAAAGTGGTTGCACGGATGGTTTCAGCCAAACCAGCTACAAATGCGGGGCTATGGCTGGCCGCGCGGGTTGTATCAATAACGGGTGCTTCTGGAGCAACTTCTGTAGGCGCGATGGTGGGGGTCGCGGTAGGCGCTACAGTAGGTGTCGCGGTAGGTGCTGCGGTAGGTGTTGCAGTGGGTGCTTCTACTGGCACTTCTGTAGGTGCTTCTGCAGGTGCTTCCGCAGGTGCTTCCGCAGGTGCTTCTGCAGGCGCTTCTGCAGGTGCTTCTGCAGGTGCTTCTACGGGCGCTTCAGCGGGCGCTTCTGCGGGCACTTCTACGGACATTTCCGCAGGTGCTTCAGCAGGTGCTTCCGCGGGTGCTTCTGCGGGTACTTCTACGGACATTTCCACAGGTGCTTCTACGGGTACTTCCGCAGATGCCAGCGCGGTTAATGTCGTTGTCATGCACAGGCATAACACCAACATGAGGGCTATGACCTTATTCCAAATTTGCTTCATGATTCCACGTCCTCCATTTAGCTCTCGATTTCAAGCTGTGCAAACGAGCACAACAATTGACAGATTTAGTATAGCACAACTTACAGCCAGAAACAACGATTTTCCTTTGAGGAAAAGCCTTGCTGTGTGCAAAAGCAGGCTCATTTTACAACTTGCAGCCATGTTGTTACACTTATTGCGTTGCTTTGCGGGTGCTGAGGGGGTACGGAGCACTACAAAAAAGCGAAGGAACGCAAATGTGCCTTCCTCCGCTTTGGCATTCATTCGCTGTACCTTGTTACGGCGTAACGGTAATGGATGCGATAATGGCTTGTGCAGTTTCATCCACCTGTGCCATTTGTGCGGGTTCCATGACGGAGAAGTTTAACATCAGCTGCTGTGCTTCTCCCACTTGAATCACAAAGCAACGCATATTGTCAATGGTATAGGCTATGTAGGGCATTGCTTCTGCTTGCTTATCCAACATGTTTTCGGCGTTTTCAAGCAACGAAATGGTGTCTGTAATGCTGGCCAAGGTAGCGTCCTTTTGCGTAAACACCTGCAGCATGACCGTTCCATCGGGATTGGTTACATTGGCAACCATGCCAAGTGTTGCCGCGTCCGCTCCAATTTCGAGTGAAATCCAGCTTTCGGGCAGTTCATAGTGCAGGGGATTTTGGCTCTTTCCAAGCTCCTCAGAGCTGACTGCTTTTTCACCAAAAGCTGATACGCCAAGCATGAAAGCCATGCACACGCCCATGACAAGGCTGATCGTTTTTTTCATCTGTTTCGCCTCCACTTCTGATTCGGTTCCATCGTATTATACAAAACACTCTGTAAAAAGTCAACGCGGAAGGGGCCCTTCACAGCGTACATACTTGTAAAAGCTGAAAAGCTGTCCTCCCCCTTAACCCTCCTTTGGCGGCGCTCTCCCCTTTGTAATTTCCTCACCCAAATGCAGATATTCGTGGTATAATGACGATCAAAGACTGCAATAGCAGAAATGAGGCGACGGCATGTTAAAGGTCATCATTGCGGACGATGAAGAGAGGGTCTGCCGTATGCTGCAGATTCTGCCTGATTGGACTGCGCTTGAAATGGAGGTTGCCGCCACGGCCGCAAACGGCATAGAGGCACTGCAAGCCATAGAACGCGATCCCCCCGACATTTTGATTACGGACATCCGTATGCCGGGCTGTGATGGGCTTGAACTGATTGCGCGTGCCAAGCAGCTTGCGCCCGAAATAGAAATCATCATCATCAGCGGGTACGCGCATTTTGAGTACGCGCAAAGCGCCATGAAGTACGGTGTGGCAGATTATCTGCTCAAGCCCATCAACCGCGATGAGCTGACCGCGACGCTTTCAAAGCTCGGCAAACGCCGCCGCGACGCGCTAGTGCAAGCGGAGCAGCTGCGCCAAGACCACCAGGAGGCGCAAAACCGCGTGCGAAGCTCGCTCATTCACGACCTTGCACAGGGCAAGCTGGATGACATGGGCGCGCAGGCGCTTTGCGAGCGCTATCATTTTGCGTGCGCACCTACGTACCGCGCCTTTGTGTTAAAGGTGGATTATGACCCGGAGGAGCTGGGCGCATCCACCTTGGCTGTGCTGGAGGCAAAGGCGGAGGAGTGCCTGCATACCGCCATCCGCGCCTTGTGCGACGATCTGGCCTTTGGCTTTGTGGATAGCTTTGGCTATGGGCTGATTGCATGCCAGCCAGAGCGGCAGGCTCCCATCCGCCGCGCACTGCGCGGGGTGCTCAACCAGCTGGAAGCGCAAAAAGCGCTGTTTGGCGCCGCCGCTTTTTCACTGGCGCTGGGGCTGATGGTAACGGAGCCGTCGCAAATTCCGCGTTCCTTGGGCACGGCAAGTCAAGCTGTTCGCGAGCGGCTGTTGGATGGCACGGGCAGACTGCTCGAGGAGGTGCCCACGGCTTCTGCTTTGCGTGAAAGCAACCTTGCACAGCACTATAACCGCGGCATTGCGCAGGCGGTGGATACGCTGGACAGCGCCGCCGCCATGCAGGAGGTTCATACGCTTGAAGCCATGGCGATGGCTGTGCCGGATGTGCGCGGAAGCGAGCTGCTTCAGCTGGTAAAAACGGCGGGAAGCTCGTTCATACTGCGGCTGAATGTGGAGGAGCGCGAAAAAATACTTGCGCAGTTTCAGAGCCGATTGGAGCTGTGCAGCCGTGCGCCTCAGCTTTTTGAGTGCCTGCGCAAGCTGCAGACACAGCAGCTGGAAGCGGAGGAACAGCGGCGAAGCAATGAAAGCACGCGCCCGATCCGCATTGCCAAGCAATATATACAACAGCATTTTGAGGAGCCCATCACGCTTGAGGATGTTTGCGCGGCCTGCGGCTACAGCAACAGCTACTTTAGCGCCTTGTTTAAAAAGGAAACGGGGGAGGGCTTTTCCAAATATCTCACCCGCCTGCGCATGGAGCGGGCAAAGGAGCTATTGCGGGAAACCGCCTTGCCTGTGCCTGACATAGGCAGGCAGGTGGGCTATAGCGATATGAAGCATTTTACGCAGACGTTTAAAAAGCTCACACTGCTAAGCCCCGGTCAATACCGCAAGCTTTATGGCTGATGAAAAAAAGGGGGCTGTTATGTGAAAACAACCATACGCCCATTTTCCACACGCGCGGCAGTGTTGCTTGCTTGTACGGCGGTGCTTTTGGCGGGGCTTTGCATCCTGCTGTTACAGAATCTGCTCTTTGACCAAAAACCGTTTTGGGCCCTGCTTCTGCTGGCGGCGGGCGCGGTAACGCTTGGGCTGGTTACTTGGTTTTGGCTGGTATTGCCCTTCAAGCGCCATGAAAGGCTGTTAAAGCAGTTTTTGGATGGCTACGATTTGCCCAATCAGCACGGCCTGTGGGACTGCCCTTTTTCGCCTACCAATGCGCTCATGCTCAAGCAGGTGCAGGAATTGCTCAACCCCTCGCGCTTGTTCAGCATCAACAAGCGGCAGGCGCAATACCTTGCGCTTCAAAATCAAATCAACCCGCACTTTCTCTACAACACGCTGGAAAGCATCCGCAGTGAGGCATTGATTGCCAAGCTGGACATTGTGGCCGATATGACGGAGGCGCTGGCGGCATTTTTCCGCTATACCATCAGCAAGGTGGAAAACCTTGTATCGGTGGAGGAGGAGCTTCAAAACTGCGAAACGTATTTTCGCATTCAGCAATACCGCTTTGGCAGTCGCTTGGCGCTGGACATTCACTTTAACCCCGAGGAGCGCGAGGAGATTTTTCGGTGCCGCCTGCCCAAGCTGACCATGCAGCCCATTATGGAAAACAGCATCATACACGGCACGGAGCTAAAAATCGGCACGGGGCATTTGTCCATTCATTTGGAGCGCACCCAAAAGCGCTTGCTCATTCGCATATCAGACGATGGTGTGGGCATGGACGAGGAAACCCTGAACCGCTTGAACGACCAGCTTGGCAAGGGCGGGCTGACCATTGCCCGCCAACAGCAGGAGCACAAGGGCGGCTTGGCGCTGATTAATGTGGATAGCCGCATTCGCTTGCTGTTTGGCGACGCATATGGCCTGCACGTGTATTCCACCCCGAGCGTGGGCACGGATGTGGAAATTACCCTGCCTGCCATTACCAGCGACCGCGACATCGAAAATACGGAGGCGCTCGCATGAGAAACGAGGTTTTACGGCTGGAGCGCATCACCTACCGCGAGCAGGGCATTACACAGCTGAACAACTTTAACCTCAACGTTTTTCACGGCGAGATCATGGGGCTTTTGCCCATCAACAACCACGGCTTGGCGGCGCTTACGGAGCTGCTGTGCCAAAATCGTCCGCTGTACTACGGCTATGTTTATTACCGCGAGGAGCTGGTGAATTCATGGCGCGCGCCAAGACCCGGCTCCAACCGCGTGAGCGTGATTCAAAGCAAAAGCTGTTTGGTCGAGGGGCTTACGGTGGCGGACAACATCTTTGTGCTTCGCCCCGGCTTTCGGGGGTATGTGATTCGGCCGCATTTGTTCCGCGAGCAATTACAGCCTTTTTTGCAAAGCGTGGGCATCAGCATTTCCGCAAGCGCCTATGTGGAGGAGCTTACGGTTTTCAAACGCTTTGTGGTGGAGCTGTTAAAGGCAGTGGTGGCAGGAAATCGCCTGATTGTGCTCAAGGATATCAGCCCCTTTGTAAGCGAATCGGAGCTTTCAAAGATCCATGCCATTGTGCGGTACTATGCCCAGCAGGGTTTTTCTTTTTTGTACATCGGCTTCCATTTGGAGGAGCTCATGCAGGTATGCGGCCGCATGGCACTCATGCGCAATGGGCGCGTGATCAAGGTACTGGAGGGTTCGGAAATTACGCAAAATGCCATCAAGCCCTACACAGAATCCTATGATGGGCTTGTGCGCCGACAGCTTGCGCGTGACCGCTCCGCGGCCGTGGAGGGCGCGACGGTTTTTGAGGCGGCAGGGCTTTGCGGCGGAAATGTAAACGAGCTGAGCTTTGCGGTGCATGCAGGGGAATGCTTGGTGCTTCAGGATTTGGACAACCGCATGTTTGGGGATTTGCTCCCCATGCTCACAGGCGAGCAGCAGCCAGAAAAAGGGCGGATGCGATTGGAGGGGCAGCCCTTTTTGCCTGCGGGAAACCGTGGGGTGGCGGTGATGCAGGAGCTGCCAAGCGAAAGCATGCTGTTTCCGAGCATGAACGTGCTGGATAACCTCTGCTTTACGCTGGATCACCGCTTGCCCAGCATATGGCGAAGCGCAAGGCTCAGGCGCGGCTTGCAAAGGGAATATGCCGCTTGGTTCAGCGACGAGCTCATGCATAAGCGTGTGGAGGATTTAACGGAGGCTGAAAAGTATCAGGTGGTGTATACGCGCATTTTATTACAGCATCCGCGCGTGCTGTTTTGCGTACAGCCGTTTCGCCGTGCGGATGTTGCGCTTCGCATGCACATCTGGAACCAATTGGAGCGGCTGTTGGATAGCAACATTGCGGTGGTGATTTTGGCGGTGAATTTGGCGGATTCCCTTTCGCTGGCGGATCGGCTGATTCGCGTACATACGGGACAGCCCATGGAGGTTTACGAGCGGGCGAACTTTGCGCATATGGACATCAGCGCCCCGTGGATGCGGCTGTACCGCGAGGAGAGGGGATGTTAATTATGTGTGCCATTTCCGTTGTCATCGTCCGCTTTTTGTGCTAAAATGCCTTTAGCAAATAAGCGTTGAAGGGCTTCTGCGCACCGCACACAGCCCTTTTCACAAAAGTATGGAGGTACAACCAATGCCACTGATAGACATGCCACTTGAGGAGCTGCTTACTTACAAAGGTGTCAACGAATGCCCCAGCGATTTGGATGCGTTTTGGGATGAGGGCATAGCGGAAATGGAAGCGCTTGGAACCGCTTGCAAGCTGATTCCCTCCGCTTTTCAGGTGCCCGGCGCGGAATGCTTTGACCTGTGGTTTACAGGGGTGGGCGGCTCGCGCATTCACGCTCTTTTCCTTCGCCCTGCTGTGCGCAGTCAGCCATTGCCTGCCGTGGTGCATTTTCATGGCTATTCCGGCAATTGCGGAGATTTTAGCAACCATTTGAATTGGGTGGCCGCAGGCTTTTGCACAGCCGCCATGGATTGCCGCGGTCAGGGCGGACAGTCGGAGGACTTGGCGCAGGTCTGCGGAAACACGCTGGAAGGGCAAATCATTCGCGGCTTGGACGAACGCGACCCGCGCAAGCTTTACTTCCGCAATGTGTTTTTGGATACCGCACAGCTGGCACGCATTGTCATGGCGTTTCCGTTTGTGAATGAAAAACGCGTGGGCGCATATGGCCTGTCCCAAGGCGGAGGGCTTACATTGGCATGCGCCGCGCTTACCCCCACGCTTTGCCAAGCCGCGCCCCATATGCCTTTTTTGAGCGATTACCGCCGCGTGTGGGACATGGATTTGAGCGTGAACGCCTACAAGGAGCTTCGCGACTATTTCAGAAGCTTTGACCCGCGCCACCTTCGTGAAAAAGAGATTTTCACGCGCCTTGGCTATGTGGATGTGCATCACATGGCGCACCGCATCCGCGCAAAAATTCGCATGTATACGGGGCTGATGGATACGGTTTGCCCCCCGTCCACGCAATTTGCGGCTTACAATCGCATTTTGTCCCCCAAAGAATATCGGATTTACCCCGATTTTGCGCATGAGGCGTTTCCCGGTCAGCCCGATGATGTGATGCAGTGGATGCTGGAAATGTAAGAGGCGCTTTGTGCGCCGCGCCGTCACTTAGGCTTTGAGGAGCATCCCGCGTGACAGCGGCTGCAATCGCCGCCGTGCCCTCACTTAGGCTGTGAGGAGCAGCCCGCATGACAGCGGCGGCAATCGCCGCCGTGCCCTCACTTAGGCTGTGAGGAGCATCCCGCGTGACAGCGGCTGCAATCCCCGCCGCAGGAGCAAGCGGACTTGCCGCGCCGCTTATCCAGTACCATTTTCCATACAATTCCGCCCACCATCAGCAGGAGCAGACCGCCAAACATCCAAGTTGCCATTGTGTATTCCTCTGCTTTCATTAATAGCTACGGAGGTCAAAAGGAGCTTTTGACCTCCGTTGTTTTATTGCGCCGTCAATATTGCGGCGCTTCTTGATATGGGATTGGGGATTGCCGAACGTTTGCATGAATCGCCTCGTCCACCCAAACATGCCTCACAAGGCACATGCGTGATCACAAGCGATTGTTCTCCCCATGAAGCACCTCGTCCCCTGTAGGGACACCATACATGGTGTCCGCCCAGTGCGCGTTCGCCCCCCTCCATTCCCCCACCCATCCTCCCTCCCCCTACCCCCATCGACGTTGCCATACCATACCACGCCGCTAAGCTACCTCTTTTTTGCGCACCAACAAATAACCCATCCCCGCCAGCAGCAAAAAAGCAATGGCTGTGACCACAGTAAAGCTTTCCCCTGCAAACAGCAACCCGAGCTGATACACAATCAAGCCGATGCTGTATGCAAAGGCGCATTGATAGCCAATGGCAAACGCTGTCCATTTGCCGTTGTTCATTTCCCGCCTGATAGCGCCCATGGCGGCAAAGCAGGGGGCGCACAGCAGGTTAAACAGCAGGAAGCAAAACGCCGCCAGCTGCGCATGCCCTCGGCTGGATTCGTGAAAAGCCCGCAGTATGGGGGATAGCGCACCTGCCTTTTCATCATTGCTTACATCGGCGGATGCAAGAAGGTCCTCTGCGGACATGCCGTTTCCATCTACGCCGTAGAGCACGCCAAACACGCCGACAACCTCTTCCTTGGCAACCAAGCCCATGACGGTTGCAACGGTCGCCTGCCAGCTGCCAAAGCCCAGCGGCTGAAACATGGGTGCCGCCGCTCCGCCAACCTTGCCCAGTATGCTTTCATCCATGTTCTCCACCGCGCCAAAAACGAAGGGTGCATGTTCATCTGCGGCATCAGGCGGGGTTGTTTTTACGGGCGCAAAGCCATAGCCAGAGGTAAACCAGATGAGTATGCTTGCCAACACCACAACGGTGCCTGCACGCTTGATGAAGCCTGACCCGCGCTCCCACATGCTGTGCAGCACGTTTTTTCCGCTGGGCGCGTGATAATCGGGAAGCTCCATCACAAACGGCGATGGCTCCCCCGCAAACAGCTTGGTCTTTTTGAGCATCATGCCGCTCAGCACAACGGCGGCTACCCCTATAAAGTAGGCGGAAAACGCCACCCAGCCCGCATTGTGGAACAGTGCGCCCGCAATCAGGCCTACAATGGGCATTTTGGCGCTACAGGGTATGAAGGTGGTGGTGATGAGGGTCATTTTGCGGTCACGATCGTTTTCAATGGTGCGGGAAGCCATAATGCCAGGCACACCGCAGCCCGATGAAATCAGCATGGGGATAAAGCTCTTGCCTGAAAGACCAAACCTGCGGAAAATTCGGTCCATGATAAAGGCAACGCGGCTCATGTAGCCCACATCCTCCAAAATGGCCAGAAAGAAGAACAGCACCAGCATTTGCGGCACAAAGCCGATCACCGCCCCAACGCCGCCTATGATGCCCCTGCCGATGAGACCAACCAGCCAATCCGCCGTGCCTACGCTTGTAAGCCAAGCCATGATAGGGGCTTGAAGCCATTCGCCCACAAAGGTATCGTTTGTAAAGCGGGTAACCATGTCGCCGACGGTGGTGACGGAAACATAGTAGACCAAAAACATGAGGACGGCAAAAATGGGAAGCGCCAGCCAACGGTTGGTGAGAATGCGGTCAAGCCGATCGCTGAGGGTCAACGCGCCTGCGGGTCTGCCCCTGCTGCGGCAGGCAGAAACGAGCTTGCCGATGAAGGCGTAGCGCTGGCTGGTGAGGATGCTTTCGGCATCGTCGTCCATTTCGATTTCGCAGGACTGAATAAGCTCCTCTATTTGCGCATGGACAGCGCTTGAAAGCGCAAGCTGAGCCGTGACCTGCTCATCCCGCTCAAACAGCTTGACTGCATACCAGCGGGAGAGGCTTGCACTGCCCTCGTGCGGCTTTAAAAGCGCCTCTATATGTGCCAATGCATGCGCCACACTATCTGTAAACCGCTGCTTTGCGCTTGTGCACAGGCGCTTGCCTGCCAAGGCGGCCGCTTTTTGGGCGGCTTCCAAGGAGCCTTCCCCCTTGAGCGCGGAAATTTCCACCACCTCACAGCCTAGCGCGTCACGAAGCTTGCACAGGTCTATTTGATCGCCGTTTTTGCGGGTTACGTCGATCATGTTCAGCGCCACAACCATGGGAATGCCAAGCTCCAAAAGCTGTGTGGTCAGGTATAGATTGCGCTCAAGGTTGGTTGCGTCTACAATGTTGAGAATAGCGTCGGGCTTTTCGTGTACCAAATAGCCGCGTGCCACAACCTCCTCCAGCGTGTAGGGGGATAGGCTGTAAATGCCGGGCAAATCTTGAAGGATGACCTCTTTGCTGCCCTTGAGCTTGCCCTCCTTTTTTTCCACCGTAACGCCGGGCCAGTTGCCCACATATTGATTGCTGCCTGTGAGGTCGTTAAACAAGGTGGTTTTGCCGCAGTTTGGGTTGCCTGCTAAGGCGATTTTGATGGCCATTGGGTATTCCTCCTTGCGTGATAAAAGTTAGAAATGACTAACTTATGGACTAAAAAAAAGCATCCGTATCAGAGGATCGAACCTCGATTTGCTCCGCGTCTGCTTTGCGCAGGCTTAGTTCATAACCGCGAACGGTTAATTGCATGGGGTCACCCAAGGGCGCAATTTTGCGCACGGTAATTTCCGTGCCCTTGGTAAGCCCCATATCCATGATGCGGCGCTTGAGCGCACCTTCGCCGTGCAATTTTTCAATCACGGCGGTTTGACCGATTTTGACGTTTTTCAGGGTGTTCATGTGGGGGTAGCCTCCTTTGGTTGGTGGGGGAAGAGGGGGACGGGGACGGGGAGGTGAACGCGAACTGGGCGGACACCATATATGGTGTCCCTACAGGGTGGAATTAGCGTTGACTAACTCACCGTGAAAAGCAAGGGTTAGTAGGTAGTTACCTCTAACCCTGCATAAGCTTAACAGCACAAACCCGTATTGTCAACCTTTTTTTTTGCAGCTGCAGCTGCAGCTGCAATCCGTTTAGCCCTCCGCCATGGCGCACGCAACCTCTGCGCCCAGCTTGGCATTGTTGTAGACCAATTGGATATTGGCTTTCAGGCTATCGCCGCCTGTGAGCTTTTGAATTTTGTCCAGCAAAAAGGGCGTGATTTGCTTGCCCAAAATGCCTTTTTCATTGGCCTGAGAAATGGCCTCGTCAATGTTGCGGTTAATGAAATCAGCGTCCATGGCGTATTCGTCGGGGATGGGGTTGGCCACCAGCATGCCGCCCGATAAGCCACAGCGAAGCTTGACCAAAAACGCATCCGCCACCTCCTTGGGCGTGTCCAAGCGGTAATCCACCCGATGGCCTGAATGCGTGGTGTAAAAGGCGGGCAGCTCCTCGGTTTGGTAGCCAATTACAGGCACGCCCTTGGTTTCCAAGTATTCCAGCGTGAGGGATAAATCCAATATGGATTTTGCGCCCGCGCAGATCACCATCACTGGGGTTTGGGAAAGCTCCTCCAAATCAGCGGAAATATCCATGGTGTGCTCGGCACCGCGATGCACGCCGCCAATGCCGCCTGTGGCAAATACGCGTATGCCTGCCATGGCGGCGGCGATCATGGTGGTGGTGACGGTGGTTGCGCCATCCTCGCCGCGCATGAGCAGTACAGGCAGGTCGCGGCGGCTGGCCTTGATGACCGCCAAGCCCTTTTTGCCCAAATATTCAATTTCATCAGGCGTAAGCCCCACCGTAAGCTTGCCGCCGATGATGGCAATGGTGGCGGGGGTTGCACCGTTTTCGCGCACGATTTTTTCCACATTGAGCGCGGTTTCCACGTTTTGGGGATAGGGCATGCCGTGGGAAATGATGGTGGATTCCAGCGCCACAACGGGTTTGTTTGCCAAAAGCGCGGCGCGAACCTCGGGGGATATGCGTAAATAGGGATGCTCGTTCATGGGAATTGTCCTCCTTTTAGTACCACGCGGAATGGTCAAAAGCCTTCCGCAATGTTGGGTTGTATGATTTGTTCAATGGCCTCTGCGCTGATTTCCGCGCTCACGGCACCGTCTGTGTGAGCGCACAGCGCCGCCGCCGCCAAGCCCATATGCGCCATGGTGCGAAGCGATTTGCCATTGAGACAGCCAAGCGCGGCGGCCGCGATAAAGGCATCGCCGCAGCCTGTGGTGTTCACAAGCTCTGTGGGGTAACAGGGCAAAATGCCGCGTTCACTGCCATCGTCAAAATAAACCCCATCCTCGCCCAGGGAGATGAGCACATTGCGCAGACCCAGCCCAAAGAACGCCTGCGCCGCGGCGGGAAGGTCAGCGTCGCTTTGAATGTCCACGCCTGTGAGCAGGCTCGCTTCGCCTCGGTTGGGCTTCATCACAAGAAGCTTGCTCACCGCATCCGCAAGCCGAACCGATTTTTTGGTGGATACGGGGTCAGCCATGAGCGGTGCGGTGCAGTTTTGGGCAAGAAAATCGATCGCTTCCTTGCTCAAGTTGGCTTCCAGCACCACCAAGGCGGCATGATTGAGCATGTCGAGCTTGGTTTGCAAAAAATCGGGCGTGATGGCTTCACAGATGCTCATGTCTGAAACAGCGGCCACGATCACGCCGTTGCAATCATTCAAGCAAAGGTAGGTGGAGGTGCGCTCCTTTGGCACCACCAAGCAGTGGTCTAGGTCAATGCCCAAAGCACGGCAGCCGCCGCGTACCTGCGCGGCGCGCATATCCTCGCCAAGCGCCGCCACCAGCTTCACATTCAGCCCAAGGCGGGAAAGGTTTTCCGCAATGTTGCGCCCCACGCCGCCCATGGTCACAAACACATGACCGGGGTTTGAATCGCCCTGCACAAAGGGGGTGTCCGATGTACCGCTGATATCCACATTCACTGCGCCGACAACGGCTACATAACGTTCTTCACCAAGCATGCTGTTCACCTGTTTCAATCTTCCTCTTGTTTTTCAAGCGCGGCTAAAAAATCCTTGTAAAGGCCGGGGGTGGAATCTGGAATCAGCATGGCACCCACGCACTTTTTGTAAAACTCCTGCGGACCCACGCCGCCAATCAAGGCATAAATGTAACCCTCGTCCCTCAGGGCGTGCAGACTGCGGAGCAGCAGCGCCTTGCCGATGCTTTTGCCGCGCCAGCTTTCCAGCACGCGTGTGGGACCGAAAAAGTCGGGCGCGGTGGCATTGTAGCAGGCGTAGCCGATGATTTCCGCCTTGCGGGTGGCAAGAAAGCAGCTCACGGGCATGCGGGCAAAGCAAGCGTCACACTCGCCCGCCGCATTCGGGCCGGAATGCTCGCGCACCCAATCCACCACGCGGAATTTGTCGGGGGTGAGGGCGCGGCGAATTTGAATGCCCTGCTCGTTTAATTGGGTGAGCAGTTCGGTTTGGTCTGGTAGGGTCAAAAGGTTGACAAGCATATCTGCCATGGTGAAAAGGCCTCCTTGTGATGGGGTGGGTGAACGCGAACTGGGCGGACATCCTATATGGTGTCCATACAGGGGACGGTTTTGCTGGTTCACTGCGAGTGTCGAGGTGTTTGTGTGGGTGGGTAAACGCGAACTGGGCGGACACCATATATGGTGTCCCTACAGGGGACGGGAGGGCGATGGTATGCGGGTATGGGGGGCGATGGGGAATGTTGCGCGGAACTGCGCCTGCCTCAAAGCGTTACGCTCAGCCTGCCCTTGGGGGTGAGCTTGCCTGTAAGTACTTTGGCTACAGCGATTAAGCTATTCCTATCATACTCGAAAACGGCGAGCGTGTAAATGCTTTTGGGCAGATTGCGCAAATCGTAGGGGTTGCGAAGCGCCGCGCAAATCAGCGGAATGCCTGTTTGCGCAAGGGCTTGGGCAAGCGCAAGCTGGCCTTGCTTGATGTGGCCGTTGTAGGTGCCTAGCACAATACAGCTATGCCCCTGCGCCTGCTTCACAAGCGCGGAAATTTCCTCCTGCGTGGGGTCGGTTGGGGTGGGAAGCCCTTCGCCGCCAAGGTGCTGTGCCAAAAACAGCGGAAAGGATAGCTCCTTCATTTCAGGGTTGGAGGCAAGCGTGGGGCGGAAGGGGTAACAGCCCAAAAACAAGGGGTTCGCGCCTAAGGGCGGGCAGGGCGCTAAAGGGTCGCTCACCTGCGTTACAGCTTGCTCCATGGCATTGCATACAAATTCGCGGTGCGCATCGCAGCCCACAAGGGCAAGGGGCGGGCGCGGCGCGGCATCCACCGCGTGCTTGTAGTGCAAAATCCGCAGGGCAGAAGCATCCAGCTCCTCCATGCTCAGCTCGCCGCTTTCGGCTTGCCGCATCAGCGCTTCGCAGGCCTCACGCGCAAAATCCACACTATGGGAGGTAAAAACCAAATCCACCCCTGCCTTGACCGCCGCCACACAGCCGTTGACCGTGCCGTAATAGCCTTGGATGGCGTTCATCATCATGCAATCAGACACGATCAAGCCGCGAAAGCCCAGCTTTTGGCGGAGCAAGCCCGTCATGAGCGTGCGCGACATGGTCGCAGGTACGTTTTCCTTTTCGATTTGCGGAAACAGAATGTGCGTGGTCATGATGGCGGCTACGCCTGCGTCAATGGCGGCGCGGAAGGGGAGCAGCTCCAGCGCTTCAAGCTCCGCTTCGGATTTATCCACCATGGGCAGGCTCAAATGGGAATCCACGGCGGTATCGCCATGGCCCGGGAAGTGCTTCGCGGTGGCGAGTACGCCGCCTGCCTGAAGCCCGCGAATCATCTCTGTACCATAGGCGCAAACGGTTTCCGGGGTATCGCCGTAGCTTCTGACCCCTATGACGGGGTTGTGGGGGTTGGAGTTAACATCCATATCGGGTGCTAAATCAAAGTTAACGCCTAGCGCGGCAAGCTCTTCGCCTGTTATTTTGCCTGCCAGATAGGCATTGTGCGGGTCGCCTGTGGCGGCAATGGCCATGGCGCTGGGCACAACCGCCGCAAATTGCTCCGATAGGCGCGATACCACGCCGCCCTCCTGATCGATGGTGATAAAGGCGGGGTGCCCTGTTTCTTTTTGAACCAGCGCTTGAATATCGGCACAGAGCGCACGGAGCTGTTTGGCGCTTTCGATGTTTTCGGCAAACAAAATAACGTTGGCAACCTTATAATCGCGAACCAAAGCTCTATATTCCTCTGTGAGCTTGAAAGCTGGAAAGCCCACCACCAACCGTTGACCGATTTTTTCACGCAGGGAAAGGGCTTGCACAAAAACCACTCCTTTTTTATAGCTGCCTTCCTTCGCGCAGGAAAGCGTTGACATTGCCGCAAAGCGGCTGTACCATAGGGATTAAAGAACCGCAAAGGAGCAAACCAATGAAACAGTGGATGGAATGCATTCAAAAGGATGAAAAGCTGGCCATTGGCCTGATGAGCGGCACCTCTGCCGATGGGATTGATGCGGTGCTGGTAAGCATTCGCGGCGCGGGGCTTACCACGGCGGTGAAGCAGCTGGCTTTTTGCACCCTGCCCTTTTCGCAGGAAGCAAGGGCGCGTATTTTGTGCTTGGCAGGGGGCGAAGCGGGCGGCAGTCACGAGCTGAGCCTGTTTTCGTTTTGGCTGGGGCAGTGCAGTGCGGACGCTTGCCTCAAGGTGTGCGAGCAAGCGGGGGTGGAGCCAAGCGCGGTGGATTTTGTGGGCAGTCATGGGCAAACGCTCTACCACATTCCAGAGGCGGAAAGCTATTTGGGCATGCAGCTGCGTGCCACGCTTCAATTGGGGGAACCGTCGCTGATCAGCGAAGCGCTGGGCTGTCCCGTGGTGAGCGATTTCCGCGTGCGGGATATGGCGGCTGGCGGTTTGGGTGCGCCGCTGGTGCCCTATACGGAGTATCTGTTATACCGCAGTGAGCGGGAAACAGTGGCGCTCCAAAACATAGGCGGCATAGGCAATTTGACGGTGCTGCCCAAGGGGGGAGCGCTGGATGACACCTTTGCATTTGACACAGGCCCCGGCAACATGGTCATGGATGCGCTTGCGGAGCACATCACACAGGGCAGGCAGCATTATGACGCGGAGGGCAGGCTGGCGCAAAGCGGTCAAATCAGCCCTGCGCTGTTGGGCTTTTTGCTGGACGACCCTTATTTGGCACAAAAGCCGCCCAAAACCACGGGGCGTGAGCGCTACGGCAAAGCCTATGTGGAGCGCCTGCTGGCACAAGCGGAGAAGCTTGGGCTAACGCCGGTGGATGCGCTGGCCACCGCCACCCGCTTTACGGCGGAAAGCATCCGTCTGGGGGTGGAGCGTGCGGGCATGCGTCCCAAACGCTTGATTGTGGGCGGCGGAGGCAGTCAAAACCCCGTGCTCATGCACGGCATTGCGGATTGCCTGCCCGATGTGCGTGTGATGACCAATGAGGCCATGGGGCTTGACAGCAACGCCAAGGAAGCGGTTGCCTTTGCCATTTTGGCCAACGAGTGTCTTCACGGCATTTGCAACAATGCGCCAACCGCAACGGGCGCAAGGCATGCCGCAGTTTTGGGCAAAATCAGCTTTTAAAGCGCAGGGCTATCAGCCCTTGACCGACCCAACGGTAAGCCCCTTGACAAAGTACTTTTGCAGGAAGGGGTATAAAATGATGATGGGCAAGGTGGAGGTAATGATTACCGCGCTCTTGATGGATATGGCAATGGTGGATTTGTCCGCCGAGCCTGCCGCATCCCCCAACATGGAGGTGCCGTTGACAATGTTGCGCAAAAACAGCATCACGGGGTATTGCGCGGTATTTAGGTAAATCAAGCCGTTGAACCAATCGTTCCAGAAGAAAACGGCGGTGTACAGCCCCACCGTGGCAAGCGCGGCAGTGGAAAGCGGCACAACCATTCGCAGTAGTATGCCAAAATAGTTCAGACCGTCAATGAGCGCGGCTTCTTCAATTTCCACAGGCAGGGTTTTGAAAAAGTTCACAAGGATGATCAAATTGAATTGGTTGATGGCAAAGGGCAGCAGCATGGCCCATATGGTGCCTGTGATGCGCAGGTTGGAAATCAGCAGGTAATTGGGAATGAGCCCGCCTGTAAAAAACATGCTGATGACCACCAGCTTCATAAAGAAGCGCTGACCGCGCAAAAAGGTTTTGGACAGCGGATAGGCGAACAGGCAGGTCATGACCAAGGATATGGCGGTGCCTGCCACGGTATAAAAAATGGTGTTGCCATAGGCGCGGAAGAAGTTGGGGTAATTAAAAATTTGCTTGTAGGCGTCCACATTCCAACCAACGGGAAAAAACGTAACCTTGCCGTTGATGATCTCCTTGGGATCGGACAGGGACAGCGCCAGCATGTAAACGAATGGCACCAGACAAATCAACAGCACAAAAATCATCACAGCATAAATGACAATATCCATGACGGTGCTGCCAAGGCTTCGATAACGCTTGTTCATGTACGCACCCCCTTAATAAATGCTATCGCCCGTGAGCTTGCGGCTCAAGGCATTGCTGCCAGTGACCAAAACCACGCCGATTAAGCCGCTGAACAGCCCGATGGCCGTAGCGTAGGAATAGTTTTGGTTGGCAAGACCAACGCGGTAGACCAAGGTATCCAAAATATCGGACACCACGGAGTTAGAAGGGGTGTACATGAGCAGCACCTTTTCAAACCCAAGCGACAGCAGGCGGCCAACGCTCAATATGAACATGACCATAATGGTGGGCATAATGGAGGGAATGGTAACATAGCGCACCTGCTGAAAGCGGGATGCGCCGTCGATGGTGGCGGCTTCAAACAGGTCGCTTGAAATGCCTGTGATGGCGGCCAAATAGATAATGGCCGTCCAGCCTGTAAACTGCCAAGAATCGGTGAAGATATAGAGTGCACGGAAGTATTGCGGCTCGTTCATAAAGTAAATCGGCTTTATGCCGAATTTTTGCAAAAACATGTTGAGCAATCCGCTAGAGGGGGAGAGCACCTCCGTCATGATGGCGATGACCACCACGGTGGAAATAAAGCGGGGCATATAAGAAACGGTTTGCACCAGCTTTTTAAAGCGCACATGCCGAACCTCGTTTAGCATAATGGCGAAAATAATGGGCAGGGGAAAGTTGATCACGAGGTTTAAAACAGAAAGAACGATTGTGTTTGAAAAAGCTCGCCAAAAGGACGGATCGCTCATGAACTTTTCAAAATAGCGAAACCCGACCCATTCGGTGCCGTAAGGCCCCATGGCAGGGCGATAGCGGCGAAAGGCCAGCACGTTTCCAAGCATGGGAATATACTTGAAAATGATAAAATAAATAACAGGCAGCAGCAGCATAGCATAGAGCTGCCAATAGCGTCGAAAATGACTGCCGAAGGATTCTTTGCGCAAATTGGAACGCTGGCGCATTGGGACACCTCCTTACGGTTGTGGAAAATCGCGGGGGATGGAGGGTACGGCGGTTGCGGATGCGTAACGGTGTATAGCGAAGAGTGTGGGGGTTGCGGACGCGTAACAGTGCATGGCAGAGAGCGCGGGGGTTGCGGACGCGGAACGGTGTATAGCGAAGGCGACCGTTGTGCAACGTTGCAAATGCGGCGCCACGGGAATCCGTGACGCCGCCCCGTGATGTTTGCAAAAATATGGTTGAGAGTTGTTTGCCACAGTGGTACAACGCAAACCGGGCGGACACCATATATGGTGTCCCTACAGGGATAACGGATCGTACCAGGATTGCACGACAAGGTTATCGGATAGTAACAGGATTACAAGTCAGGGAGGTGTCGGAGGGCGCGAACGCCCTCTGACTGTATTCGTATCGCCCGGCTTTGCCGGGTGGGCGGGCAGTTTTAGGCTCTGCCTAAAACATACCCGCAACCTGTCGGAAAAGATCGCAAGAGCTTTTTCGACACCGCCTATTTTGCCATATTGTCGTTGTAGAGCTTGCAGAAGTCCTCAATGCCCTTGCTCTTCATTTCGGCTACATAAGCGTCCCAATCGGTTTCCAGGCTCTTTTTGCCGGTGAGGAACGCATCGGTCCAAACTTCAAGTGCATCGGCTAGGGGGGTCTGCAAGAGGCCTGCGTCCTCAGCGGTTAAATCGTCAAACAACGGAGAGGGCGGCACGGCCTGAATGACCTGATCCATGGAGGCAACGGTGGCGTTGATGGCGGCGTAGTTCTCGTCATACTTGGTCATTTCACGGGCGTTGTACCAAACCATCTGGGTTACGTCAGAGCCGCAGCCATATTTGGTTTGCAGGGTCTTGTAAATACCGTCGGGCGAAGCAAGCACATCGTCAGCAAAGGTGACGATGCCGTCTTTTTCGGTGTAGGTAACACCTTCTACGCCTAAGCACCAGATTTTTGCCGCTTCCTCGGAGAAGAAGCATTCGTCAATCTTGCGCACAACCTGTTCAAAGTCCGCACGCTTGGCGGTGGCGGCGGGGAACATCACGCCGGCAGCCGTGGGGCTCTTGGCTTGGTGATGTGCACCTGCGGGGCCTGCCAATGCGGGGTACATGTTGAGCTTGAAGCCTTCAATTTCGCTTGCGCCTGTAACGCCGCCAATTTGGTCATAATAGGCATAGGTGGCCATGGAAGCGCCTGTGGCAAGCTTTGTGCTCCACATATCGCCATCGATGGGTTCAGCCATTTCGGGGTCTAGCAGGCCTTCCGCATACAGCTTGGCAAAGTACGTAAGAAACACCTTGTATTCCTCGCTGATGGCGGCGGGGAAGTAGGTTTTGTTGGTGTAATCCCAGCTCAGGACGCTGGAGCCAGAGGAGGCGTTCTTGCCGATGGACAAGCCAAATGCAGGCATGGTCATACGATAGAGAACGCGGGGGGCGGCCAAAATGGTCAGCGGGTAGGATTCGGGATAATCCGCCTTGTAAGCCTTGAGAATTTCATAAAGGTCATCATAGGTGGTGGGCGCTTTGAGACCCTTGGCGGTCAGAAAATCCTCACGCAGGATGAGTCCGCCGTCGTAGAAGGGAATGTCAAACAGGCCAGGCAGGTAGTAGCGCTTGCCGTCGCCTAGATTGAGCTGTTTTACTGCATCCTGCAGTCCGAATTCTTCTACGCGGGCGTTCCAATTGGGCGTCCAATCCGCATAATCGCTCACAGGCACGAGTGCGCCGTTGAGCGCCAAGGAGCCGTTTTCACCCTTGGTGCTTTGGTACAAAATCACATCGGGCACGTTGGTGCCGGTATTGAGCGCTAAGGAAACCTTGGTTTGATAATCGGCAATCGGGATCACTTCAAATTGCAGATCTACATTGAAGCGCTCTTCAATGGTTTTGACGGTCAGCCAATCCTCTTGGAAGGGCAGGGTGGCGTTATCGGAATAGTACAGCTTGATAGCGGTTGGTTTTTCTGCTTCTGCTACAGCCGCGAGGGAACCCATCGACAGGAGCATGGCCACGGTCAGAACGAGGGATAGCAGTTTCTTCATAGAATTTCGTCCTCCTTGTAAAATTTGGGAATCCTTGCGAGGGGAAACAACAAAAACAATAGACAAGCCGTCTGTTGCTTTTTTAGGTGGGAACGCCGCAACGCGGCGATGGGCGAAGGGACTGCGGCGGCTGTGTGCGCCCTGCGGGTGGGTAAACGGCTATTTTCGTCCACGCGCGGCAATGCTCGTTGCGCGGCGGAGATAGGTTTGAATGCTGTTATGCATACTGCTGGCCAAGCAGGTGAACAAAATATCCACCATGGTGAGCATGCTGAGCCTGGAGCTCATGGCGCTGATGCGCATGAGGGATTCGTTGCTGGCTACGCACAGGCGAATGTCCGCCTCGTCGCTGATGGGGTTGTGACCGTAACGCGTCATGCTGATGACGGTTGCCTGGTATTCGTGCGCAAGGCGGCACGCATCAAGCATATCCTGTGTACAGCCGTTGTAGGAAAAAATCATGGCAACGCTGTCGGGCGTAAGCCCTGCGGTTTCCAACAGCTGGCAGTGCGTATCCTGCGAAAAACGAACGTTCAGACCAATGCGGGAGAGCTTGTTATACATATCCAACGCCACCACCGCACTGCTGCCCACGCCAAAAAGACAAATGCGGTCTGCGCCTGAAAGTGCCTTGACGGCTTGCGCGATCGCTTCCAAATCACAAAGCTCGCCCGTATCGCCTATGGAGCGAAGCTCCTCTTGTACGGTGAGCTTGCAAAGCTGTGCAATGGGGATGCCCGGATGAATGTCATCGTAGACGGAGGGCTGTTCCTGCTCGTGAAGCGCCTGCTCTACGCACAGGCTGCTGCACAAATCCTTATAGCCCTTGAAGCCGACCTTTTTGCAAAGCTGTACCACCATGGATTTGCCGGTTTGGCAGGCCTCCGCAACGGTGCTGATGGTGGTTTGCGGCAGCTCGCGGCTGTTTTGGAGGATGTATTCTGCAATGCGCTTCTCTGTTGCCGAAAGTCGGGGAATGGATTGGCGTAGTAAGGCATATGCGCTCATGTCGTATTCTCCTTTGTGTAAACCTTATTATACACGGATGAGGCGAAAACGTCAATCACTAGTTCTAAAATGCGATATTGTACGATGAACAAGTTTTGCGGCGGGAAGGGTTTCGACACGACCCGTTTTCGGCACTTGATTCAAAAAGCAGAGCAGTAAACCCATGATTACATTGGGTTTACTGCTCTGCAATGCATTTTTGCTTTTACCAAACGGACAGCCGTTGTTCGGGTGCGAGATACATCCCATCGTTCGGCGTTATGCCAAACGTATCGTAGAACTCTTGGAACTGCTGCACGGTTACGTTTGTGCGCAGATAGCCCGGTGCATGCACGTCCTGAAGCTGCATTTCCTGCATCTCCACAGGTGCCTGCTGCGGCCACACGCGCGCATAGGTTTTAAAGAACAGCTCGTAATCGAAATTTTCGTAGCCCTTCGCCATTTCCAGCATGCAGGAGAACCCGCCAAGATCGGCAACCGTTTCGCCAATGGTCA
>JAVXND010000038.1:0-27016 GCA_036645955.1 Clostridia bacterium | reverse complement strand
CTGTCCAATCAATGGTACGAATAGCCCATTTTAGTAGTATGCAGTACCACCCATTGTACCATCAGAACCGACCCCAGACCCACCTATGCTGAAAGAAACGAATGCAGCTCAAACGCCGCTATGCCATAGCGGCCAAAACGCCATGCCGCTCTATCCGTAGCGGCATGGCGTTTTGTTATTCACCTAATTCATAGGGCATTCCAGCGCCAAGCACCATGGCATCATACCCCTGTTTCACCTTTTCCCAATTGTGATCACGGTCAAGCACATAGCCGCGGCCAATGCCGTCCACAATCATCCCTTGACCAATTTCACACAGTGCCTCATCCAGCTCTCTAAGCATGGCGGGGGCACTGCCGCTTTCGGTGCTTCGGCCATCAAATATCACATGGAGATAAACCTGCTCAAGCTCTCTTGCCATGGCGCAGAGCTTGAGCGCATATCCAATTTCCCCATGGGAGGATTTATGTGATAGGTAGGAAATCAAATGAAGCGCTTTGTTATGCCGCTTCGCATTGGCAATGGCCTCTAGGAACACAGGATTTTGTTCAAAGGAGCCGTCCCCCATGGAAGCCTCCAGCCTTTGATCATCCTGCGGTACCATGCGCCCTGCGCCCAAATTCATATGCCCAGCCTCAGAATTGCCCGGCTTGCCTGTTCCCAGACCCACATGCGTTCCGCAGGCGCTCAGCAATGTATGCGGATGAGCGCTAAGCAGGGTTTTCCATGGTTCGGTTTCACCCAAATAAATGGGGTTGGTTTCATCCTGCTCCCCCATGCCCCAGCCATCTAAAATCACCAGTACCGCCTTGCGCCCCTCGCTTGAAAGCGGTGCGGTCAGAAGGCTTTCCGCCGTCATGGTGTCAGGCTTTTCAATGCCCATGATTTGTAATATCGTGGGTGCCACGCTGCTTAAGGACAACCCATCCTTTAGCTTCACGGAAGCATTTGTTTGCGAATCAATCAGCACAAACGGCACGGGGTTTGTGGTATGGGCAACATCTGGTGTGCCTTTGGGCGTAAGCATGCGTTCCAGGTTGCCGTGGTCTGCCGTTACCAGCGTAACATAGCCATGCTTTTTTGCTTCATCCGTCAGGCGCTTCAAGCATTGGCTGATGTGCCGCGCGGTTTCAAGCTTGGCAGAACAGCTGGCGGTATGACCAATCACATCTCCATTTGCAAAATTCACAGCGATCAAGTCATATTGATCAAGGGCATCCACCACCGCCTCCGTTACGTCGTATATGCGCATGGCAGGTTGTTTTTCAAAGGGAATGCCCTTTACCGTGGGAATACATACATCCGTTTCCCCCGTCACGGGCTGATGATTGCCGCCGTTTAGGAAAAAAGTAATATGGGCAAACTTTTCAGATTCGGCACAGTGAAATTGTGTCTTGCCTGCTTGGCTCACAGCTTGAGCCAAGGTATCCTCCAGCCTTTGCGGCTGAAAAGCCACAGATAAATCGCGGAACTTTTCGTGGTAGAGCGTCAGGGTAACAAAAAAAAGATCCTGCAGGGGTTTTCTTTCCACGGCTGAAAACGTCGGATCTGTAAACATTTCAGTGAGTTCAATTTCCCTTTCCCCGCGTCGGCAGCAAAAAACGACCGAATCCCCATCCTGAATTTTACCGGGAAAGGTGCCGTTGTGCTTTTGAGCAACCAGCGGGGGCATAGCATAATCTCCGGCGCCTCGGGCATAAGCCGCTTCCACTGCCATAGCCAAGGATCGTCCTCCGCGCTCCTTGATTTCTTTCATTCCATTCATCCTCCCTGCTGGTATCAGCACTGCTATTCTTCCCTCTTTTTACGCATGGCACGGATCGCAACCCAGCAGGTCAATCCGCCGCCCAATAACAGCGGAAACACCGTCAATTGCGAAAATAAGTTAAAAAACAAAAATAAATCTTCAGCGCCAAAGCTGCACAGCGCAATCAGAAAAAAGACAACCGTGTATAAACCAAGCCAAACAAAAGCGGCGACGGCCAAACGTTTATCCTTAGCAATCAGCTGGCACAAAGCACAAAGCGCCGTACCAGCCACCGCAGGCAGAAACGCTTCCATCCATGCCGCAAGGTTCATAGAAATGCGTTGAAATACCAGTTCCACAGGCTTTGCCAGCAGTATGTAAGCAAAGGCATACACGGCGAGAAAGAAGAAGCTGAGCGCAAAGGAGTACAGCAAAAACGTATTTTTGGGTTTTCCATTTTCGATCATGATAAACAAATCCCGAAAGCTATGCTTTTTTTCCTCTGTCTGGTGCATGGTTCTTCCTCCTCGCCGTTATATTTGCTTACTTGGCGAATACATCGCTCCAATAGATCCAGAAATCGTTCACATCCAAATAGGTGCTGTATACTTCGGCAGATTTGAGCGGTACAATGTCAATATCGTTAAGCGTCAGTTCATTCTGCGTATCCTTATAATCATCACGCATGAACCAACAGCCTAAGCGGCTAAAGGTTTTCAAGGCCGCAGTGTCTGCATTGGTGCCGCCCATGAGGTAGTACATAAACAGTCGGGAGCCGGCAGGATTGTCAGTCTTTGAAACCAGATATAGGTTTTTGGGATTGGATAGGGATGCATAGGGCTTCATTTTGGTAACCCATGCCAATGGCCACTGGTTTTCATCACGCTGATCCAATTTGTTGGCGGTGGCAAAGCCCAAAGCAGGCTCCGTTGCCTCGGCTACTGCCTGTACAATCTCATCGCCGTCAGCAATGAAACCCACCTCCAGCTGTGCTAAGCGGTACAGAAATTCAAAGGCCGCGTTCTTCTCCGGTACCGGTATAATGGTGGCATCATAAGTGTACTCAAGGGGTTTGCCGTACTTTTCCTGATAAGCCTGCTCCAATTCTGCGCTATAGCAGGCCAAGTTGGCATAGAAAGCCATATAGGAGGTGTCAGCAGAAATATTTTTGCAGAAAATTTTGTACTTCTGTACGTTTGCTTCGTCTAGCTCAATAATGTCCCACCAGTTGGTAATGGGAGCGCCGTCTGGGAACTGCTTTGTGTTGTAGAACCAAATGTTGAGCGCCTCATACAAGGGGGCGGCATCCGCCAGCTTTTGCTCGGGGATATGCTTGACCACCGCATCGGGATAGTAGGCCTGCACATAATTTTCAGGGTACCATTCAATATAGATGGTTGCGGCGGCATCGTTTACAGCCAAAATATCAGCGGAGATATTGCCGGTTTCTTGTTCCGTAGCAAACTTTTCCTGAATTTCGGCAGGGGTGAGGGTGTAGTTTTCCACCTTTAGCTCTGGGTACTCGGCCATGAACTTATCGGCGGCTTTGGACATTTTGCTGGTTTCACTGTAAATAACAATGCTGCCTTTCTCGGCCTTGGCCAGCTCGTAGAGCTCCTCAGGGGTCATGCTGTTGTAGGATGGGTCTGCAATGGCTACGCCCGGGTTCACCTTTAAGCCGGAGGGCAAGGTCTGCATCTGCTCTGCAAGGGAGGTGAGCGGACAAAGGATAAGTACCAACGCCGCAAGGAGTGACAGTGTTTTTTTCATGGGAATCTCCTTTCATGCTCTGTGATATTTCTACCAGCTTTCCGCTGGCGTTCACATCCCTAAATGGCCAGCTTCACCAGCCGTTTGCTTTCTTGGGCATACACATTCATTTTGTCGGGGTTTACGCGCAGGTACACCGTTTGATTGATGCTGTACTGCTGTATGCCTATTTGCTTAATCAAGAACTCATCCTGACCGCAGACAATGGTAACCAGCGTTTCAGAGCCAGCAGGCTGATCCGCGTACACTGTGGCAGAAATGCCCCCGTCCATTGGCTCTGTATCCAAGGTCATCTGCTCTGGCCGCAGACCAATAACGCAGTCAAAGTGATCTGCGGGCACCGCCTCGGTGAGCTCCTTGCGGGGAAAGGTAAATTCGCCAAGACTGCACTTTACCTTCATCCCCTCATTGTTTACCTCGGCGTGGCCGTTAATCATGTTGATGCGGGGGTTGCCAATGAAATCCGCCGCCATGAGGTTAATCGGGTTCATGTACAAATCAAGAGGCTTTGCCACTTGAATCAGCTCGCCTGCTGAAAACAGGGCAATTTTGGTGGACATGGTCATGGCTTCAATTTGGTCATGCGTTACGTAAATAATGGTGGTGCCCAGCTCGCAATGCAGGCGTTTGAGCTCTGCGCGCATGTCAATACGCAATTTAGCGTCCAAGTTGGAAAGCGGTTCGTCTAATAATAACAGCTTGGCTTTGCTGGCAATGGCACGCGCCATTGCCACACGCTGCTGTTGACCTCCGCTAAGCTCGCTTGGGTAACGATCCGCATATTGGGAAATGCGCATTTTTTCGAGGGATTCCATCACGCTTTTTTTGATGTCTTCCTTTTGCATTTTTTTGATTTTAAGCCCAAAAGCCACGTTGTCAAACACAGTCATATGCGGCCACAGCGCATAGCTCTGAAACACCAAATTCAGCTCCCGCTTGCCTGGTTCCATGAAAAAAGCCTCGTTGCAGTCAATCACCTTTTGACCATCCATGGTCATTGTCCCGTTTTGCGGCTTTTCCAAACCAGAAATGATTCGAAGCGTAGTGGTTTTGCCACAGCCAGACGGACCCAGCAGGGTCATAAAATCTCCGTCCTCTATGGTCAGGTCTAAATTCTTTAGTACATGGTTATTCCCATAAAATTTATCAATGCTTTTTAATTCGATGCGGCTCACTGGTTTCGCCATCCTTTCTAATCAGCCCATGCTCTTGGAAATATCAGCGCGGAATACTTTGTTGGCAATGAAGTAAGACAGCATGATAAATACCACCATGCAAATGGAAATTGCATCCGCCATTTGGGGCAAAGCATCTGCCGAGTATACAAAAGCCAAGTAGGACAGCGTGCGCGTGCCAGGGGTCATCAGCAAAGCAATAACGTCCAATTCCTTTGCAATTGTAATAAACACCAGCATCATGCCGCTTAAAAAGCCGTTTTTGGAAAGCGGCATCACAATTCTGGTAATGCGTTGCCAGAAGCTAGCGCCTGCTATGTCTGCCGCCTCCTCTAGCTCGGTGCTAATCTGCATCATATTCGCCATGCCAGAGCGTGCCGCAAAAGGAAAATGCTTGACCACGCTCACCAGCACCACCAGCGCAAAGGTACCGTACAACGATGGGATGAAGCCATGCGGCACGCTAAACATGCCCAAGAAGATTGCGCCAAAAGCCACACTGGGGATGAGGTAGGGTACAAACACCAGCTGCTCCACCAATGTGCCGTACCAGCGCCCCCTTCCTCGGGTGCTGACATAGCCAAAGAACTGACCGAAGAATGCTGTAATCAAGGAACTAATCACCGTCAGCCGCACCGTGTTCCACAGGGATTTGGTGAAATCGGGATTTTTAAAGATCCCTGGGAAATTGACGTTTTTAGGTGCATCCGCCAAATTGCCAATCCAGTTGTAAAGCGTCAGGTTATCAAGACCATATCCGCCGCCTGTGGTCACCTGAAAGCTTTCCAGCGCCAAAATCATCATGGGTACAAACAGCGCAACAAACAGGAACACGCACAGGAGCGCCGTTAAAGGCAGCCTTGCCGTGCCTAAGCGAAGCAGGTTACTGCGCGAGCCTTTGCCGCCGATGGTGGCATAGGATTTTCGGTTGCCAGTCAACAGGCGATTGGCAAAAATACAGCCCGAAGCCATAAACACCATGAGCAGTGCCATGGCATAGCCCACGCCCTTTGTGCCAGCCCCCAAAGCGTCGTACATGCGGGTGGACAGCGTGTAGTAGCCTATGCGAAGCCCAAGGTTCGCGGGCACGCCATAAGCGCCCAAGGTTTTGCTAAGCGTCATAATCAGGCCTGAAAGCACAGCGGGCAGCACCAACGGGAGCGTAATGCTTTTGATAATCTGTACTTTGTTGGCGCCTTGAATTTCGCCCATTTCCTCCAGCTCGCTGTTGATACTGCGCAGGGTGCCGCTCACCATAATGTAGGAATAGGCATAATAGTGCAAAACCATCACCATGATAATGGCCACGGGGCCATAAGCCAGCCAATCAGGTATGGCAAGCCCCAAGCCCTCCAAAAAGCCGGGAGAGCCGCCGCGTGAGTTGCGGAACACCGAAAGCCAAGCCATAGATTTACACCAGGAAGGAATCATATAAGGAACAATAATCAGCATGGACAATATTTTTTTGCCAGGCAAATCACTGCGCACCATGAGCCATGCCAGTATACTGCCAAAGGGAACCGCAATCAGGCAGGTAAAAAACGAAATAATCAAGGAATGCACCAATGGCCGCCAAAGCATAGCCAATGACAGGTTGCTCGTAAACAGGTGCTGCCAGTAGTACAATGTAAAGGAGCCCACCTGACCCCCTGTGCGCCTTGCTTCCGCCTTTGCCAGTGTAAAGGTGGTTTCCAAAACGTCCACCAGCGGCACAGCCACCAAAGAAATGAGTACCACCAGTGAAATAAGAACGATTACGTTGAATGGGTTGAGCACCAAGTTGAGCACTTGGTTTTTGAGCCGCTTTAGCGTCAGGGGCTTGCGGGGAACCTGCCTGCGCATGAACTACACCCCTTTCCTATACCATTGCATCCGAGCCTTCATTACGATGATTATAACAGATGGATTGATAAAAAACAATAGAATAAAAGAATTATTTTTTATCATAAAAGAAAAATCTTTTATTATTGATTTTATGCAAAATTTTTTGTATAATGAACTTGTATAGAGAGGATGACTGCCCATGCCGCAAGATAATCTGCTGATGAAAATGCATTTGGTCTATCCGAGCCTTACGAAACTGGAAAAAAAAGTAGCCGACTTTGTTTTTTCTGCGCCTCAGGACGTTGTAAAGATGACCATCAACGACTTGGCCAGTCACTGTGAAGTGGGTGATACCACGGTTTTTCGTTTTTGCCGCTCCATGGCTTTGGATGGGTACCAAAGCTTCAAGCTTTCTTTGGCGCTCAGCCTGCACATTAACGAGGTGCTTGACAGCCGCAACAACGTCAACATTGCCGCATCTCAAGACCTGCGTGAGGTGGTGGCGCAGGTATCGGCTTTGTTAACCGATACCGTTTCAGATGCTGTAGCCATATTGGATTATGCGGCTGTGGCTCGCACGGTGGAGCTGATGCTAAAGGCGGACAGCATTCATCTGTTCGGTTTTGGAAATTCAGGCATAGCGGCTCGGCTTTTGCAAAATCGTTTGATTCGTGTACTGCCCAACATATCCTATGTTGGCGACGCACACATGCAGCTTACCTCTGCCTCCCTGCTCTGGCCAGATAGCTTAGCCATTGTATTTTGCAATTCAGGCGTTACGGTTGACTGTATCAAGATTGTGCAGATGGCACACGAAGCCGGTGCTTCCACCGTATTCGTTACCAATTTTCTTCAAACCCCCGCCAGAGAGTATGCGGATGTGCTGCTGCCATGCGGTGCGGCAGAAGGCCCTATTCAGGGGGGCTCCATAGCCTCTATGACCGCGCAGCTGTTTATTATTGCTTTGTTATATTCGGAAACAATCCGCCACATGGGCGATCAGGCAACCGAAAACAAAATCAAGTCTGCTCAGGCAATCGCTCACCGCAGGCTATAGCCAGACTTTGCAAAACAAAAAGCACATTTGAAAAAATGTGCTTTTTGTTTTGCTGATTCATATTGTCTGATACGGATGCCAAAAGCACATTTTAGTAGAATTCAGTACCACCCATTGTACAATGAAAAGGAAACTAGCACAATGGGTGGTACACAACAAGGTGAAAATGTGCTTTTGTCACCCTACTCATTGTCTAAAACCCCACGGGTTCAAAATCCTCCGCGCCGTGCTTGCAAAGCGGGCAAATAAAATCAGGCGGAAGGGTGTCGCCTTCGTAAAAATAGCCGCAAATTTTGCATACAAAGCCGCGCTTGGGCTTGGGCTGGGGTTTGGGCTTTACATGCTCAAAGTAATAGGCGTAGGTAAGCGATGGCTCGCTGGAAAGCTTCACCGCCTCCGTAAGCTCTGCCACAAACAGCATATGCGTGCCATAATCCAGCGCATCCGCCACTTTGCCCGAAAGCACGGCGTTGCAGCTGTTTGCAAGATAGCGCAAGCCATTTTCGCTTTGCGGATCAGCTCTTCCTGCAAACTTGTCCACATTGCGCCCGCTTTGAAATCCGAAATGTTCAAAAACGGAGAAGGGAACGGATTGTGTAAGCACGCTTACGTTAAAGAGCCCCGTTTTTTGAATGATCTCGCAGGTAAGGTTTTGCTTGTTGACGCACACGCTGATGCGCATAGGCTTTTCGGTGATTTGGGAAGCCGTGTTGATGATACAGCCGCAATCACGCTCGCCCTCCTTGGCAGTAAGTACGTACAGGCCGTAGCTGATGGAAAACAGGGATACAGGATCAATGGTTGCAGACATGTTCATTCCTCCGAATTCTATCTTCATTAGGGTACGAAGCCTTTGACATTTACCCCAGATCCGCTGTGACGAAACCGCTTCTTTGTGCTATACTGTGATGCATAACAGCCATTGGAGGTGCTTTGGATGCACGAATTAGAACCGCTGAACGGCCTCACGGATAAGCAAGGGCTATACCGCCTGCTCTATGCCCAGCTCTGCTCGCTGATGGAAAATGAGCCTGAGCCACTGCCCAACATGGCCAACATGAGCGCTTTGCTCTTCTACGCACTGCCCGATGTAAATTGGGTGGGCTTTTACCTGTTCAAAAACGACGAGCTGCTGTTGGGGCCTTTTCAGGGAAAACCCGCATGCATCCGCATTCCCATGGGGCGCGGCGTATGCGGCACAGCCGCCGCAACCAAGAAGCCTCAGCTTGTTCCCGATGTACACGCCTTTGCAGGACACATAGCATGCGATGCACAATCCATGAGCGAGCTGGTAATTCCCCTTGTGCACGAAGGGCGCTTGCTTGGCGTACTGGATGCGGACAGCCCAATCCCTGCGCGTTTTGATGAAGAGGATCTGGCAGGGCTTACCGCACTTGCGGCGCAGTTAATCAACGGCTGTCATTGGCAGGGTTTTACTCAATCGGTATTTCTGCCGCCTGCGCCACGCTGAACAGATACCCCCGAAAGGATTTTGTAAACCCCTGCACAAGCTGTGTTTGAAATGGGCTATCTGCGGCGGATAGCTCATTTTTGAGCTTTTCGCACAACTCCCCCGTTACCTTTGCACTCTTTAAGCGCTTTTCAAGGTTGATATGCCGCATGAGCACGGGAATGTTTGCATTGAGCAGTGCGGAAGAAATAGCGCCCCAGCCAAAGAGGGAAACCACCGCGCCAATGAACAGGCCCGCCAAAAAGCCGGGCAAGCCCGTAGCAATCAAAGCAATGCCGCCCCCGCCGCACAGCAGTCCCGATAGTACCGATACCACCATGCCCATCATGGCAGCAATAAAGGGAAAACCCAACAATTCCTTGGTGTTGAGGGTCACATTGCCCGCATTGCCCGCCGTAAGGTTCAGCACCATTTGACGGCGCGGCACATCGTAACGGTCGCAAATAGGATCTACAAGCGCTTGCAGTTTTTGGTTGAGCACCGTAAGCCACAGCGCCACCGCAGGAGCCAGTGCCTCTTGTGCAAGGGGCGAATCCAATACGCGCGATATACGGTTTTGCATTTGCTCGTTCATTTCCCGCAGGGTTTGAATGCCGCCGCATTTCCATTGCTGTGCTATGGGAAGCGCCGCTTCGTTAATCAACAGCTCCACAAGCGTACTGGCCACTGCTGGAATCAACTGCGGCAAAGCGTCCTTGGCAAGCTCGCTCACTCGCTCATCTGTAATTTCATCCTGAATGGTTTGCCTGAAGGCACGCAGGTTATCATCAATCCAGCCCGCATAGGCAAGCCCCTTGGCAATGGAAAACTCAGGCTCTGGGCAGCAGACCACCGCCGCAGATTGAAAAGCTTCACGGCAAAGCTCCCTGAAAAAGCCCATGCGAGATGCGCCGCCTGTGAGCAGTACCAATTGAGGGGGATGGTCAGCCGTAACGCGTGCCGCATTCGCAAGTGCGGCCTCCACCGCTTGTGAAAAGCTTTGCCCGCTCAAGGTTGGCAGGGGATCATTCACGAGCGAAGCCGCAACGCTTGCGTCCAGCGTCAGCGTGAGCTTCTGCACCCCATCGTAGCACAGCCGCAATTGTTTTTTAACACAGGCGGACGGGTCGTCTATCACGCGGGTGAAAAACTCTTCCTTCACGCGGCGTGCCTCTATTTCGCAATAGCTGTACCAGCTTTTGCTTTCTTGAAACACACGCTGTATGGTTTCTTGATCGCGGCTCTTTTGTACACTGCGGCGCAAAAGCTCTTCGTCCAGCAGTCCGCCGCCTAGTTGGATCTCTCCAAAGGTGCCCACGCCCGTTTCGCGCCCGTCCACGATATAGGCAAAATCCAGCGTTGAACTGCCGATGTCCACAACCAAAGCGCTTTGATTCAGCAAATCCACATTCAAGGCGACTGTTTTTGCATATTTGGCATACAAAAAAGCCGCGCGAGATTCGGAAATCACCTGTGGATTTTGCACGCCCGCACGCATGAGCAAATCGCGGTATCGATTGCGGCACGCGGTATTCCAGCCTGCTGGACAGCCCACCACAAAGCGATCCTCGCTCTTTAGTACGGCTGTATCTGCCAGCTCATGCAAAATGCCCCGCACAAAGCGAACCACATCCTCATAGCTGGCGGTATCATAGGTAAATCGGCTTTTAAAGCGCACGCTAAGGCCATCCGCGAGCGCATCGGTGTATGCACGCTCGCCGATCACAATTTCGCCGCCCACCATGCCCACTGCACTTAACAGACTGCGCACACCGCATAGCGGCAGAATTTTCGGCTCAATGCCCGAGCCCTGTTCAAATGCGGCAACAGCGCTTTCACCATCGCCCATATCAAAGCCAATATAACGCATACTTACTCCTTGGTTGGATCATGCCACATCCATCTTAACAGCCGCCGTTCCGCGATACAGCAATTTTTCATCCTGCGCAGACACGATTGCTGGCGACAGCGTGCGCGTTTCTGATTTGCTGGGAAGCGCGGTAAAAAGCCTTCTGCTTTCCTCGTTATAATCCAGCGCACGCAAGCCCATGTTTGCAAGCATTTGTTTTGCGGCTTCCTCGGCAGGGGCACGCGCTTCCTCGTCGCATTCATACAGCGCCTCCAAAAGGTCGGCAAAGCGTGCGAGGGTTGGCATATCCGCACATTCCGCACCGCCGCGAAGCTGTTCGTTCAAATAGGAAAAATCATTCGTACAGCGATCCACCGCGCGAAGCTGTGCATCCAGTACAGAAAGAAGGTTGTCCTCATTGGGGCGCAGGGTAATGCGAAGCTCATCTTCATGAAAAGTGCTGGAAGGCTTTTGGGTATGATCTTGAGCCATGGCAAGGCCGCTCATCACAAGCACCGCAAGCGCCGCGATCCAGCCAAGCTCAAAGCCCTTGAGGGCGCAAAACAGCCCCAAGGCACCTTGTACAAGCGCCGCAATCAGCCAAAGCGTTCGCTTGGCTTTGCCAGCCCTCTCCTTTTTTTGAACCTGCGGCACCCATGCCTTTGTAATCACATTGGCTTGTAGCAAGCCAACGGAGGTTTTGAGATTGCCAAAAAGCACGCCGATTTGCTGGCGAAGCACATCGTCTGACAGCTCTGCCAAGGTGTTCTGCTCTACTTGAAGCAACGCATGCCGCAAAGCATATACCACGCCTGCCATGTCACTTTGCTCCTTAAGTGCCAAACGAAGCGGCTCCTTTTGCTGTTCCCAATGTTCAAAAGCGCTCATAGGTACTTCTTTAGCGCCTCCAATTCTTCAATGGTTAGCTCGCGCCACATGCCGCGCGGCAGCTCGCCAAGCTTGAGCGGGCCAAAACGCACACGCCTTAGCATAACCACCTGATGCCCCACCTGCTCCAGCATTTTTCGCACCTGACGGTTTCTGCCCTCGTGAATGGTAATGAGCAGGTCGGTATAGAGCAGCTTCACGCTCAATAGCTTTACCTTGGCACGCGAGGTTCTTTTGCCGTCCACCATCACGCCTGCTTCCAGCCTTCTGGCTTCCAGCTCTGTTACTTGGTTGCTCACGCGTGCCAAATACATCTTGTCCACCTCCTGCGAAGGGTGGAGCATGCGTTCGGTCAGGTCGCCATCGTTTGTAAGAAGCAGGAGACCCTCGCTGTCATAGTCCAAACGTCCCACAGGATACAGGCGTGCAGGAAAATCGCGGAACTTATCAAGCACCGTACTGCGGCCTTCGGGGTCGCTTGCGGTGGTTACCTCGCCCGCAGGCTTATGGTACATAATATAATACTTTTGGGTTTCAGGCGTTGTGGGCTGACCATCCACACAAACCACTTGCCCCACATCCACCTGTGTGCCCATTTCGGTTACGGTTTCGCCATCTACTGTTACATGCCCCTCGGCAATCAGCTTTTCTGCCGCGCGGCGCGAGGCCACGCCGCAGGATGCCAGATACTTTTGTAAACGCATCAAAATAAAAAACCTCCTGTACAAGTCATCCCGTACAGGAGGTAGCATAGCAGAAAACGTGTGAAATAACAAGAGTTTGAATCGCTTGGATGGCACAGCAGCGCCTAAAAATCCCAACGATTTTGGGCATTGCCATTTGCTTTACTTTTTCTTATGTTCCATTTTCTGAATCAGCACAAACAATTGATTGGCCAGCTTTTGCTGTTCCTTGCGGCTGTGGCCCTTCATGCGTGCAATCAGCGAGGCGAGCTTTTCGCCTGCCAGCATGAGCTGCGCATAAGCCGCAGAATTGCCTTCGGTTTTTGCGGCGCTGTGCAAAGCGGAAGCCCGCTCGTGCGTCTTGGGCACAGAACGGTCAGGCAGTGCATCCAACGCGGCGGCACTGCGCTCGGGCTTCTCAAGCTTTTCGTGATTGCCCTCGCAAAGCATGGCAAGCGGCTCAAGGTTCCAGCATTCGCCGTTATACGGTGCATCCGCAGGTATGCCCAAATCGTTTTGCAGGCGCTCCGCAAAGCCTTGCGCCACCTCATCATCACCATGCACCACAAACACATGCTTGGGTTTTGGCTCAAAAGCAGAAATCCATTTGAGCAAGCCGTTTTGGTCTGCATGTCCGCTGATGCCCGAAAGCTTGCCAATGCTAGCATGTACTTCAATGGTTTCGCCGAAAATCTTGATTTCCGTTGCACCGTCTGCCAAGCTCCGTCCCAATGTGCCAAGGCTTTGATAGCCCACAAACAGCACTGTGCATTCAGGTCTCCACAGGTTATGCTTCAAGTGGTGGCGAATGCGCCCCGCATCACACATGCCGCTAGAGGAAATAATGACTTTAGGTGTGGAATCCTCGTTAATCAGCTTGCTTTCATCCGCGCTCACAGCCACCTTGAGGCCGTCAAAGGTGAGCGGGTTCACGCCTTGACGGATGAGTGCCAGGGTTTCATCGTCGGCGCATTCTCTTGTGTTTTCGTTAAAAACGTTTGTGGCTTCTATGCCCAAGGGGCTGTCCACATATACGGGAAAGCCGTCGTGACCATGTACGCGCTTTTCCTGCTTGATTTGGCGAATGAAGTAGAGCATTTCCTGCGTGCGCCCCACCGCAAAGCTTGGAATCACCACATTGCCGCCGCGGTCAAAGGTTTCCTGCAATACTTGGGTAAGCTCCGCAATATAGTCGGGTCGCTCGCCGTGCGTGCGGTCGCCATAGGTGGATTCCATCACCACGTAATCCGCCTTGTGCATGTAGCTTGGATCGCGCAAAAGCGGTTGATGCAAATTGCCGATATCACCAGAAAATACAAGGGTTTTGTTCTGCCCATCCTCGTTGATTTTTACTTCAATGGAGGCGGAGCCAAGCAAATGCCCCACATCCACCATTTGAATTTCAATGCCCTCGCACACCGCTATGCTCTGCTGATATCCGCAGGGAACAAACAGCTCATGCACCTTGAGCGCGTGCTCCTGCGTATAGAGCGGCTGCACCAATTCGCGTCCGCTGCGCTGTGCCTTGCGGTTTTTCCATTCCGCATCCATTTCCTGAATGTGGGCGGAATCCAATAGCATGATTTTGCAAAGGTCGCTTGTGGCATTTGTAGCAAAAATTTTGCCGCGAAAGCCGTTTTTATAAAGCAAGGGTAAATAACCGCTGTGATCGATATGCGCATGGGTTAAAAAAACAAAATCAATGGCGCTTTCGCTCAGCGGCAATGGTGCATTTTCATAAAGATTCACACCCTGCTCCATGCCATAGTCCACCATGATGTTTTTACCGCATGCTTGCAACAGAAAACGGCTTCCAGTTACCTCACGCGCCGCGCCTAAAAAGGTAAGCTTCATGTGATCAATCCCCTCCAATGCTCATTTTTTTCCCTGTGTCAATCCATTCAGGCAGACACTGCCGCCCCAAATAATAGCAAACAATCCACTATCCTTTGTTCGACTCATAAAGGGCATATACCTGCTTTTCAAGCGCCTGTGCGGTTTGTTCGTAAACCGCATCGTCTCCGCCGTAGGGGTCAGGAATGGCAGGATGAAACGCAGCCATCGGAACCTTTTCATCGGGAAAAGCCATTTGAACCGCATGAAGATGCCCTTCGCTCATGCCCACCACCAAAGCCGCCTTGTGCAGCAGCTCCTTTGTAAGCTGCCGCGAGCAATGCCCTTCCAGCGAAAGCCCCCGCCGTGCCATGGCGTTTCTTGCGCCAAGGGAAGCCATGGCGCTCTGCCCTACGCAAATACCTGCCGATACGGCAGTCATTTCCGCATTCCCCTGCTTTTTGCAAAGCGCATTCAGCAAGCATTGCGCCATGGGACTGCGGCAGGTATTGCCCGTACACACAAAAAGGATGGTTTTCATTTTGCTTCTCCATTCATGGCTTGGTTTGCATCTACCACGCGAAAAGCCGCCGCACGGCTCAAGCGGTTCATGATGGCCAAACCTATGCCTTCAGGCGCAAGCACCTCGCAGGTGAGCTTTTCAATCTTTTCCTCATCCATTTGGCGAAGCACTGCAAACAGCTCTCTTGCAACGGTTTCAGGCTTTTCAAGACTGCCGATGGAAAGCGCCTGTACACCTGTATAATTGGGCAGATGCTCCTCAAAGGCCAAAATTCTTGTGCTTTGTCCAGCCAATATGGCTTCGCGGTACATTTGCAGGCAACAATCCCGCACATTTGCAGGGGAACCTGAAACAAGCGTCAGCTGTCCGCCGGGCGCATAATGCCGATAGCGCATACCAGGGGATAGTGCGCGTTCGCCTTCACGAAGCGGACGCATGACGCTATCCGCCACGCGTACCTCCGGCAACACGGTAAGCAGCATTTCGGGCGTAATTCCGCCTGGCCTCAGCACCGTGGGAATATCGGAGGTCATATCCAGCACAGTGCTTTCAAGCCCCACTTGACAGGCACCGCCATCCAAAATCAGCGGCAGTTTGTTTTTTAAATCGTGATATACATGCATAGCGGTGGTGGGGCTGGGTTTGCCGCTGGTGTTTGCGCTGGGCGCGGCCACAGGCACGCCGCAGGCGCGAAGCAATTGCTGTGCCACAGGATGCGAGGGTATGCGGATGGCCACGCTGGGCAACCCCGCCGTTACCACTGCGGAAATGCAAGGCTTTTTTGGCATGAGCAATGTGAGCGGCCCAGGGCAAAACACCTGCATCAATGCATGCGCGGTTTCACTGATTTGGCAAAGAGGCTCTGCGGCTTCCATGTCCGCCACATGCACAATCAGCGGATTATCCGCAGGGCGGCCCTTTGCGGCAAAAATGGCACGAACCGCCGCTTCATTGAGTGCGTTAGCGCCAAGGCCATAGACGGTTTCGGTAGGCATGCCTACCAGCTCACCGTTTTTGAGCAGCTCCGCCGCTTTTTGAATGTTGGCCTCCGTCGGCGGCAAAACAAGCGTATTCATATTACTCACGCTCTCCAAACTCTTTGAGCTTTTCGGCCTGTTCAGCCAACAGCAGTGCGTCGATCACTTCATCCAAATTACCGTCGAGCACGTCCTCAATTTGGTACAAGGTCAAGCCGATGCGGTGATCTGTTACGCGCCCCTGCGGAAAGTTATAGGTGCGAATGCGCTCACTGCGATCTCCCGTGCCAATTTGCCCCCGCCTGTTTTCGGCATAAACGCTGTCCTTTTCCGCGCGAAACTTATCATACAAACGGCTTTTCAGTACATGCATGGCCTTGTCGCGGTTCTTGATCTGGCTTTTTTCGTCTTGGCAGGTAACCACCAAGCCCGTGGGCAAATGTGTGATGCGCACAGCGCTATCGGTGGTGTTGATGCACTGTCCGCCATGGCCTGTGGATCGATAAACATCAATGCGCAAATCATTTGGGTTGATGGTAACCTCCACATCCTCCACCTCAGGCAATACCGCAACTGTGCAAGTGCTTGTGTGAATGCGTCCGCCTGATTCTGTGGTGGGTACGCGCTGTACACGGTGTACGCCGCTTTCGTATTTCAAGCGGCTAAAAGCGCCTTGACCAATGATGGTAAACACCGCTTCCTTTACCCCGCCCAGCTCTGTCATGTTATAGTTGACAGGCTCCACGCGAAAGCGGTGACGCTCCGCATAGCGGGTGTACATGCGCAAGAGCAGTGCGCCAAACAATGCCGCTTCGTCACCCCCAGCCCCTTGCCGAATTTCCACAACCACGTTGCGGTCAGCGTCCGGGTCCTTTGGCAACAGCAACAATTTCAGTTCAAGCTCTTGCGCCGTCTTTTTTTCGGCTAGCTCCTCAAGCTCTGCCTGCGCCAGCTCCTGCATTTCTGGATGCTCCAAAAGCTCTTTGGCGCTTTCGATTTCCTCCAGCGTTTTTTGGTAGGCTCTATAAGCATTCACAGAAGCTTCAAGCGATGCATGCTCCCGAAGCAGTTTTTGGGACAGCGCACGATCGGCAATGATTTCGGGCTGGCTCACAGCCTCGGATAGTTCTTGATAGCGGCCGATGATCCAATCGAATTTTTCAAACATGGTTTTGACTCCTTTTAATAATGAGTAGAAAGTAAGAAGCATCCGTGTTTGAAGCCGCTACGTAGGCGTGTCAGAGGCATGCGCCGTTACAACGCGCTCAAGACCATATAAGTCCTTGTGAATGCAAACCTGTTCATAATGGCCATTGCTCCGCAAAAGCTCAGCTACAGCGCTTGCTTGCCGCTCCCCCACCTCCATGCCCAACAGCCCATCGGCAGTAAGGTGTTCCGTTGCCTGCGCTATCATACGGCGATAAAACAAAAGACCATCTTGTCCGCCATCCAGTGCCATGCGCGGTTCGCGCATAACCTCGGCTTGCAGTACATTGCATTCCTCCGATGGGATATAGGGCGGATTGGAGAGGATCAGGTCAAAGCGCTCCGTCCCAAGGGGCGCAAACAGGTCGCCCTGTAAAAAACGAATCTCCGCATGGTTTCGCTCTGCGTTTTGTTTGGCTACAACCAGCGCATCCGCGCTTAAATCCGTCGCGGTCACCTGTGCAGGGGGGCATTCGTGCTTGAGTGTAACCGCAAGTGCGCCGCTTCCTGTGCACAAATCAAGCGCCGCAGGGGTGCTTAGCTTTTTGATGTGCGCTATACCCAGCTCGCAAAGCGTTTCCGTTTCTTGCCTTGGGATTAAAACACGCTGATCCACCGAAAAATCCAAGCCATAAAAGCACTGTTCGCCTAGCAGGTATTGAAGTGGTTCCCGATGGGTTCGCGAAAGCAGGAGCGACGAAAAACGTTGCTCCTGCTCAAGTGTAAGGGACTGTTCGCCTTTTAGGCGCAGCTCCAAGCGCGGAATGCCTGTAATATGGGAAAGCAACAATCCGGCATCCTGTTCAGGATCGGGTACCATTGCGTTTTGAAGCGCGCCAGTCGCAGAGGAATAGGCTTTATGGATGGTCATGTGTTTTCAACCAACCTCATCCGTCGGATTGGGTTGAGCTTCTTCGGCCTGCGCAGCCGTTTCATCCTTTGCGGAAGCTTCGGTTACGGGAGGCACATAGCTTGGGTCGGTCACGCGGTAGTCCCGCACCACTGTATAGCCATCCGCTGTGGTTTCACAGCCCTTTGGCAAGCCATACAGCGCCACATTCATGGATACAATGGCAACCTCCACCATTTCGTCGCTGGGTTGCTTTGTGGTGAGCCTTTGCATTTGCATGCCCGGCCAACGCAAAAATTTAGCAATTTTGCTGCTGCTATGAGCCAAGCCCTTGAGCGCTTCATAGCTCACGCCCGCAACAATCGGGAACAGCGCCAAACGGGACAAAAGCCGCCACATGAAGTTTGTGCCCTGATAGCCCACCAAGGTAAAGAGCACAATGGAAATCACAAACACAATCAGCAAAAAGCTCGTGCCGCAACGGGGGTGCAGTGTGGTAAACTGCTGTGCATTTTCAGGCGTTAAGGGCAGTTCGTTTTCATGGCAATAAACCGTTTTATGCTCCGCGCCATGGTACTCAAATGTACGGCGTACATCGGGTACCTTTGCGCAAAACATAATGTAGCCAATTAAAATGAAAATTCTCAAAATACCGCTTAAAAGGTTAATCAGCCAGTTAGACGAAGGATCGGGCATCCACCCTTTTAAAAGCTTGGCAAAAAGCTCGGGAATTACAAAAAACAAGCCGATCGAAAGCGCAATGGCCAATACAATCGCTACACCCATCACAATTTTGTCAATGCCTTTGCCAAGCTTTTTGCTCAGCCATTTTTCAAACTTGGTAGGTTCCTCATCCAAAAGGCCAAGCATATCGGTGCTTTGCTGTAAGGTTCTCATGCCCATGGAAAGCATGGTCACCATATTCACCATTCCGCGCAAAAAGGGGTAGCCCATCCATTTATGCTTTTCAGAGAGCGGTTTATAAGGCGAATATTTAACGACAATGGAGTGGTCGGGGCGGCGCACCGAAACGGCAATTGCTTCAGGGCCCTTCATCATTACGCCCTCCATCACTGCCTGACCGCCAATATCCACAATCTTGCAAGCGGGGTCTTTTCCTTTAATCATCAGTTTTCCATTCCTTTCCGCATGCTTTCAAAATAAAAGCAAGTGTTATTTCTTTCGACAAGAACATGGCCGTTTCCTGCCATTTTAGAGGATGCACCCATTTTGATTTATTAGAATCATAAACAAAAAGAGCACCGAAAAAAACGGCGCCCTTTATTGAATGGCTTATTCCATGTTGAAACGCTTCTTAAAGCGGTCAACGCGCCCGCCAGTATCCACCAGCTTTTGCTTGCCGGTGAAGAAGGGATGGCACTTGGAGCAAATTTCGACCTTCAGTTCAGGCTTAACCGAACCGGTTTCGAATGTCTCACCGCACACGCAATGAACGGTAGACTTGCCATATTTGGGATGGATCTTTTCTTTCACGCATTTTCACCTCTTTTGCGCATGCTGTGGGTTTTCATCAAACCGCAGTAATGATTGTAGCATAACCATTGTGGTTTTGCAAGGTTTTTTTGCAGGATGTGCATTGCAATTTCATGAATTACTGCCTTATATGCATCACCCCCATTTTACACCTTCCACATAATCCGCTTCAGCATCATCGGGTATTGGCGGCTTTTCACCGAAGTAAGGAAAAAGCTGCTCGTCCGTAAGTCCGAATTGTTTCTGAATCATTTCGTAGAAGTAGGTCGGGCGCTTTTTCAGCACATTGCGAGTACGATCCAAGCGAGTATGCCAGTAACGGAGCGCTCCTTCTGGTGTGGTGGGATTGTCAAAGCTGACAGCCTTGTCGGTTTCCTCCGCCCATCTTGCAAAGTGCATCGCCATTTCAGGCTCTATTTCCATCACCATTTCGTTAAACACTGCCATCATATATTCTGTTGTAAATGTCTGATAAATTTCACCTAATCGCGTTAAAAATTTAGCTTGCATGCGATCGTTCTCTAACAGCTTCCGTATCAGCGTGTTATCAATCAATCGATCACCCGCCCCCTTTTCCTTGAGGTAGCTGTACGGGCTATTAAAGCCGCTGTCAAACAGGCCATAATCCAAATCATAGATGATCCATTTCCATTTGTTTTCTTCTCCCTTGAGCTTATAAAAGCGTATGTTGCCGGGATCAGAGTTGCCAAAGAACATTTCAAAAGCCATATAATCGAAATAGTTGTCTACATCCATATGATCTAGCATATATTGTAAATCCGCTTCATTATTTTCAGGAGAAAGGGTCTTCACCTTTTTGATGAATGCTTTGTATTCTTTGCCAGAGCCATATGCAACAGCGCCGCTTGCCTCTAAAACATCCATCTCGTCTGCCGCATCGAGCGTGAGGCCCTCGTGCTGGGCTACAAAGTAGCGGTCAACTCGCTCCCGCAGGTTATAGTGACCCCAATAGGTGCCGTTTAAATAGACAACAACAGGTCTCCATGCCTGGTGAATAACCGTGGAAGGTTTGTCGGATTGCTCGTTAAAGCGATCGATCAGGCGGTCTTGAAACCCATCAATCAAGCGAGTCCATGCGCTGTCATTGCCGCCGATGCGCAAAACAAAGCCTTTATACGCCATAAAAGGTCTGTCTTCAAAAAGCTTGGTTGAAAAATACTTTTCACCATATTTTGCTTTTGCTTTCACCTTGAAGGATTTCTGCGGAAAGTCCAAACTGTTTTTCCCTTGCAGACTAAATTCCATCCCCTGATTAATGAGCTGGTTGCCTCCCTTATCGTACATTTCCACATAACCAGCGCTGGCATCCAGCTCATCCTTCACCATGCGATAGATCGTATTTTTAAATGGAATTCCCTTGCTTTTATCTACGTTCGCACCAACGGTCAGCATTCCCGTATCTGCGTTCCACAATGCATGTGGATCTGCAACCAAGCTCACAATGGGAAAAGCGTGGTACAAATTCGGCAGATAGGTTTGTGTGATGATTTCACTGGGCTGAAGCCTTTCATTCGTATCAAAGGCGCGCGCTCTAAGCACAGTAACACGTGATATTTCAAAGCTTTCGCCGGCTTTATAGGAACTGCCGTTTTCCTTTGTAGGAATGGAACCGTCCATGGTATAGTATACTTGGGCATGGTCAGGAACGGAAATGGTCACCGTAACCAAGCCCTTATACTCACCGCCGCGCTTTGAAAATGACGGATTGCTTGTATAGCCAGCATAACCCGTACCATTGGCCGCGCCTGGGCTAGGCACGTCATAATAGCAGAATCCGCCATACCCAAGCGTTCGCCCATAGCTGTGATCTGTGGGGATCAAGCTCAAGGGCATACGGTCCAGCACCTTGCCAGCAGGATCGCAAAAAACGATTGTTTCTCCGCCTGCACGGCTAATGGAAAAATTGGTATGAAGTTCAGCGGTTGTCGTTAAATCAGTACGGGAGTCGCAATAGATAATTTTATACTCCCCAGGGTCAATGGCTGTTCCCGCTGGAAACTGCCATTTTCGGGGGCGTTGTACACGATCGCTTAGGCCGTAAAACGATAGGTCAACCCTATTGTTTGAAGAATTATACAGCTCAATATAGTCCACCGCGGCGGCGGCTGCTCCTATGGTGACGCTGTCATTGGAGGCCATCACCTCGCTAAGGATGACTCCCGTTGGATTATAAGCGCGGATTAGCTCATCAGACTTTGCTTGACCCTGCTCGTTATTCTCTTGCCCTGGCGTGGAAAAAGCGAACCTCTGCCAAGAGCCATCCGCTACGCGGCCTACAGAATAGTCCTCCGCAACATTTTCAATGCTCACTCGGTCCACAAGACGGTTGTTGTGATCGCTCAGTACAAGGCTCTCGCCTTGGGCATCAATGGAAAAATTGGTGTGAGGGACGCCGTTTGCTTGGAGCCTGTTCTTTCCGCTGCAATAAACCAAATAACAGCCTCCTGCGGGAATGGCGGCACCTTCTGGGAAGCGCCATTTCATAGGTTTGTTTTCCTTATCGCTCAAGTAATACCCGCTCAGGGAAAGCACCTGAGCGGTATTGTTTTTGAGCTCTAGCCAGTCCACCATTTCCCCATTTTCGTCTGGAATGCCCGCCTTTGGGTTAGGGCAAACTTCGTTGATGACAAGTGAGCCGCTTTCCATCGCATTGGCCGCGCGGTAATTGTCAAAGCCGTCTTTGTTGTTTTCAAAGCCGGGGCTGTAAAAAACGGAGGTTTCGTAATGTCTGGTTCCGTCTGCGTCCACAGAAGTAAGAAGATAGCTGTGATCTGCCGTTAAGGTAGGTACAATCACTTCATCAATTAAATCCATGTTAGGCGCATACAGGTATAAATGCACGCCCGCAGAGGAAAGCTTAAATTTACCATGAAAGGGTTTGGATGAATCCAGCTGATAGCGATCCGAAGCGAAGATGACGACCCGTTCGTTCGCTTTTAAGGTATACTCTGGAAAAGGAAAGGTAATGCGATCGGCGCGATTGGTTAACAATAGGCCCGACATATCCAAATCGTTTCCCGTACCGTTAAAGATTTCCAGCCAGTCTGAAAACACACCGTTTTCATCCGGTACAGCGGAGGAATTGGCCGACATGACCTCGCTGATGAGCAAACCCTCATACATTCCGCTGCTGATGTATTTGGCAGGCTCCTTGGGAAAAGCAATGTACATGATGATTAACAGCGTTCCCATCAGAAAAAGCAATGCCAATACGATCAGTATTTGTTTTTTCCTTTTTTGAGGCGAATGATCTTCATGAGGATGCGGCGCACCAACAGCCGTTTGATTCAAAGAGCTATGGCGGCGCTCTTGCTCTGCTTTACCATACTGCATGTGAAGAGTTTCCTCCCTTCAGTGTGAAACAGAATACGTTTATAAATTATATCATATCACATTTTCAGGAATAAATCGGTCATATCTGTTACAATTTTCCCAGCTTTGCCGCTAAAAATACCGTATGCTGTCGGAATCAGAACTGCCAAAGAACATTTCACCCAATACAATGATACGGATGCCAAAAGCATGCAATAAAACCCAATTTCAGTTCGTTGTATTGACAAACTGAAAGCATGGAGGAAAACGAATGAAACATCTGCTTGTGCTACTGTGTCTGCTTTGCACCCTGCCCCTTTCCGCTTTGGCTTTGTCTGCGGAAAACGAACAGGTTCTTGCTTGCCTGACAGCCGCGCATCCTGCGGCGCAATCCGTACAAACGGTATGCGAAGGGGATATTGCCGCCGCAGTGTTAACCGACGGCAATGCCAAGGTGCTGTGTATTCTGGAAAAGCAACAGGATCAATGGACGCTTGTCTGCGACAACCCCAAGGCCCTCCTGCCTGACAAGCCGCTGCCCGTGCTCTCGCTGGACAGTCAGCAAACACTGCGCTGGCAATACGACGGCTTTCAAAACGGCTCCGTTTTTATCACACGGAAAAATCCAGTCGGAGGCTGGGATTCAATTAGTCAAAGCGTGACTGATCCGCTGAGCGACGGCGGAAAGCTTGTCGATCAGGTGCAATGGAGCGTAGACGGCATGGTCACACATTCAAGCTTCGTGTACAATGCGGCTGGGACGATCACATCCGAAGCCGTTGATTCATTCCCTGCACCATGGCTTGCAGATGGTATCCACCCGATGGATTTTGACGTTTCACGCTTTCCTGTTTATACCTATGCGGAGTACGACGGTCAATGGCCGCAAAGGGACTTCATCCGCGAGGCGGCACGTCAGCTACTGCCAAACCATGCCTTCGTGAACGGCTCGCTGGCGGATGGAAACCTGCAATTCTTAATGGATAAACCCAATGGAACGCGCGTGTTCGTAGGTGTTGCAATGGACGCAGGCGGTCTTGCCTTCTGCCAAAGTACGCCGTTGCCTGCCGATAGCTATTACGGCGTAGAAAACTTCACCAACTCGCTGTGTATCAACGGCATCTGCGTTACGCTGGCAAGGCAGGAAGGCGATTCGTATAGGGGCATACGCAGTCTTATGAGCTACAATCGTGATTGCGAGGCTCTGACGCTGGGCTTGAATGTACTGTACAGCCAAGATGACATGGACACGCTGTGCATTGGTACTCACCCGTGGCGTGACATGCGTTCCATCGACTGGGCGACGCTGCCCACGAGCTTTGAAGAGGCAGTTGACCATGTAAACGGCGGCGGATGGGCGATCATCCGCAACCCCAGCCCCAAAGATAGACTGCACCTGCGCGAAAAGCCGGAAAAGGCGGCGCGTTCACTGGGCAAGTATTACAGCGGCACGCCTATACGCGTACTGGAAAATGACGGTGCTTGGACGCAGGTTAGCATCGGCGGCGTTGTCGATGGCTGGATGATGACGGAATACCTTGATTTTCAACAGCCGTTCATCGTTTCGCTGTCAACGATGCCCGTGCTTTCCTTCAAAAACAAAACAGCGGAATTGTATGCAAAACCGAATCAGTCGGCTTCTTGCCATCATCTGACCAACGATTACGGCATGAAGGTGATCGGCATTATCGATGACGAATGGGTACACATTTGGTTTCCGCTGACGGATGTGACGGGATATGTTATGGCAAGCGAGCTGTGCGAGGGCAACGGCTGAACACGGCTATACATGGATGAAAGTGAGGATCATGAAGTGAAACGCATATTCTTCTTTTTGATGCTGGTGGCTGCGTTGCTAGCGTTTGCGGCCGTCGGCACAGCGGAGGAACGCATAGTGGACGCGGCGGCGCTGGATGTGCTTGGCGCAGCGCACGCAGGCTATGCCGTTGTATCGCCAACGCAATGGGGCGATACTGCCGCCGCGGCTTTGTGCAAAGACGGTGAAAACATCCTTTGCATTGCTGAGAAACAAAATGGTGCATGGCGCGTGACCATCGATCATAAAATGGCGCTTCGGCAGGGTGAAAAGCTCCCATCGTTGCTGCTGGATACAGACACTGTGCTGTTTTGGAGCTATCAGTTGGGCGAACGTACCAGCTGCTTCTATTGCGCTGTATGCGATGGCGGACTGTGGCGCGTGACAGATTGGAGAACCGTGGTGCCGTATGATGGCGGGATACGTGAGGAATTTATCTCCTTTAGCACTGCGGGAGATGTTCCTGTAATCGTAAAAACTGTCTACCGCGAGGATGAAAACGAAAACGTGCTATCCTTTGTTGACAGCATTCCCTATCCGATCGGTGCGTTGGCTGACCTTATGCCGCTCGCAGCATTCGATGTAACTCGCTTTCCTACCTGTGACTATCCGATGACTGATTTGACGAACGAACCCATCAAAGCTGCTGCGGCATCCTCCTTGTTTCCTGACGATACCTATTTAGGCGGCTCGCTTACAGACACCTCCATGCAGTTCCTTCTGAGCAAACCAGACGGCGTATTGGTGCTTGCCGGCATCACCTTTACGGAAACGGATGGATGGAAAACAGTGGAAAGCACCCCATTGCCAAAAGGCACGGTATACGGATACCAAAATTTCGCCACCTCGCTTTACTTTCCCAATGGGTTGTTGGCTGACGTAAGCCTGTTCACCAATGGTCAATGGGGAATTTCGCTGATTTACAGTACACCGCCAGACAACGAGATGCTTGTGCTGGGCGAGAACTGGATTGCAGACCAACTGCTTGCACCGAACACACGTTACTATGGGGATCATCCGTGGAGCGATATTACAGCAATGGATTGGAACACGCTGCCCATGAGCCTTGAAAGTGCTGTGCACATGCTTGACCAATCGGCATGGGCGGTCGTCAGCAATCCAAACCCCGAGGACAAGCTACATCTGCGTACACAGCCTCAAAAGGATGCGCCTTCCCTAGGCAAGTATTACAATGGTACGGCGGTTCGTGTGCTGGGTGAGAATGGGGATTGGCTGCACGTCAGCGTGTACGGCGCGGAGGGTTGGATGATGAAACGCTACCTTGCTCGAAGCAAGGCGATGAACGCCGTAAGGTTCAATGGACCGACACTAAGCTTCGTCACCTATCCCGCCCTGTTATATGAAAGCCCGAAAAGTGAGTATCCGTTCGGCAAGCTCGTCGGTGATGAGGATTGCTTTGATATGCGAGTCCTCGGCGTTGTGAGCGACAGGTGGCTCCATGTCTGGTTTATGATTTCTGGGCGAAGCGGATATGTACTGCAAGACGCGCTTACATCAGAGAACGACTGAACCGTGTAAGGCTTCCCCTATCCGCTTGCCAAACGGAATTGTCATCCACCCCCACTGGAAGAACGAAAGCCGGGCGAACACCATGTATGGTGTTCGCCCGGCTTTCGCAGCTTTCGTGGCAAAGCGCAATAGGAAGGGTAATCTGCTATACGGCAACAGCCCGCCCTGCCGCCCCTTGTTTGAAAACGGATTCTTCCTAATGATTACCGCCAGCATCCTCCCATGAAAGGTAACCTTGATAACCCAAGCCGTCTTTTCCGTTATCTAAATTCGGTATGATTTCTCCAGTTTGTGCGTTTACAAACAAGGTCTTTGATTCTTGTGTATTGCGCTCCTCCACATCCAATCCCGAATAATCGCGCATCTCTTTCTTTCCGCTATCCACATAGAGGCAATTGACCTGCCATGCAGGAATCGCATAGAACACCGCCGTTTTCTGAAAGCCAGATTGATTTGTCATTCCAGGTGTATTGTACAAGGTATATCCAAGGTCTACATCAAATATTTTTCGAATATGTCCCGCCGTTATTTCTTTTTCAAGCCGCTCTTTTACTTTGTCAAAGCCGCACAGCGGGACATCTTCAGCAATTGTATCCGCTATTTTCATTTTCGAACCCACGATATAGAATAAATCTGAGGAGCTAACCACAAAATTGAAATTTCCAAAATAACCTGCGGCAAAATCATATTGGGGTTTCATTTTATGAATCCCTTTCGAAATATGACCAAGCAATGGGATACCGTCTAGCTTTTGTCTTATTTTTACAATGGAAACATCTGAAAACAAGTATTTCCCGGAGTTTTCATCATAACAGCTATTGCTGCTAAACCGCAATGGATGGTCATAGTCAAAATCTTCCGCATCCTGTCCCAGCTTCACCCAGATGGTTTGCAAAATATTCATGATATCGCCAAGTGTCAATTTGCTGTTTTTTCCGTATGCATGATTCATATCATATGGAGGATTGATCGTTTGACCATCGGTAATCGCACTGACCGCCGCTCGTATTT
>JAVXND010000037.1:0-27171 GCA_036645955.1 Clostridia bacterium | reverse complement strand
CGTAGGGGCGCATAGCCCCTACATTACTGGCGCGGAAAGCCATTTCCGCAAAAGCGCGACCCCCGCGCGGCGGAGACGGACACCATGTATGGTGCCCCTACATTACTGGCGCGGAAAGCCATTTCCGCAATAGCACGGCCCCCGCGCGGCGGAGGCGGACACCATGTATGGTGCCCCTACATGTCTAGCGCGGAAAGCCATTTCCGCATGAAGCTCACCGCAAAGCAGCTGCTCATAAGAAGCTTAACTGCTCTCCAGCCAGTTTACTTTCAAATTGATTCAAATATTCGAATACGGCATCCGGCGTATACAGAATATGTCTGGCTTGGCATTCGCAATCAAAAATTTGCATCAAAGCAGGATGGCGGGGGCTGTTGCATTCGTAGCTGTTGCCAAAAGCGGCGATGTATTTTGCTTTGATGCCGTCAAAATGCTCGTCAAGCTTGCGGTAGAAGTACTCACGGTCACCCTCGCGCAAGGTAACGCCCATGCCAAAGCACAGAATGCCGTGAACCCCTGCTTCAAAGCAACCGTTCAAAATACCTCGCAGATTATCTTCCGTATCGTTTAAAAATGGCAGAATGGGGCAGAGCCATACCACGGTCGGAATCCCCTCGTCCCGCAAAATATTGAGCACTTCAAGCCGTCTGGCAGTGGTGCAAACGTGTGGCTCCAAAATGCGGCACAGGTTTTCATCGTAGGTGGTAAGCGTCATTTGTACCACACATTTGGTTTTGGCATGAATGCTCTTGAGCAAATCAAGGTCACGCAATACAAGATCGGATTTTGTGAGAAGCGTTACGCCAAAGCCATACCGATCAATGAGCGCAAGGCATTTTCGTGTGAGCTGCTCCTGTGCCTCCAGCGGCAAATACGGGTCGCACATGGCGCCTGTGCTGATCATGCACCTTGTGCGCTTTCTGCGAAGAGCGGCTTCCAATAGCTCAGGCGCATTGCGCTTGATGGCAACATCCTCAAAGTCATGCTTTATTTGATAGCATGCACTGCGCGAATCACAGTAGATACAGCCATGCGTACAGCCGCGATAAAGATTCATCCCATTCTTAGCTGATAAAAGCCCGATTGCGTTTTGAATATGTGCCATGCTTTATTTTCCAAAAACCTCTACCGCTTTTTGCATGTTTTCCCGAACCTTTACGCCAAAGGGACAGTTGCTTTCACAGCTTCCGCAGCGCACGCACGCATTTGCGCTTTTTTCAAGCGACAAGTAATGCTGTTTGACGCTTTGGGGTACGGTGGGTTGCATGAGCGCCAAGTCTAAAAACTTGGTGACCTCGCCGATGTTGATATGAGCGGGGCAGGGCAAGCAATGGTTACAGTACATACAGCGCCCTGTTGCGTGAATGGTTTGGTTGTTTGCAAAAATATCGGAATATTCGCGTTGTGCGTCGCTTGCGCTGAGGTAGCCAAGAGCCTGATGCATTTCCTCCACGCTGTGACAGCCAATGAGCACGCTGGCAACCCCTGGGCGGGATAGGGCATAATGGATGCACTGCACAACGCTAAGCGCCTTGCCAAAGGGGGAGCTTTCTGCTTTGAGCAGACTGCCAGCGCCGAGCGCTTTCATGACGGTAATGCCAACGCCCGCGTTTTCACAAGCGGCATAAAGCTTGCGTCTGGCGTTATCTGCAACAAAGCCGTGCTGGGCAATGCCCTTAAATTCAATCAGCTCTTCAATTTCGGCATCGGGCGTTTCCATATCATAGGCAGGGTTGATGCTGAACATGAGCACGTCAATCAGCCCGCTTTCCACTGCCCGAAGCGCAACATTGGGGTTGTGTGAGCTCATGCCCAAGCAGCGGATGACCCCTTGCTTTTTAAGCTCTAAAGCATAGGCAAGAATTTCGGTATCAAAAATGCGCTCGTAATCGGCCATGCTATCCACATAATGAAGCATACCCACATCAATATAGTCGGTTTCCAAGCGGGTGAGGAGGTCTTCAAAGGCGATTTTGGTTTTGGCAAGGTCGCGCGAACGCGCATATTGCCCATTTTCAAAAATGGAGCCGATATGCCCTTGAATCATGCATTGGTCGCGACGGCCGCGAAGCGCGGCACCAATGTGGCTGCGCACCATGGGCTGTGACATAAAAAGGTCGAGATAATTGACCCCATTGGCAAGCGCATCGTCAAAAATGGCACATACTTCCTCTTGGGATAGGCCGTCCAGCCATTCACAGCCCATGCCTACAACGCCTACATTCCAGCGGGTTCTGCCCAATGTACGGTAAATCATAGCGGTATACCTGCCTTTCATGAAACGGGAAAATTGGTTGATTGATGCTTATTTTAGAAAGTGCGGCGGAACGGTCAAAGCCATTCCCTACAGGGCAATTATACAATGAAAAGGCGGGATAGACAAGGAAATGAAAAAGGGGTATAGTGGGTTCCTGCGTTCTTGCCAAACATGGGGGGACGGGTGGTTTACAAGCCACAGCAGGTGTGAAATGGGTTTTGATATCCGTATCAAAGACAGGAGCTTCTCAAGTGAAATCAAAGCAAGCCATGGCTACTTTTTTTGCCATTCTAGCGGCGGCGCTGTATGCGCTGAACGCACCCTTTTCCAAGCTGCTGCTTCGGGAAATACCGCCCGCAATGATGTCGGCACTGCTTTATTTAGGCGCGGGCTTCGGGCTGTTTTTGGTGGGTGCGGTTCAAAAGAAAAAAGGCTTGCAAAGCAAAGAACTGCCGCTGACAAAAAAAGAATTGCCTTACACCATTGGCATGGTGGTACTGGATATTGCGGCTCCCATTTGCCTTATGGCAGGGCTTACCATGTCAAGCGCCGCCAATGCATCGCTTTTGAACAATTTTGAGATTGTGGCAACCAGCTTGATTGCGCTTTTTGTGTTCAAGGAAGCCATTTCAAAGCGGCTATGGCTGGCGATTGCGCTGGTTACGCTGTCAAGCGTTCTTTTAACGGTGAAGGATATGAGCAGCTTTTCCTTTTCCTATGGCTCGCTGCTTGTGCTGTTGGCTTGCATTTGCTGGGGCTTTGAAAACAACTTTACGCGAAAGCTCTCTTGCAAAAACCCCCTGCAAATTGTGGTGGTGAAAGGGACTTGCTCAGGGCTTGGCTCCCTTGTGATTGTACTCAGCCTTGGACAAGGCGCAAACCATATCGGGTACATTTTAGCCGCGCTGTTGCTTGGGTTTGTGGCCTACGGGCTGAGCATTTTCTTTTACATTTATGCACAGCGTGAGCTGGGTGCGGCCAAAACGGGCACTTATTACGCGGTGGCGCCTTTTATAGGCGTTACGCTGTCCTTGCTGATCTTTAAAGAAGCGCCCACCGCTTCGTTTGTGACAGCCCTGTTGGTGATGGCGGCAGGCACATATTTTGCTGCTACAGATCAAAAAGCACATGCCAACCCATAACGCGGCTGGGCTGGCATGTGCTATTGCAATGCTTACACGAACATTCTAAAATCAAAATTTTCGGGCGGCTTTGTGCTCTGACGATCAAACGCACGGTTTTCAGCGAGCGCTTTGGCTTCCTCAAGCTGAAACCATAGCTCCGTGAGGGTGTTTTCGCATTCGCGGATATCGGGCACGGTGAGTCCGCCATTTGCATAAAGAATTTGTTCGGCCTCGGCTGTTTGTCCTAAGCCTAAATAGGCGGTGGCTAAGGCCAGCTGCACGCGGGGCTGTTTCGCGGCTTCGGCAGGCAGGGCTGTGGCAAAATCAATCGCTTGGGAATAGCGCTTTGCTTCTACCAGCAGGTTCATGGCTTGCTTAGCCAAGGCGAGTTCCTCGGGGCAAAGCGAGGCGGCTTGAACGGCCAACGCGGCGGCGGCTTGGATATCGCCCTCCGCCTTGGCCAAAAAGGCAAGCCCATAAAGCGCCCAGCAGGATTTTTCAAGCAACATGGAACGCTCCAGCGCTTCCTTTGCTTGCGATAGGCGGCCTTGCTGAAAATACGTCATGCCCATTTGCAGCCAAGCATACCAATGGAAGCGGTCGGTTTGTGCGGCGGCACGTTCTAGCAAGGCTGTCCATTGCGCTTGAAGCATCCAAGAGCTTGGCGCGTCGCTGGGGGAGGCGGGAGGAAAGGCACCTGTAAGCAAAAGCTGTTTCCAAGGCTCTTGCTCTGCGGTGAGCTGACCAAAATCCAAATGAGGGCACATGGCTTCCTCATCGGCATACTGTCTGCGCAGGTTTTCCAGCGCACCCCAACCGCCGCCTGCTTGAAGGAGCTGTTGGGCGGGATGAACGGCCATCGCGTGTGTAGCTTTCAGCATGCACTCCAGTGCTTCCTGCGGCAGGATGTTATTCAGCGCGGTTTCGACGCTTTCTGCCGCTTCGGCATAATCGCCATGTACCTTGGAGGCATCTGCCTGCAGTGCGCCATAGCCCTCCATCCATTCCCATGCGGTTTTGGGCGGCATAGGGATGCATTCATATTGGGTGTATGCCAAGCCGGCTTGCAGCTCTGCATACTTTTCATCATTGCTTCCATTGGACATGAAACGCTGCCAACGCTTTCCGCCTGCCCCCTGCCCCCACGCAAAAAGCTTGCGCCCCTTTAGACGGCGCGTAGAGGTTTGAACCAGCCCATAGCCTGCGGCATTTTGCTGACAAATATAGCGGCGCGCACCTTCGTTCAGCCGCCAAAAATAATCGATGGAATTGGGCAAATGGGTGGGATAGGTGATATCGACACCATGACTTATGGGCACGCTTTCCTTGCGGATACAGCTTCCCCCATTACAGTAGGCAAAGCTTGCGGGCACAACCACGCGGCAGTCCGCTTGCTCGGGCACGGCAATGTTAGACCACCAATACATGGGGATGGTGTCTTGATTGGGGTTCACAATCCGCATGCGAGCCAACAGCAGCTTGGAGCCTTCCGGAAGAAAGAAATCCATTTGATACACCGCTTGACGAATGCGTTCAAACTCGTACATGCGGAGCACGGGCGTGCCATCCTCCAGCTGCGTTTGAGCGGTAAACAACGGGGAGCAGGTGTAGGGGCTGTGCCCAACAACGCCGCAATTCCATTCCACCCCGCCTGAAAACCATGCGTTGCGCGCGGCAAGATTGCGCGGCCGCAAAACAGGGTTGCGATATAGAAGCTCTTGCCCCTTTTGTTTGTCAAAGAGCGACCAAAGCCGTCCGCCTAGGGTTGGCAAAAATTCGGCGCGAAGGTACTCGTTTTCCAAAACCGCGCAGGGCAATGGTGAAACCTGCATGCTTTCGCTGTAACGGTCCTGCATGCGGTAGGGGAAGGAGTTTTTTACAAAGCCGTAGCCAACGAATAGCTCATCGTCTTCATCTAAATAAGCTTTGGTGCGTTGCTGGGGGTTTTCAAGCCCCGCAATGGGCGGCAAGGAGCTTTCCCCCTCAAGCGGTGCCATGGGCAGGGTCAGGGTGTCCATTTTGAGCGTTGTCATAGAAGCGCCTCCATTATGTGTGTTGCCTCTTGCTTGTACAATGGGCGGTGCTTGATTCAAACCCAATATAGATTTGATATCCGTAGCATCCATGGGGCGAATATACCACTGCGCCATAAACCTGTCAAGCGGATGAATTGCAATCCTGCGAAAATATGGTTATAATGTTGCGGAGCATAGGCATTTTGAATGGGAGAGTGGACGAGTGCGCAAGCTAGGATGGATATTGTGCGCCTTAACGTTGCTGGCGGGGCTTTATACAGGCGCAGCCAAGGGCGCGGTGGGCGGGGAGGCGAGCGCTGCTTTGGAGCAAAAAATAACGGCGGTGATGAGCCGCATGACGCTGGAAGAAAAAGTGTGTCAGCTCTTTTTTGTGCGGCCAGAGGATTTTTGCCACGTTGGCAAGGTGCAAAAGGCAAGCAACAAGCTGGAAAGCGCTTTTCATATTTTTCCCGTGGGCGGCGTGGTGCTGTTTCCCATTAACATCAAAAACGGCAATCAGCTTTTGGCGCTTAACCAAGCCATGCAGGGCTATGCGCAAAAGGCGCATGGCATAGGCTTGCTGATTGGTGTGGATGAGGAGGGCGGAGGCGTTGCCCGCGTTGCAAACAAGCTGGCATTCAAAAATGCCGCACCTGCCATGAGTGAAGTTGGTGAAAGCGGCGATGCGCAGGCGGCATATGCGGTGGGCGCACAAATCGGTTCCTATTTGAACGGCTACGGCTTTACACTGGATTTTGCACCTGTGGCGGATGTGCGCACAAGCATCAAAAAAGCGGAAATATCCCAGCGCTGCTTTGGGGATGATGAAAAGCTTGTAAGCGAAATGGTTTCGCAATTTGTACGGGGATTGCAGGAGCAGCGGGTACTCGCAGTGCTCAAGCATTTTCCAGGGCTTGGAGCCGTGTCTGGCAATTCCCATAACGGCAGAGCCATTTCAACGCGCACAGTGGCGCAGTGGCATGATAAAGAATGGCTGCCCTTTCGCGCAGGCATAGAAGCGGGTGCGCAGGTGGTGATGATGTCCCATCAGCTGGCGGCGGCGGTGGACGCAAAAAGCCCCGCCTCACTTTCGTACCGAATTGTGACGGAGCTTTTGCGCGGCAGCTTGGGCTTTAACGGCGTGGTGATTACCGATGCGCTTCGCATGAATGCCATCACGGATCAATACAGCTCGGGAGAGGCTTGCGTGCAAGCACTGCTCGCGGGCTGTGATATGCTCCTGCTGCCCAAGAACTTTTCAAACGGGTACAACGGCGTGCTCAAAGCGGTGGAGGAAAAACGCCTGACGCAGGAACGCATAGAGGAAAGCGTGCGCCGAATTTTGCGCCTGAAAGCTGAAAACGGCCTGCTTGAATTGGAAAAATCAGGTGTGTAACAGCAGGCCGGCGGCTCCGCTTGTGGCTTGCAAGGCTTTTTTATTAGGTAACCTTTTAGCCAAAAAACAAATACAGCGAGCCCTACCTATAAACAGGTGGGGCTCGCTGCAGCCGATGTGCGCTATGTGCACTTTCGCTGTTAAAACTCGCGCATGCCGTTTAGCTGGCTGTGCATTTGCGCTTGTGTCTGCATTTGTGAAGGCAGGCTATGCATTTCGGACCTTACTTCATCCTTCATGGCGGCTAAATGGCTTACGCTTACTTCGTAAGCTACTTTGTTGAGCATAGCGCCGTCGGGCATTTGCTTTTGATAGGCGCGGCTTTGGAAGCGCCCCACAAGCTGAACCTTATCGCCTATTTTTAAGTTGGAGGCATAACGCGCCGTGCGCCCCCATGTAATGCAGGGGATGTAATCGCTTTTTCCATAGGAACGGTTCACCGCGAGCATCAAATCCGCAATTTCGCGACCAAAGGGCGTTGTGCGGTAGCTTGGCGGCTTGCATAGTGCGCCGGTAAGCTGTACGCGATTGGGGTTCTCCTCGTCCTCATCATCCTTGATAAGGCGCTGGGCAAAAGCGGTAATGAGCAGCCTTCCTGCACCCTCCATGACTTTGTTGTAGCTTCGAAGCTGACCGTCAAAGCTCAGCAGGCTTCCCGTGGTGAGCGGCTCGTCTATTAACAGCCGCTCGCTTAAGGTGATGGGCAGAAAATCCTCCGCGCCGCTTAAGCGCGGCACACGCATGGTGGTTACGTAGAACTGTTCCCCGAAGAGCTCGTGTCCGAATTGCAAACTTTGGCAAATGTGTCCCCGTAGATGGATGGTATTTCCCATTTCTTCCATGCTCTTTCACCTCTTGTTTATTTCTGTGGCTCTGCGCTCGTGATGGGATGCTGCTTGCCCTGCACGTCGATGGTGGTTTTCCCCTCCAGCAAAATATCGCCAACGGGGATGATTTTGTATTGAAGCCCCTGATAATGCTTGATGACCGTGGGCAGTGCGTTTAATATGTCGTTGCTATCGTTGTGGAAGAGTACGATGTCGCCGTTGTTCACCCGATTGGTGCATTGCTTGATGATGTCCGCTGTGCCGCGATTTTTCCAATCCAGACTGTCCACGTTCCACTGCACAACCTCGTAGCCCGCTGTGCGCGCCACCTGCACCACCCGATCGTTATAATCGCCATAGGGCGGTCTAAACAGCGTTGGACGCACACCCGTTAGCGTTTCCACTTTGTCACTCATCATACGCAGTTCGTTTCGAATGCCTTGCTCGTTTAACTGGCTCATATGTGCGTGTGTATCTGAATGATTGCCGATTTCATGCCCACGCGCAAAAATTTCTTTGACCAATTCTGGGTAGCGATCCACCCAACTGCCCACAAGAAAAAAAGTGGTTTTGATCTTGTTTGCATCCAAAATGTCAAGGATCGGAACGGTTTTATCCGCGCCCCAGGAAGCGTCAAAGCTGATGGATAGCACCTTGTCATTGCGCTCTACGTTATACACGGGCAGCTCGCGCTTTTTGGCAAGAACTGCGGTGGTTGGGTTGCTAAGGCCGATCATATACGCAATGGAAAGGATGGCTAAGCATAGGGTCAGACCAGTTTGAGCGGCGATAAAGCGTACCTTCTTGGTTTTCCACAGCACGCTCACACGCGTGAGCGGACTTGCGCGGGAGGGCTTGTTTTGGGGCATTGGCTGCAAAGGCAGCCCCTTTTCCCTGAGCTTTAGGGGTTTGTTGCTCATTCGGAATCACTCCTTCATGTGCATGTATGTATGTGAAACAGCTTCGTTCTATACGTTCTTGTACAAGCAAATGACAGAACTAGTGTGCTTTAGACAAACCTGCCTTGGAACCGACAGGCCCTTCCAGTGAAATTGTAAATGCAAAAAAAGCTCTGCCTTCTCCCCTGCGGAAAGCCGAGCTTTGAATGAAAATGTGATGTGGCGTTATGTTTTTTTGAGCACCGATGGGTTGAGCAGATTTTTGGGAATGCGCCCGTTCAGCACATCCAAAATTCGCTCGCTGGCTGCTTCGGCCATTAACCGACGTGTTTGTGCGGTGTTTGAACCTGAGTGCGGAGTGAGCAATACATGCTCCAATGTTAAAAAAGCGGGGTTGATTTGCGGCTCGCCTGTAAACACATCCAGCGCCGCACCGCCGATGCGGTTGCTTCTAAGCGCATCAAGCAGGGCGGCTTCGTCCACAATGGGGCCGCGGGCGGTGTTGATGAGCATAGCGGTTGGTTTCATTCGCGCCAGCATTTCTCTGGAAATCATGCCCTGCGTTTGAGCGGTTTGCGGGCAGTGAATACTAATAAAATCCGCTTGGGACATGAGCTCTTCAAGGCTCAGGTGCTTGTCCCCCAGTGCGTCGCGCACAGGCTTTGGGGTACGTGCGGCATAACATACATGCATACCCATCACCCGCCCAAAATCGGCCACGCGTGCGCCGATGCGTCCCATGCCCACAATGCCGAGCGTAGCGCCCTCTAAGGAGGTGCCCATGCGCTTGCCCATTACAAACAGCTCCGAGGGGGGCAGGGTGCGCATGGCATGATCTAGCTCCGTCAGGCGGCGTGCCAGAGCAAGCAACAGCGCAATGGCAAGCTCGGCGGTGGCGGCGGTTACACAATCGGGCGTGTTGGTCACCATAATGCCGCGCTCTGTGGCGGCGGCGAGATCGATGGAATCGGAACCTGCACCATAGCACACAATCAGCTTGAGCACCTTGGCACAAGTGATTAATTCACGGTCAAAGGGGGTGCAGGCGAGCACAGCGTCGGCAGTGGGCAGCAGGGAAAGCAAGGCTTCTCTTGAAAAGCGCTCTCCCGCAGGCGGGCAGATCAGCTCGTGCGGCGCAAGGCTGGCAAAGCCCGCAGTGGGCACGCCATAGGTGACAATAATTTTCGCCATTTGAGGTACCGCCTTTCGCGCAAAAAAATGAATCGGGGCGTTTATTACGCTTGCCCTATCATAACAGGCTTTGAAGCCAAAAACAAGAAAATTCGTGTGGAATGCGGGCTGTTTTGAAAGGGCATGCTATGCACAAAACGCAGTGGAGGCCAACATGCAAAAAACGGACTTTTGGGCACAAGGCAAGCAGACAGCTTATCCCGTTTTGCGTGGGCGGCGCAGTGCGGACGCGGTGGTGGTTGGCGGCGGCTTGAGCGGGCTTACCATAGCCCTTTGGCTATGCAAGGCGGGGCTTCGCGTAACGCTCTTGGAGGCGCGAACGCTGGGCAGCGGGGCTACTGCGTGCTGTGGGGGCAGGGTGAGCCTCACAAACGGTCTTTTTTATGAGCGCCTTGAACGCATGCTGGGGCAGGGCGCGACAAACGCATACGCCCAAACACAGCAGGGCGCTTTTCGTGCGCTGGCCGAATGGGTGCGGGAGCAGGGCGAGGCGGCTTTGTGGCTCGATCAGGACATGAACCTGTTGGGCGGCGCTGGCAAGGAAACCGCTTTGCTTGAAAAGGAGGCGGAGGCGATGAATCGTGCGGGGGTTGCATGCGTGTGCGCTCAAGCTACGCAGTCCCCATTGCCCGCGTCTGCTTGCATTTTGCTAAAAGACATGGCTGTACTGCAGCCAACGGCGCATGTGCGCTTGCTGGCACGAAAGGCGGAGGCGCTCGGGCTGGTGATTTTTGAACAGTCCAGGGTGACGGCGCTAGAAACAAATCAAGCCTATACAGAGCACGGGAGCATCCTTGCACCGTATGTGATTGTTGCGACGGGTTACCCTGTGGTGAACACCCCGGGGCGCTATTTTATGCGCCTTGTACAGCGGCAAAGCTATTTAATGAAGCTGACGGATTGCGTAGGCTTTCATGGCATGTATGGCGGCTTGAATGGGGAATATGCACTGAGCAAATGCAAAGGCGGCGCGCTGTTTCAGCTCAATGATGGTTTGGTGGGTACACAGCAGTCTGAGAACGTGGAAAAACGCTTTATGAGCCAATTTGCCGCCTATTTAGAATGCGGCGAACCGACGCAGGTGTCAGGCGGCATAGAAGCCTACTCCGCAGATGGGCTGCCCTACATAGGCACATACAGCAAAAACACCCCCAATCTGTTTGTAGCCGCAGGCTATGGGGGACGCGGTCTGCTTGGCAGCATGGCGGCGGCGCAAGCCATATGCGCAAAGGTGCTGGGCTTGCCTAGTGAAGAATATGAGATTTATTCAGGCCAGAGAAAGCAAAAACGCGTGCTGTATGCCCAAGCGCGTGTGAGCGCACATTTGGGGGCGCGGTATATCAGGGGCTTTCTGCGCCCGCAAGCGCCCAGATGCCCGCATTTGGGGTGCAAGCTGGTGTACCGCCCCAAAGCAAGGCTGTGGGAATGCCCGTGCCATGGCTCGCGGTTTGATGACATAGGGCATGTGCTGAATGCACCCGCAGTGCATGACGCGGTGATTCATCGCAGGAAGGGATGAAGCGGAAGGGGGCTATACCTCCTTGGGGCGAATTTGACGCAGATATTGCCCGGGGGTGATTCCCTTGTATTTTTTGAAGGCGCGTATAAAATAATTCAGATCGCCAAAGCCAACGTCCAGTGCCACTTCGGTTACATTGTGGTCGGTGGCATCCATTTGGTAGCAAGCCTGCTCAATGCGGTAATAATTCACATAATCCATGGGCGTTCGATGGGTGGTTTCTTTAAAAAAGCGACAAAAATACTTAGGGGACATGGCCACCACAGAAGCAAGCTCGCCTAGGTTCAGCGGTTCATGGTACTGTGTTTCAATCAGCTCAAAAACCGTTTTGAGCTTGAGCACGTTTTTGGCTTCGGAGCTTTGAGGGGTGGCGTGACGCACATAACTTCCATAGTGGTAAATTTCGCCCACAAAACGAAGCAAGCATCCAAAGGTAATCAGGGGATATCCTTCACAGCGCTTGCGCAGGGCTTCGAACATGGTGAGCACGGTGTGCTTGGTTTCTTTGCATCCCGCTAAAAAAAGCGGCGTAACGCTCACGCGCCTATGCCAAATATCGCTGACATAGGCTTTGCAAAACTCGTTGGCTTTGAGCAGGAGCCGCATGTCAAACACCACACATTCGTATACGCAATCGCTGGGCGTGCCGCCGTGAAGGCTTCCCGCCGCAATAAAGGCGACATCTCCCGCCGCTAGCAGATAACTGCTATCATCGATAGCCAGCGCAAAACTGCCCTTGAGCACATGCAGAATTTCAAATTCCTCATGCCAGTGGTAGGGCATTTCGTACCTCGGGTGCAAATGATCAATGTGATGATAATCCAGCGGAAAACCAGGGGAACCTCTTTGCATGGATTCATGATAGCGTAATGCGTTCACTTTCTGCAACCTCCCTTGACAAACAATGTTTAGATACGATTGTGCTACTATATGCCATGATAACATAAGCAAACGGAGAGTGCAAGCAGTATAATATACACATAAAACCAAAGAAAGAAGGGATCGTCATGACCCATAATGAAGTCAAGGAACAAATTTGTGACGTATGCCATAAAATGTGGCAGCTTGGCTGGGTTGCCGCTAATGACGGCAATGTGAGTGTCAAAATGGAAGATGGTACCTACTGGATTACGCCGTCAGGCATTAGCAAATCCTTTATCACCCCTGAAAAATTACTGCGTGTGGATGCGCAAATGAAGACGGTGGAAGGCCCTAAGGAATATAAACCCTCCAGCGAAATGAAAATGCATATGCGCTGTTATGAGGTGCGTGACGATGTGGGCGCGGTTGTGCATGCTCATCCGCCTACGGCCACGGGTTATGCGGTGGCCGGCAAGAGCTTGGATGAATACAGCATGATTGAAACCGTGGTTGCCATTGGTTCCATTCCGCTTACACCCTATGGCACCCCATCCACCTTTGAGGTGCCCGATGCCATTGAGCCGTTCCTGCCTAAGCATGATGTATTGCTGCTGCAAAACCATGGCGCTCTGGCGGTTGGCTGTGACCTCATCACCGCCTATTACCGCATGGAAACCTTGGAGCTATACGCCAAAATCAGCTTGACAGCGCATTTGCTGGGCGGCGCAAAGGAAATACCGAGGGATAAAATTGATCAATTGATTGACCTGCGCGAAAATTATTATCATGTAACGGGCAGGCATCCCGGATATGCCAAATACAATGATGTAAAGGAGGACTAAAAAATGTTGTACCCCAAAATTGGAATCAGACCCACCATTGACGGCCGCTGGGGCGGCATTCGTGAAGGCTTGGAGACGCAGACCATGGGCATGGCCTTGTCCGCCAAAGCGTTGATCGAAACCCTGAAGTACCCCGACGGCACCCCTGTGCAGGTGGTGATTTCCCCCACTACCATCGGCGGCGGAGCGGAAGCGGCAAAGTGCGAGGAGTATTTCAGCACGCAAAACGTGGTGGCAACGCTGAGCGTTACCCCCTGCTGGTGCTATGGCACGGAAACCTTCGATATGAACCCGCACACCATCAAAGCGGTTTGGGGCTTTAACGGCACGGAACGCCCGGGCGCTGTGTACCTGGCGGCTGTGCTGGCGGCGCATGCACAAAAAGGTTTGCCCGCCTTTAGCATCTACGGACATGATGTGCAGGACATGACGGACACCAGCATTCCCGATGATGTAAAGGAAAAAATTACCCGCTTTGCAAATGGCGCGGTTGTGGTTGGCTGGATGCGCAACAAGGCGTATGTCAACCTAGGCGGTGTGGCCATGGGCATTATGGGCAGCTTCTGCGATGGCTCCATGTTCCAAAAGTATTTCGGCATTCGCGCTGAATGGGTGGATATGACCGAAATTCTACGCCGCGTTACTTTGGAAATTTACGACCCTGAGGAATATGAACGCGCCTTGGCGTGGGTGAAGAAGAACTGCAAGGAAGGCTTTGACTGCAACGAGGGCAAGGCTTTGGCGGATATTGTGCGCAAGAGCAAGGTGGTTCCCGCAGATAGGGATTGGGAGTTCATTGTAAAGATGACGCTGATTGCACACGATATTTTCTACGGCAACCCCAAGCTCAATGATTTGGGCTGGCATGAGGAAGCCTTGGGCAAGAATGCGGTTGCGGGCGGTTTCCAAGGTCAGCGCAACTGGACGGACTGGCTGCCCAACGCAGACTTTACCGAGGCCATTATGGCGAGCACCTTTGACTGGCGCGGCGCAAAGCAACCCACGCCCTTTGCCACAGAAAACGATACCTTAAATGGCGTAGCCATGATGCTAGGCACCCTTTGCACGCATACTGCCCCTTGCTTCCACGATGTGCGCACCTATTGGAGCCCTGCGGCGGTAAAGCGCGTAACGGGCAAGGAGCCCACGGGCGCGGCGGCCAACGGATTCATTCACCTCATCAACAGCGGCGCAACCGCGCTTGACGGCACAGGTGCGGCCAAATCCAAGACGGGCGAAAACTGCATGAAGCCTTTCTGGGAAATGTCGCGCGAGGATATTGACGCTTGCATAGAAGCGACGGACTGGCGGCGTGCCAATTATGAATACTTCCGCGGCGGCGGATTTTCCAGCCACTTTAGAACGCTGGCAGAAATGCCTGTAACCATGCTGCGCGCTAACATTGTGGATGGCGTGGGCTTGGTACTGCAAATAGCGGAAGGCACCACGGTAACCTTGCCTGACGATGTGCATCAGAAGCTGGATGACCGCACAGACCGTACTTGGCCCACCACGTGGTTTGCTCCGCGCTTGACGGGTGAAGGTGCATTTACGGATGTATACTCGGTCATGGCCAATTGGGGCGCTAACCACGGCGTAACGGTCTATGGGCATGTGGGCGCTGATTTGATCACGCTTTGCAGTATGCTACGCATCCCTGTGAATATGCACAACGTTCCGCAAAATCAGGTTTATCGGCCTCACAGCTGGGCGGCCTTTGGCACGCAGGATTTGCAGGCGGCAGACTATGCGGCTTGCCAGCATTACGGCCCGCTTTATCGCTAAAACCGTGCCTGAATGGCTTGGACGGATGAATACACTTTAAGAAGCGCAGGTCAAGCGCCAAACATGCGCTTGACCTGCGCTTTCATCAATGCTAAAAAAGGCGATTGCCTGTGAGGAGGGTTCGTGTGAAAACCTATGCATTGGCCATTGATTTAGGCGCCAGCGGCGGACGGCATATGCTGGGCAGCGTGCAGGAGGGAAAACTTGTTTTGGAGGAGGTTTACCGCTTCTCCAATGGGATGATTGAAAAAAACGGACATCTGTGCTGGAATACAGAGGAGCTGTTTGCGCATATCCTTGCGGGCATGAAGGCTTGCGCCGCACTAGGCAAGCTTCCAAGCTCTGTGGGGGTAGATACATGGGGTGTTGATTTTGTACTGCTGGATAAGCAGGGCGAGCGCATCGGCGATTGTGTAGCCTATCGCGATCAGCGCACGCAGGGGATGGACGCAAGGCTAGAGCAGGTGATGTCCTATGAAGAGCTTTACCAAAAAACGGGCATTGCCAAGCAATCCTACAACACGCTGTATCAGCTGATGGCCGTTCCCCACGAAGAAATGGAGCAGGCCGAGCGTCTTTTGTTCATGCCAGACTACTTTCATTATATGCTTTCAGGTGTGGCGGCAAATGAATATACCATTGCCAGCACTTCAGCACTTTTAAACGCTCAAGCGCGTACATGGGATGCGGAGGTTCTCAAGGCGGCGGAAATCCCCATGCGCCTATTTGACGAAAAACCCAAAGCGCCCGGCACGGTGCTAGGCAACCTGCGCCCCGAGGTGGCGCAGGAAATAGGGTATGATTGCCGCGTGATTTTGCCCGCAAGCCACGATACGGGCAGTGCTTTCATGGCTGTGCCCGCGCGGGATGAGCATGCCGTTTACCTCAGCAGCGGCACGTGGAGCTTGCTGGGTGTGGAATCGGAGCTGCCTGTTACCACAAGGCAAAGCCTCTTGGCGGGCTTTACCAACGAAGGCGGCTACGGCGGAAAAATACGCTATTTGCAAAACATCATGGGTATGTGGATTTTGCAATCCATTCGCCATGAGCTCAATGACCGTTACAGCTTTGCTGAAATGGCAGAGCTGGCGCTGGAAGGCACTTCCTATCAGGGAACCTTTGACGTGACCGACAACCGCTTTTTAGCGCCTAAAAGCATGATTGACGAAATCAAGGCGGCGCTTACGGATGCAAAACAGCCCTTGCCGCAAAACACCCAAGAGCTGCTATGCTGTGTGAATCAAAGCCTGGCGAAATGCTATGCATCTGCCATTGCAAAGCTTCAAACGCTTACGGGCAACCGCTATACATCGCTTAACATCGTGGGCGGAGGAAGCCAAAATCAGGTGCTGAACGCGTGGACGGCAAAAGCCACGCATTTGCCAGTTTATGCGGGGCCGAGCGAAGGCAGTGCTTTGGGCAATGTAATGGCACAGCTGATAGCGCTAGGCGCGCTTCAAGACTTAAAAGCGGCAAGAGCCATGATTGATCGGAGCTTTCCCATTGCCCAAATCGGGTAAAACATTGATTGACAAATAGTAGCATAGTCAATTATAATCATGGTTATGATGCACAGATGCGGAGGGGAATACGGTGGGGAAGCCGAATTCGTATCAGGAGGCTGGCTATAGGGTGCCGCAGGAGCCATTGATGAACGCACCCAAAAAACAGCGCAAGGCAAGTAACCATAAAAAGCATAGGGTGTATGCACGCTGGGTTTGGCTGTTGATGTACGGGGGCTGTGCGGTGGTTTTTATCACCTGCGCCGCACTGCTGGTTCAATACTTTTCAGATATTGCAAGTACAAAAGCAACCTCTGCGGAGCTGAGGGCTATTTATGAAGAGGATTCACAAACGCTGAGCACCGCCTTGCCTACGCAGCAGCCAACCGCATTGCCAACCAAGGCGCTTGTGCAGACTACGGGCAATCAGCCGGTAAAGAGCAAAAGCGCGGCCGAAGTCAAGGTACAAGAGCCTGATTTTGCTTCGTATTGGTCAGTTGGCTATCCAGACAACCCGCACCTGTTTACCATGCCTCCATTTTTGGATCTGCTTGAAAAAAACAAGGATATTGTAGGCTGGTTAAAAATTGAGGGCGTGTTGAATGAACCTGTGGTTCAGCGGGATAACAAATTTTACCTCACCCATAACGATATGGGCAAAAAAAGTGTGACGGGTGCGCTTTTCTTGGATGAAAACTGTAACCTGCGCCTTGCGCCCATGCGTTTGCTGATTCATGGGCACAACATGAAGGAAGGCGCAATGTTTGGCGCGCTGAAAATGTACAAGGTAAAGGATGCCTCTTTTTACAAACAGCACCCGTTTATTGAGTTTAACACCTTGTACGAGCAAGCAAAATATGTGATCTTTTCGGTCATGGAAGTGGACATACGTTCGGACAAGCCGAGATTTTTCCCGTTTTGGGATGTTTCAGACTTCATTGATCGTTATGCTTTTGATGCGTGCATCAACACCGCGCGCAGCTATTCGCATTACAACAGCAAGGTGGAGGTTTTACCCGGTGACAGACTGCTTACCTTGGCTACCTGCCTTGGCGAGGACGATTCCAAACGCTTGGTGATTATGGCGCGCAAGCTTCGGCCAAACGAGGATATGCTTGCGCTTAACGCGGCTATCTATAGCACGGGCAACCATTAAATCAGCTGTTTCTTGCGCTCTTTATACAATCTTAATACCAATCATCAAAATGGAAACACTACGCTAACGCGTTTGGGCTTATGATAGCAACGCAAAGGCGGTGATTCATGTGGCGGCGCTTGTGGTTTTGGGGCTGATGGGCTTGGGATTGCTTGGCTATGCACTGCTTCAAAAGCTGAATGCACTGGGCAAGCAAAGCAAGCCTGCTTTGTACGAAAAACCCGATGAAACAGAAGCCCCGCTTGTGTTTTTTGAGGACGAAGGACAGTGCGCTGAATTAACGCCCGCACTGGATTGCCTTTTTCCAGATCGGCGCATGCTGCCCATTCCCGACATTCCAGCCAACGCACGCCCCCGCGCGGTGATTGCACTGCTGGCGGATGACGCGGATAACCTGCTGCTTTGCACGCGTGCCATGCGCATACGCAAGGATTGCATTACGCTTGCCTGTTGCCATGAGCCAACGCTTGCACCGCTGTTTACCCAGAAAAAAATTACGCATGTGCTCAGAGCACCGCCTACCAATCAAGCTTTGCTCGCAATACTTCAAGGAGGAACCAACTCTTGTACAAACAACGAAAAAGCCTGACTGCCCTTCAAACGCTGGCGATAGGCTTTGCACTGATTATCATGATCGGCGCGCTTTTTTTGATGCTGCCTCTATCGAATAAAAACCAAAGCTTGAGCTTTTTGGATGCTTTGTTTACATCTACCTCTGCCACCTGTGTTACAGGCTTGGTGGTTTGCGATACCTATACACAATTTACTTTTTTTGGACAAGCGGTGATCCTTTGCCTGATTCAAATCGGCGGCTTGGGCTTTATGACGGTGGCCGTGCTGTTTTCACTCATGCTTCGCAAGCGCATTGGCCTCAAAGAGCGTTCCTACCTGATGGAAGCGGTAAGCTCTTTACAGCTTGGCGGTGTGGTACGCTTTGCCAGACGGATTTTGATTGGCACCGCGATCATTGAAGGCTTGGGAGCCGCGTTGCTTTTGCTTCGCTTTATTCCGCTATTTGGATTTAAAACGGGTTTATGGTATGCGGTTTTTCATTCGGTATCCGCATTTTGCAATGCTGGCTTTGACCTGATGGGGTGCATTGAGCCCGGCAGCTCGCTGATTCACTTTGTGAATGATCCGCTGGTGCTGATTGTGATTATGTCGCTGATTGTGATTGGCGGCATTGGCTTTTTGGTTTGGGATGATTTGGCGGAACACAAATGGCACATTCACCGCTATTTACTGCACACCAAGATCATGCTTTGCGCAACCTTTATTTTGCTGGTTGGCTCTGCCGCGCTTTTCTTTGTGCTGGAGGGCAATGCTTCCATGGCGGGTATGACCCTGAGCGAAAAGATCATCAGCTCAGCGTTTATGGCGGTAACCCCGCGTACCGCAGGGTTTAACACGGTGGATTTAACCACCATGACAGAGGCGGGCACCTCGCTATCCTCCCTGCTGATGTTTGTAGGCGCGGGCGCGGGCTCCACGGGCGGCGGCGTTAAGGTTACAACGGTGGCGACCATGCTGCTGACCACGTTTTTCTGCATGCGCGGGCGTGAGGATGTCAACGCATTTCACCGCCGCATATCGGAGGGCTTGGTAAGGCGCGCGTTTTGCAGCATGGTGTTTTATGTGACGCTGGCAATGGTGGGCTGCTTTATTCTGCTGGTGGAACAAAAGGGGATATCGCTGTCAAATGCAGTGTTTGAAACGCTTTCCGCTATTGGCACGGTGGGGCTATCCCGCGCGGGCACCAGCACCATGACGGACATATCGCGCATTACACTGCTGGTGCTGATGTATGCGGGGCGTGTGGGCAGTCTATCGGTTGCCATGGCCTTTGCAGATCGCAAGCACCCCATTGCACTGCGCAACACGCTTGGCAAGGTAATTGTGGGCTAAAGATAAGATATTGCAAAAAGGATGGGTTTTTAGAATGCGTTCAATGCTTGTAATTGGTTTGGGTCGTTTTGGCAGACATTTGGCAATCAATCTAGCAGAGCTTGGCAATGAGGTCATGGTGGTTGATAAAGAAGAAGCCATGGTCAATGCGGTAGCGCCTCATGTAACGGCCGCGCATATAGGGGATTGTATGGACGAAGAAGTGGTGCATTCGTTGGGCGTTCGCAATTTTGACGTGTGCTTTGTATGCATCAGCAACAACTTTCAGTCCTCCTTGGAAATTACTTCGATTTTGAAGGAGTCGGGCGCAAAGCTGGTGGTTTCCAAAACAGACCGCGAAATGCACGCGAAGTTTCTGCTGAAAATCGGCGCGGATGTGGTCATTCACCCTGAACGGGATATGGCACAGCGCACGGCTATGAAATATAGCATGCAAAACGCCTTTGATTACATTGAGCTTACGCCCGAATATGCCATTTCCGAAACCCTTGCGCCTTTAAGCTGGGTGGGTCGTACCATTCGGGACCTCAAGGTGCGTTCGCGCTACAATGTCAATGTGATTGGCGTGAAGCAGGATATGCATGTGACCCCCTTGGTGGATGCGGAGCATGTGTTTCAGGCGGATGAGCACATTTTGGTGGCAGGCAGCAAGGCGGATATTATCCGTATTATGTACAAATAGTCGTTTGCGCGTTATAATAAACGGGGAGGGATATGTGTGAAGCTTGACCGAGCCGTTTTTTTTCGTGTGCTCAAAACCATTGTGCTCTTGATTTTGATAACTGCCTGCGCCCTTTTGATGAACGCGGGCGGCATTGGCAACGAGTGCATTATCATGGTGTATTTAATTGGCGTGCTGCTTATAACGGTGTTTACACGCGGTTATCTTTATGGCGTGCTTGCCTCGCTGGCGAGCGTGCAAATATTCAACTATTTTTTTACGGAGCCGCGCTATACCTTTATGATTCGCAGTACCAACGATCTGATGCTGCTGGTGTTTTTTACAATTACCGCCATCATTTCAGGCACGATTACCTCACGCCAACGCCAAATCACAGATGATTTTGCTCGCAATGAGTGCACCGCACAATTGCTTTACACCATTGCCGTCGGGTTTTTGCATAGCACAGGGGAAAGCAGCATTGTGGAGAAGGGCATTGCCTATATCAGCGAATATGCGGGCAAGAGCTGTATGGTTACGCTGGAAAGCAATGCCGATAAGCACTTTGGCGTGCAGCAGCAACCGGGGGGCTGTACCCGTGATTTTAGCATATTGGGCGGCAATCAGGTGCTTGGCAAGCTCCGCGTGCTGGATTGCGAAGCGGCGCTGAGTGCACAGGCAGATTTGGTAATTAAAACCGTGGTTACGCAAATGGGCATTGCGCTGGATCGCGAATACATTTACCGCGAAAGGGAAAACATTCGCGTGCTCATGGAGCGCGAACGCTTGCGGAGCACGTTGCTTCGCTCGGTTACGCATGACCTGAGAAGCCCGCTCACTGCGCTTTCAGGCGCGAGCAATTTGCTGGTGGACAGCTATGAGCAGCTGAGTGATGAGGAGCGCAAGCATCTTGCCAGCGATATCAGCGAAGAAATGATTTGGCTGAGCAATTTGGTGGAAAACATTTTGAACATGACGCGCATCAACGAGCGTCGGTTTGAGCTCAAGCGAAACGAAGAAGTGGTGGATGATGTGGTGGGCGAGGCGGTGGCGCATATGAACCGTCTGCTCAAAACCAGAAGCTTCAAGGCCATTTTGCCTGACGAGCTGCTCACAGCACCCATGGATGGCAAGCTGATTGTGCAGGTGCTTGTGAACTTACTGGACAATGCGGTAAAGCATACCCCGCAGGACAGCGAAATTGAGCTGTCTGTGCAAAAGCAGGGGGAGAGCATTGTCTTTTGCGTGGCAGATACGGGCGAGGGTATTGATGAAAGCGTGCGCAGTACGCTGTTTGAAGGCTTTGTTACCTCAGACCATGGCCGCTCGGATAGCAAACGCGGCATTGGCTTGGGGCTGGCCATAGGCAAGGTGGTGGTGGAGGCGCATGGCGGTGAAATTCATGTGGAGCCAAACCATCCCAAGGGATCGCGTTTTGTATTTTCATTGCCGATTGCACCAGCGTGAACAGGGAGCTTCGGGTTGGTTTCCAGCTTTGAAAGGGGAACAGCGCCGTGATCAAAAAGTTTCGGATTTTGCTGATTGAGGATGATAAATACATTTCGGGGTTTACGGCTGTATCGCTTCGCAAGGAGGGGTACGAGGTCTTTATAGCGCAAAGCGCGGATGAAGGCTTGTTTCTGTATGCCTCACAGCATCCGGACATTGTTTTGCTGGATTTGGGTTTGCCGGATCGAGATGGCTTAGAGGTGCTCAAGGATTTGCGCACCAAAACGGATCTGCCTGTTTTGGTGGTATCTGCTCGCGGACAAGAGCGTGAAAAGGTTGCCGCGCTGGATGCGGGCGCAGACGATTACATTACCAAGCCTTTTTATATGGGGGAGCTCATGGCGCGCATCCGTGTGGTGGAGCGCAAGCTGGCCAAAACACAAGCCAACGAGGTGGAAAGCGCTTTTGAATGCGACTGGCTCAAGGTGGATTTTGAGCATCGCTTGGTGATGGTCAACGGCACAGAGGTGCACCTAACGCCTATGGAATACAAGCTGTTAAGCCTGTTGATACTCAACAGGGGCAAAGTGCTTACGCATGGGTATATCCTCCGGCAAATTTGGGGATATGAGGAATGCGGAGATGCAAAAACAGTGCGCGTATTCATGGCGGGGCTTCGGCGCAAAATTGAAAAGGATACGGCAAACCCGCGTTTCTTGCTAACGGAGGTTGGCGTAGGCTACCGCTTTGTGGGCGAGGAATCAACCAACGGATGTTAGGGCGGCAAAAGCTTATTTTGCAAGCATTCAGTACCGCCCATTGCACCAGCAAGAGGAAAACAGCAAGATATACAAAACATTGAGCAATCCTTTGACTGTTCAAACATAAAAAAGCATGTTACAGTTAGCGCGAAGACGGTTGTCGAAACGTTCACATACATGAAAGAGGTGGATCGCTTTGAAACAGGAAAACAAGTTAACTGGCCGTGTGACCATTCCCACAGACGTGGATGTTGTGGATGCTACCCTTGAAATGATGAAACGCTGGGGTGCTGATGCGCTTCGCGATTGCGATGGAACGGATTTTCCGCAGGCATTAAAGGAGGTAGACGCGAAGGTCTACTCCACCTATTACACCACACGCAAAGACAATGCTTGGGCGAAGCAAAACCCAGACGAGGTACAGCAGTGCTATATTATGACGGCTTTTCATACCGCAACGGGGAGCGAGCTTCACATTGCGCTTATGAAGGGCATTTCGCCAGAGCTGATGGAGGCCAACACGCGCGACGACATCAAACGCTGGTGGGAAGTGATGGATCGCACAGAAGGCACGGCGGTTGACCCTGAAAGCTGGAGCTATGAAAACGGTGAGGTGATCCTTCACGCGGCTAAGCCGTATCATGAGTATACCGTCAGCTTTTTGGCTTATTTGATTTGGGACCCGGTGCATATGTATAACGCCGTGGTAAACGATTGGAAAAATTTTGAGCATCAAATTACCTTTGATGTGCGTCAGCCCAAAACACGGGCTTTTTCCATGGAACGCCTGCGCAAGTTTATTGTGGAGCATCCCTATGTCAATGTCATTCGCTACACAACCTTTTTTCATCAATTCACATTGGTGTTTGATGAGCTGAAGCGGGAAAAATATGTGGACTGGTACGGCTATTCCGCATCGGTTTCGCCCTACATCCTTGAGCAATTCGAGCGTGAGGTTGGCTACCCCTTCCGTGCGGAGTACATTATCGATCAAGGCTATTACAACAACCAATACCGCGTACCCTCTAAGCAATTCAGCGATTTTCAGGCCTTCCAACGCCGCGAGGTGGCAAAGCTGGCCAAGGAAATGGTGGATATCACACACGAATATGGCAAGGAAGCCATGATGTTTTTAGGGGATCACTGGATTGGCACAGAACCCTTTATGCCTGAATTTGCATCCATCGGGTTGGATGCGGTGGTTGGCAGTGTGGGCAATGGCTCCACGCTTCGCTTAATCAGCGATATTCCAGGCGTAAAATACACGGAAGGCCGTTTCTTGCCGTATTTCTTTCCCGATGTATTTCATGAGGGCGGCGACCCTGTGCGCGAGGCAAAGGAAAATTGGGTGACTGCGCGGCGCGCCATTTTGCGCAAGCCCATTGACCGTATCGGCTACGGCGGCTATTTGAAGCTGGCTTGCCAATTCCCCGCGTTTTTGGACTATGTGCAGAGCGTGTGCGATGAGTTCCGCCTGCTCTATGAAAACATCAAGGGTACAACGCCGTATTGCATCAAAACAGTGGCGGTGCTGAACTGCTGGGGCAAGATGCGCGCTTGGGGCTGCCACATGGTACACCATTCGTTGTATCAAAAGCAGAATTATAGCTATGCAGGCGTGATTGAGGCGCTGAGCGGCGCACCGTTTGATGTGCGGTTTTTAAGCTTTGAGGAAATAAAGAACGATCCGACCGTGCTTACAGACGTGGATGTGCTCATTAACGTGGGCGATGGAGATACGGCGCACACAGGCGGCAGCTGGTGGGAGGATGCGGATGTGGTATCTGCCGTTCGCCGCTTTGTGCATGAGGGCGGCGGGTTCATCGGCGTGGGCGAACCCTCTGGACATCAGCACCAAGGGCACTATTTCCAGCTTGCGGCGCTGTTAGGCGTAGAAAAGGAAACGGGCTTCACCCTCAACTACGATAAGTACAATTGGCAGGAGCACCCTGAACACTTTATTTTGGCAGACAACACAGAGCAGGTGGACTTTGGCGAAGGCAAAAAGAACATCTATGCATTAAGCGGCGCTACGGTGCTCTGCCAACGCGATAAAGAGGTACAGCTTTGCGCCAATGACTTTGGCGGAGGGCGTGCGGTATATGTGAGCGGATTGCCGTATAGCTTCCAAAATGCGAGATTGCTGTACCGCAGTGTGCTGTGGGCAGCGCATGGTGAAAATGAGCTGAACACATGGTACAGCGAAAACCCCAACGTGGATGTGCACGCCTATGTCAAAAACGGCAAGTATTGCGTTGTCAACAACACATACGAGCCGCAAAGCACGGTCGTCTATCGCGGAGATGGGTCAAGCTTTGCGCTTGAAATGGGCGCGAACGAAATTCGTTGGTACGAAATCGGCTAACACCAGCAAAAGAGCGGGTATAACGGAGGTGCGAGGCGGCCATGCTATTTCCATTACCGAAAGGGAGAGATGAAGCGTGGAATATCCGCACAACCATTCTGAAACCTTTGTGAATCCGCCCATTTGGGATGTGGAGGATTTGGCCTCCGCTACGGAATGCACGGGGCTGACACCTGCGGCTGTTCAAACCCAGAGCGAGGCGGAGAGCTATGCAAGGCTGTATGCAATTCATGAACAGAAGCCTGTAAGCGAGCCGGAAGAATAAGAAACTGCAAAACGGCGGCACTTTGTTGAAAAAAACAAAGTGCCGCTTTTGCATTTAAGCATCCATTGACAGCCGCAAGCGGAATGTGTAAAATAAGAACATTACATCCATATGGGAGGAAATACCATGCGAGCACCTGCACGCGCCTTGATGGGGTTGCTTTGTTTGTTTGGAATGCTGCTGTGCCTACCGATGACCGCACAGGCTCAGACAACGGTTGAATGGCAGAACTTTGAATCCTATGAGCTGCTTGATAGGGAGATCAAAGAACAGCAAGCAACGGAGCTTTCCCTTGGCACACAGCCCATTCCATCCGACCTGTGCCGACGGCTGCTTGACGATTTTCCCAATGTTCACTTTACGTATCTATTGGCGGTGTATGGGCTGAATGTGGATTGCAATGCGCAAACGCTTGATTTGCAAAAGCTTCAGCTACCCAACATGAAAGACCCAAAAAATGTAGACGATTTATGCAGCATGCTCAGCTGTTTGCCAAAGCTAACCCGCGTAGACATGTTTAAAAACTTTGTGCCCAAAAAAATGATGCCGATATTTGCGGAGCGTTTTCCGGCGATTCGTTTTGGATGGACCATTGGCATCAGGGACTATCGTATACGCACGGATATCACCGCTTTTTCAACCTTGAAGGATGGCTCGCCGCCCTATATCAAAAGTGAAGAACTGGAAATTTTACGCTATTGCAAGGATTTGGTGGCGCTGGATTTAGGGCACAACAGCATTGCGGGGCTGGATTTTTTATATGGCCTGCCTCAGCTCAAGGTGCTCATTGTGGCGGTGAATAACGTTACCGACATAACCCCGATTGCGTCCCTTCAAAATCTCGAATATTTGGAGCTGTTCAACAACCAAATCACCGACATTTCACCGCTTGCAAAGCTTGGCAAACTCATGGATTTGAACCTGTGCTATAATCCCATTGATGATTTCAGCTGTTTGGAGGGGCTTACGTCTCTTGACAGGCTTTGGCTGGGCGCAAACAAGCGCCTGTCCCCCAGCGAGCTTGCACAGCTCCAAAAGGCTCTGCCGCATACCACCATCAACAGCACCGCCCGTGATTCCACGGGGGAGGGCTGGCGCAAGCATGACCGATATTGGGTGATTCGGAAAATGTTTAAAACAAGCATCTATTTGCCATGGGATGCGGATATGGGAAAGTAATTTGAAGGATAGGGTCTTTTGAGCAACGACATTGGCAGCTCAATCTTCCTGCGGCGGCTGTTGACTAAGCACCACCGTGGAATGGGGCATTTCAATGCCCTCACGGTCAAAGCGATCCTTCACCCGTTTGCGCAATTCGCGCTCAATGCGCCAGTTTTCTTTTACGGGGCAATCCACCACAATGCGAATACGGATGCAGCTGCTGTCAAAGGAGAGCACCCCCTGTACATCCGGCGTGTCAAGTACGCCTTCCACACAGTCCGGCACCAGCGCCATTTCATCGCGCAATATGGCGAGCACCTTGTCTAAATTGGCTTCATAGGGCACTGGAATGTCTACCAGCGCACGCTTAAAGTTACGGGTCATGTTGACGATGGTGCGAATTTCACCATTGGGAATGATGTAGAGGTTGCCATTGACATTGCGCAGGGTTGTGGTGCGCAGTGCAACCGCTTCCACTTCTCCAGACAATGTGTTGATTTCCACCAAATCACCCACAACCACATTTCCCTCAAGCCACAAAAACACGCCTCCGATGACATCCTTCACGAGCGTTTGCGCACCAAAGGCCACTGCGATACCGCCGACTCCCGCTACTGCGAGCAGGGAAGCGAGGTTTACGCCAAACAAGCCAAATACGGCGGTGATAATGAAAAAGTACATGATGTAGTCAAAGACGCTTTTGATGAGCGTGCGAAGCGTATCGGTTTGCCGCGCAAAGCGGATATCCTTTGCCGCAACGCGCCTTTTAAAAATTTTCTTGATCAGGCTGTGCCCCAAACGCATGACAAGGATGCCTATGAGTATGACCAAGCCTGCGAGCAATAGCTTTGTACCCCAAATGGGCAGGTCGTTTAAAAGGCTTTTGGCCGCCTTTCCAGCGGATTCAAAGCCGTTGGACAGGGTTTGCGTGAGCTCTGGCGCGGGCGTGGCGGAAGCCGCTAAAGTGGGCTGAGGGGCAGAACTGCTGAGTGGCATAAGCAAGGCATTCATTCGTTATGTACCTCCTGTAGGTGATACCATCATTTTACCACATTGGGGCTGGGAAAGCACGGGAAATCTAGAGGTGCTTGCTTTGCTTTGCGGGATTGGCATCCCGCGCCGCTGCATTTCCCCCTGCGGGGGGAACGGGGGATTGCGGAAATGGCTTTCCGCGCTGCTGTATCCCCCTGCGGGGGGAAAGGGCGATTGCGGAAATGGCTTTCCGCGCCA
>JAVXND010000036.1:0-27614 GCA_036645955.1 Clostridia bacterium | reverse complement strand
ACAATCAAAAGGAAACTAGCACAATGGGTGGTACACAACAAGGTAAAAATGTGCTTTTGCCACCCTAACCATCATATATAAGTTTTTCATTCAATTGTGCCTCACTAAATTCAATGGTTCCATCAGTGTTGTGTACCATCCAAAATGTGCTTTTGGCATCCGCAACATATTTTAGCACAGGGAGAGGGCTTTGGCAATCCATGGCGGAAACCAGCTGTGGCAAAGGGGCACATCCCGCACCTCATCGGGTCGGCAGGCTCGCCCATGCGCACTCCTACCTTCAAAATGCCTAAAATGGAAATGTCCTTTCCTTTTCGTTCATGCTGTGCTATAATAAAACAAACTTTGAATCGAATAGGAGGTTTTTTCAATGGCTCAAACCAAAACCACTTCCAACCCAAAGAAACGCAACACCTTACTTGATATCCTCTGTGTGGTACTTCTGGTAGCCGTCATCCTAGCCATCGTTGGTTTCGTTGGTAAAGATAACGCACTTAGGGAAAACAAAGCACTGAGCACACAAATTGAAGAGCTCACCACGGGTCTAAGCACCAGCGAAACCAAAGTTTCCGAAACAGCCGCCGATTTAACCGCCGCTCAGGCCGCTAAATCAGAAGCCGATACCAAGGTCGCGGACATGGAAAAAGCCGGCGCAGATTTGCAAGCCAAGCTGACAGAAGCCGAAAAGGCTGTGGCTGATTTGCAAGCCAAGTTAACCGCTGGCGAAGAAGCCGCCAAGGGCGATCAGGCCGCATTGGCCACGCTGCAAGGCGAATTTGACACGGCAAAAGCCGCGGCCGACAAAGCCGTCGCAGATTTGCAAGCCAAATTGACCGCGCAGGAAGCCAGCTTGAAGGACTTAGCCACCTTGCAAGCGGATTTCGACGCACTCAAAGCCACCCAAGGTCAGTCCGTTGCAGATTTGACCGCCGCAAACGCCGAGCTGGAAACCAAGCTTGCGGCCGCCGAAGCCGCCAAGGGCGATCCTGCCGCATTGGCCGCCGCTCAAAAAGCACAGCGCTCCCTTACTGTAAAGCTCTATAGCGCAGAAAAAGGCAAGACGGAGCTTCAGGCAAAGGTCGATGGCCTTACAAAGCAGCTGGAAACAGTAACTGCCGAGCTTGAAAAGCTTTCCGCAAAGCCCGCCACAACCACACCGTAATCAAAATTACCTCAATCAAAAGCGGCATGCCCATGGGCATGCCGCTTTTGATTGAGATTTTACTTACCCGCGAATGCTCGCGCCATATTGCTCCGAGCAAACTTTTTTCACCTTGTCCATGGCTTTTTGTACTTCCGCCTCGGTCAGCGTGCGATCTGCCGCACGAAGCGCAAGCGAGAAGGCAACGCTCTTCTTGTTTATGCCCACCTGCAAGCCGCGGTACACATCAAACATTTGAATGCTTTCCAGCAGATTGCCCGCCGCTTTTTTCATATCCGCCATCAAGGGCCCCACCAAAACGGTTTCATCCATTACCAAAGCCAAATCGCGCGTAACCGCAGGGAAGCGCGGCAAAGGCTTCATTTCGCCCATCGGCTTCGCATTTTCAAGCAAGCGCTGAAGGTTCAATTCTGCCAGCACAGCGCGTTTGGGCATATCAAAGCAATCCCGCACCGCTGGATGCACCTCGCCCACCTGCGCAAACACCTGATCCCCGCACATCAACCGTGCACAGCGGCCGGGATGATGATAGCTTTCACCGCCTGCGACCACCTCACACACAATGCCCTGTGAACGCAAGATCGCCTCCGCCGCACCGCGTAGTGTGTAAAAATCCGCATGCTCGCCATAGGCGCCCATGCAAAGCATTTGCGTTTCTGTCGGCAAGCCCTCTGTGGTACGCGTATGATGGTTAAACACCGCCGCCGCTTCATAAAGACTTGCTTCCTCTGTGGAGTGATTCATGTTAAACGCCAAGGTTTTCAGCATGTCGCACACAAGCGAGGAACGCATAACCGCCGCATCCTCCCCCAACGGGTTGCGGATGGGCATGGGATCGTTCCGCCAATCCTCCTGCGCCAAGCCCAGCTTTGCAATTTCTTTTTTGCCGATAAAGCTGTAGTTCATAATTTCCAGATATCCCATGCCCGTAAGCACTTTGGCCACCGTGTTTTTCAGCTTCATCATGGGGCTGATGCCGCCTTGGGTGGTGCTTCCCGTGAGCGCGGTTACGCCAATGTGTTCATAGCCGTAAATGCGCAGACATTCTTCGCACAAATCCGCCTCGCCATCCAAATCCCCACGGAAATTGGGCACGGTTACCGTCAGCGTATCGCCGTCCAGCACCGCTTGAAACTGCAGCTTGTTTAAAATTTCAACCATTCTCTGCGCAGGGATTTCCACACCCGCACGCTCACAAATGCGTTTCACGCTTGCGGTAAGCACCTGCGGCGGCTTGGGGTTGGGGTAGCAGTCAATGGCACCGCTCACCACATCCCCCGCATCCAGCAGGTTCACCAGCATGCACGCGCGATCCAGCGCCTCCATGACTGTGCCAGGCGCAACGCCGCGTTCAAAGCGGCCGCTGCTTTCCGTGCGCATGCCCAGCGCACGGCTTGTAAGCCGTATGGCTGTGCGGTCAAAGCTCGCGCATTCAAACATAACGGTGGTTGTCTGCGCGGTAATTTCGCTTTCCTCGCCGCCCATGATGCCCGCCAAGCCCGTGGCCGCCTGTTCATCGCAAATGACCAAATCGTCTGTGCGAAGCGCACGTTCAACGCCATCCAGCGTGGTAAGCACCTCGCCCTCCTTGGCGCACCTGACCACAATTTGCTTGCCGCGCACCTTGCTCAAGTCAAAGGCATGCATGGGGTGACCATATTCCAGCATGATGTAATTGGTGATGTCCACAATGTTGTTGATGGAGCGCAAACCCGCGCCGTGCAAATATTTGCGCATCCACATTGGCGAGGGCGCAATGCGCACATTCTTGAACACGCGCGCGGCATAGCGGGGGCATAGCTCTGCGTTCTCCACCCGCACGCTCACTTCATCGGCAATGCTCCCGCCCGCCTCCTTCACCGTCACCTGAGGCGCGTGAAAGGCTGTGCCCAGCGCCGCGGCCGTCTCCCGCGCCACGCCCAAGGCGCACAGGCAATCGGGGCGGTTGGCAAGAATTTCAAAATCAACGGTGTAATCATCAATGCCCAAAATGGGCTTTACATCACTGCCTACAGGCTCATCCTCATTAAAAATCAGCAAACCCGCATCCCCAATGCTTGGGTACAATTCCTGCGGAACCTTCAGCTCCGTAGCAGAGCAAAGCATGCCCTCGCTCACAATGCCGCGCAGCTTGCCTTTTTTAATTTTTGTGCCGCCTGGCAGGTGAGCGCCGTCCATCGCTACCGGCACCAGCTTACCCACACCCACATTGGGCGCGCCGCACACAATTTGAAGCGGCGCTTCGCCGCCCACATCCACCGTGCAAAGGTGCAAATGGTCGCTTCCCTCCACACTCTCGCAGGTAAGCACCCGCCCCACAACCACCTTGTCCATGCCGTCCGCTATATCCTCCACACCTTCCACAGCGGTGCCCGTCATGATCATACGCTCTTGATATTCCTTGATGTCAACGGGAATGTCCGTATATTCCCGCAGCATATTCATTGCTACCTTCAAAGGCTTAGCCTCCTTTTTATCATCCGTCCGCATTCACTGCGGCAGTTTAACGCAGCTGCTCAAACAGCCTTGCATCGCCCTCATACAAAAGCCGCATGTCGCGGATTCCATAGCGCTGCATGGCTATGCGCTCCAGCCCAATGCCAAACGCAAAGCCGCTGTATTTGGTGCTGTCAATGCCGCAAAGCTCCAGCACCTTGGGGTTGACCATGCCCGACCCCAGCACCTCAATCCACCCCGTGCCCTTGCAAATGCGGCAGCCCTTGCCGCGGCAAGCCACGCAGGTTAAATCCACCTCTGCGCTGGGCTCTGTGAACGGGAAAAAGCTGGGGCGGAAGCGTGTGGAGATATCCTCACCGTATAATTTTTTGGCAAAGGCCTCCAGTGTGCCGCGCAAATCCGTCATGGCAACCTTTTCATCCACCACAAGCCCTTCCATTTGATGAAACACAGGGCTATGGGTAGCGTCTACCTCGTCGGCGCGGTAAACGCGTCCAGGGCAGATAATGCGAATCGGCGGCTTGCGCGTAAGCATCGCGCGAGCCTGCATAGGGCTGGTGTGCGTGCGAAGCACAATGTTATCATCCATATAAAAGGTGTCCTGCGCATCGCGTGCGGGATGGTTTTTGGGCAGGTTCATCAGCTCGAAATTGTAGTGATCCAGCTCCACCTCGGGGCCTTCCATCACCTCAAAGCCAAGACCTGTAAAGCACTCGATCATTTCATTCATAACAAGGGTAATGGGGTGAGCGCTTCCGATTTTGGGCAGGGGGCGCGGCTCCGTTACATCAATGGTTTCCTTGAGCAGCGCCGCTTCGCGCTCGGCCGCTTGCAAGGCCGCCTGCCGCTCGTTCATTTTTTCAGTCATCCATTCACGCGCTTCATTAATCAGCGCGCCCACCTTGGGGCGTTCCTCTGCGGAAAGCTGTCCCATGCCCTTTAGCAACGCCGTCAGTTCACTTTTTTTACCCAGCACACGCACGCGAAGCGCCTCTAGCGCTGCACTGCCCTCCAATGCGGAAAGCTCTTCCTCCACCTGCTTTTTCAAAAGCCCGAGGGTATCCAAAACAGACATTTGATTTCCTCCAATCGTATGGTTGATGCTTCATAGCGCTTTGAGGGGTAAACAAAAGCCCTCGCCCCACCATTCATGGGACGAAGGCTGAATGCCGCGTTGTACCACCCAAATTTCGCACGGGCAATTTTCTGCCGATGCGCTCTTCGCCTGTAACGGGGCTTGGCCGTTTCCCCCTACTGAATTTTTTTCAAGGGAAAAGCTCAGAAGCGAATTTCCCGAAGCTACCGTAGGCGGCTTTCAGCTTGCGCATAAGCGCGTGCCGCCTTCTCTGAACGGTTGCCTGCAATCGGGCCTTGGTCTTCTTCATTGCAGAAGCTATTATAGCATGAGTTGAGAGGCATTGCAACGAGCTTGTACCCACCAAAGTGCAGGTCGCGGCCCTATTTCCCCATCCAGCCCGCGGCATCTTCTTTCATTCGCGCTACAAGCTCCTGCGCTTGCTCGCGTGTTTTTCCTTTGGCGGATAGGTATACCTTCACCTTGGGTTCCGTACCAGAGGGGCGAACAATGGCCTTGAGCCCCGTTTGGGTTTCAAAGCTTAACACATCGCTCTTGGGCAAGCCATTCAAACCCTTTGCATAATCCTTGCTAAAAGCCACAGGCTCACCCGCAAGGCTTTCGGGGGGGCTTTGCCGCATGCGCTTCATGGTTTCAGCCATTTCTTCCATGGGAAAAGCGCCCTCAATGTCAAAGCTAAGCAATGCGGTGCCCATAAAGCCATAGCTTTGGTAGAGGTTTTCAAGCGCGTCCCACACGCTAAGCCCGCGTGATTTCAGCGCCTGCGCCATTTCGCACACCAGCATGCAAGCCATTACACCATCCTTGTCACGCACATGCGTGCCCGCAAGGTAACCGCAGCTTTCCTCAAAGCCAAACACAAATTGCTCTTCTGCGCCTTTGCGTTCCAGCTCGCCAATCACTTCCCCAATGTACTTAAAGCCTGTAAGCACCTCCATCACCTTTGCGCCATACGCCTTGGCAATGGCAAAAGCCAAATCAGAGGTCACAATGGTTTTGACAAGAATGGGCTGCTTGGGTAAATCGCCCTGTGCTTTTCGTGTGCTGAGGATGTAATCTGCCAACAGCAAACCCACCTCGTTGCCGCTCAAGCGGCGAAAGCCGCCATCCTTCACACGCACCGCCACACCCACACGGTCACAGTCAGGGTCCGTGGCAAGCAGCAAATCCGCATGGGTGCGCACGGCAAGCGCAAGCCCCATTTCGAGGGTTTCATCCAACTCTGGGTTCGGCTTTGGGCAAGTGGGAAAATCTCCATTCGGCTCGCATTGCGCTTCCACCTCATGAACCGTTACGCCCTGCATCAGCCCAAGCACCTCGCGCACAGGCAGCAGACCCGTACCATGGAGCGGCGTATAAACCACGCAAATGCTTGCACATACGCTTGGATCAGGGCGGCAAAACAAGCAAGCCTGTGAAAAGCTCTTTCGCAGATCATCGCTTACCGGAAGCCACAAATCCAGCTTTCGTGCCATGCGCTCTTGCATGGGGTGCGCATCACGGTATCCGCAAGCGTGAATGCATTTGGTTATTTCCTTCGCCGCACCGTCGGTAATTTGACAGCCATCTGCGCCATATACTTTATATCCGTTGTACTCTGCGGGGTTGTGGCTCGCGGTAATCATCACCCCCGCGCTTACCTGCAGCATGCGCACCGCGTAGGAAAGCATAGGCGTTGGCGCAAGCGTTGAAAACACGTAGGTTTTTACGCCTTCACTGGCCATTACCTCCGCTACCACGCTTGTAAATTCCTGCGAACCATGGCGGCTATCGTATGCAACCACAATCGCGGGATTTTCGTTTTCGTTTTTTAAATAATGCGCCAAACCAAGCGTCGCACGCGCAACCGTATAACGGTTCATGCGCGAGGTGCCCACACCCAAAACGCCGCGCAGTCCCCCTGTACCAAAATGAAGCTCTGTGCCAAAGGCTGAAAGCAATGTTTTTTCATTGGCCATTGCCTTTTTTGCTTCATCGCGGGTTTCTTGTTCAAAGTACGCATCGGTTGCCCAAATTTGCGCTTGCTTTTGTGCGTCCATACTCAAACCTCCCTCGAATCTCCTTATTAAAAGAAATGATACTCCCCTTGCCATGCTTTGTAAAGCATCAACCGTCATTTTATTGCATTTATGTTACATTTGCAACCCGTTGTGTAACAAAAAGTTTAATATACAATATGCATAATGTTAGTTATCCCTATTCTATTTCAATACAACATATGGTATAATCAATTTTATGAATCAAATGAGTGGAGGGGATAAACATGCAAAGCGTCCTGCCTGTTTTAGCAACCGCTCTATTGTCTGGTGCCGTTATTCTGATTCTATTTAACGATAGCCGCCATGAGCGCCACCTTCGCTTGCGTGTCAACAAATTTCGTAACTCCGAGCTTTTTCAAGAAATGCTGCCCCTGCTGCGCTCCGTTGAACACCGACCCATCGAACAGCTTGTGGTGGATAAAACAGGGGTGGTGATTCGTTGTCTGCAGCCAGTGGGCGCCGAGCTCGCTTTTTTAATGAAGCCGCACCATTATGCGTATTTAACGCCCGAACAGCAAGAGGCCGTGCGTGTGGTATTGGAGGGTTGCCTGCCAAAGCTCAAGGACAGCAGCCGCTACTGCCTGCATCGCAAGCGCATCCGCCTCATCAATGGGGATATTGAATACAATTGGCACTATACCATTGTCAACGCATACAAAACAAAGCTGACGCGCGCCCCCTACTACGATGGTTCTCTTCAAACACATCTATGGTAGCAAACGGCTGACCTTCAGCGTTGTTTCAAGCCGCATTTCCACATATCGACGCAGCACGTTAAACAGCGTGTCAGCGTTTTTTTGTGCTTGCGCGGTGAGCCCTTGCTTCAAGGTTTCCTTCATCCAAGCAATTTGCTCCGCGCTAAGCGGATAGGTCGCACGCGAAGCACAATTTGTACAGCACAAGCCGCCTGCCGAAACATCAAAGGGCGCGCCGCCATCCGCCTGCAAGGTGCAATGGCAATGCGCACAGCGTGTAAGGCGCGGGCGGTAGCCAAGGATATCGGCAAAAAGCAGCAAAAACGCAGTCGTTAACGCCAAAGCATCCGTATGGTCATCATAAGCCATTAAATATAAGCCCTTGAGCAGCAACGAAAACAGCTCCGCCGCCGGCTCGTTGGCCTGCGCCGCCGCATTGCAAAGCGCCGCCATATAGCTTGCGCAGGTTAAGCGGTATGGCTCTAGCCGCAAGGGATAAAAAGTATCGGTAAGCATGCAGGAGGTAAGCATATAGCGGTCATTGCTTTGAAAAAGCACAAATTCGCCATGTACAAACAGCTCACTGCCTGGCATAAGCGGGCTTCTGGGGCGGCGGCACCCCCTTGACAGCACTTCAATACGCCCCAGCTCAGGGCTTAGCAGGGAAAGCATGCGATCATGGTCGCGGTAGTTCGCAAACCGAAGCACCACGCCCGTTACCGTTACAGAAGCCACAGCCATCCCTCCTTGTGATTAAAAAAATCCCTCTTACGCGGCAAAGCGCACAAGAGGGATGCATGATTCAGGCTCATTCCTTCACAGTTTCCACCAGCTTGGCAAAGGCCGCGCTGTCGTTGACCGCTAAGTCAGCAAGCATTTTACGGTTGATGACAATGTTGTGCTTTTTCAAGCCGTTCATCAGCACGGAATAGCTCATGCCATTGATGCGGGCAGCTGCATTGATACGGGTAATCCACAAGCGGCGGAAATCGCGCTTACGCATTTTGCGGCCTTCATAGGCATAACGAAGGCTACGGGCAACCTGCTCCGTTGCTGCGCGGTATTGTTTGGATTTTGCACCGAAATAGCCTTTTGCAAGCTTAAATATCCTGCGGCGCTTTTTATGGGCGTTTACAGCCCCTTTGATACGTGCCATGTATTTATCCTCCTTGAATCGTTAGCAAAGCTTATTTGTAGGGGAGCAGTTTGTGAACCGTGCGAGCTTCGGCTGAATTGTCCACAATACCGTCTGCGCGCAGATGACGGGTGCGCTTGGTGGTTTTGAGATGCACCTGGTGGTTTGCGTTCATCTGCTTATGCTTCACTTTACCATTCTTTGTGAAGGAAAAGCGCTTAGCTGCGCCACGATGGGATTTTTGCTTAGGCATAGGGGTCGTCCTCCTTCCGTGTGCTATCGGTGCCCACCCGAGGGCAGGCCCCTCGGCATTGGGATATCCGAATGCAAATCAGATCATGTTCTCGCTTTCGCGGGTGACCTTTTTCTTTGGTTGCGGCTTCGGTTCAGATTTTTTTTCTTCAACCGGAGCCTCTTCCTGATTGGTGGTGCTTTTTTCCTTGCGCTCCAAGCTTTTTTCCGCAAAGCTTTTCTTTTCAGCCTTGGGCGCAAGAATCATGATCATGTGGCGGCCTTCCAGCATGGGGCGGCGTTCCACGATGCCAGCCTCGTCAATGCGGACGGCAAAATCCTGCATGATTCTCAGACCGATGTCCGCGTGAGCAATCTGCCGACCACGGAAGCGAATGCTAACCTTCACCTTATCGCCATCCTCCAGGAACTTGATGGCATTCTTGAGCTTGGTTTGCACGTCGTTTTCTTCGATCGTGGCAGAAAGTTGCACCTCTTTGAGTGTAACAATGCGCTGGTTCTTACGCATATCGCGTTCGCGCTTGGACTGCTCGTAGCGGTGCTTGTCATAATCCATCAGCTTGCAAACGGGTGGCTGTGCGGTGGGCACGATCTTTACCAGATCCATGGCCGCCTGTTCTGCCAGATCCAGCGCCGCGCGTGTGAGCATCACACCAAGCTGCGCACCGTCTGCGCCGATCAGACGCACCTCTTTGTCGCGGATTTCTTCGTTGATCATCGGTTCGTTGATATCCATACACCTCCAAATGATTTAAGCGCTTGCACCCTCAAAAAGGGCACAAAAAAACGCCGGGCACACTACCCGCCGCCTATCAGCCACATGGACTTTAGTGCCAAGACCAACGCAAGATTTTCGCGTGGTGAGAAGCGGGCAGCTTCTGCTTACAAAATCAATTATAGCACGGGCATATGCCCATGTCAAGCGCTTGTCTGCAAGTTTTAATCAAACCCATCCATCCATGCAGCGTCCTTCATTGTTTCATGATTTGACACGCCTTTCGCCGCATGATATCATAAACAAGTCAAATTGACCAAAGCATCCCATTTCATTTTTTAACACCCGCCCCACTCTTAACCAACTGGAGGAATCGTTTTATGCTTCTTCTTGCAGCCCTTGCATTGATTGTTTTATCGAGCTGTTTACTGCTCAAGCGCAAATTTGAAGTTGTATTGCCCACGCTCACCGGCTTTTTTATTTTGTTATCATATTTTTTGAGCATGTTCAAGCTGTTATATCTTGTGCCTTGGGTGATCTACGGATTGGCCGTTGCACTGCCCTCTGTGCTGGCGGTTCTTTGCGCCGCCAAAAAAATCAAATTGTGCTGGCGTGATGTGTCTGCGTATGCCATCACACCTGGTTGTATCGCCTTTATCGCAACCACCCTTTTGTACGCATGCGTGCTCCGTACCCATGTGGTTACCGCAACTGATGATATCTACTATTGGGCCATTCAGCCAAAGGGCATTTTGACCCAAAACGGTTTGGTGGACGGTTTTCACCACCTTGCCCCGCGCTTTATGAACTACACGCCGGGGATGCAGCTGTTTCAATGGTTTGGGCTTCAAATGCTTGGTGAATTCAGTGAGGGCACCTTGTTTGTGATGCTGGCCATATTCTACAGCATTTATCTATTGCCCTTTGCAAGCCAAATCACATGGAAAAAGGCTTATTACCTCCCATTGTATCTGGTTTTTGTCATTGCACTGCCCACCGTTATTTTCAGGGATGCCTATACCATGCTGCGTGTGGATGCCGCTTTGGGCATTTGCTTGGGCTATGCGCTGTATCAGGCTTGGAGGCTGGCCGCAAACCCCAAGCCCGCTTGGTTTGATTGCTTTAGCCTTGCCATGACGCTTAGCACGCTGTGCTTGGTCAAGCAAATCGGCGCAGGATGGGCGCTGCTGCCCCTGTCCTTCTTGCTCGTTTTCAAGCAAAAGTCCAGCCGTTCCTCCGCAAAGCTATTGATTCCCATCGGCACCGTGGGGGTGGTGCTGGCAAGCTGGTATCTCTTTACCCACATTCAACAGCTAAGCGGCATGCACAACCAAATTTTTCAGGAAACCGTCACCAACATGGCCACGTCCGCGTGGCAAGCGCCAGAGCATCTTTCACAATTGCCCAGCGCTTTGTGGAACGCTTTGGTCTTTTGTGACAAAGCCAGCCTCATCAACAACCCCACACCCGCCCTTTTTTACCCCCCGCTGTTGCTTTGGTTTGCTTTCATTATTGTTACGCCATGGCTTCTGGCATTTTTTGCCCCACGTGAACAAAAGCGTACCTATCAAAAGCTTGCCATTTGGTGTTTCTGTTGCAGTCTGTTGATGATCGTGGGATTTGTATTCCTGTTCCTTACCGCTTTTGCGCCAGAGTTTGACAGCTTTATCAGCCATTCAGCCGCAAATTTACAATACCTGCTTGAACGTTATTTAGGCGTTTTTCTGATGGGCGGCATCATGCTATTGGCCTATCTGTTTACCACACTGCGCAAATCCCAATGGCTCAAGGTGCTGATTGCCTCCTGTGCCCTATTGCTTTTCACCAATTGGGGACAATTATCCCTCAACCTTTTGCCGTCGAACTATCAAAAGCAGGTGCCTGATGATTTCATATATGCCCAAGAAGAAAACTATTGGCTCTCCGATTTGGATGCCTTGGAAAACCCCAACGATGCCATCATTCTCTACGGCGTTGACCCTACGCCCATACAGCGCGAGCGCCTGCAATATGCGCTTGCCCCCACCAAAATCGTCACTTTTTACGGTGAAATCAGCAATCCCGATTTTGTCAATTTGCTCCGCTATCAGCATGTGACCCATGTGCTTTGCATGGATGACAACAACCCCACCTATTTCGCCGCCACGGATTTTTCGCAGGATGGCTATATAGACACCTTTACCCTCTATGAAGTGACGTGGGTGGATGATTTGCCCGTGTTGGTAAGCTAACCCCCGTCCTGCGCAGCATGAATTTACAATAAATTCACACCCGCCTGCCCCCGCCTGTGCTATCATGAGCTGCGGGGGTTTATCTCTTGCCTGTTTTTTTGCATCAGCCTTGATAGGAGGGAACCGCCTCAATGATTGAAATCAAGAATGTTACCAAGCGCTATGGCGCGGTACAAGCCTTGCGCGGCGTAAGCCTGCAGGTAAAGGACGGCAGTGTGCTGGGGTTGCTCGGTCAAAACGGCGCAGGCAAAACCACATTGCTAAACATACTCACGGGTTATTTGGCGCCCACATCGGGTACGGTGCTCATAGATGGGTTTGACCCCCTGCTTTCCCCCGCGCAGGCCAAGCGGCATTTGGGTTATCTGCCTGAGCATCCCCCTTTGTACGACGAAATGACCGTGCGTGAATACCTCTTCTTTGCCTCCGCCTTAAAGGGGGTGGAGCATCGCGCCATTCCCTCGCATGTGGATGAAATCATGACGCTTTGCGGCCTCAAGGACATGCATGCGCGCCTGCTTTCGCACCTGAGCAAGGGCTACCGTCAACGCGTCGGCATGGCGCAGGCCCTTTGCGGAGATCCCGATGTGCTGGTGCTGGACGAGCCAACCGTTGGTCTGGACCCTAAGCAAATTACGGAAATACGCGGCTTGATCCGCACACTTGGCAGTGGCCGCACCATTTTGTTTTCCTCGCACATTTTATCTGAAGTACAGCAGCTTTGCGATCATGTGGTTATTTTACACAATGGCGTTGTCAAGCTTAGCACGCCCATTGGCAGCATGGCCGATCCCGATGAGGTTACCTTGCTATGCACCCTTGCCATTTCCGAAAAAAACATTGTGCCTAAGCTTCGCCAATTGGAGGGCATACGCCGCGTTACGGTACAGCCCACCTCAAAGCCCGATGAAACCACCGTTTTGCTCACCTTCTTTCAGCAAGCCCAGCCCGAGCGCAAATTGTTTACCCTGTTAAGCGGCTTATGCATTCCTCTGCTGCACCTGTCCCGTTCAGAAGATACCCTTGAGCAGGTTTTTCTGCATGCTATTTCGGAATAAGACCTGTTAAAGCAGGCGCGGTGATTCACTCACCGCGCCTGCTTTGCTTGCATCCCCTGCCCTTTGCATGCTTTTGCGTCAAACTGGTATACCAGTTTGCTCTTTTTTCTGTCCAAACCGTCAAAATGCTTGAAATGCCATACCAAATGTGCAATAGATGTGATACAATCAGATGAACGCCAAGACAGAAAGCGAGAATGATCAGCATGGACAAGTGCGACGCTCAGCGTAACAGCATACAGAATATAGGCCTCCAGCTAAAGACAACCCACACGGCCGCAAGCCAGATCTACCACATGCTAAAGGAGCAAATTGTGACCTTGCAGCTCCTGCCGGGTGCCACGCTTAGCGAGCAGGAAACCGCCACGCTCATGGGCGTAAGCCGAACCCCTGTGCGGGAAGCGTTCATTCGCCTTTCCAGAGAAAAAATGCTCTTGATATCCCCCCAGCGAAGAACCGCCGTATCACAAATCAGCGTGGATCGGGTGCGTCAAGAGCGGTTTTTGCGTGAATCCTTGGAGCAGGCGGCGCTGGAGCAGTTCATTTTAAACCCTTCGGAAGCGTATTTTGCCAAAATGGAAACGGTGATTGCATGCCAGCGCCAAGCCATTGAACAGCAGGATTTGAAGCTCTTTTTTCAATATGACGATGACTTTCACAAGTTGTTTTATACCGCTACCAATTACGCGCTCTGCCAGCAAGTGATTGATCGCAACTGCTTTGATTACAAGCGTTTGCGCTTTCTTTCCTCCTGCGCAAGCATGGATACGCAGGCCCTCAACCTCAAGCAGCACGAAACCCTGATGCGTTTGGCAAGGGAGCATGCCCTAGGCGATGCACAAGCCCTGCTGCGCAAGCATCTGCGCCGTTTGTTTGATGAACTCAAGGTACTGCAGGAAATGTATCCGCAGTATTTTGTCTGATCCTTTCACCCCATCGGCAAGCCAAGCAAAGCTTTTTTACCATCCGTATTACTCGCTGTCAAGCAGCTGTTTTTCACAGGCAATAAATTCGTCGCGCATGGGCGAAAAAATATCCAGTAAAATGGTATGCTCCTCCAGCGCCACAGCGCCATGAGGCACATTGGGCGGAATATAGACGCTGTCCCCTTTTTCCATGCGCACGGTTTCATTGCCAAGGGTGAAATCCACAGCGCCCTCGCTCACATAATCCACCTGATGGTGAGGATGCGTGTGCATTGCGCCTACGGCACCCTTTCCCATGGTCATCTCCACCAGCATCAGCGCTTGCGTGTAAGCCATTATGCGGCGATCCAGCGCTTGCGCAACAGGCTGAATCGGAGCGTTTTTGTGTAAAACAAACATCCGTTTTTTTCCTCTCTTTCGCCGTATCAATAGATAGCAGTGTAACAGCTTTTTTTAAAAAGTAAATGAAAAATTGCCCCCAATACGGGTTGGGTAGTTGACTTCGCAAAACTGGCATGGTAGTATACTGTGGTAATCTCTGTTTTCATCCATAGGAGCATCAAAGAAAAGAGTGAATGAATCATGAAAATGTGTTTTCGTTGGTTTGGTGAGGCATATGACTCCGTAAAGCTCTGGCAAATACGGCAAATTCCTGGCATGGCGGGCATTATCGGAACCCTGTACGATACCAAGCCCGGCGAGGAATGGGAGCTGGATGCCATTCGCCAGCTGAAAAAGCAAGTGGAGGATGCCGGTCTGCAGCTGTTGGGCATTGAAAGCGTCAACATTCACGATGCCATCAAAATCGGCTTGCCTGAGCGTGATCACTATATTCAAAATTACATCCATACCTTGCGCAAGCTGGGCAACGAGGGCATTCACATGGTTTGCTACAACTTCATGCCCGTGTTTGACTGGACTCGCTCGGAGCTGGCCAAGGTGCGCCCCGATGGCGCTACGGTGCTGGCATACGACCAGCACAAGGTGGATCAAATCAACCCCGCAGAGCTGTTCAGCCAAATTGACGGTTCGTCCAACGGCTTCATTCTGCCTGGCTGGGAGCCTGAACGCATGGCGCATGTCAAGGAGCTTTTTGAGCAGTACAAGCAGGTAGATACTGAAAAGCTGTTTCAGAATTTGGTCTATTTCCTCAATGCCATCATGCCCGTTTGCGATGAATGCAACATCAACATGGCCATTCATATTGACGATCCTGCTTGGAGCGTTTTTGGCCTGCCGCGCATTATCACAGGCAAACAGCCCATTCTGCGCTTGATGGAGGCGGTGCCCAACCCGCACAACGGCGTAACCCTGTGCACAGGAAGCCTGTCCTCCAACCCCGCAAACGACATTCCCGACATCATCCGCAGCTTGAAGGGGCGCATTCACTTTGCGCATATCCGCAACACCAAATACACAGCACCAGGCGTATTTGAAGAAGCGGCGCATTATGCGGCAGATGGTTCCCTTGACATGGTCGAAATCATGCGGGCATTTATGGACATAGGCTTTGACGGTCCCGTGCGGCCCGATCACGGGCGCGCCATTTGGGGCGAGGTTTCCATGCCCGGCTATGGCCTCTATGACCGTGCGCTGGGCAGTCAGTACATTCTCGGCGTATATGACGCGCTCAAAAACGAACAAAATCGTTCAGTGAGGTAAAAACAGTGAAACTTAGCTTAGCAGGTTTGAAGGATGCGGCCTATGCACAAAAAGGCTATTTGCTTCCGAATTTCGATATCGATGCCATGCGCCAAAAAACCCTCAAAAACCCCACTTGGATTCACTTTGGCGCGGGCAACATCCTGCGCGCTTTTCCCTGCGTGCTCCTGCAGCGTCTGTTGGAGGCAGGGGAAACCGATCGCGGCATGATTGTGGTGGAAAGCTACGACGAAGAAATTATTGACAAGGCCTTCACAAGCTTTGACAACCTTTGCTTGGCCGTTTCTTTACGAAACGATGGCACGGTTGAAAAGCGGATTGTAGCCTCTGTTGCGCAGGCGCTTGGCTACCATCACGGCGCGCAGGAGCGCGTAACGGAAATATTCCGTGCACCTGGCTTGCAGATGGTCACCTTGACCATTACCGAAAAAGGCTATGCGGTTTTGGATGCGGAGGGAAAGCCGCTTTCATACTGCGCCAAAGACTTTGAAAGCATGGAAAGCCCTGTTTCTACGGTGGGTATTTTAACAAAGCTGCTCTTTGCACGCTATCAGGCGGGAAAGCTGCCCATCGCCATGGTTTCCTTGGACAACTGTTCGCATAACGGCACCCTTTTACAGCACGGCGTGGCAGCCATCGCCGCCGCATGGGCGGATCAAGGCTTGGTCGATGCGGATTTTGTTGCCTACCTGACCAACAATCAGCAGGTTGCGTTCACATGGAGCATGATTGACAAAATCACCCCGCGCCCATCGCAGGAAGTGCTTGAAATGCTCAATCAGGATGGCTTTGAGGGCGCAGAGCTTGTGGTTACCAGCCGAAACACCTATGTGAGCGGCATGGTAAACGCTGAGGAATGTGAATATTTAGCCATTGAAGATCATTTCCCCAACGGCCGCCCGCCGCTTGAAAAAGTCGGCGTGCTGTTTGGTGACCGTGAAACCATTGACCGCATGGAAAAAATGAAGGTTTGCACCTGCCTAAACCCATTGCACACTTGTCTTGCGGTGTTTGGCTGTATGCTTTCCTACCGCAAAATTTCCGATGAAATGAAGGACGCTGCCTTAACGGGCTTCATTCATCAAATTGGCTATGTGGAAGGACTGCCCGTGGTGGTTGACCCCAAGATCATGAGTGCCATGAGCTTTATGAACGAGGTGGTATCAAAGCGCCTGCCCAATCCATTTGTTCCGGATACCCCCCAGCGCATTGCCTGCGATACCTCCAAAAAAATCCCCGTTCGTTTTGGGGAAACGCTCAAGGCGTATTTGGCAAGGGGCGAAAAAGACCTGTCCTTCCTCACCTTTATTCCGCTGATGTTTGCAGGCTATGCCCGCTACTTAACGGGCATAGGCGACGATGGCAAGCCCTTTGAAATTTCGCCCGATCCCAACCTAGCCGTCCTCAAGCCCCTTGTGGCGGATTTTGTACTTGGCAAGCCCTTTGATACAAGCAAGCTTGTCCCGCTGTTTTCCAATGCGGACATCTTTGGGGTAGACCTTTATCAGGTAGGGCTAGGGGAAAAAGCACAGGAAATGTTTACTGAAATGGGCAAAGAAACAGGCGCCATCCGCAAAACCATTGACGCTTACCTTGCCCGCGCAAAAGAATAATCGGAAAGGAACTGGTGTACTATGGATATCGTTGAACAATTGTCGCTGGCAGGTTTGGTTCCTGTAATCAAGGTGGAGGATGCGAAGGATGCGGTTCCTCTTTGCAAAGCGCTTTCAGACGGCGGCTTGCCGGTTGCGGAAATCACCTTCCGTTCAGATGCGGCGGAGGAAGCCATTCGCTGTGTACACAATCAACTGCCCGAGGTCATTCTTGGGGCAGGCACGGTGCTCACCACAGAGCAGGTAGATCGCGCCGTTGCCGCAGGCGCAACCTATATTGTGTCCCCAGGTCTGAACCCCGAAATCGTAAAGCATTGCCAGCAGGTGGGTGTGCCCATTGTGCCCGGTTGCGCAAATCCCAGCGATATTGAGGTTGCCCTCTCCTTGGGCTTAAAAACCGTTAAGTTCTTTCCCGCAGAAGCATTGGGCGGTCTGCCGCTGATCAAAGCCATGTGTGCGCCCTATGGCGGTATCACCTTTTTACCCACAGGCGGCGTAAACGAGAAAAACCTGAACGAGTACCTTTCCTTCTCCAAAGTGGTGGCATGCGGGGGAAGCTGGATGGTACCCAACGATGCGGTGGCCAGCAAGGATTGGGCAAAAATCGAAAGCCTGACCCGCCAAGCCGTAACGCTCATGCTTGGCTTTGAAGTGAAGCACATAGGCATCAACAGTGAAAATGCGCTAGGCGCTTGCAAGGATGCGCAACAGCTTTGCGCATTGCTGGGCTGGCCCGTGCGCGAAGGGAACCTTTCCTTCTTTGTTGGGGATGGTGTTGAACTGATGAAGACACCTTTCCGCGGCAAGCACGGGCATGTAGCCATTGCCTGCAACAACGTAAAGCGTGCGCGCTGGCACATGGAGCGCCGCGGCTTTGCCTTTGATGAAGATAGCGTCATCATGAAGGACGGCAAGCTCCGCGCCATTTACCTCAAGGATGAAATTGCAGGCTTTGCGTTTCACCTGCTTCAAAAATAACCAAACCCGTTGCTTTGCTCTCAAGAACTGAAAGGATGATGGAACTATGGCTATGAAAGTTGTCACCTTTGGAGAAATCATGCTGCGGCTCAAAAGCCCTGCCTATGAGCGCTTTTTTCAATCCCCTGCACTGGAAGCCACCTTTGGCGGCGGCGAGGCCAATGTATGCGTTTCACTCGCTAACTATGGGATGGACGCTTCCTTTGTGACCGTACTGCCCGCAAACGACATCGGCCAAGCCTGCCTGCGCGAGCTGCGCGGCTTTGGTGTAGATACCTCCTCCATTGTGCGCAAAGAGGGTCGTATGGGTATTTACTACCTTGAAACCGGCGCGGTGCAACGCGCAAGCAAGGTCATTTACGACCGTGCAGGCTCTGCCATTTGCGATGCAAAGCCCGGCGATATCGATTGGGCCAGCGCCTTTGAGGATGCGGGCTGGTTCCACATTACCGGCATCACCCCCGCTTTGAGCGCAAGCGCGGCAGAGCTGTCTTTAGAAGCGGTCAAGGCGGCTAAGAAAATGGGCTTGCATGTCAGCTGTGACCTCAACTACCGCAAAAACCTATGGAAATATGGAAAAACCGCTGATCAGGTCATGACCGAGCTTGTGCGTTACGTGGATACGGTCATTGCCAATGAAGAGGATTTTCAAAAGAGCTTGTTGCTTGCAACCGAAACCGCAGGCACCGTGGAAGCGGGCGAGCTCAACACCGCGCAATATGAGGCGCTTGCCAAGCTCGCCATGAAAACCTACCCCAACATTCAGCGCGTGGCCATTACACTGCGTGAGTCCAAGAGCGCTAACCATAACGATTGGAGTGCTTGCCTCTACAATGGCAAGGAGTTCTTCCTTTCGCGCAAATACAAAATTACGGACATTGTGGATCGTGTGGGCGGAGGCGACAGCTTCGGCGGCGGCCTGATTTATGGTCTCAACCACTATGCGGACGAACAATCCGCGCTTGAGTTTGCGGTGGCGGCAAGCTGCTTGAAGCATACCATATCGGGGGATTACAACCGCGTAAGCGCGGCCGAGGTGGAAGGCTTAATGAAGGGCAGCGGAAGCGGACGCGTACAGCGGTAACCGCTGGAGCCTATAACAGCAAACAAGCCCGCAGCAGACATCCATGTTTGCTGCGGGCTTGTTTGCTTTGGCACTCCCCCCGTAGGGACACCATACATGGTGTCCGCCCAGTTCGCGTTATACCCCCCTCCCCCCCATGAGTTTACAATAAATTCACAGCACCAAAGCCTAGCCTGTGCTATCATGAATTGCCGAGGTTTTTTTCTGCGCGCCATTTCAGAACGATCCTTGCAAGCGAAAGGAGGGCTTTCATGCGCACCATTTTCAAGCGCGAATTTTCCGCCTATTTTCGCACGCCCACAGGCTATGCTTTTATGGGCGTGTTTCTGGCACTTTCAGGCCTCATTTTTTATACCTATAACCTTCAAAACCTCACGGGGGATCTGCTCACCTTTCTTTCGCAAATGACACTGCTCACCATGCTGCTGTGCCCGCTGCTCAGCATGCGCCTATTGTGCGAGGATCGGCAAAAGCGCACCGACCAGCTCACGCTTACCAGCCCTGTTTCGCTGAGCAAAACCGTGCTGGGCAAATACCTTGCGGCCGCCTGCGTCATGCTGCTCACCATTTTGCTCACCAATGTGTACACGCTCATCATCGGCATTTACGGAACCGTTTTTATAGGCGAATGGTTTGTGGGCTATCTTGGCTTTATTTTACAAAGCCTGTGCTTCTTGGCGCTTGATTTGTTTGTATCAAGCTTTGCCAAAAACCAAATCACAGGCGCAGTTGCCGCATTCGGAGCCAATTTTTTGCTTTGGATGATTGATTTGCTTGCGGGCAGCGTTCCCTTTGTATGGCTGAAAAACGCGCTGAACTTCGTAAGCCTGTACGACCGCTACGAGCCGTTTATTTTGGGGCAGCTGAGCTATGCAAGCCTGCTGTTCTTTATCACATTCATAGCGGTTTGCTTGGTTGCCACCGTCCGCACGCTGGATGCCCGCCGTTTTTCACGCGGAGGTGCCGCATGAAAAAGTTTTTCCGCGCTCTGTCCCTCAAGCTTCATCAGCCCAAGTGGCGGCATGGCAAATTAAGCGCGCTGATGATGACATGTTTTCTCATTGCTTGCGTATTAATCAATGTGGCGGTTCAATCCCTGGAGGATGAATACGGCTGGCGTAAGGATTACAGCTTCAATCAATATGCCACCACAGGAGAAGAAACCCAGCAGGTGCTTGACCGTGTATCCCAAGACATTGAGCTGTATTTGCTCTATCAAAACAATTCGGAGGATACGCGCATTTTGCAGGTGCTGGATCGGTACGCCGTGCTCTGTGACCGCATCAGCGTACTTCCCACAGACATTGCCAAAAACCCGGGCATACTCACGCGCTTTCACGGGGATTTGGACAGTGCCCTGGAATCCGATAGTGTGGTGGTCAACTGCCCCGCAACAGGCCGTTACCGCGTGCTGAGCGCCTCCGATTTTTTTACGCAGGGCTATAACATAGAAGCCGAAACCTTTGAATACATAGGCCTCGCCTATGAAAAGCGGCTTACCGAAGCCATTGCCTATGTCACGCAGGAGGTGGTTCCCGTTGTCGGCGTATTGCAGGGGCACGGCGAATTAACGCTCTCCGAGCTTCGCAATCTGCTTGATTTTCTCAAAAGCAACAATTATGATAGCGTCCCCGTTCATTTACAAAACGGCGATTCCCTATCCGATGTGGATTTACTGCTGATTGCAGGCCCGCAAAAGGATTTGTCCAACGATGAGGTCACCGCCATTTCCGCCTTTGCGCAGGGCGGCGGCAGCATGCTTTGCACGCGCAACTACACCGATCCCATCAGCGGCATGCCCAACTACTTTTCACTGCTCAAAAGCTATGGCATTGTGCCCCTGCCAGGCGTGGTGGTTTCAAGCGAGGAGGATGTAGGCAGCTACTACGGCGAGCGCATTTATTTGGTGCCTTACATGAATCAGCTTGATATGACCGCCCCGCTCATTTCCGGCGGAATGGATTTGCTGCTGTTAGCGGGCGCATGTGCCTTTGAAAACCCGCCCGAGCCCGATCAAAGCCTGTCGGTTGCTACGGTGCTCAAATCAGGTACCAGCGCCTACATCCGCAACCCAAACGACGGGCTTGATACCATTGAACAACAGCCCGGCGACCGCCAAGGGGAATTAAGTCTGGCGCTTTACGCGCACCGCATGCATGCCAACGGTAACATCAGCCGCATGTTTGCCATTGGCAACAGCTCGCTTTTTACGGATGCCTATGTCTACCAACGTACCTATAACCAGCCCTTTATTTTGCAGTTGATGGGGCAATTGCTTCCGCAAAAATCCATCCTGCTAAACATCATGACCCCTGCCGCCTTCCGCCCCGCGCTTACGGTGGGCAGCCAAACCACAGGCATTGTAATGCTGATTGCTCTGCCATTGCTTATTATCATAGCGGCGCTCTGTGTGCTTCTGCCGCGCAAAAATCGCTAAGCAAGGAAGGCGCATGCCATGCAACATCCCAAAAAGGTACAGGAACGCAAGCACCCACACAAGCGCAAAATCATGCTGATTTTGCTTTGCCTATTTACCGCCGCGGCGCTGGCGCTTGTGTTGCTTCTACCCGCCATCAAGCAGCGGTTCCCAGCCAAGCAGTTCCGCGAGCCTTACTTGGCGCAAACCGACGTTACGCTGGAGGAGGGCAATGTAAGTGAGCTAAGCAGCATCACCATTTCCCACCCCGCTGGTGATTGCTTTACCCTTCGCATGCAAAATGGCAAGCTCATGCTGGATCGCGGCGGCAAGCTTCTTGACCTAAGCGATACCTATGCCGACGACCTATTGCAGGCCGCCACGCTCATTACAGCGGTAGATACCGTTGCCGCGCACGAAGCGGAGGTGGCTGAGCATTTGGATGACATGGGCTTTGAACCGCCCTTGGCCACCGTGCGCGTGTGCTACACAGACGGGCAGGTCAACACGCTGGAGCTGGGCAGCGGTGTGCCCGAAACCAGCCATTCCTATTACCGCTGGTCAGGGGACGATGGCATTTACATGTGTGACAAGGGCGTTGCAGACGCGTTCCTGCTTACGGCAAACCGCCTGCTGCCCGTTGCACAGCCAACCTTCGAGCAAACCCTGATCGACCGCGTCACCCTGTATACGCAAAAAAGCACCGCCCTTGATTTGCGTTTCACAACCGACAGCGCAGGGTTTATTTCAGGTACCTTGCTTGCACCCTACACCTATCCCATGAGCGCGGATGCCGTTCAAAGCGTGCTGGGTACCTTTCAAAATTTCCGCCTTGGCACGCGCGAGGCAGAGGTTACCGATGAAAACCGCGCACAATACGGCTTTGATCAGCCGCTTTGCGTGGTCGAGGTACACCAAAACAGCGGCTCCCATAGCGTAACCGATGCGCAAGGGCAGCTGATGGCAGAATTATTAGACGAACAATCCATCCGCTTCACCATCGGGCGAGAGGAAGGCGACTTCTTTTATACCTGCGAATATGAAGGCAATTGTTATTTGATGAGCCGTTTTTTGGTTTCCTCCTTGCTAAGCGCGAGCGCCTCCAAGCTGATTACCAAAAATCCCGCCGATTTGGGCAATGTGCCCCTAAGCAACCTTACCGTGCAAACAGGCACGGGCGTTTTGGACATCCGCATCACGCGTACAGAGCGTGTTTTACCCAATAATCAGCTTGAAACCGATGAACAGGGCAACATCATCTTCGATACCGCCTTTACCTTAAGCAACGGCGAAAGCATGACACAGGAGCAATTTGACGCGCTCATAGCGCGGCTGGACGCCATGACCGTATCCGGAGAGCTTGCCCCCGAATGGACAGCCGGCGGCGCTTCGCCGCGCTGGCAAATCATCCTCACCACGGTTGGCGGCACCACGCGCACCCTCTCCGCCTACGCGGTAGATGCCTTTTCAGACGCGCTTGTGGTGGACGGGGTCGCCAAGCATTATGTGTACATAGAAGCGCTTGAAATGGCGCTTGCGGAATGGATGCCCACGCTATCCTAACAGCGGCTGTTTGAGGGGCGCACTGGCTGTTTCGCATTGGCGGCTTCGTCTGCCTCCAGCACCACCTTGAGCACGTTTAAAAGCACGGGGCCAGCCAGCAAGCCCAAAAAACCAAGCATGCTGTAGCCCGCATACATCGCAATCATGGTAGCCAGCGGGTACAGCCCCAGGTTTTTGCCTACAATGCGCGGTTCAAACACTTGCCTGATCACAATGGTGCCCAAATACATACAGGCCATAAAAATGCCCGTAGGCACATCGCCCGTTGCAAAGCCAAGCAAGCTCCAAGGAATCAGAAACAGGCCCGCGCCAATCACGGGCAGTGCATCCGCAATGCCAATGAGCACGCCAAACAAAAGACCATAATGCACGCCAAAAATAGCAAACGCCAGCGATAAAAACGTCATCACAATCAAAGAGACCGTCACCTGACTTTTGATTTGCCCAAACAGCGCTTTGAAAAGGTTGGCCTTCAGCAGTCTGCTTTGATGCCGCACATCCTTTGGAAAGGTGCGATGAAAAAAAGCCATGATGCGCGCTTTGTCCGCAGTCATGTAATAGGTGCCCATGATGGTGAGCACAATGCTCAAAAGCACGTTGGGTATGGACATTGCCGTGCTCCACGCGCCCGATGTAAGCATGCCTGAAAGCGTGCCCGCCCATTTCATCAGGCTTTGCCCAAGGGTGGAAAATGCATTGCTAAGCAACTCCAGCACATAGCCTGGCAAAATGTTTTGATATTTGGCATAGAGCTCCTTCACATAGGGAAACGCCACCTCGCTCAGCCATGTAATGGCTTGCGGCACATTGCGCATCAGCCCCATGAATTCGCGCCCCAGCTGACCCAATACAAGCGCCAGCAATCCGCCCACAACGCCAAACAAAATAAGCATGCCCAGCACCGTTGCAATGCGCCGCCCCACATGAATGCGAGACAGACCCTTCATGCACAGGCGCACGAAGGGTTCCAGCGCCATGGAGCAAAGCAAAGCCACCAAAAACGGCCAGCAGTAGGGAAACAACAGCACCGCCGTCGCCGCCAACAGCAGTGTAAGCGCAATCAGCAGACATTTATGCGGTATGCCATTCATGTGCACGTTCCACGTGCGAAAACGTTCCATAATGGTATCGTTCATCTACAATCCCCATTCTTCATCATGGCTTCCCCATGCGCCCATGCGCATCGCATTTTTTCATTCGGAGATATGCGCTGTTTCCTCGCTCCATTCGCTTCCGCGCTTCCATCTGCGGGTCATGTAATCCACAATGCGCTGTTCGTCCTTTATAAACCCGTCAAACAAATGGGAGCGCACCGCGCTAATGAGCACCACCATTGCAATCGGGCCTAGAATCAAGCCCACAACCCCCGCTACGCGCATGCCCACAAACATACCAATGAGCGAGCACAGAGGGGAAACCCCTAAGTTACTGCCGAGCAATGCAGGCTCGGTTACGCGGCGCAGGAGCGAATAGACCAAATACAGCCCAAGCACCAACCAGCCGTTGCGCGTAGAGCCTACAATAAAGCACACCACACTCCAAGGAATGTAGAGCGTACCACAGCCAAATTGGGGAATCAGCTCCAATAACGCCGCCACAAAGCCAATCAAAAACGCATATTCAAACCCAACTGCTTGAAAGAAAACCCAAGAAACCAGCAATGTCAGCAAAGAAAACAGCAATTGCACGCGAACGTACCCAATGGTGCCCTTGCCTGCGGATTGGCGCAGCAAGCGAATGCTGTCCTCCCCTACATTGTCGCGTTTTTTGCTAAAAAAATGCTGAATTTTTTCGTAGCGGTTGGTAATGAAGATAATGGCCAATATCAGGAAGTTTGCATAAATAAACGCATAGGGCAAGCTGGTGGCAAAGGTAACCACGCCATTGACCAAGCCGCCCGCAAGCGCCATCCCTGCATCGCTCAGCTTGCGAAACGCATCGTCCAGCGAGGCGCGGATGGTAAGCCCTATGCTATCAGGCAAGGCTTTTGCCATGTCCAGCAGTTTATCGGTAGCGGTTTGCAGTAGCCCAACCACGCTTGACACAATGGTTTGAGCGTTTTGCCCAACGCTTATCACCTGCACCGCCACAATGGAGCAAAACCAATAGAGCAATAGAAATGCCAGCACCAGCACCACAATCACACAAATGGCAACCGCTAAGCCGCGCTTTGCATGCAGCTTTGTTTGCATAAAGCCAATCAGCGGCTGCAGCATGGCGGCAACGGCTATGCCAATCACAAACGGCGATAGCCAATCCCACAAGCGGGGCACCAGTGCCACCACAAATATAACGCCGAGCGTAACAAACACGAAACGCCAGAGCATGCGCTCTACCGCATAGCGAATATTGGCATCCTTTTGCATATGCGTCGCCCTCCTGCTTTTTTAGAAGTGACCGCCGCCGCCGCCATGACTGCCGCCGCCGCTGCTCGTATGCACGCCGCTTCCCCCGCTGCTTCCGCCGCCGCCGCCAGAGGGTGGTTCCGCCTTGCGGGTTTGAACGGTGGTGGTGCGCAAATAGGTATCTTCATGATCCGTAATATCAACCTTGCTGTTACTGCGGAAATCATAATGGTAGGTGCTGCCCTTGAGCTTATAGCGGCTTTGCACAATCAATGTAAACACGAAGCCCAGCACCAGCGCCGCAATCGCGCAGATCAGCATTTCTGTGGAGGTAAGTACCTTGTGCCGCGAGGTCAGGCGTTCGCCTGTGAGCACATCATAGCGGTACTGCCCTTCTGGTATGCCATCCTTGATATAGCCGCGCACTATGGATAGCATATGCACCACCGCGCGCACAGAATCTCCGCCAGCCAAATCGCTATTGCAATCCCCAATGGCCTCCTCAATGCGTTTGTCGGTCATATAATCAATCATTGCACCAGCGGTGGATAGGTAATGATAGCGATCCTCCATATTGATGAAGTACAGCACACCGCTTTTTTCGGCATCCAGCCCAAAGCCGCCGCGGTCATAAAATTCATCCGCAATGTCCCGCTGATCGCCATCGTCATTTTCTTCGTTGGAGGTAAGCACCACAAAATCCATGCCCGTATCTGCTTGGAAGCTCGCGATTTCCTCGTTCAGCACGGAAATTTCTGCGCTGTCAAACAGCCCTGCGCGGTCAAAAATACGTTCTGTTTCTGCCAATGCCGCTGCGCTTAGCATGGATAAAACCAATGCCAGCAGAAGGGCAACCGAAATTTTACGTTTCATGCTTCAATCATCCTTCCTTTATTAAAACAGAAAATAGCTAAGCAGGCAACCCAAGGCGAAAACAGCCGCCGCAATCGCGCCGCCAACGGCGTAAAGCTTGCCCTTGTTAATCGGAAGCTTGCCGCAAACCTCGCCTGTTGCGCCATTCATGGCATAATAGTAGGGGTCCTTCGCATCCTTTTTGTTGGGATAGGTCAGCACCCAAGTGGGCAGCAGCACATATTTTGTGGAAAAATTTTTCAGCGTTGCAGAGGGCTGCACGCTGTAGCTTTCGTAATGCAAATCGTCTGCCAGCAACGGCTCCACATATTTTGTTACCTCTTCCTCCACATCCTGCGTAACAGAAGCCGCGTCTAAATCGCGCCGTTCTGCCAAAAAGCCCGATAGGTACGCGCCTGAAAACGGCTTTACCTCGTCTAGCGGAAAGGGGTGGATGCCATCGGACAGCTTGCGGTTCGTGCTTTGAAGCGCAGGGCGCATGATGTTTCGGAAGCTCATTTCACCCGCGCGGCGCACGTGGTAATGCTGTGTGTTGGTAATGATGTACTTGGCAGTATCCACCACGCTTGTGTTGCGGCCTTCGCCGTCAATGCTGCCTTCCACCTCACACGCGGCCACAAAATGCGGATAGTACACGCCCGACATGCTTTGCACCTCAGATTCCCGAAAGAAGCCCTTAGGCACAAAGTGTTTGGCCTTCACCCATTTCATGAAAGCCTCCACCGCTTTTTCCTTGCCGATTTGAAACGGCAGAACGCTATCCGGTTTCATGTCGGAGGTTAGCTTGCCTTGAAGCACCACGGGGTTGTGGCAATAATAGCATTGCGTAGCCACGGTGGTTTCATCCGTCATAATTTGACTGCCGCAGCTTGGGCAGTTATAAATCACCTGTGCGCCCGATGCGGTGGGTACTGCTTTGGGTGGTTCTGCCGCCGCCTGCTTTTCATATTCCGCCGCTTTTTTCAGCAATGCATCCTCTTCAAAAGCAGAATGGCAAAAAGGGCAGCTCCATTTTTGCGCGTCTGGGTCAAAGGTTAGATACGCGCCACAGCTTGGGCATTTGTAGGTTACGCCTGCCATATTCTTCACCTCATAAAAGAATTTGATCGTTTTCGTATGCAAATGAGACTTCAAATTACAGGCTGATTATATCATGTATGAGCTTAAATGAAAAGGTGGAATGTATGATTGGGGGGATATATCCCCCCAGATTCCCCCGCAGGGGGAACGGGGGGGGGTGCGGAAATGGCTTTCCGCGCCACTGGCGTGGGGACTGCCCCCCACACGGGCACAAACTCTTTTGGCGCAAAAGAG
>JAVXND010000035.1:0-28027 GCA_036645955.1 Clostridia bacterium | reverse complement strand
CCTGTGACTGAGCCACCTGTGACCGAACCGCCACCTCTGACTGCACCACCACCGCCACCCGTGACTGACCCGCCACCGCCACCCGTGGTTGAAGCACAACCCGACCCGCCACCACCACCCGTGGTTGAAGCACCACCGCCACCGCCACCCGTGGTTGAATCCGTACCCGTGGTTGAATCCGAGGTCGTACCTGCGGAATAAACCAAACAAGCGCTCAATCAACCTTGAACCAAGTGACGACTGTAGTTCTTCCAGCCAATCCAACCAAACAAAAGAGGTTGCCGCACGATGTGCGACAGCCTTTTTTGTTTGGTTCCTTGATGCAGATGAATGGAGGGGTAAAACGCCAACTGGGCGGACACCATATATGGTGTCCCTACAACAGGGATTGCGGCAATTCATGGTTGGCGCGCGGCGTTGCGTGCGGGGGATTGAATCGTTTCATGCAGGGATTGCAGGGATTGCAGGGATTGCAGCAATTCATGGTTGGCGCGCGGCGTTGCATGTGGGGGATTGCAGCGTTTCATGCAGGGATTGCAGCAATTCATGGTTGGAGCGCGGCGTTGCGTGTGGGGGATTGAAGCGTTTCATGCAGGGATTGCAGGGATTGCGGCAATTCATGGTTGGCGCGCGGCGTTGCGTGTGGGGGATTGAAGGGTTTCATGCAGGGATTGCAGGGATTGCGGCAATTCATGGTTGGAGCGCGACGTTGCGTGCGGGGGATTGAAGCGTTTCATGCAGGGATTGCGGCGTTTCATAGATGAACCAGCCGCATTCATGGCAACAAACAGCACAATGTCAGCCTGCATTTTTATCGAAGCAACCCTTTCAGCTCCTCCGCACGATCGGTCTTTTCCCAAGGCAGATCCAAATCATTGCGGCCAAAGTGACCATAAGCGGCGGTTTGGCGGTAAATGGGGCGCTTTAAATCAAGCGTTTTGATAATGCCGTCGGGGCTTAAATCAAAACGATGCATGACCTCGCGGCTTAGCACATCGTCCGCAAGCTTGCCTGTGCCAAAGGTATCCACCTGTACGCTCACAGGCTGTGCAACGCCGATGGCGTAAGCAAGCGCTACTTCACACTTATCCGCAAGGCCGGCTGCCACCAAATTTTTGGCTACATAACGCGCGGCATAGCAAGCGGAGCGGTCTACCTTGGAGGGGTCTTTGCCGCTGAATGCGCCGCCGCCGTGGCGAGCGTATCCGCCGTAGGTGTCCACGATGATTTTGCGTCCTGTAAGCCCCGTATCGCCAGCGGGGCCGCCCAACACAAAGCGCCCTGTGGGGTTGATGTACACCTTTGTGTCCTTTGTCCATAATGCGTCAGGGACAACGGCGTGAATCACCTGCGATAAAATAGCGTCCTCAATTTGCGCATGGGTGACGCTTTCATTGTGTTGAGCGGAAATGACCACGGTATCCACGGATACGGGCTTGCCATCCTCGTAAATAACGGTGACTTGGCTTTTGCCATCGGGGCGGAGCCATGGTAGCGTTTGATCCTTGCGCACCTGTGTGAGCCTGCGGGTAAGCTTGTGCGCAAGCGAGATGGGCAAGGGCATAAGCTCGGGGGTTTCGTTGCACGCAAAGCCGAACATCATGCCCTGATCGCCTGCGCCAGAGGCTGTTTGTGACTGTGCATCACGGGTTTCAAGGGAATGGTCTACCCCCATGGCAATGTCGGGGCTTTGTGCATGCACCGCAGTGAGCACGGCACAGCTGTTGCCGTCAAAGCAAAGGTCACTGCTGGTATAGCCAATGTCCAGCACCACTTGGCGGGCAATTTCGTCAATGGCTACATAGGCTTTGGTGGTAATTTCCCCCATGACCTGCACAAGACCTGTGGTAGCGCAGGTTTCACAGGCGACGCGGGCATCGGGGTCCTCGGCTAAAATGGCATCGAGTACAGCATCGCTGATTTGGTCGCAAAGCTTATCTGGATGTCCTTCGGTAACGGATTCGCTTGTAAATACGGTTTTCATACTTCGTCCCTTCTTCGGCAGTGCCGAACACAGTGCATTGGGCGGCAAATGCCGCTTTGGGTTCAGACAACCACTTGCAGGCGTTTTCTTTCATAAAAATACACGCCTGCGAGCTTGCAGGCGTGAAAAGATTTGGTGGTGTTGCCTTATCTGCCAGCGCATGCACGCTGCGGGATTTGCCACCATGCATTGCTGCCGGTTGGCGGGTTTCACAGGGCCCGTCCCTCAACCACTCTTTATAAGGTATTCGGTTGTCCAGATGATTGTATCGGGTTTTGGCTGGTTTGTCAAGAGCGGAGTGACTCGTCTAGCTGCTCTGCGGTTTGCTCGTCTGCTGGCTCTCCGCCCGTGATCAAAGCAATGCGGTTGCGAAGCTCCTGCATGTGTACATCGGTTGCGGCTATGACATCTGCACAGGCTTTGAGATCGGTGGAGATGGATTCGTCCGTAACATCCGCATGCTTGTATTTCATTTGATGCTCAAGGCTCGCCCAAAAATCCATGGCAACGGTGCGCACCTGAATTTCCACACGGATGGGTTGCTTTTGATCGGAAAAGAAAACGGGGATTTCCACAATCATGTGATAGCTTCGGTAGCCGTTTTCCTTTGGATGCTTGATGTAATCCTTTACGGCGATTACGGTAACATCGTCTTGCTTGGCCAGCATGGCAACCACCTTGTAAATATCGTCAATAAAGGGGCAAATGACGCGTATGCCCGCCACATCGGACAGGTTGAGCATGATGTTTTCAATGGAAGGCTCAATGCCCTTGCGCTTGAGCTTGTTAAGGATGCTCACGGGGCGCTTGACGCGCGATTTGATGGATTCGATGGGGTTGTTTTGATTTTGAAGCGAAAGCTCATCGTTTAAAATTTGCAATTTGGTGGTGATTTCGCGTATGGCAGAGCTGTATTTCATCATCAATTCGCGAAACATATCCAGCTTTTCTACAACCGTTTCACTATTGTATGTGAACAATTCCCTGATCATTTCGCCTTTTTCAATCGGTGTGTTTTGCATTATTAGCATCCTTTATCAGTCGTGCAGGGTGGAAAGCCACAGCTTGTAGCTCATATCGCTTGGCATGCGCAAATCTCCGCGCGGGCTCAGGCTGATACTGCCTACCTTGGGGCCGTCGGGTACGCAATTGCGCTTGAATTGCTGGGTGAAAAAGCGGCGCAGGAAGGTGCGAAGCTGTGCGGTGATTTTTTCCGCAGTATAAACGCCTTGAAAGGCTTGCTCCGCTAACAGCTGCAGCTTTTGGGGCGAGCTGCCGCTGTCCAGGAGGTGGTAGAGGAAAAAATCGTGCAGGGCGTAATCGCCCAAAATATCCTCGGTGCGCTGATTCAGCTCCCCATTGGCCACGGGCAGCAATTCAGGGCTGATGGGGGTGTCGAGAATATCCTCGCAAATGGCGTGAACGCGCTCGTCAAAGCAGTGCTCGCCCAAGTAACGCACAAGCCCCTTCACAAGTGTTTTGGGCACGGAGCAGTTGGGGTTGTACATGCTCATGTGATCGCCGTTATAGGTGCAAAAGCCCAGCGCCATTTCGCTCATGTCGCCTGTGCCCAGCACAATGCCGTTCACCTTGTTGGCGTAATCCATTAGAATTTGCGTGCGCTCACGCGCTTGGCTGTTTTCATAGGTCACATCGTGCTTGCTTTCGTCCTGACCAATATCGCTGAAGTGCAATTTGACCGCCGCCGCAATGGAAATTTCGCTGGCGCTTACGCGGAGCGCCTCCATGAGCTGATCCGCATTGGATTTGGTGCGTTCGCCTGTGCCCATGCCCGGCATGGTGATGGCGTGAATGCCCTTGCGCGGCAGGGAAAGCGCGTCAAAGGCACGCACGGCCAGCAACAGGGCAAGGGTGCTATCCAGCCCGCCCGATACGCCTACGACCAAGCTTTTACAGGAGATGGCGCAAAGCCGTGTTTCAAGCCCTGTGAGCTGAATTTGAACAATTTCCTCAAGCCGAGCTTCTGCCTCTGCGCCGCTGGGTACAAAGGGGAGGGAATCAAGCTTGCGAAGCAGGGGAAGCGGCGCGGGGGCGGCTGCTTGCATGGGCACCTGTGTCATGGAAACGTGCAAATCCGCATCGGTTTGAAAAAAACTGCCATTGCGCTGGCGCTGAAAGCGCAAGCGCCCTACATCAATATCCGCAATGGCTTGACCGCCCTGCCTTTGGAAGCGTTCCCCCTGCGCAAGCGCACGGCCGTTTTCAAATATGCCTGTATACCCGCAAAAAACCAAATCGCTTGTGCTTTCGCCAAAGCCCGCGCAGGCGTAGGCATAGCCTGCGTAGAGGCGCGCGCTTTGCTGGCTTAAAAGAGCACAGCGGTATGCATGCTTGCCCACCAAGGCGTTGGAGGCGCTTGGGTTCACAATCACATCCGCGCCCATTACCGCATATTGATTGCTAGGCGGCGCGGGTGTCCACAAATCCTCACAAATTTCAACGGCAAAACGGAAGGTACCCATATCAAAGAGCAGTTCAGGGCGAAAAGGAACCCATTCACCTGCAATGCTGACTTGTCCGCTTGCCTGAGCGCCGCCGCAAAACCAACGCGTTTCATAGAACTCGTTGCCATTGGGCAGGTAGGTTTTGGGAACCAGACCGCGCAATTTGCCGCCCTGCAGTACAGCCGCACAGTTAAACAGCCGTCCATTGGCAGCAAAGGGCAAGCCCACAACCGCCGCCATTTCCCCGCTCTGCACGGCTAAGCGAAGCACAGCGGCAAGGGCTTCCTGCTGCACAAGCTCGTGCAAGAGCAAATCACCCAAGGTGTAGCCCGTTAAACACAGCTCGGGAAAAACGGCCACCTGTACCCCCGCCGCTTGCAAGCGGCGCATGGCAGAAAGAAGCTCCTCTTCATTGGCGCGTATGTCGCCCAAATGAACGGGTACGCTTGCCGCCGCAACGCGAACAAAATCTTGAGGCATGGCGATAACCATCCTTTCAAAATGACAAACCCATCTTCCGTAGTGATCCGGTACAGCTTGCTTTTATGGAACCTTAATCAGCATGGTTTTTTGCTCGTCTAACTCAACCGTTAAAAGCCCATCCTTTTCAAGCGCCTTGAGCATATCGCTGAAACGCTTGAAGCCAAGCGCTTTTTCGGAAAAATCAGGATAGTTGGCTTGAATATCGGCTTTCAAGATGCTGGGGTTGATGCGCTCAAAACCATCCTCTTTATAGCGCTGGAGCTGTTCGCGAACGGTATCGCGCCAATTTTCCTTGTTGAGATGGGCGGGGGTTTCCTTTACGCCCTGCCCTATGGCGACCATGACGTTAAAGTTATCGTTACGGATGCGCAGGGTGCCATATTGCTTCACAAGCTTATCCAGCACCTTTAAAAAGGTGGCACAGCCATAGGCTTTTTCGTTAAAATCCGGGCGCAGGCGCAAAAGAATGCCTTTGAGCTCGCTGGCATAAAGCTCATCCTTGTCGGTTTGCTCCTCCAAAATGCCAGACAGCAGCTTGTTTAGCTCCTGCTCGTCCAGCGGTTCCTTATCGGAGCTGGTTTTCTTCTTTTCATTGGGCTTGCGCGTGCGGCCGCCTACGTTTTCCAAGAATTGAAACTCGTTGCAGGCATTGATGAAGATGTTGCTGGCGGCTTCACTGCGGCTGATGCCCAGCACGAATTTGCCCATGCTCTTTAAGCGCCCCACAAGCGGCGTATAATCGCTATCGCCTGAAACAATGCAAAAGCTATCGATCAAGGGGTTGGTGTAGGCCACCTCCAGCGCGTCAATGACCAAGAGGATATCGGCGTTGTTTTTTTGGCTGATGCCGTAGCGCAGGCTGGGTACAACGGTAAAGGTGTTGGAAAGCAGCACTTCTTTTAAGTCGCTGTATTGATCGGTGTAGCCATAAACCTTGCCTAGAAGCACGTCGCCGCGTATTTTAACCTTTTCAAGCACACTTAACAACGTGGCTACCTTGGCACCACAGTTTTCCAGATCCACAAAGAGCGCGAATTTGGCACTGCTCATCCAATCATCCCTTTCTTAAATACGGAAGGTGAACTTGTCGCCGCGAATCCACTGGCGGCTTACGTGAAGCGGTTCCCCGTGCTGATCGAGCACGAGCTCGTTAAGCAGCAGAAGCGCGTCACCCTGTGCGGTTCCCAAATGCTTGCTCACAAACGGGGTTGCATGCCCAAGCGAAATGTCGTGTACGGCGGAGGAGGGGATAATGCCGTGTCGGCGAAGCTGTTCATACAGGGAGCCCTCAACGTTTTCATCGCGCAAAAAGGCATAGCGTTCGGGAAAGCGATTGGTTTCAAGCATGATGGGTTCATCGTCGCTCAAGCGCAAGCGGCACAGCTCCAGCACACGCGAATCAGGCGATACCTGAAGCTGCTCCACATCATCTGCGGTGGCGGTTTCAAGCTGACACAGGATCAGCTTTGCGCTGGCACGGTGGCCGCGCTCTATGCATGAGCCTGAAAAGCTGGTGATTTGAGATAAATTGCGCTGTATGCGTTCGCTGGCTACAAAGGTTCCCTTGCCTTGACGGCGAACCAGCAAACCCTCCTGAACCAAGTCCAGCATGGCTTTTCGCACGGTAACACGGCTTACGCCATAGGTCTGGCACAAAAGCTGTTCGCTGGGAATGCGGCCGCCTGCGGGGTATGCACCGGCGATGATATCGTTTTTAAGCCGCGTCATCAGCTGCTGATAGAGCGGGCTTTGGCTCTTTTTTTCCAAAGGCATTTCTTGCATGTCCTATCACCTGCTCCTCTCTTTTATTCAATGCCCAAAGCGGCGAGAATGCCCGTCTTTGTTAAATAGGTAAAGGCATCGTCGATCACGCCCACAGGCATTTCCAGCATAAAGGGGAAGAATGACAGCGCAAGCGTGGGCAAGAAGCGATCCATATATTCTTCCAAATAGCTTTCGTTCAAGTGGAAAAAATCGTCCTGATTGTCATAGGGGCGTTCCACCAACACAGCTTCGGGCTGTTGGCTCACTTTGGCGGCATAATGCATGCTGACAGCGGGGCGCTCTGTGAGCGGATGCAGAAAATCTGCGTCCAGCGTTACGTGATATGGCGAATTTTGAGCACTTGGCTGTTTGCTGTTTTTGGCATAGCGGAAGTCAAAGCGGAGGGGGAGGGAGGTGCCGCCGAAGGCTTCGCCGCTCAGTACAAGCGTTGCACGCCCTGAGGCGCTCTGCTCATCCTGCTTGGGCAAGCCTGCAATGTCAAGTGTGATGCCGATTTGTGTTTTGCCGTCAATGGCGGCGGTGAGCTTTGCGGTAATGTCTGCGCCGACCTCCTTGGGCGAATAAAGGGTATGGAGCACAAGCGCATAGCCCTCGCTGTTGGGCAGGTTGAGGGTGAAGTCGGTTGCACCGTTCTCGACTGTTTTTTCAAACAGCTTTGTGGTGCCCAAAACGTAGGTTTCGGTATGGCCGACGGAGGTAATTTGAAGCCCCTCCTGCTCTGGGTCGAGGTAATCAAGCCAATCCTCCAAACAGCCAAGCGATTCAAGCGTCATGTCAGAGGCTTGCAAATCCACAAGCAGGGATGTAATGTAGAAATACATGCGTTCATAGTCAGGATCATCCGTTACAAGCAAATCAAGCGTTTCGCAAAGCTCGTAAAGGTCGGCGTAGGCGATGGTACGATTGCCCGTGCCTTCACACAGCTGTGCAATGGGGTCGTAGTAGCTTTCCTTTACGTAATAGGAGGCCTCGGGGTAGAGCAGCAGCGCCAAATACGGGGTGGGCAAATCCATGAAGTAATAGGGCTTGAGCATGAATTCGAAAAAGTTATGCATTTGAAAATGCATGCTTGCACCGCCTAGCGCAGGGGAGCGCAGGTAGCGGTAGCTATGGTAGCCATCGTACTCAAAGGGTACGGTGAGTTGATTGTTTAAATAAAGGCCGCCGTCAAAATAGACACGGCTTTGCGGCTGTAAAAACCGTTGGGTATCTACAACACCCTGCAAGGATATTTTGCCAAGGAACTTTTCCCAGCCTGCATAATGTGCCATGCCATCGTCGGGGAAGCCGCTTGCGTGCAGGTTAAAGGCCAGCGAAAAATCTGAACGGGTGACCGCGGCAGCTTCGGTTTGCGCCGCTTCCTCAGCCAATACGGAAAAGGGCAGCAGGCAAAGGCAGAGCACGAACGCAAGGATGCGGTTAAGATGGATGTGTTTCATAGCAGATCCTCCATAGCTTCAAGAAGGGGAGCGCACAAGGACAAAACCCAGATATGGGCGTATGGGAGGCGAGCCTCCCATACGCTTTGTGCTTATGCTTGTTTTTTATGAGCTGAACGCGCACGATCCTCGTGATTCAAAACGTACTTGCGCATGCGCAAGCTCTTGGGGGTGATTTCCAAAAGCTCATCATCGTCGATAAACTCAAGGCATTCCTCAAGCGTGAGGGGATGAATGCTCACCAAGCGGAGGCTATCCTCACTGCCTGATGCATTGCGGATGTTGGTGACATGCTTTTGCTTGCAAACGTTCACGACCAAATCATCGGGTCTGGCGTTTTGACCGCAGATCATGCCCTTATACACGGCGGTTTGCGGGCCTAAGAACAGCGTGCCGCGCTCCTGTGCGGCATAGAGGCCGTAGCTGGTGGTTTCGCCAGGCTCAAAGCATACCAATGCGCCCACACTGCGGTGGGGAATATCGCCCATTTTGGGCTCGTAACGCTCAAACACAGAGCTCATAACGCCTTCGCCGCGCGTATCGGTCATGAATTCACTGCGGTAGCCAAACAGGCCGCGCGAGGGAATGATAAACTCCAAACGCACGCGCTCCAAACCGTGCATGCTTTCCAGCACACCGCGGCGGCGGCCGATTTTTTCAATGACGGAGCCAGCGTACGCTTGGGGCACGTCGGCCACCATGCGCTCTACAGGCTCGCAAACCACGCCGTCCACTTCACGGTACAAAACCTGCGGCTTGCTGACTTGGAACTCATAGCCTTGGCGGCGCATGTTCTCAATCAGAATGCTCAGGTGCAATTCGCCGCGTCCGCGCACCTCAAACGAGTCGGGGCTGTCGGTTTCGTTTACGCGCAGACCCACATCGGTTTGAAGCTCCTTCATCAAGCGTGCGCGAAGGTGACGGCTGGTGACAAAGTCGCCTTCACGGCCTGCAAAGGGGCTGTTGTTTACGGTGAAGGTCATGGTTACGGTGGGCTCTGTGATGCTTACAAAGGGAAGCGCCTCCACCGCGCCAAGCGCGCATACCGTGTCACCGATGGAGATATCCTCCATACCGCTCATGGCTACAATGTCGCCCATGGAGGCGGAGGTGGTGGGCACGCGCTTTAAGCCGTCAAAGGTGTACAGGCTGGTCAGGCGCAAGGGCTGGCTTGACTTGCCCGTGTCGTAATTGGTTTTGATGACCTGCATGCCTTCGGTAAGCACGCCGCGGGCAATGCGGCCAACGCCGATGCGGCCGACATAGTCGTTGTAGTCGATGGTGGAAACCAGCACCTGCGCAGGGCCCTCCACATCGCCTTCAGGGGCGGGAATGTACTCCAAAATGGTGTTAAACAGGGGCAGCAGGTCTGTGCCAGGCACGTCTAAGTCGAGCGTGGCAGTGCCGCGCCTTGCGGAGGCAAAAATGAAGGGGCGGTCAAGCGCCGTTTCGTCTGCGCCAAGCTCAATGAAGAGGTCGAGCACTTCATCGACCACCTCGTTACAGCGCGCGTCCGGGCGATCCATTTTGTTGATGACCACAATCACGGGCAGCTTGAGGTTCAGCGCTTTTTTAAGCACGAAGCGGGTTTGCGGCATGGGGCCTTCAAAGCTATCCACCAGGAGGAGCACACCGTCCACCATTTTGAGCACGCGCTCCACCTCGCCGCCGAAATCGGCATGGCCGGGGGTATCCACAATGTTGATTTTGGTGCCTGCGTAGTGTACAGCTGTGTTTTTGGCCAAAATGGTAATGCCGCGTTCACGTTCAATATCGTTGGAGTCCATCACGCGCTCGGCTACCTGTTGGTTTTCGCGGTATACGCCGCCCTGCTTGAGCATTTCATCTACCAAGGTAGTCTTGCCGTGGTCAACGTGGGCAATAATGGCAATGTTACGGATATCGTTACGAATCATAATGAATGAATCCTTCTTCCTGTTTTTGGTTGGGGCATAGGCTGGGCGGATTGGGGAGCCTTACCGCCAGTCAGGAGGCACCCCCGCGCAGGGAAGAAAAGCAAAGTTCGAAAGCAACCCAAAATACGTGCGGTCGTGCAAATGAAAGGAGGAATAGGGAGCCGAATGTTTATTCATAAACTGTCCTCGTGGCCGTTTCGGCAAGGGCAAGGCCTGGGTTGTTTTCCATGGCCAAGCGAACCGACCACTCGTTTTCAAAGAGCAATACATCGCGGTCTTCGCTGTCAAAGGCGCGGCCGCTGGTGGAGGTAAGCTTGAGGCGCTCCAAAGGCATGGGGGTTTTGGTCACCCAACGCACAAAGCGGAAGGCCATGCGATCCATGAGCATGTTTACGCCGTACTCGCTTTTTAAACGGTGCTCAAGCACTTCAAATTGCAATACGCCCACAACGCCCACCAAAAATTCCTCGCGGCCTGTTTCTGTGCGGCGGAAGGTTTGAATGGCGCCTTCCTCTGCCAATTGAAGAATGCCTTTGAGGAATTGCTTGCGCTTCATACTATCCTCGGGGCGCACGCGGGCAAAATGCTCGGGCGCAAACACGGGAATGGAGCTAAAGCGAAGCTTGGGGCCAGAGGAAAGCGCATCGCCCAAATGAAAGCAGCCAGGGTCGAACAGACCGATGATATCGCCTGCATAGGCGGTTTCCACAGACTCGCGCTCGTCTGCCATGAATTGCTGGGGCTGCTTTAACTGCATCATTTTATCGGTGCCTGAGTGGTACACCATCATGCCTTTTTCAAACTCTCCGCTCACAATGCGCACAAAGGCCAAACGGTCGCGGTGGGCGGGGTTCATGTTGGCTTGAATCTTAAAAATGAAGCCGCTGAAATACGGTTCCGTGGGGGTGATTTCGCCAATGTCGGCCATGCGGGAGGAGGGCGGCGGGGTAATGGAGAGAAAGGCCTCCAAAAAGGGCTCCACGCCAAAGTTGGTAACCGCAGAGCCAAAAAAGAGCGGCGTAAGGCGGCCATCCAGCACGGCTTGCTTGTCAAAAGCATCGCCAGCTTCGTCCAACAGCTCAATTTCATCCGCCAAGCGCTTGCGGTAATGCGCATTCAGCGCACGCTCCGCCTCGGGGCTGTTAAGCGGTACGGAAAGCTCCTCGGCCATGCTCATGCCGTGGTTGCCGCCGCTATAGAGCAGCACATTGCCGCCGGCACGCTGGTATACGCCTTGAAAGTCCCCATCCACGCCAATGGGCCAGTTCATGGGGCAGGAACGGATGCCCAGCACCTGCTCAAGCTCCTCCATGAGTGCAAAGGGGTCCTTTGCGGCGCGGTCCATTTTGTTTACAAAGGTAAAAATGGGAATGTTGCGAAGGCGGCAAACCTTGAAAAGCTTAATGGTTTGCTCTTCAACACCCTTGGCGGCATCAATCAGCATGACTGCCGCATCGGCGGCAACCAACACGCGGTAGGTGTCCTCGCTGAAATCCTGATGGCCTGGGGTGTCCAGAATATTAATGCGGTAGCCGTCAAACTCAAATTGCATGGCGCTGGACGTGACGCTGATGCCGCGCTGTTTTTCGATATCCATCCAATCGCTGGTGGCATGGCGTTCAGCCTTGCGCGCTTTTACGCTGCCTGCTTGGCGGATGGCTCCGCCATAGAGCAAGAGTTTTTCAGTCAGGGTGGTTTTGCCTGCGTCAGGGTGGCTGATGATGGCAAAGGTACGCCGTTTTTCGATCTGGCGTATGGTTTCGGGGGTGGCTACAAAGTTGGTGTCAGCTGGGGTCATGAAGGTGCTTTCCCTCGCTTCCTGTTGTTTGCGCGGTTAAGTCGTAGTACAACATCATATTGTACTATGATTTAGAAAGGGATGTCAAGCAATGCAACTGGTTTTTGCAAGATTTAGTGGCTGCTCAAAAATACCCATGCCTAGTATGCACTATTTTCATCAAAAGAGATAGGGAAAACGGATGAAAACGTATGATTATTGCACTTTATGGGAAACTTATCTTGACGTAATAGCAACAACCTCTTATAATAGGCTTATGGCATATTCTTGTAAATTGAAAGGAGAAATAAAGATGACTCGATATACCGCTGAGCAAAAAGAATTGGCACTCAAGCGCATGGAGGAAATCGGAGTTCCTAAAACATTTAAAGAGATGGGAATTTCCGTTCAAACTCTTTATCAATGGAAAAGCGCGCAGGCAAAGGACGCTCAACCCAAAGCCGCTCAACCCAAAGCCGCTCAACCCAAAGCCGAAAAGAAACCCGTGAGCAAGGGCGCGAAGAAGGCTGTAAAATCCAAAAAGCCCGTTGCCAAAGAAGAGGACGCAATGGCAGTGGTTGAAGCTGCAGCCGTTGTGGAAGCAGAGCCTATAGCCGTAGAGCCTGTAGCGGTAGAGCCTGTAGCCGTAGAAACAGAGGATGCGTGCATTCAAGAGGCGCGTCTGCTGTTAAACGATGATAATTACCTGAGCGATAAGGTAGCACAGCTTGAAAACGAGGTCGCTAAGCTTGGCGAGCAGAACCTGAAGCTTAAAAAAGCGTTGGCGGCATTGATCGGCTAACAAAATATCGCTTGCTTTTCCCATGTGATCATGCTAATATAATGTGTCTATATTCACCAAGGAGGGAACCATTATGTCAGTTCTTCAATGGATTATTGGCATCCTGCTTTTGATAGCTGCCCTGATCATGACTGCGACCGTTTTGCTGCAAAGCAGCGAGCGCAGCGGCATTGGCGCTGTGAGCGGCGCCGCTGAGACCTTTTTCGGCAAGAACAAGGCTCGGGGCATGGACGCAAAGCTTGCGCTGATTACCAAGATCTGCGCAATCACGTTTGTTGTGCTGTCGATTGCCATGATGTTCTTGGGTTAAGCAATCAAAGCCACATAAAAAGCGCTTCCGTTTTGCGGAAAGCGCTTTTTATGTGGAAACAAAGGGAAAGAGGTTGCTTTCTGCTCTTGACCATAGGCTTGCAATACGGTAAAATAAAATGGCTGGAAGTGACAAAAGCATATTTTCAAACCCTGAAAGTGCATTTATAAAAACAAAGGAGATTTCAAGCCATGAGCATTTCTCAAAGAGCGGCGGGCATTTCACCCGCAGGGGCTACCGTAACAGAATATACCCTCAAAAACCGTGGGGGCGCAAGCGTATCCATCCTTGACTTTGGCGGTGTGGTTACCAAAATTTGCGTACCTGATCAAAGCGGCAAGCTAGGCGACGTTAATTTAGGCTTTGACGATGTGGGCGTATACGCAGGCGATAGCGGCAGCATGGGCGCACTGATTGGGCGCTTTGGCAACCGCATTGGCGGCGCAGGCTTTGAGCTTGACGGGCAAACCTATGTGCTTGGTAAAAACAACGGTGAAAACAACCTTCACGGCGGCCCCGAGGGCTTTAACGTGCGCATGTGGCGGGTGGAAGCCTCCGAGCAGGGCACAGAGGATGCGCTCAGCATGCAGCTTGTGAGCGGCGATGGGGATCAAGGCTTCCCCGGTCAGCTGACGGTTACGGTGGTTTATTCATGGAATGATGCCTGCGAGCTGAAAATACACTATCATGCCACCACAGATAAACCTACCATCCTGAACCTGACCAATCACTGCTATTTTAATTTGGACGGGCATGATGCGGGCACGGTGGAAAACCTTGTACTGCAAATCAATGCGGATTGTGTAACGGAGGTAAAGCCAGACCTGATTCCCACAGGAAAGCTCTTACCCATCAAGGGGCTGTGCTACAATTTTACAGAGCCTACCCTTGTGGGGGAGGTGCTTGCCAAAACCGACAGCTGCCCCATCATGAAAGCGGCGGGCGGCGTGGACTTTAACTATTGCGCGGGGCGCGATTTGGAGGTAAAAACCATTGCCACGCTGTATTCGCCCAAAACAGGGCGCGTAATGGACGTGATCACCGACCTGCCAGGCGTGCAATGCTATACGGGGCAAGGCTTGCACCACACGGGCAAGGAGGGCGTACACTATGGCAGGTTTGCGGGTATCTGCCTTGAAACACAGCGCTACCCAGATGCCATTCATCACCCCCATTTCCCAAGCGTTGTGCTTCGCCCGCAGGATGTGTATGACACGGTAACAACGTATCGCTTTAGCATTCGCTAAAACAGAAAGAGAGGCTTCCCATGCCCTATGAGAGTCAAAAACAGCTTGCACAGGGCGAGCTTCACAATGAGCGCGGAGAGCTTGCACAGGCGGGGTATGCTACAAGCCTGTGCAGGCGCTACGACCGTGCAAACATCAAGGCGAGCCGCCTTCGCATGAAGGAATGGGACTATTATTGCGTTGCGGGTACGGACACGGTGCTTGCGCTCACCATTGCCGACAATGGCTATATGGGGCTGGATAGCGTTACCCTGATTGACATTCCCATGCGCTGGCAGCATACCAAGAGCTTCATGCGCGCGTTTCCCATGGGCAAAACAGGTCTGCCGCCCACCAGCGAAAAGGGCGATGCAGCGGTAGAGCGCAAGGGCTATTCGCTCCGCTTTGAAAACGACGGTACCACGCGCACATTGACGGTGCAGGTGGCAAATTTTTTTGACGGCAAGCCGCTTAGCGCACGGGTTGTGCTAAGCGATGCGCCCAAGGATAGCATGGTGATTGCCACCCCCTTCCCCAAAGCGCCCAAAACCTTTTACTACAACCAAAAAATCAATTGCCTGCGTGCACAGGGCGAGGTTACCTTTGACGGCGCGACCCATGCTTTTAAGCCCGAAAATGCCATGGCGGTGCTGGATTGGGGGCGCGGGGTGTGGACGTACAAAAACACATGGTATTGGGGCAGTGCAAGCGGCTTGGTGGACGGCGCACCCTTTGGCATGAACTTGGGCTATGGCTTTGGCGATACCTCTGCCGCAACGGAAAACATGCTGTTTTACAAGGGCGTTGCACACAAGCTGGAGCATGTGACCTTTGACATTCCGCGCAACGAAAACGGGCTGGATGATTTTTTAAAGTCATGGCGCATAAGCGACAACCATGGTCAGCTGGAGCTTGTTTTTGAACCGCTGCTGGATCGTGCGTCGCTTACAAGCGCACTGGTCATTGAAAGCGATCAGCATCAGGTGTTTGGCTATTTCAGCGGGAAGGCTTTGCTGGAGGATGGAACGGAGCTTGTGATTGAAAAGCTGTTTGGCTTTGCAGAAAAGGTGAAAAATCGGTGGTAAGCTAGGACGGCTCTTGTTCAAGCCCCAAAAGACGATCTGAACTGATTTGATAAAAATTACAAAGCGCTATTAAATGACGGATAGGCAAACGTGTGGTGCCGCTTTCATAACGAGAGTAGCCTTGTTGTGTGGTGCCCAAAATCAAAGCAACATCTTGTTGGGATAAATGAAGGGCTTCGCGTACATTGCGCATGATTTCGCAATAGGCGTCCAAATGGCTCACCTCCGATTGTTAACGGGTGAATTGATTATTTGAGTAAAGGTATACATTGTTACAAATTAATACTGGAATATTTTCCATAATAATACTACCACAAAGGGACTAATTTTGCAACCCATTTTTGTTGAAACGGCGCGAATTACTGGAAAACAAAGGATTGTATGAAGGTATACAATCATACCATAATAACAGCCCTTACCTGCGTCCGCTTCCCATGGTAAAAAATGTGGCGAACCTGTGGCCAAACTGTAAAAACGGCAGTGCTTTCTGACATTTCAGCGCGGAAGTATTGACAGGAATAGTTAGCCAACATATAATTGCGACCATCGGCATCGGAAATGAAGCCGATGGTTTATTTTAGAAACAGAAAGGGTTTGCATATGTCACAAACAAATCAAACCAACCAACCTGTGAGCAAGCGGAAGAAGAAAAAGAAGTGGCTGTGGATTATTTTGGCGTTGCTCCTTGCGGCGGCTGTTGTGCTGGCTTTATTATCAGGCGGCAGCAGAGAACGCGCATACGCGCAGGAGGCGGCAGGTGCGCGGGATCTTTCCACCTACTACAGCTTTTCGGGCAACCTGACCCCCATACAGGATGAAGTGCAAACCGCCAAAACCAGCTTAAAGGTCAAGGAGCTCTACGTACAGGAGGGCGACTTGGTAAACGAGGGGGACGCGCTTCTGCGCGGCTTTGACGGCACGCGAATTTATGCTGGCTACAAGGGCACGGTGGAGGAGCTGTACCCCGTAGCGGATGATATGCTTCAGCCGGGAAGCCAAATTGCACGCATTGTGGATTATCAGGCGCTAGAGGTCAGCATCGATGTGGATGAATACGATATTGGCGCGGTCAGCTTGGGCAAGGAGGGCACTGTTTTCATTAACGCCATTGACCGTAGCATTAGCGGCGCGGTGAGCGACATTGCCCGCAGTGCCACCATAGAGGGCGGCGTGAGCTATTATCCTGTGAAAATGCAGGTGGAGGCACAGCCCGATGTTTTAAGCGGCATGAGCGTGGAGGTTAACATATTAAACCAGCAGGCGCTGGGTGCGGTAAGCGTGGGGCTGAAAGCAATTGCTTATGATGAATACAACAAGCCCTATGTGTCTGTGCGCGGCACGGATGGCAAGCTCCATGCGCAGTACGTGGAAACGGGCGTGAGCGATGGGCAGAACATTCAAATCCTATCCGGCCTTGCGCTGGGGGATACGGTGTATTACCGTGAAGGCAGCATGGTCAATTTTTACGCCATGCAGCAGGAAATGAAGGATGCACGCTCCACCGTTATGGGGAGCGATTGATATGAACAGCGAGCAGACCTTTTTTCAAATGACGGACATCAGCAAGTCCTACCATATGGGCGACGAGTGGCAGACCGTGCTCAAGAGCATCAACCTGAGCATTCAAAAGGGCGAATTTTTAAGCATATTGGGGCCAAGCGGCTCGGGAAAAAGCACGCTGATGAACATCATCGGCTGTTTGGACACCCCCACCGCAGGCGAATATATTTTGCACGGCCGCCGTGTGGATGCTTTGGACGCTGATGAGCTGGCGCTGATTCGCAACCGCGAAATTGGGTTCATCTTCCAAGCCTTTCAGCTGCTGCCGCGTCAGGATGCATTGAGCAATGTGGAGCTTCCCTTGATTTATGCAGGCATGCCGCAACAAAAACGGCGTGAGCGTGCGGCGGAAATGCTGGAACGCGTGGGGCTTGGCAAAAAAATGAACCATTTCCCCAACCAGCTTTCAGGCGGACAGCAGCAGCGTGTGGCCATTGCGCGTGCGCTGGCAACCAACCCCACGATTTTGCTTGCAGATGAGCCTACGGGCGCGCTGGATCAAAAAACAGGGCATCAGGTGATGGAGCTGTTTCATGCACTGCATAACGAAGGGCGCACCATTATCATGATTACGCATGATGTGCAGATTGCAAGAAATGCCTCGCGTACCGTGCGGATTTTAGATGGTGAAATGAGCGAGGGGGTGGCGGAGGATGCTTAGGGAAAGCTTGCGGATGTCGCTGGCCAACATTCGCGGCAACAAAATGCGCACCTTCCTGACCATTTTGGGCATCATCATCGGCGTAATGGCAATTATTACCTTGATTACCGTGATGGAAAGCGCCACAGGCGAGGTAACGGCGCAGTTTGAAAGCCTTGGCACAGGAAAGCTGACCGTGCAGGCGCAGGGCACGCCGCTCAAAGACGGCTTGACGGCAACGGATTTGGAAAGCATTTCAAAGCTTGACAATGTAAGCGGCATATCGCCTACCTTGACCCAAACCATTGATGTGGTTTACAACGGCACGCTGTTAGAGGATGTAAAGGTGGACGGCAACGGCTTTGCGACCTTCCGCCGCAACCCGGATAGCGTACAGCGCGGCCGTCCCCTGCTGCCTGTGGATTGCGAACAGCGCTCCCGCTGCTGCTTGGTGGATAACGCTTTGGCGGCCGCGCTGTTTTCGGGCGTGGACCCCATTGGCAAAACCTTGCTGATCAACGGCACGCGCTTTACCATTGTAGGGCTTTTGGCGGACGCGGATGTAAGCGACGTAATGAGTCAGGTGCAGGCAGGCGACGAAAACGGCAAGGTGATGATGCCCTATACGGCATATATGCGGCTTTTTGGCGTAAAGGGTGTGTCCGCGCTTGAGGTGTACATAGCGGATACCGACCGCACAAGCGCGGTTGTAGCGGATTTGGAGGCCTACTTGGATCAGGCTTTCAACTATAAGGATGACAGCTACAGGGTGATTAACATGGAAAGCCTGCTAAGCGTGATGGATACCATGATGGGCTTGATGACAAACCTGCTGGTGGGGATTGCGAGCATTGCTCTGCTGGTGGGCGGCATTGGCATTATGAACATGATGCTGGTAAGCGTAACGGAGCGCACAAACGAAATTGGTCTGCGCAAAGCCTTGGGCGCGCGTCCGCGAAGCATTCAACTGCAATTTTTGATGGAGAGCATCATTCTTTCGCTTTTTGGCGGTTTTGCAGGCATGATTTTGGGGCTTGTGACCAGTGCTATTTTGAGCGCGGCCATGGATATTGCTTTTGTGCTCTCGCCTGGGGCGATTGTGCTGGGCGTGAGCTTTTCACTGGCGGTGGGCGTGGTTTTTGGCTGGGCACCCGCACGCAAGGCGAGCAATTTGAACCCCATTGATGCGCTTCGAAGCATGTAAGCGCGATAGGAGGAGGAAGCAAAATGAAGAGGAAACAATGCGCCGCACTGCTTGCGGCTGGGATAATGGCGCTGAGCATACCTTTTGTGGGTTTGGCCGAAGGGAACGCTTCGTTGATTTTGTCCGCTGTGGTGGAGCCCAAGGAGGAAATAGCGCTGAAAGCACCTGCAAGCGGCGAGCTGTCAGCCTTTCAGGTGCTGGCGGGGGACGCGGCAGAGGCGGGAGAAGCCTTGTTTATGGTGGAGCCAAAGCGCGTGTATGCTGATTTGGACGGCAAGGTAGCGGCGGTGTACGTGCAGGCAGGCGACATAGCAGACGCGGCGGCTGCGCGTTATGGTGCGGTGGTTCAGCTGGACTATGCCGACCGTTACGAAGCGCAATGCAATGTGCGCACGGGCTATAATGCGAATCAAAACCGTGATTTAATGGTGGGCATGAAGGTGTATTTGCGCTCCGCAAACGAAAAGCACTTTGCGGATGGCAGGATTACGGAGCTTAGCGGCACAAGCTTTACCGTGCAAGTGCTCGGCGGCGATTTGGTTTACACGGAGGATGTTAAGGTGTACCGTGAGGCAGATTATGAGAGCAAAAAGCTCTTGGCAAGGGCGAGCCTCACGAGCATTGCACCTTATGCGGTAAGCGTAAGCGGTACAGTGGTGGAGGTTGCGGTAAAGCAGGGGGAAGCCGTACAAGCGGGTGATTTCCTCTTTAGCTATGTACCCGATGCGCTTGCACCAGAGCTGCGCGGCATAAAGGAACCAACTGTAGTGAAGGCGGAGCAGGCAATGGTGCTGAGCACCATTGCGGTGTCGCAGGGCGCAACGGTGCAAAAGGGGCAGGTGCTGGCAACGGGTTGCCCCGTGGGCGCATACCGCCTGACGGCGCAGGCAGAGGAAAGCGACGTGGGTAAAATCCACGTGGGCGATGTATTCACTGCGCGCTTTGAAGAGCTTACCATACCCGCAATACAAGCAACCGTTACAGCCATCAGCCCCATGGGGGCGGATGCGGGGGAGGGCGTGAGCAAATACAAGGTGTATTTGGATTTTGAAGCGCCTGATGAGGTGTGGATCGGCATGCATGCAACGGTGGGGCAAGGGGCACTTTGACATAGCAGGAGCCATGCGAACCCATAATGAGCACAATCAAAAAAAGCGCGGAGCGGTTAGTATGAAGACCGTTCCGCGTTTTTTTGATTGCGCATGACCCACAAATACAAAATCACACCCAATAAGCAACCAAAGGTGTTGTTGAGAATGTCGTCAAATTCAAACAAACCCAAATGGAAAATCAGCTGTGTAAGCTCCGTTGCAACGCTGGCGCACAGCCCAAGCCCCACCACCCGCCACGGGATGCGCCCCAGCAGGGAGGCTTGCTTCACAAGCGATTCGGGCGTAGCGGCCGCTTTGCGCCGCCTTGCCAAGCTGGGCCAAGTAAAAGGAAGCAAATAGCCCATGGGCACATAGAGCAAAATGTTCAGGATGATTTCCTTGAGCAGGCCGCGGTCGGTGATGTGTGCGCCGCCAAGCGCCTGCAAACCATTGCCGCATAAAGAACGCAAAAAACCAAGCAAGCCGCCATCCAGTGCAAGCGCTTGCTTGTAGGACCAGAGCAGATCCAGCTCGTAGCTAGCCTGCGGCGATACCTCGCGAAACAAAAGGGTTTCGGAAAGGTTTGCCAGCAAATAAACGGCCAAAACCACGTGCTTGAGAAACCAAAGCAGCTTAGGGTGACCTGTGCCAAGCCTTGTGGCCAGCGGAAGCGCCAAGGCTACCGCTAGCACAATAAAGGAGATGGAGGTAATTTGATCCATAGACGAGCCTCACATTCTGGGGCTATCCAACCATCGCTTGGTTTACCATGCGCATTTCGCTTGCCTGCTCCGCCAGCTTGTTCACCTCTGCCGCCGCGTGAAAGGTGGGTACGGTTTTGTGAAAAGCATCCACAATGGCTTGATGCCCGTGCTGGAGGCTTTCGGCAAGCAAAGCGATCTTTGCATCCATTTCAGCGCGGGTGAGGGCTTCATCGCGCTCAATAAAGATCATATCGTTTTCAGTCTTGTCCAATGCCTCGGTTTTGATTAAAAGCTCCTCGTAGAGCTTTTCACCGGGGCGCAGGCCAACCTCCTGAATATCAATATCCTGGTAGGGAACCAGCCCCGAAAGGCGGATGATGTTTTCCGCCAAATCCAAAATTTTCACGGGCATGCCCATATCCAGCACATAAATTTCGCCTGCCTTTGCCATGGCGCAGGTTTCCAGCAGCAATTGGGAGGCCTCTGGAATGGTCATGAAATAGCGAATGATGCGCTTGTCGGTAATGGTGATGGGCCCGCCTGTGCGAATTTGCTCTTTAAACAGCGGAATCACACTGCCGTTGGAGCCAAGCACATTGCCAAAGCGCACGGCTACAAACTTTGTTTTACTGCTTGAACGGCTTTGCACAATCATTTCACAAATCCGCTTGCTGGCACCCATGATGCTGGTGGGGTTGACGGCTTTATCGGTGGATATGAGCAGGAAGCGCTCCACCCCGTACTTTTCGGCGGCGTTGACGGTATTGAGTGTGCCCAGGACGTTGTTTTTGATGGCCTCGCCGCAGCTATCCTCCATGAGGGGCACATGCTTGTGCGCGGCGGCGTGAAACACCACCTGCGGGTGATGGGCGGCAAAAAGCTCGTCCAAACGCTGGCGATCTCTTACAGAGCCGATTTCAATGATGATGTTCAGCTTTGTGCCATAGCGGCGGTGCAGCTCCTGCTGAATGGCATAGGCGTTGTTTTCGTAGCAATCAAAAATGACCAAGGTTTTGGGGCTGAGCTTTGCCAACTGGCGGCATAGCTCACTGCCGATGGAACCGCCGCCGCCTGTAACCAAAATGGTTTTGTCGCGGTACATGGGCATGACGCGTTCGAGGGAAATGCTTTTGGATTCGCGAAACAAAAGATCCTCAATGTTGATTTCGCGAAGCTTGCGGTTGCCTGTTTCGCTGGTTTCCCCCAAAGCATAATCGTAAATTTTGACCTTACAGCCCGTTTCGCAGTAGATGTTGTAAATCCTCTGCTTTGCATCGGCGCTGAGCTTGGGCAGGGCAATCACGATTTCCTGAATGGGCATTTTTTTGATTTTTTCCACCACATCCACATCGCCCAGCAACACCTTAATGCCGTAAATCTGGTTCTTGGCCTTGTGCGGATCAATGTCCACAAAGCAATAGGGCTGGTAGTGGGAATTGGGGTTGCTCAACAGCTCTTTGGCGAGCATGGTGCCCAGGTTGCCCGCGCCCACAATGGCGATGTTGATTTTGTTTTGGGGAGAAGCGGGGTTTTTGGCAAAGCGCTTAAAATCGTGCAGTACGAGGTAGAGCATGCGCGAACCCATGGCTGTTAAGGCAATGAGTGAAAAAATGGAGAGGATGAGCATGAAGCTAAAATGCGTGGGCATGAGAAAGTGATCAAAAAATAGATAGCAGAGGCCTGCGCAAAAATCGGAAAGAAGCAGGTTGAGGTAATCGGTAGAGGAAGCATACCTCCAAATGCGCACATAGGTATGAAAAAGCAAACGGCAGATGGTAATGCTTAACAGAATGGCAATGATATGCATGGGTATGGACATGTAGGAAACGGAGCCTGTATAGCTGATGGTTGGAAAAAGAAACGGCACAAAGAGGCAAATAAGCGTTGCACACGCGAGGTCGTATAAGATAATCAGCGGCTTTCGCTGGGGCATTGAGTTTACCTCCTTACATACACAATGAATACAAAAAAGGGCAACGCCTATATTATAATCCCAATAGCTGTCAAAAAGCAATAGGAATTCTGGATGCAAACAAACTAATAATTAACAATCAGAATCAGGCAGAACCATTCAAAGATCCAAAAAGGCGGGCGCGAGCTCGCTTTTGCGAACCTGCACCCGCCTGTTTTGGGTTAACTCAGCATGCCCCCGCCCAGCATGGCCCATAGCGAAAGCGCCTGCGGCGCGGTTTGGAACAATCCGCTCAAGGCGCAACCGCCATGGCAGAGAGCTGCTCCTCAAGCATTTCCTTGGTGAGCATGTAATTGAAGGCGGCGGAAAGGGTGCCGTCCTTGCTGATAAACAGGCTGGCGGGGTAGCCGCTCAAGCCGACATAGTCGGTAAGGCTCCCGTCCTCATCCTCAAAAAAGGTCATGTCCTCCATGCCAAAGGTTTTGCGCACGTCTGCGGTGTTGCGCTCATCCTCGCCATCCCACACATGCACAAGGATGATTTGGAGATCGTCCTCGCTGTACGCATCGTAGGCGGCTTTGATGTCGGGCATTTCCTCCATGCAATACCCGCACCATTGGGTGAAGAAATTGAGTAAGATGGTTTTGCCCTTGTAGGGGGTCAGGTCAAGCTTCGTGTTTTTTTGCAGCATATCAATCACATCCACAGGCTCCTGTGCGGCGGCCATGGCGGTGAGGGGCATGAGGGCAAGCAACAAACAGCATAGACATAGGAAAAAACGGCGAAGGGTTTGTGCGTTCATGGGGAAGGTCCCTCCTTTAAGTATGATAGTTACATCATACCATGGGAATGCCCCTGTGAAACATGAGAAGATGTAACAAGCCGGTTTGGAGCAGAGCGTGACCAAAAATGAAAATTTACGCTGTAAAAAATTCATTTCGCATTTTATTTGTTTTTTTGTTCAATAGGCACTTTACGCATGAAAACAAATATGATATAATGCAAAGCACATCGAACGGGACGCGAAAAACGCCGACGACCCTGCCGATGATTTGCAGGAAGAAACCCGACAACCTTCATTTGTGAGGGTCGAATCGAGGTTAAACAGGGAGGAACAACCTATGTCACTTGGAATTTCCGCAAAATGCCGTCAAATTGCCCCTTCTGCTACCTTTGCAATGGATGCCAAGGCCAAGGCACTGCGCGCGTCGGGCGTGAACGTGATTGGCTTTGCGGCGGGCGAACCAGATTTTAACACACCTGAACCCATCCGTGACGCTATGAAGCAAGCCATGGACATGGGCATGACGCGATATACCCCTGTTGCCGGCACGCTTGAACTGCGCGATGCCATTATTGCCAGCCTGCGCCGCGACCATGACCTGTGCTATGCGCGGGATGAAATCATTGTATCAAACGGCGCAAAGCATTCGCTTTATACCGCTTTTCAAACCTTGCTTGATCCCGGCGACGAGGTTTTGATTCCCACCCCCTGCTGGGTCAGCTACCCCGAAATGGTGCGCATGGCGGGCGGCGTGCCTGTGTTTGTGGAGGGGCAGGAAGCGCTTGACTTTGTACCCACCATTGCAGACATTGCCGCAAAGGTTACAAGCAAAACCAAAGCCTTTATGCTCACCACACCCAACAACCCCAACGGCTGTATCTGGGGCGAGGGAATTTTGCGCGAGCTGGCTGATTTGGCTGTGGAAAAGGACTTTTATGTCATTTCGGATGAAATTTATGAAAAGCTCATTTACGGCGGCTTAAAGCATGTGAGCATTGCCACCCTCGGCAGCAGGATCAAGGAACGCACACTGCTGGTCAACGGCGTTAGCAAGAGCTATGCCATGACGGGCTTCCGCATAGGCTACACCGCAGGCCCGCGCAATGTGATTGCGGCCATGTGCAACTACCAAAGCCAAGCAACCTCCGCGCCCAACAGCGGCGCACAGCACGCGGCGGCCTTTGCCCTTACCATGCCGCAGGATTGTGTGGAGGAAATGCGCCAAGCCTTTGAACTGCGCCGCAACGAGCTTGTGCGCATGCTAAACGCCATTGAGGGCATCAGCTGCCGCATGCCGCAGGGTGCGTTTTATGTCATGATGAACGTAAAAGTGTACTTAGGCAAGCGCTTGGGTGAGAAGGTATTGAACGGCAGCAACGATTTTGCAACCGCGCTGTTGGAAAATGCGCATGTGGCCGTGGTACCCGGCGATGCATTTATGGCGGAGGGGTATTGCAGGCTCAGCTACGCGGTTTCGCTGGAGGATATTCATGAGGGAGTAAGCCGCATTGCGGCATTTGTGAAGGAGTTGAAATAAATGTTGGAGTTTTGCAAGAAAAACAATCAGCTGATCCAGTCCAAGTATCGGTATTCGCTTCAGGACGTGGCTGAGCCCAACCTTTACCGCGAGATTTTCGATTATGAAACCATTCCGAAAATTGCATTCAACAACCGCTTGGTGCCCACCAACATGCCCGATGAAATTTGGATGACAGACACCACCTTCCGCGATGGTCAGCAGAGCGTAAGCCCCTTTACCCCCAAGCAGATTGAAGAGCTTTTTAAGCTGGAAGCTCGCTTGGGCGGACCCCGTGGCATGATCAGGCAAAGCGAGTTTTTTCTGTACACCGATCGCGACCGCGAGGCGTTGGAGCGCTGTCAAGCGCTGAATCTGCCCTTTCCCGAGGTAACCACGTGGATCCGCGCCAACGAGGCGGATTTTAAGCTGGTAAAGGCCGCAGGCGTGCGCGAAACAGGCATTTTGGTTTCCTGCAGTGATTACCACATCTTCAAAAAAATGCACTTAACCCGCGCACAGGCCATGGACAAATACCTATCCATTGTGAAGGCGGCCTTGGCGCAGGGCATTATACCCCGCTGCCATTTTGAGGACATTACCCGTGCGGACTTTTACGGCTTTGTATTGCCCTTTGCGGAGCAACTAATGAACCTGTCTGTGGAAAGCGGCATTCCCATCAAGGTGCGTGCCTGCGATACCATGGGCTACGGCGTAAGCTACCCCGGTGCGGCATTGCCGCGCAGTGTGCAGGGCATTATCTACGGCTTGAACCACTATGCGCAAATTCCCTCCGCACAGCTGGAATGGCATGGGCATAACGATTTTTACAAGGTCGTGAACAACGCAGGCACGGCGTGGCTGTACGGCTGCTCCAGCATTAACTGCTCCCTGCTGGGCATTGGCGAGCGCACAGGCAATTGCCCGCTGGAGGCCATGGCCATTGAGTACGAAGCGCTTCGCGGCACCACCGATGGCATGGATTTAACGGCTGTGACCGAAATTGCCGAGTACATGGAGCGCGAAATCGGCTTGGAAATCAGCCCGCGTCAACCCTTTGTCGGGCGGCATTTTAACGTGACCCGCGCCGGCATCCATGCCGATGGCATGCTCAAGGATGAGGAAATTTACAACATATTCGATACCACCGCCATCTTAAACCGCCCCGCCTCCGTTGCGGTGGACAGCCACAGCGGTCTTGCGGGCATTGCCCACTGGATGAACAGCTATTTCCGCCTCAAGGGCACGCATGCGGTAGACAAGCAAAGCACGCTTGTGCTAGCGGTCAAGACCGCTGTGGACGCTCTGTTTGAGCAAGGGCGCAACACCGTCATGGGGGATGAGGAGCTGGAAATCATGGTTCGTGATGCGGACCGCGAGCGCTACGAACAGCTGCTGTTTCACAAAACCAATTAGGAAGCTGGGAGTGCAGGGCACGAGCGTCAAAAGCTGTTTTTTGACGCTCGTGCTTTTTTACGTACAAATTCAGCTATCAATCCGTTTCAGGAATTTTTAGATTGTTGCATATAAAGGAAATTGTGATATGCTATTAAAATACAGTATGAATGAAAGAAGGTTTTCTTTATGGAGCTCACACTGATCCTCGTCTGGGTGGTTGGCTTGGCCATTTTTCTCGTCATCAATGTGCTGATTGCCGGCGAATTTGCGAATATTGCTGAGGAGAAGGGCTTCGAACGCCGCCGGTATTGGCATTTCTGTTTCTGGCTTTCATTCGTCGGTTACTTGATCGTTATTGCCTTGCCAAACCGCAAGCTGGCTGAGTTGAGCAAGGCGCTGACGGACTTAAAGGCTGAAGCAGGCGACAGCGGGATTGCTGCAGCTACCCAACAGCCTGAAGTAAACTACCTGCCAGAGCTGTAAGCGCTCACATCAATGCACAAAGGAGAACACATTATGCCTGCACAACTCAAGGAAATTCTCAAGCAAACCATTCCGTACCATCAGCAGGGAGCGCCTCTGCTTTTGGCGGCTCATGCCGTTTATGAGGACAGCGCCACAGGGCGGCTCATTGCACAGCTCAAGTGGCGAAACATAAGCCGTCAAACTGTGCAAGCGGTGAATGTGACTCTCCAATGCAGGGATAGCTTTGGGGCGGCACTGGAGGCTAGCACCTACCAATACATGGATGTTTCCGCCGCGCCCCAAGGCATTTTTGGCACACAGAACGCCATCGAACTCAGCAGTATACGAACCCGCGCATGCGGGGTGTCCATTACAGCGGTGTCTTTTGCGGATGGCTCCATTTGGTATGCAACGGGGGATGATACCTGCGTAGCCTTGCCTGCTGGGAAAAGCCAAACCCTGTCGGGCGACCTGCTATCCCAATTCAAGCGGGATGTAGCAGGCAGGGGATTCGGTAATGCCGCATTATTCACGCCTCAAACCTATGGGGATTTGTGGCAATGCGGCTGTGGATGCTGGCAAAAGCGAGAGGATGAAGCCTGCGCAAGCTGTAAAGCAACCATGGCGGAGCTAAGCGAGCTGAGGGAGCCTGATGCATTGACCGAACGCTTGACGGCCTACCAGCAGAAACAGGAGGAAGCGCGCATCGCCAAGGAAAAGGCGGATGCGGAAGCACTAGCCAAGCGAAAACAGCTTGAAAAGGAAGCGGAGGTAACTCGGCAGGCTGCTGCTTTGGGTGCTGAGGCGGCTCGTCAGGCTGGTGCTCAGGCTGCTGCAAAGGTCAAGAAGCGAAATATCATCATTGCAGCCGTGCTGGTGGTTTTGGTTGCCGCTGTGTTGGTTTTTACACAGGTGATTCAGCCCAAGCAGAGGTATGATGCGGCTGTAGCGTTGATGGTAAGCGGACAGTATGAGGAAGCATCGGCGGCATTTGCAGAGCTGGGGCAATATGGGGATGCAGCAGGGCGTGTGCAAGAACCCTACTATGTACAAGCGGAGGCTTTGCTGGCAAGCGGCGAATATGAGGCGGCTGTAGCGGCATTTACAAAGGCTGGCGACTATGGGGATGCAGCAGGGCGCGTGCAAGAACCCTACTATGCACAAGCGGAGGCTTTGCTGGCAAGCGGGGAATATGAGGCGGCCGTAGCGTCATTTACAAAGGCTGGCGAATATGGGGATGCAGCAGAGCGTGTGAGTAAAATACATTATGCACAAGCGGAAGCTTTGCTGGCAAGCGAGGAATATGAGGCGGCTGTAGCGGCATTTACAAAGGTTGGCGACTATGGGGATGCAGCAGAGCGTGTGAAAGAAGCTTACTACGCACAAGCGGAAGCTTTGCTGGCAAGCGGGGAATATGAGGCGGCTGTAGCGGCATTTGCAAAGGCTGGCGATTATGGGGATGCAGCAGAGCGCGTGAAAGA
>JAVXND010000034.1:0-28221 GCA_036645955.1 Clostridia bacterium | reverse complement strand
AGCGTCGGCGTAAGCGTCGGCGTAAGCGTCGGCGTTAATGTAGGCGTAAGCGTCGGCGTAAGCGTCGGCGTTAATGTAGGCGTAAGCGTAGGCGTTGCCATTGCTTCAGGAGCCATGACAAAGCAAACGGACGCAGAGGCTGTATAGTTTGCAGCAATGCGGCTTCCATCCACATTGCTTTCATATTCGTATTGATAGGCTGCAGCGGCCGTTTGTACGGTTTCGCCGCTGATCGTAGGTGCAAAGTCCTCGTGCAACGAAACCGCAATTTGACCGCTTTCATTTGCGCCCACAGCCACAGGCTCATTGCGCATGCGCATTTTGGGGTTGGCGGACGAATCGCTGTTCAAATAAGCTGTGGTGCCGCAATGGTTTGCAACGGTAAGCTCCGCAACCAAGCCCTGCAAATGGAAAGCGTCGCCTTCGGGCTTGCTCAGCAGCTCCACAGTGGCATGCAAAACCAACGTTTGCGCGGCTTCATCCATTGTGACATATTGCTCTGCAATGCGATACTCGCAATTGGCCTGCGCAATGGAAAGCTTTGCTTCCGCTGCAAAGGCAAGCGAAGCTTTTTGGGGGGTAGGTGTCGGAGGAATTTCAAAGGCCCCAATCTCCACATTGCCCGTAATTTGCCGTTGGGTTGAGTAAATGGCCAAAGTTCCTGTGGTTAAAAGACAGGCAACAAGCGCGATTGCTAATACCATAGCCAACCGTTTCACCACAATCGCCTCTCTTTCAACCCAATCCCTCTTTTGTTTCTTGCGCCAGCGCGCAAGCATCCGCTTAATTTAATTTTTGTGTTCCTGTAATGTATAAGGTAATCCCATCCACCCGTTTGCCAGCCTGTGCGGTTTGCATCGCAACCTCCGCATTGCCCCATGTAAAAACAAACACAAACGTTCTGGATGCACCTTGATTGGCGCGGAATGCGGAATCCTCCACATAACGGAATTGCCCATTTTCAGCTGCGGGTTGTGACACGGCTGGGTTTCCGCGTTCCTCCAGCCGTATCGTAAGCCCTGGCAAAGCAGCATATACTGTGGAAAAGTCGGCCGCAATGGACAGGTTCATATCCACCTCGGTGGCTTGCCCTTCTTGGTTCAGGTTGGTAATTTCAAAGGCATATTCCTGTGTTTCACCAGGCGCAATTTTGATGTCGAAAGCATCCTCGTTACCCACGCCAATGTAAAAACGCTTGGCGCTGATATCGGCGGTTTTCAAGTCGATTGTGGAGTTATATACAGCCAGCGTACCCGCCAGCAAGCTGGTGCTGATCAACGTAATCAGCAGCAAAATAAGCAATGTCCGCTTCATGGCTGTATTCCTCCTTACCTACTTGGTTTTACACAACCTGTGTACCCACCACACGGATGTTGATATGCCCGATATTTTTCTTCCAATGGCCATTGATATAGTCCCAAGCCATTTTGCCATCGGTTCCGTTGGTTTTTTGCTCGTTCATGGAGGCGGCGTTTTTCAAGCTGGAATCGTATTCGTCCCACTTAATCACTACGCCAAAATAGCGGGTTTGCTCTTCCCCACCCTTTAAATACCCGTCCGCATTCCATGTGAAACCCTGTTCTCTTGCTACGCGGGTGTCAAAGCGCTCAGCGAGCTTGCTGTTTTTGAGTGTGGTATACGTATCATCGGTATATTCCACAAGCGTCATGCGGAAACCATCCATCCGCGACTGCCCTGTTTTATATTCGGCGTTGATGGAGAACTTTGTATCCACCTCGCCTATGGCGCCATCCCGCTTGTTGGTGACATAAAACTTATAGACCGTGCTTTCCAAGGGTGCAAGCTTTAATGCCATCGAATCATTTGCGGCGGTTTTTGCGTCAATGGCAAATGCTTTGGCTGAAATATCGCCTGTTTCTACTTCAACGGTGGAGGTATAAACGGCCAGCGTTCCTGCTGTAAGCGAAGTCAGAACACAAAGCATAAGCGCAATGATGATCCATTTTTTCTTTTTCATTGTGTTTTCCCCCAATGCAAGTCGCTTTGGTTTGTATGAGGCAAAGCGCCGCTTCCCCCTTAAAAGAGGAAGCGGCATTATTCATCATGAGCTTACTGTGCAGCAACGTCCTGTGTGCCGGTCACAGAGATTTTAATAGGCGAAACGGAAATTTGACCTTGCTGCGCGGTGTGAGCAGCGTTATCGCCATCTGCTGGCCAGTAGATGTCCAATATCCAGCTTTGGGTTTGTGCCTGTGCTTGCAGAGGCATTTTGGTCACCAAAGCATCGGGCTTTGAGGTTGCGCTGTAAACTTTGGTTTCAGCACTGGTGTTTTGGCGCATGGTAATTTCCGCACCAGGGAACACCTTGTAGAAATCATCCTTCACATCCAGCACAGTAGAAACAATCAACGGCACTTCGGAAACCGCGCCGCCCTCTGCGTTGGATACGTCAAATGCGTAGGAAATTCTTTCGCCGGGCGCCATCTTGGCTACGAATTGCTTCACTTCATTCTTCTTGGCGTTGATGAAGAAGGTTTTGGCGGTAATATCATCGGTGGTCACATCCACAGTGGAGGTGTACACAGCCAAGGTACCAGCGCTTAAAGCGGTAACAATAGCAAGAACCAACAGCGTCATGAGGAGTGTCTTTTTCTTCATAATAATCTCTGCCTTTCTTTTGATCCTGCGGGGGTCATCGGGTGCTGCGCCTGAGGTTCAGAAATCACTTTCTGATTCCACGGGTTTGCGCCCGCAGCTTGCCTTGCACAGCTCTTGGAAATGATTGACTTGGGGGTATCTTCCAAGTACAGCTGTATCATAACACGCTCGGTTTCGTTTGTCAATACCCATGTAACAAATTATCGTCATTTTTCTAATATGGTCGATTTTTTGCCTCATTTGCCGTCTTGCATTTCAATATCTTGCCATAATTTGCCTCGTTTGAACGGTCTGTTTGCAATTATGTAACCGTCGTGTAACCGTGAAAAGCGCCTAAGCCGCTCCCTTGCCTTCTGCGCGCCCTTGATCTGCATGGCTTTGCTCGCGCTCATGCTCTGCGGATATGTTTTTGAAAAACTTTGTAATGGGGTCGTAGAAGAAAACCAAGAACACAGGAATAAGTAACAAAATCAAACGGCCTAAAATGGTGTTTGCAAACAAAATAATCGCACCCAGCCAGCGGTTGGTTCCCGAGAAGCGTCCGTAAATTTGTTCCCGACCCACCTGTTGTTCAGCCAAGCCACGGTATTTATCATCGATATAGTGGTCAATATCCACGGTAAATACGGGCAGTGATTTGTCCGTGCCCTGCTGATAAGGCTCCTCGCCGGTTACACGCGCCACGCATACCGTGCCCAATGGGTCCTTAAAGAGCACCATGTCCCCTTTTTTCACGGGCTCCTGTATGTCCAGCTTTTGAAAGTAAGCCAAATCGTTGAACATAATGGTCGGCTCCATGGTGTTGGATTGGAACACATAGGGGATGGTTCCAAAGATGCTGGTTTCCTTCTCCGGAGATGCATACCCGCAGGCAAGCACCACCGCATTCACCCCCAGCATGCACGCAATGGCCGCCACCAGCAGTATGCTGGTTAAAATGGAGGGCAGGTTCCAATGCTTAATGGCTACACGCTCCGTGCTGGCCTCAACCATTTTAGGCTGTTTGCCAGCCTTCTTCATGCTCTTTTGCTCGCTCTTTAAAACCACCGTGCCCGCTTGGCGATGCTTGAGCGCAGGCAGCTCCTTTAACAGCGGCGGATTGTAAACACGCGCTAGCTGGTTGCCGCGCACCATGCACAAAACAATGCCCGCCACGCTCACCGCCACAGAAGCAATGATATAGATGGATTCGCTCGTATCAAACAGCATGGTCATGTCCATCATGCGCGTGCGGTCCGAAACAATTTTCGAAAATCCCGTTACCGCCTTTGCAATGATGATGCCTATCCCAATCAGCCCCACCACATAGCGCGCGTTGAGCGTATCCCTAAAATACAGCGACGCTGTGAGCGAAACCACAGATAGCACAATAATGTCAAGCAGGCCCACAATCAGCAGGGTGCCAAAATAGCTCATTACCAATGGAAATTTTAAAAACGAGGACAAAAAAGCCGTCGTAATAAAACCAATGATATAGATGTAGGATTGCGCCACAACGCGCACAATCAGCTTGGTCATAATCAGCCTTAAGGGATGATAGCCCAGCTGTACCAAGGGGTACCAACGGTTACGCATCACTTCAATAAAGGACATGTACTCGTAATTGGCTATAAACAGCGATACATTGAAGATCAGCGATACAAACAGGTAGATGTAGAGCGTGGAAAAGTAGCTATCCAGAAGCAAATAAGGCACCGCATCCATCAGTACGCTTTTTTTCAGCGTTTGCAGGCAAAAATAAGCCGCAAAGGTGATCATTCCCAAAAATACACCCAACGAAAGCTGTCTTTTGCGAGAAAAGCTCTGCTGTAGGTAAGCGTTTCTGAATTCCTTTTTGAAAAAGCTTGTGTTATAAATCATGTTCGCCACTCGCCTCCAAAAAAGCATTTTCAAGCGTTTTTTTGCTGTAGCGGATGGTATCAATCCGCACATCGTGAAGCGCGGCCAATACATCGAGCACCTTGGCTTGTGCAAGGGGTACCTCATCCATGTTGTACAAATCCAGATAGGGCTTGCGCTCCATGCAGGTCACGCATGGGAGCGCAGTGTGAAGCTGCTCCTTGAGGGCTTGCACATCCTCCGTTTTGACAATGTATTCACGCTTATCAAGCTCGCGCATCATCACGCTAAGCGTGCCTGAATGGGTGAGGGTGCCGTTTATCAAAAACGCCGCGTGCGTGCAAACGCTCTGCGCAAGCTCCGCACTTTGCGTGCTCATGAGCACCGCGCCGCCCGCCGCCGTTACCCGCTGTGCGGAAAGGCGAATCAGGTTTTGCAGGGGCGGCTCAATCTGCAGTCTTGAGCATGAAAAAATAATGAGAAGCGCCCCCGAAAAAGTAGCCGCCACCAAGGATAGCACGGATTTTTGCGCGCGCGTAAGTGCCGCAACAGGCGCAAAGGTCCATGCGTAGCAATCGCTGTCGAGCAGCAGCTTCAAAAACTCAATCTGACGCACCTTTGCCGAAATGCCTGTGTTTTGCGTGGCAAACATCAGGTATTCCAAGGCGCTCATGTTGGGTATGCTCATTTCCCCATCGCCCACAAAAAACACATGGGGCAAAATTTTGCGCTTTTTGCGCATCATGCCCCGCTCCACAAGCTTACAGCGGCCAGAGCCATAGGGACGTACACAGCCCACAATTTCAAGCATTAATTCCAACTCAAAAGGCTCAAGCCCCACCACACCCCAGCATTGCCCTCTTTCAATCTCCAAATTCAGATCGTGCAATACAGGGGTTTGCCCTCCATCTGGATCCAAATAAACCTCTGATGAAGTCAATTTTTCCATTTGGACAATGTAGCGCTCGGGATTCGGTGCCTCCATCCGCGATTTGCGCTTGGCGGGTCGCGCGGATTTCTTCATTTGAATCACCCTAATCTTCTTATTTTGAAAAGCTAAAGTGGTAAACCAGAACCCCCAGCACATCCTGCGGCAGCACCACCCATGGGTCAACGCCGTTCACAGGATTATCTCCCTTGGTTCGGTAGTGTACCCCTCCGTCCTCATACACCGCTTCCACAATGCGGTGCGTAATCACAGAATCCTCATGCTGATAGGTAATGATATCCCCCTCGTTAAGCAGGTCTGGATCGGCGGGTTGCTTCACCAGAAGCAAAGTGCCAATGGGCAGTGTGGGAATCATGCTTCCCGTTTCCACGTGGAAAATGCGGTAGCCAAACAAATGCGGAAGCTCTCCCTGCGCCTTTGTATACAGCAAAGAGCCCAGCACCGCAAACAGCGCCAGCACAAGCAAGGTGGAAATCACGCTCATGAGCACATGCCCGACCGAGCGTTTTTTCTTGGGACGGCCGCTGTGCGTGCTTTCTCCGCCTTCCTTCATGGTTTTTTCAAGCAAAGCTTCCACTTCCTCGCGGGTTGCGCGGTTGTACGACTTTTGCATGACTGCTCTTCCTTTCAGGTTTTGAAACGGATACGGGGTCAGAACGCCCTGCGAATTCGTTCCACGGCTTCCTCTGTTTTTTCCAAGCTGTTAAAGGCAGTCAGCCTAAAATAGCCCTCGCCGCAGGGGCCGAAGCCCGCGCCCGGCGTGCCCACCACCCTTGCACGCTCCATTAACAGATCAAAGAAGCGCCAGCTGTCCACAGCGTCGGGTGTTTTCATCCAAATATAGGGCGCATCCACACCGCCATAAACCGTAAAGCCTGCTTTTTGCAAGCCTGTGCGGATCACCTCCGCATTTTTAAGGTAATAGGCAATGGTTTGTGCGCATTGGCAAGCGCCCTCATCGCTGTACACAGCGGCGGCGGCTCGCTGTACAGGATAGCTTACACCGTTGAATTTAGAGCCCATGCGGCGCTTCCACATGGCGTTGAGCTCCACAGGCTCGCCTGCGGCATTGAGCCCGCGCACCTCATGGGGAATGACCATATACCCACAGCGCGTGCCGGTAAAGCCCGCCGTTTTGGAAAAGCTGCAGCATTCAATGGCTACTTCCTTTGCGCCCTCCACCTCATAAATACTGCGCGGCGCGCCCGAGGTAACAAACGCCTTGTAGGCGGCATCGTACAAAATCAAGCAATGGTTTTGCCGCGCATAATCCACAAAAACCTTGAGCTGTGCCTTGGTAAGCGTGGTTCCCGTGGGGTTGTTTGGGTAGCAGAGGTAAATCACATCCACAGGCTGTGTGGGAAGCGGCGGCACAAAGCCATTTTCAGCGTTGCAGGGCAAATAGCAAAGGCGGCTCCAGCGGCCGTTTTCATATTCGCCCGCACGCCCTGCCATGGCGTTTGAATCCACATACACAGGGTATACAGGATCGGTTACCGCAATGCTCGTATCCTCGCTGAAAAGCTCCTGCACATTGCTGACATCGCATTTTGCGCCGTCGGAAACAAAGATTTCGTCACTTGCAAGCGAAACGCCCATGGGCTTGTAATCCCGCTCCAAAATGGCATTCAGTAAAAAATCATACCCATAATCAGGGCCGTAGCCGCGAAAGGTTTCGGCACTGCCCATTTCACGGGAGGCTTTTTCCAGCGCCTCCACAACCGCGGGCGCAAGGGGGCGGGTAACATCCCCTATGCCCAAGCGAATCAAGCTCTCGGTTGGGTTTGCGGCTGAAAATTCCTTTACGCGGCGCGCAATTTCAGCAAACAAATAGCCCCCGGGCAGGCGTTCATAATACGGATTCACCTTCAGCACAGCACCCATCCTCCTTCATTTGCCCCAGCCATTCCCCTTCATAAACAAAGGTCGCGGGGCCTGTTAAATACACATGATTGTCGCTTTCATCCCATTGCACAAGCAGTTTGCCGCCCAGCAGGCTTATCTCCGCTCTGCGCTCGCAAAGGCCATTTAACACGCAAGCCACCAGCGCCGCGCAAGCGCCCGTGCCGCAAGCCAGCGTTTCACCCGTGCCGCGTTCCCACACGCGCATGCAAAGATGGGTTCTGTCCAGCACCTGCACAAACTCCACATTGGTTTTTTGCGGAAAATCTTCATGCGTTTCAATGAGGGGGCCGTCCGTGGTTACAGGCGCGGTTTGCGGGTTGTCCGTTACAATCACGGCATGCGGATTGCCCATGTTCACCAAGGTTGCGGCATAGCTGCGCCCCTGCACGCATAGGTTGTGCCCCAAAACAGGATTGCCCGCCGCGCGAGATGGGATGCGTGCGCCGTCAAGCTCGGGTGCGCCCATATCCACGCACACGCTTGTAACCCTGCCCTGCTCCACACAGCAGTGCATTTGTTTGATGCCGCCGCCCGTTTCCACCGTAAAATCAGCTTGGCGGGTCAGCCCGCGTTCATAGCAATACTTTGCCACGCAACGAATGCCATTGCCGCACATTTCGCTTTCACTGCCATCGTTATTAAACATCCGCATGCGAAAATCCGCTATTTGGCTTGGCAAAATCATAATCAAGCCGTCCGCCCCACAGCCAAAATGAGGTTTGCTCATCACAATGCTAAGCGCGGCAGGATCTTCCACCTGCTCCTTGAAGCCATTGATGTACAGGTAATCGTTCCCGATGCCCTCCATTTTGGTAAAATGCATTTAAAAATCCCCCCAATCTCCCCTACTTGGCCGCGTAACAAACCTGTATCATCGCTTCCTCTGTAGGGACACCATACATGGTGTCCGCCCAGTTGGCGTTCCGCCCCATACGGTGCATCCATTCCACCTAACTGCCCCTGCGCACCCCTACTTGGCCGCGTAACAAACCTGTACCGCCGCTTCCTCTGTAGGGACACCATACATGGTGTCCGCCCAGTTGGCGTTCCGCCCCATACGGCGCATCCATTCCATCCAACTGCCCCTGCGCACCCCTACTTGGCCGCGTAACAAACCTGTACCATCGCTTCCACGCTAAGCGCGCTATCCAATGGCACTTCCTCCTGCTGCGCCTCAGCATTTTGATCCGCAACGCCGCTTTGGGCTTCGCCCGATACCGCCGCGCTCTGCCCGCTCAAGCTGCTTAGCTCCGTCACGCTTTGTAACGCACCCAATGTAAGCCCTGCCGCTTGCGCCAATAGCTTGGCCTTTCGCACAGCCTCCGCCGTTGCGTCCGCCAATGCCGTATCGTAAGCGGCAGAGGTCTGCGAGCTTTGAAATGCCAAACGGTAGCTGTTTTCTGCGCCATTTTGGATGGCCGCATCCAGTACCCTGCCCAGCAGTGCTTTGTTCTTCACAGTTACCGCCAAATGAGCGCTGACTTCAAAGCCAGCCGGCGTTTCCTGCTGGCCAAGCTTGCCATATTGGTAATGATAAAGGGTTTTTACGCCGTCATATTCCGTTTGGATATCTGCGGCGGTTACGCCCTCTATGCTAAGCAAAGCATCGTGCAGGGCGGCAAGCGCCGCATCTGCCGCAAGCTGTGCCGCCTCAACGCTGTTGGCGCTTTTTAGCACGCATAGGGTAAGCACGGTATGATCGCTCACAATCGGCACACGCGCACTGCCTGTGGCGCAAATGCTTGCGGGCTGTGCGGCCGCCTCCGCTGTGGAAGCCTGCGTTGCCGCGCCCTCCTGCAAGCCCTCCTGCGCCAATGAAACAGCGGGCGACATCGCCAGCAACGCAACCGTGAGCCATAATAGCATGCTTTTCAAGTTTCTAATCCTCCTTGGGCTTTTTGGGGGTTTGCGCTTTGCCTGTGCGCTTGCGGCGCACCACGCAGAGCCATACAATCAACGCAATCACCACTGCGGGAATGAGCACGGGCAAAATCATGATCACAAACACCAGCATGTTGCGAAAAAATTCGCCCAGCCAATGCAGGGATGCCTGGAGCGCGGCAGGAACGCGTGCGGATAAGCTCCTGTCCGTTGCGGCGGCGCTTTGCGCAGGGGTTTCCTCCTTGATGGTCACGGTTACAGCGCTCATGTTCACCTGGCGGTCAATATCGCGCTGAGAGGTTTCGTAGCTGTCTATCTGATATTGCGTATCCGCAATGGCGTTTTCAATTTCAATCAGATCTGCCACGTTTTCCGCTTGCTTGAGAAGCTCGTCAAGCCGCGTCATTTTAGCCTTCAAGGTAGCCAAGCGAGCGTCGTTATCGGCATATTCAACGCTCATGTCCGTGGTGCTTTCGGAATAATCCGTGGTGCGGCCAATGCCGTTTATGCCGCTTAAAAAGCGATCCAGCTGTTCGCTTGGCACGCGCATGGAATAGTTCACGGTGCGCGTATCGCCATTTTGTATATCGCCGTAGCTGTAGAGGTTTTCCACATAGCCGCCCAGCTCGCTAAGCAATGCCTTTACGCGCTCCGAATCCGCGTCAAAGGCGGTGCTGTGAAGCGTGGTGCTAGCGGTGCGCACCAGCTTTTGCCCTGCTAACTGCGGAGCCTTGCCTGGGGCGGTCACGCCTTTGCCCCTGAAGCTGTTTGGCATGGAGGCATTTGCGCCATCCACCATGGCATAATTGGCCATTTCGGGCGCAGCGTCAGCAGAGCTTGCGTTGCCCACTAACAGCTCTCCGCTTTGGGTTCGCGCCCCCAGCTCCCCATCGCTTAACGGTTGCTCGTTTAACATAGTCGGGTTCGGGGGGAAGGGCTGTGTGCTTGCCCAAAGGCTGCCCAGCACCAGCACCAGCGCAGTCAGTACCGGCGCGGCCACGCGCCAAAAGCGATGTTTTTTCATGGGTTGGTTCGTCATTTGAATCGACTCCTCTCGTCTGATCGCGGCGCGCCATGCAGTTTCAAAGCCATCTGAAACCTGCGCGCTATAAAGGCGGCTCAACGCCTGCTCTGCCCAATCGTTTTCTTGTTGGTTTGCATTGTTTTGCATACGTAAGCCTCCTTTCCTTTACTAAAGACGATTCACTGCCGAAAAAGTTCCCAGTTCATGCAAGCCCATCGCGAATCATTTTCTCCCGAAGCAAAGCCTTTGCACGGTTTAATTTGCTCTTGACCGTGCCCACGCGCAGGCCCGTGGCGCTGGCAAGCTCTTCATAGCTCATGTTCTGCCCATAGCACAGCGAAAGCAGCACCTGCTGTTCCTCTGGCAAGGCGGCCACCGCCTGCCAAAGCGCTTCATTAGCGGATGCCCGCTCATAAGCCTCTTCCGGTGTACTCGCGCAATCCGCAGGGTCGCCATGCACTTCGCGCCATTCATCCAGCGTTACGGTTTCATGCTTGTAGCGCGAGCTTTTGATCACATCTAAGCAGGTGTTGTGCGCAATGCGAAACAGCCATGTAGCAACCCCCGTGCCTCTAAAGCCGTCAAAGGCGCGAAAGGCGCGAAGCATGCTCTCCTGTGCCGCGTCCTCCGCCTCCTGTGGGGAACGGAGCACGTGCAAGCAATGTCGGTAAACCATAGCGGAATACGGAGCGCAAAGCTCCGTAAACTGTTCGGCGGTTGTTTTCATATGCGGCGCTCCTTTCCACAGCGATTTCCTGCGCAATGCGCGGAACTGGTAACATTATTATACGATGAATTTTTGCTGACCGCAAGCGGGAGAGCTAAACCCTCTACGCCGTTTTTTCACTGCGCTCCGCCTCTTTGCCCGCGCGGTTGAGCGCGGATTTCTGATAAAACACCATCAATAGCAGACTGCACACCACCCACCCCAGCGGATAGCCCAGTGCAATGGCTACAAAGCTGTTTCCCGCCAGCTTGGCCACATACAAATACCCCTGCCGAAACAGCACGAACGAAAACAGCATAATAAACATAGGGATTTTGGCATTGCCCGCGCCCCGCAAAGCACCCGCATAAATTTGGTTGAAGCAGGAGGCAAGGTAAAAGGGCGAAATCAGCAGGGCAAAGCGCACGCCAAAGTCAATCACCTCTGCATCGGGTGTAAACAGGTTCATCATCTGCCTTGCGCAAAGCATAAACATCACCGCCAGCACCGCCGTAATCAGCAGTGACATGGAAAGCGCCTGCCTTACGCCGCGGTGCGCACGCGAAAGCTTGCCCGCACCCACATTCTGCCCCACAAAGGTGGTGGATGCCAGCGCAATGGCCTGTAAGGGAATGAGCATGAACACATCTATTTTGTTAAAGCTAGACCAGCCCGCCATGCACGCGGAGCCAAAAAAGTTGATGTAGGATTGCACAAACACATTGGAAAACGCCGTAATGGCTTGCTGAATGCCCGAAGGCAGACCAATGGACAAAATGCCCTTGAGCATGCTCCTGTGAATGCGAAGCTCGCGCCAGCGAATGCCGTAGGCCGCACTGTCGTTTGACAGCAAAAAAAGCACCAGCATCGCCGAAAGAAATTGTGATAGGATGGTCGCATAAGCCACGCCTGCCACGCCCATGTGAAACTGAATCACAAACAGCAGGTCAAACACCACGTTCACAATGGCGGAGAAGCACAGAAAATACAGCGGACGGCGTGAATCGCCCACCGCGCGCAATATGCCTGAGCCCATGTTGTAAATCAGCAAACCGCCGATGCCTGCAAAGTAAATGGTCAGGTATTCCTTGGCCGAGCCGTAAACATCCGCAGGCATGGCCATCAGGTGAAGCATCGGGTCCACCAGCAGCAGCCCCAAGCCCGTCATCAGCACGCTAAGTAGGAGCGTTGCGGCAATGGTGGTATGCACCGCATCGTGCAAGCGCCGATGATCGTGCGCACCATAGCATTGCGAAACCATTACGCTTGTACCCGTAGCCAGCCCCGCGCACGCCCCCACCAGCATGTTGATAATGCTGGAGGTGCTGCCCACGGCGGCAAGCGCTTCCTTGCCCACAAACTGCCCCACCACAATGGTATCCACCGTGTTGTACAGCTGTTGAAAAAGCAGTCCGATGGCCATCGGCACCGAAAAGCTCACCAGCTGTTTCCAAATAACGCCCGTGGTCATATCCGAATCTTTATGCTTCATTTGTTTAACCGTAAATCGTTCCCCCAAAGCTCTGGCCGTAAGGTCATGCTGTCCTCCGAGGTAATGTCCCGAATCACACGGCAGGGATTGCCTGCCGCAAAGCTCATGGGGGGGATGTCCCGCGTTACCACACTGCCCGCGCCAACCACACAGCCCTCGCCAATGGTCACGCCAGGGCAAACCACCACATTTGCGCCCAGCCAGCAATCATCCCCAATGGCAATGGGCTTTGCGTAGCATAGGTGCAGGGTTTCACCTGCGTGGTTTTGCAAGCCGCGCCGCTCCTGCGCAAGCATGGGGTGTACAGGGGTTACAAGGGTCACATTTGGGCCAAAGTTGCAATCGTTGCCAATGGTCACAAGCGCGTCATCCTGAATGGTCAAATTAAAGTTGCCAAAAAAACGCTGGCCGATTCGCGTATGCTTGCCATAATGAATGTAAATAGGCCCTTGCAAAAAACTGCCCTTGCCAAGCTCGTCAAACATATCCGCTAAAATTTGCGCGCGCTTTTCAATTTCGTCCTCAAAGGTGCGGTTGAATTGCGTACATAAATTGTGTGTGCGCAGTTTGATTTTGCGCAGTTCAGGCGCACCGGGCGCAAATAGCAGCCCCGCCAGTAGTTTTGTTTCCTCGTTTTGCATTGAACCTGCCATCCTTTCTCTGTTTCGCCTATGAAGCGCGAGCAGAGGCCCGCACTATTCTTTGCTCATTAAAAGCTTTTCATAATCATCAAGGGGCATGGGTCTGGCGTGGTAGTAGCCCTGCACAACATCACAGCCCGCGTTTCTGAGCATTTCAAGCTGTGCCAAGGTTTCCACACCTTCTGCCAATGTAATCATGTTCAAGCTTTTGATCATTCGCACCATGCCGATGATGATTCGCTTGCCGCGTTCATCGTTTTCCGCCTCGTCCAAAAAGCTCTTATCCATTTTGACAATATCCGCAGGCAAGGCCTTGAGCGAGGCAAGCGAGGAATACCCGCTTCCAAAATCATCTATGGCCAGCAAAAAACCGTCCTTCTTTAGTTGCGCCATCAGCGCCCCAACCTCTTCCAGGTTTTCGAAAACAGCGCTTTCCGTCAGCTCAATTTCAAGCAGCTTTGTCGGCACGCCATGCTTGTGAGCAATGCGCCTCAAATCGTCTGGCAAGCTGGGGTTGCTCAAATGTGCGCGGGAGATGTTGACGGAAATGGGCAGCAGTTCTTTTTCGGGCATTTCGCGCATTTGCTTTTCCAGCCAGCTGCACACGCTTTCAAACATGTATAAATCCAGCTTGCGGATAAAGCCGTTTTTTTCAAACAAGGGGATAAAGTGAATGGGCGGAACCAAGCCCTCGTTGGGGCGCTGCCAGCGCACCAAGGCTTCCGCGCCCAGCAATGCACTGTTTTTTGCTTCGAATTTGGGTTGCATATACACCACAAATTCGCCCTTTTCAAGCGCCGCATCCATCACGTTTTCAAGCTCTTTTTCGCGCAATAGCTCCAAGCGATTGGTTTCCTTAAAGAAGTGATAATTGCTCGTGCTCGTTTTCTTTGCGATGGTACGGGAAAGGTTGGCCCTGTCACAGTACGATGAAATGTCTGCTTCCGCCTCATAAATGGTGCAAATGCCCATGCTAAGCTTGATTTTGTAGTTGTCGATCAAGCCCTCAAACCGCTGTTCCAGCCACTTGAGCCTCGTGAGCAGCACTTCGTCGTTTTGATAGCGTACCAGCAAATAAAAGCAATCGGCGCCTGCGCGGCAGCAGCATTCTCCTTCGTCCAAGGCCTCCCGAATAATTTCACCCGATCGAACCAAAATTTCGTTTCCGCGCTGGTAGCCAAAAAGGTCGTTGATCAGCTTGAATTTATTGATATCAAAGGTAACCATTGCATACGGATTTTCTGGACCTACGCATAGCAGGCGCTTATTCGCCTCCGCACGAAAGCCCATCCAATTGGGCAGGGCGGTAATTTCGTCGGTATAGGCAAGGTAGCAGAGCTTTTCGTTATTCACCCGCGCACTATGCAATAGGCGGGAGCTGATAAAAATGCCCATAACGGTCATGAACAGCATCAGCGCCACCAAATTGTTAATCAAGCGATCCGATTGCGCCGAAACCACATCTGCCGCCACCACTGAAAAAATGTACCAATCATTGATGCCTACAGGGGCATAAAAAATCTGCCGCTTGATGCCGCCTCTGGTGTAGGTCACCACGCCGTTTTCGTGTTTGCGCATTTGCTCTTGAATCAGATTGGATTGTTCCTCTGTCATGCCGTATTGCTGGATCACGGCAAAAAAGTTTTCATATTCGCCTATGCTGTCTGGGTGGGTGGTTTGAATCACGGGGCGGCCATCCCCTGATACAATGTAGGAATAGCTTTTATCGTGAAAGCTATGGCTAAGCAACGCATCTGAAAATTTCTCCTGCGTTTTGGTGGCAAAAATCACGCATTGCACCTTGTTGTTTTGAAATACAGGCGCGGCAAACACGTTGATGGCTTTGCCGCCAAAGCGATCAATCAAGCTATCCGACGCGGCGTTGTGCCCCGAAAGCGCTTCGGTAAAGTACGCCCGATCCCCTAAATTATTGCTGAGTCCATCTGTGGTATAAGCCTCGCCATTGGGCAGGATCACGCCCATGCGCATGAAATTGCCTTTTTTGGTTTCGGTGGTCAGCAATTCAATCGCGTCCTCCATGCACAGCTCATCCGACGTGCCAATCACAGTTGCAAGGGCTTCCAGCGTGGAAAAGTAACCGTTGATTTGTTCCTTCACAAGGTTGGCACTCTTGATGGATATTTCCTCTAGGTAGTTGACTCTTTCACTATATAAGCTAACGGTGGCACTATAAATAAAGCCGTACCCCGCTAGCAGCGTAAGAAGCACAGAAGCAACCGCGGCAACAATCCACCGCTTTGGTGTGCGATATTCCGTTTCCACGTGCCCATGCCCCCCTTTTCAGTCCGCTCACATCCGCCCCGTCCGAGGCAAGCAGTTCTTCTATTATAACAGATTCAGTCGAATTTTGATAGCAAAACCAAAGAAGATCCTTTTTTTCTCGGGCTTTTTTGCAGCTGCGGTTTATGGTATACTAAGAAGCAACCGCCTGATTCTTTTAAAAGGAGCACTATGTATGAATCCAACGCTTGCCTACAAACTGCAAATGCTGCCCGAAAGCCCGGGCTGTTACCTGATGAAGGCAGAGGGCGACATTATTTATGTGGGCAAGGCGGTCAACCTCAAAAACCGCGTGCGCCAGTATTTTCATGGTGCGCATACCCCCAAGGTGGCGGCCATGGTTTCCCATGTGGACGATTTTGACCTTCTGCTTTGCGAAACCAATTTTGAAGCACTCACCCTTGAATGCAATTTAATCAAGAAGCATCGCCCCTTTTATAACATCCTTTTGAAGGATGATAAGCATTACCCCTACCTGCGCATCGACCCCAACGAGTGCTTCCCGCGCCTTACGCTTGCCAGACGCATGGAACAGCGCGACAACGCCAAATACTTCGGCCCCTATATCGGCGCAACCGCTGTGCGGCAGGTGATGGAGGAGGTGCGCCGTTTTTTTCCTCTGCGCACCTGTAGCTTGCATTTGCCGCTCAAAACCCCACACCGCCCTTGCATGCACTATCAAATTGGCCGTTGCCTTGCGCCCTGCGCGGGCAAGGTGAGCGAACAGGCCTATGCCGAGCTGTTAAAGAGCGTGATTGCCTTTTTGAATGGGGATTCGCACGATTTGCTAAGCAAGCTCACGCAGGAAATGAACGAAGCCGCCGCGCACATGGAATATGAGCAAGCCGCTCTCCTGCGCGACAAGCTATCCGATGTGCGGCAGTTGATGGAGCAGCAGCACGCCATTCAAACACGGGATGTGGAGCAGGACATTCTGGCCGCCGCCATTGATGAGCAGGATGCCATGGTTCAGCTCACGCACATCCGCGCGGGACGCATTGAGGGCGGACGCGCGTTTTTATTGGAGGGCTGCGGCGGCGAGGAGCCCGCCCAAATTTTGGAGGATTTTTTAACCCAGTATTATGACGATGAACAGCTCATCCCCCGCAATGTGCTTGTGCAAGCCTTGCCCGAGCCGTTTGACGAGCTGGAGCGCTGGCTTCGCGAGCGCAAGGGGAGCGCCGTAACGCTCGCCGTGCCTCAGCGCGGCGATAAGCTGGATTTGGTCAAGCTCACGCTCAAAAACGCCGAGGATGTGCTCAACAAGCACCGCCAAAGCGCCATGGTCAAGGATGCGCGCACCACACAGGCCATGCTGGAGCTCAAGGAAGCGCTCCATTTGCCCGCCTTGCCGCTGCGCATAGAGGGCTACGACATTTCCAACACCCAAGGCATATTGAGCATTGCCAGCATGGTGGTGTTTGAAGGCGGCGTGCCCAATAAAAAAGCCTACCGTTTTTTCCGCATCAAAACCGTGGAGGGTGCCAACGACTTTGCCTCCATGGCAGAGGTTATTTCAAGGCGCTTTACCCATGGTCTGCGCGAGCGGCAGGAGCGTGCACAAGCAGGGCTTGTGTTGGACGGCGGAAGCTTTTCCAAGCTGCCCGATGTGGTGCTGATTGACGGCGGCCCCGAACAGCTGCTTTTTGCGCACCGCGCCATGGAGGAAGCGGGCGCAAGCGTCCCCATGTTTGGGCTTGCCAAACGCTTTGAAGAAATTTATCTGCCCGACCAGCAGGAACCCATCGTGCTGGATCGCCGCTCCAACGCCTTGCATTTGGTGCAATTTGTGCGCGACGAGGCGCACCGCTTCGGCATTACACAGCATAGAGCGTTGCGCGGCAAGGAAGGGCTGAAAAGCGAGCTCAGCAAAATCGAAGGCATCGGGCAAAAAAAGCAGGTTGCCTTGCTCAGGCATTTTAAAAGCATCAAGGCCATTTTTGAAGCAAGCGAGCAGGAGCTGTGCGAGGTGGACGGCATCAGCACCGTTATGGCAGGGCGCATTTTGGCCTATGCAAGGGAGCGGAAATAGGCATCAAAAGCCTCACCAAATTTTCACACGATCCTCGGGCGCAACATACATCGCGTCCCCCGGCTTTACCTCAAAGCATTCATAAAACACATCCAAGGAAGCAATGGCCGCATTCACGCGGCTTCGCCCAAGGGGGTGCTTGCCCACATTGGCAATGCCATCCAGCTGTTCATCGGTACCCGATTGCACCCACTGCGCCGCAAAGCAGAGCATGGCCGCGCGTTGCGCTTCTGGGTCGCCCTCAAGCAGCTCCGTAATCATGCCCAGCGCCCCCAAATCCGCAACGCATTCCCCAATGATTACCTCGCCCTGCTGTACATGCCCCTCGCGGTATGGAAAGCGCTGATAATATTGCTCTACCGCATCCACCTTTTTCAAAAAGGCGGCACGGTCGCTTTCAGCCCACCAGTCCACGCGGTTGCCGTCCCCGTCGTAGGTCGCGCCGTCCTGGTCAAAGCCGTGGGTCAGCTCATGCGCCAAAATAAGGCCGATACTGCCCAGCACCGCATTTTCATCGTAAAAAGGCGCGGATAAAATGCCGCAGGGTACGCATATGGTATTGGTCACATTGTCATAGCAGGCGTTCACGGTATCGGCCGTCATTTCCCAATGCAGGCGATAGGCGGCGCGGCTGTTGATTTGCTCTATGGCGCTATCGAGATGGCTCACACGCAAGGCCGCCATGGTATCAAACAGCGTTTCAGCCGTGTTCACAGGCGCGTTGTTCGTGGGCGCAACAAATTCGCACTTGATAGCGGCAAGCTTGTCAAGGGCGGCGGCGCGGGTTTTTTCCGTCATCCATTCCTGCTTCGCTATGCGCTTTTGAAGCGTCTGCACAATGGCTTTTGTCGCTTTTTCCAGCTCACCCTGCGCATTTTTCGGCGCATAGGCGTTGGCATAAGCCGCCGCAAAGTCCGCTTTTGCGTGGCTGCGAATAAAGTCCAGCAGGTCAGCCTCCTCCGCGTTCGCATAGGTGGATTGGTACGCTTGTGCTTCAAAGGCAGGCGCATTGCTCACGCCTGCGTTTTCCGCCATATAAAGCTCCAGCTCTCCCAGCTCTTGCAAGGCGGCGGCAAAATCGTCGCTCAAATACCCGCCATAGGTGCGCATCAGCTGAAGCTGGCATAACAGCTTGAGCGAGGGCAGGCGTTCCGCTGTCAGGCAGCGATCCAGCGCCATCAAAAAGTCAGGATCAACCGTTTGAACCTGTGCGGTGTTGGTCATGCCAAGCGCGGCAAGATACGCGCCCAACGAAAAATGCTTGTTTTGAGCGTCCAGTGCTGACACATCATAAGCATTGCCGCGCTTTAGCGTAAGCGCTACCTGATCGCCCATTTCAGTGGAAAGCTCTTCCATAAGCGCAATCAGCGCGTTCATAGCCTCGAGGGTCACCGTCATTTGCGCGGCGGTAAAAACCTTTTGAAGGCATTGCGCATAGAGCGGGTAAAAGCTGCGCACCTCCGCCCCATCATCCGCAAAATCCAACGAATAAGCCGCTGGCTCCACGGTGGCGTACACAGTGCCTGTTTCCTCGTTTTCGTACACATCAAAGCCAATAAAGAACGGCGTGCCTGTTTCCAGCATCAGCGTAGCGGAGCAGTCCAACAGCTCCTCCGCCGTTTTGGCTTCCTCCACACGCGCTAAAGCAGGCAGTATGGGCGCAATGCCATGCGCATTTCGCGCTTGGGTATCCCGAAGCTGTTTTACAAGCGCGGCAATGCGAAACTCGGCGGTTGACGCTTCATATGCCGCGCCATTGCTCGCAAGCTGATGAAACAGCTCGGTTTCCCGCGCGGCCACAAGCGCCCGCACCTCCGAAACAGCCGACCACGGCTCCGCCGAATCAGCCGCGGGATGCTTCCGAAGCGTTTCTTGGTTTGCATAGGCATAAAAGTCCTGCGCGGGAGATGCGGTTGGCTCGGCATAAGCCGCGCCCCCAAGCATCAGAAGCACTGCCAGCACCCAAGCCATCAGCCGCTTTTGTATCATTGCACCGTTCCCCCTTACCAGATGTAGCCGCGCTCTTTGGGCGCGGTATACATGGGGCTTCCCTCGGGAACGTCATACAGCTCATAAAAGTTGTCCAGCAGCGAGCACAGGGCGTTCACGCGCACGCGGTAAATGGGGTGATCCCCATGCTCAAGCCAATAATCATCCACCGCCTCGGTTTGAACCACGCAATGGTTGTGCGCGTAGGCTTCCAGCGCTTCCCTTTGCAGGGCGGGCTTGTCCTTTAACATGTCCATGAGGATGCACCCCGCCACCCGATCCGCAATGCATTCCGACTCGCGCGATGATTTTTCATCGATCTGCATGGTTTTTCCAGGGCGATATTCCAGCCTGCGGTAGCAGTTGATTACCTCTGCCACCAATGCGTCATAATGCGCCTTGTCCTGCTCGTTCATCCATGGCTTCATAGCGCCCATCTCGTCAAACCGTACCCCGCCCGGGTCAAAGGCATGTGAAAGCTCATGCGCCAGCGTAATGCCCACAACGCCATACAGGGTTGCGTCGGAGGGGTCCTCCTTCAAGTGAAGCAGTAAGCCCGCTTGCGCCGCTATGCTGTTGGTGGTCGGCACCAGCTGTGCATTGTCAATATAGGTGGGAAACAGAAAGCGCTGACGTGCAAGAATGGGCTGTGCAATGGAGCGCAGTGCATAGGCACAGGCCTCCGCATGGGTGGCCAGCATGGTTTCTATAAAGGAATCCTTGATGACGCAGGGGGAGTAATAGTTGCCTGCCATCTTTAATAGCTGTATGTTTTCGATTTTGGCAAGCGCCACCGTCTTGGCTTCTTGGCTCAGCCATGTGTTGTTTTGCATTCTGGCGGCAAATGCGGCACGCACCTCTTCAAAGAGCACATCCACCTTCTCAAAAAGCTCTTTGTCATAAACCTCGTCCACAAACATCTGCGTTACTTCTTCACTCACCGATTGCGATAAAAACGTGGTGATATCATCCGCATCAGGCTTTGCGGCAGGCGCATCCAAGCCCAAGGAAATCCGCTCGCTCTTTAAGTAATTGCCCTCCATTGGGCTGAGCAGCTTCTGAATTTCCTCGTCGCTGCGCTGGAAAAGCGCACAAGAGCCAATGGCATTGGCAATCTGCTGCTGCTCAGGCGTTAGGTAGTGGGCGCATTCGTTTACCACACTGCATTGAAGCATGGCCTTTAAGCTTGCCAAATTTTCCTCAGCCAAATACGCGCCGTAGCGTTGCATCAGCTTGGTATTGGTAAGATAAATGCCGCGTGCATCCACCGTTACGCCATAGCCGTCCATATACGCCTTCATATCCATGGCGGGGAATAGCTTCTGGAATTCCTCCATGGATAGCGGAATATACGCGTCCTCCTGCGAAGCATCCAAGGGCTCAAGGCAAAGTTCGTCGCACAGGGCAAACTCTGTTTGAACGGAAAGAGTCGATAGCGCTTGTGCCTGCTCCTGCGCCATGCCCACGGAGGTAAGCAAGGCTTCCAGCCGTGTGCGGTACAGCTCCCTGTCCTTTTCCGCTATGTCGCCCGCGCACAGGTAAGCACCTTTGCTCAGCAGAAAGCAATCCAGCGCAAGGCAGGGCAAATTGTTTTCATCCGGGTTGGTGATAAAAGTCAGAAATGTTTTCAAGCCATATTGCAGTGACAGGGTTTGGCTAAGCGCAAGCAGCTCCTCCATGCTGGCACAGCTTTCAATCTGTGCCAGCAGTCCCAGCACAAAGGCGCTTTCATCCTTGCCGCCGCGCACGGCAAAAAACTGCTGTAAAAGGCTTGCAACCCTGGCCTGCGCGGTGCCCTTCACAATGGCGGGATCGTTGTCCACGCATTGCTTCAATAGCTTTTCGTGCAATGCGGTTAGCTTGGAGGTATATGCATCCTTCGCAGACCAAGACAAGCCCTCCTGCTCGGGGTGGGCGGCAAGCACCTCTTGGTTGGCATAGGCCCAAAAATCTGTCGCGGGGGTTGCTCCTTGGGCAAGGGTCATGCTCGGTAGCACCGTCATCAGCAAAGCCAAAAAAACCATCAGCATCCGTTTCATCTTTTGTACCACTCCTTATGCACCAAACAGGCGCGCAATGTCTTTGTAGGTAAACAAAATCATCACACCCAGCAAAAATACATATCCGCACAAATGCACCGCGCTTTCAATGCGCTGGCTCACGGGTTTTCTGCGGATGGCTTCCAACAGCATAAACACAATGCGGCTTCCGTCCAGCCCCGGAATGGGGATGAGGTTGATAAGCCCCAAGTTAATGGAAATCAGCACCAGCAGGTTGAGGAAGATTTTAAACCCGCCCTCCTGCGTTTGCTGAGCCACCATTTGCACCACGCCAATGGGTCCCGCCGTTTCATTCAAGCCCTCGCCCGTAGTAAAGAGCTTGCCCAGCGCCTGCAAAATAGCGCTGGAGGATTGTACGCACGCATCCCAGGCGTAGCGCACATATTGCCCCGATGGCATGGGCTTTACGCCCTGCTGAATGGTAACGCCTACGCGGTAGCTGCCCGTAGCAGGGTCTAGCACAGGCGCAACAGTGAACGTTTTTTGCTCGCCCTCACGCTCTACCACCATTTCAATGGGGCTTCCATCCTTTGTGCGGTTGATTTCATCAATCACAGCCGTTACGGGCTTGTCGGTCATGCTCTTGCCGCCAACACTCACAAACCTATCCTCTGCCGCCAATCCCGCTTGGGCGGCGGGCATGCCAGCCTCCACCTGCACCACAAATGGGGTTGCGGGCAATTGGCCGTAGCCCGCCATGAGCACAATGGCCACCACAAACGCAAGCACAAGGTTCATCAGCGGCCCCGCAACCACGCTGATCAGCCGCTTCCACACAGGTGCTTTGTTGTAGTTGCGCGGATCGTCCACCTTTTCACCCTTAGGGTCATCATCGGTATCGCCGTAAAACATGCAATAGCCGCCCAAGGGAATGGGGCGCAGGGTAAACAAGGTTTCATGCTTACGGCTTTTCCACTGAAGGAGCTTGGGTCCAAACCCGATGGAAAACTCCTTCACCGCAATACCGCAAAGGCGCGAGGCTCCAAAATGCCCCAGCTCGTGCACCATAATCAGCACGCCAAGCAACACGATGGCCAATAAAATATACAATGCTGTCATTCATACCTTCCTTTCACAAAGCGCATGCCCTATCAGTCTATGCGCCTACAGTGCTTTCAATCGCTCCCGCGCAATTTCTCTTGCGCGCAAATCCGCCTCCAGCACCTCTTCCAATGAGTTTGCGGGCAAATGCCCCACGCGTGAAAGCGTTTCTTCCACTACATCAAAAATTCGACCCAAGCGCATGGGTTCCCCCTGTGCGGATTGTAAAAATTGCGCTACCGCCACTTCGTTGGCCGCATTCATTACGCAACCCGCCGCGCCGCCTGCCTTTAAGCACTCAAACGCCATGCGCACAGAGGGGAAACGCTCCTCGTCGGGTTTTTCAAAGGTAAGCGCTCCCAGCTTAAAAAGATCCAGCGCTTCGCCGCCTGTAGGCAAGCGTTGCGGATAGCTCATGGCATACAAAATAGGCAGGCGCATATCCGCCGTGCCCAGCTGTGCAAGCAGTGCGCCGTCGCAAAAGCGCACGCCGCTATGCACCACGCTCTGCGGATGAATAACCACTTCAATGGCCTCAGGCTCCACAGAAAACAGCCATTTGGCTTCCACAATTTCCAGCGCCTTGTTAAACAGCGTTGCGGAATCAATGGTGATTTTTTGCCCCATGACCCAATTGGGGTGCTTGAGTGCCTGCTCGCGCACCGCATTGCGAATGTCTGCTTTAGCCCATGTGCGAAAAGGACCGCCAGAGCAGGTCAGCAGAATTTTTTCCACCGCATTGCCCGCCGCGCCCTGCAGGCATTGAAAAATGGCGCTGTGCTCGCTGTCCACAGGAAGCAATGCGTGTTCGCCCACGCGCGCCGCCGCCTCTGTTACCAAATGCCCGCCCGCAACCAACGCTTCTTTGTTGGCTAACAGTACGCGCTTCTTGTGCGCCAGTGCGCAAAGCACGCTTTCAAGCCCTGCCATGCCCACCACAGCCACCAGCACGTCGTCGCAATCCATCTGTGCGGCCAAGGTCAGCGCCTCGCGCCCAAATACCCACTCGCAAAAGCGCAAATCCTCAGGGATTTCCTCACGCGGGATGGGTGTCACCAGCCCTGCAAGCAACGGGCGAAATTCGCGCACCTGCGCAAAGAGCGCTTCACGGCTTTGGTTTGCCGTAAGCGCAACAATTTGAAAACGCTCCTTATGAAGCCGCGCAACTTGAAGAGCCTGCGTGCCAATACTGCCCGTAGAGCCCAAAACAGCCATGCGGCGTTTCGCTAATTGAACCATTCTTCGCCTCCTATAGTGAAGCCATCAAAATCACGCGGTAGCAGTACACAATGATGGCCGTAAAAACAATGCTGTCCATACGGTCCAGCATGCCGCCATGGCCCGGAAAAATGTTGCCGAAATCCTTGATTTTGCAATGCCGCTTGACCATGCTGGCAAACAAATCCCCCACCTGACCCGCAAGGCCGCCAAAAAAGCCAACCAACATGTCGCCCCATATGGGGGGAAAGCCTGTGAACGCAGGGAAACACCATGTAAAAATACGCCCCGCAACCACCGCACATAAAATACTACCCAATAAACCCGCTACCGAACCCGCAATGGTTTTGTTGGGGCTGATATGCGGGCAAAGCTTTGGGCCGCCCACGGCACTGCCCACAAAATAGGCAAAGGTGTCCCCGCCCACCGCAATGGCAAACACCATCACCAGCAGCAGCAATTGCAGACTGCGCGGCGTGGTATCCAAAAGTCCAAACAGGCACATGCCGGGCAGCACAAGCGTGAGCATGGGCAGAATGCTGATGCAGATGTCAATCAAATCAGGATCTTCGCGCCGCATCACCTGAAACAGCACAGAAAAGCTGAGCAGTGTCAGCACGGGAATAATCACCAGCGAGGAATAGGACATCATCAGCGGCACAGAAACCGCAAGCCCCACAAAGCTCGTCCACCATACAGGGTTATGCCCGCCGTTTCGAAATGCGGAAAGCTCCTCATACACTGCCAGTGACAAGGCAAGCATGCCCACAATGGCAAATACCCAGCCGCCGATGGCCAGCAATGTACCTAGCACAATCACAAGCACTGTGCCTGTCGCAACTCTTTGGGTCATGGAAGCGTGTTTTTTGGCCAATTCATCGGTGTTTTCGCTCATGGTGGGAACCCTCCTTTGTGGCTGAATTATGAATCCTCCCGCTTGCCAAACCTGCGTTTACGCCCTTGAAATTCCGCAATGCACTCATGAAATTGCTTGAGCGTAAAATCGGGCCAAAGCACTGTGGGGAACACAAATTCCGCATAGGCGCATTGAAAGAGAAAGAAGTTGCTCAAGCGCATTTCACCGCTGGTACGGATCAACAAATCCACCTCGGGCAAGCCCGCGGTGTAAAGCTTGTTGCTCAAATCCTGCTCGGTTATTTCGTCCGCGCTGCGCAAACCTTGAACGGCCTCAAGCGCAAGCAATCGTGCCGCGCGTGCAAGCTCCGCACGCGCGCCGTAATTGATGGCAATGTTAAGCGATAGCCCTGTGTTTTCAGCGGTTCGGCTTTCAGCCGCCGCAAGCGTAGCCCGTTGCTTGGGGGGCAAGGTGTCTTTTTCGCCCAAAATCAAAATGCGCACGTTTTTTTCATGCAGCTCCTCTATTTCGCTGGCAAAAAAGTCAAGAATGAGCTGCATCAGCGCATCCACCTCATTTTTGGGGCGCTCCCAGTTTTCGGTGGAAAACGCATAAAGCGAAAGGGCTTTCACGCCCATATCGCTGGCATTGCGGATAATTTCACGCAGGGTTTCCGTGCCCGCGCGGTGTCCCAGCGCAATTTTTACCTTGTGCTGCATCGCCCAGCGGCCATTGCCATCCATGATGATGGCAATGTGCTTGGGCAAGCGTTCCAAATCAATCGGGGCATAGAGCGGCAAGCTCATAAGCGTCGCTCCCTTCATACGTTTGGCGTAGGTGCTTGCGCCTGTTTGGGCGCGCCTGTTAAAAAGCGTGAAACAATGAGCCTTTGCCCGTCGTTTTCCACAGCTACCACGCGGGTAGAGGCATAGCCTAGCGCCTCGCCTGCCGCACTGCGGCGCTCTTCATCAGCGGAGGCGTATTTGCGGGGCGGCGCGGCGGTGGGCACCACCTCCACATTGGTTACGCCTGCGGATGCTAAAATAGCCACAGCCGCCGACGTAGGCAAGCCCAAAAGATGCTCAAATGTGTTTTGCATGCGGGCGTTGTTACACCTCCAAAATTTCCTTTTCCTTCTTGGCGGCAAGCTCGTCAATGCCTTTAATGGCTTCGTCTGTCTTTTCTTGCATTTTCTTTTCGGCTTTGGTGCGGTCGTCCTCGGTGATCTTCGTGTCTTTTTCCAGCTTTTTGAACTGTTCCATTGCGTCACGGCGGATGGAGCGGATGGCCACCTTGGAATCCTCCGCGCCCTTGCGCACCAGCTTGGTTAATTCCTTGCGGCGCTCCTCGTTTAGCTCCGGAATCACAAGGCGGATGATTTTGCCGTCGTTATTGGGGTTGAGCCCCAAATCACTTTTCATAATGGCCTTTTCCACCAGCGGAATGGATTTTTGATCCCACAAATTAATCACCAGCATGCGCGGTTCTGGCGACGAAATATTGCCCATTTGGGTAAGCGGGGTCTGTACGCCGTAATAATCGACCACCACACGCTCCAAAAGCTGCGGGTTTGCGCGCCCAGCGCGGATGGAGCGCAGTTCATCCTGGAATACGGCGTTGGTTTTCTTCATTTTCTCCACGGCACCGTCTATCACCTGTTGATACATAGCACGTTCCTCCTTGCGATGGCTTAATATAGGTATTTTATCGCGTTTTGTGCGAAAACGCAAGCACACGGGATCAAAAGGTCAATCTGGCGTGTCAAAACGTCCTAAAAGCGCCTTTTGTGAAAACATTCGTTGTCTTTCCCTGATGAAAATGCTACAATTACGGAGCGGAGGCCAGTCCCATGACTTCCGTCAAATGGATCAATTTTGAAGGAGAGCTTTGCCCTTGACCATTTTTTGTACACTGTTTAGCGGCTCTGCCGGCAATGCCGTTTACTTGGGCACCGATGCGGGCGCGCTGTTGATTGATTGCGGCATGAGCGGCACACAGGTTTTGGAAGCGATGCGCTTGGCCAAGCTCAACCCCGCTGATTTAAAAGCGATGCTCATCACCCACGAGCACAGCGATCACATCCGCGGTGCGGGCGTGCTTTCACGCAAGCTGGGGCTGCCCATTTACGCCACAGAGGGCACATGGACGGGCATGCAGCCCGCCATTGGTGAAATTGCGAACGCGAACCGCGTGACCATCACCGCTGGCGAAAGCTTTTTCTTAAACGACTTAGAAATTGCGCCCTTCTCCATACCGCATGATGCGAATGATCCCGTGGGTTACCGCATATTTATGCGGCATGGCAGCATTGCCGTAGCCACCGACTTGGGCTATTTTTCGCAAACCGTAAGCGATGCGGTTACAGGCGCGGAGCTTGTGTTGCTAGAAAGCAACCACGACCCTGAATTGCTTCGCCAAAATCCGCATTATCCCTATCGGCTCAAAAGCCGTATTTTGGGCAAGAGCGGACATTTGAGCAATGAAAGCGGCGCAAGCGCGGCGGTGCATCTGGCGCAAAACGGCGCAAAGCATTTGCTCCTTGGGCATTTGAGCAGTGAAAACAACACGCCCGCCTTAGCGTATCGCACCACAAAGGATGCGCTTGAAGTGGCCGGCATGGAGCTGGACCGCGATGTTACACTGCACGTGGCCGCCCGCTACCAAGCCAGCTATTTATACACCATTGCCTAAAAACATTCGGAGGGTTATCATGGAATTAAGGCTTTTAGACGAAGTACTTGCCTTTGAGGGGCGCGGCATTGCGCTTCTTTGCCTGCATGAGGAGAGCATGCCTCTTTTGGCAAGCGGCATGCGCATTACCGACGCTCGCGGCAACACGCACACCGTGGCGCTTGTGGAACAGCACGATTCCCTTTGCACCCTGCTATTGCCCGATGGCGATGCGGCATATTTTGAGCGCCTTTTTCGCGATGTACGCATTGACGCCACGCTCTTCACCTTTGACTTAAAGGATGTGCCCCCATGCCCGTAACATTGGTTTGCGTAGGCAAACTGCGCGAAAAATTCTATGCGGATGCGGCCAGCGAGTACCTCAAGCGCCTTTCACGCCTGATGCCCATTACCGTTGTGGAGCTGCCCGATGAGCGCGAGCCCCTCACGCCCTCCAGCGCGCTTAGCGAAGCCGTTTTGCGCCGCGAGGGCGAGCGCATTTTACAGCGCATTGCTCCGCAGGATTACGTGATTGCCCTGTGCATTGAGGGCGCACAATGCCCCAGCGAAGCGCTTGCCGAAAAAATCAGCACGCTATTCACGCGCGGCAGAAGCAGCATCACCTTTGTGATTGGCGGCTCTCTTGGCTTGCATGCGGCAGTGCTTGCACGTGCGGATGAAAAATTCAGCATGAGCAAGCTCACCTTTCCCCATCAGCTTGCCAGAATCATGTTGCTAGAGCAGCTTTTTCGCGCCGCAAAAATCAATGCAGGGGAAAGGTATCATAAATAAAAGGCGAAAGCCTTTTTTTTGCGGAAATGGCGTTCCGCGGCGCTGTATTTCACTGCGGAATTGGCTTTCCGCGCCGCTGCTTTTCCCCCTGTGGGGGGAGCGGGGGATTGCGGAAATGGCTTTCCGCGCCACTGGCGTGGGGACTGCCCCCCACACGGGCACATACTCTTTTGGCGCAAAAGAGTATGCAGAAAACAGCGGCACGC